>CAYZXT010000031.1:23025-30709 GCA_964482515.1 uncultured Elusimicrobia bacterium | reverse complement strand
CAACCTAGGGTGTCATTTGTATATTCTGAACGAGGACCCCTATTTTAATAGGAGCACGTGCAGCGGTGTAAGGTGCCGGTTGATATCCAATAACCCGGATTCATTGATGGCCAGGGGAAGCGAAGATGAGTTGGCCGGCGTCGACCGGGAAATCATAGTCATTGAATCGGTGTTTACGGACATGAAAAACTATTTTCCGCTTTTTTCGGGCCATGCCGCCCAATCGGGTTATAATATGTCGTTGCTCAAGCGATTTACCGATGACGACGGCGTCCCCGTGTTTAATGCTTATCGTTTGATAAAGAAGTGAGTACGGCCTTCGAAATATTACGCGCGATCAGCTTGTTCCCGAAGTCGGTGCAATGGCCGAAGTCCCCGCCGAACATGTCCACGAAGACCTCCGTCAACCGCCGGGTCCGAAGCGCTTCTTCAAAATCCTTTTTGTTCTCAACATAGAGGATCCCCTTATCGGTCCCCAGGGTTTCCTTCAGGACTTCCACGTCCCGCATGGGATACTGAACGCATACCAGCTTAGCGCCGCGGGCCAGGACGCGGTCCCGCAGTTTTTGGTAATTGCGGATGGCGCCCAGCGGCGGATAGGACATCCTGCCGCGTTGCGGCCCGGTGCCGCCCTCGAGCGCCGCACCGGGCAACACTGAGAATATGCCGTTCATCTCGGGGATGTCGCCGAGCGCCGACCGTCCCCGTGCGAGCACCTCGGCCGCCTTTTCCGCCTCCCCCCTGCCCGCGTGGATTTTCGCCAGCTCGAGGTAAATCCAGGGGCTTTTCGGGTTCGCCCCTATGGCCGTTTCGTACAACCCGTCGACCTTGTTTTTCTCGCCCATCTCATAATAGTAAAGATGGCCCAGCTCCAAGTAAAGCCTGGGGTCCGCCGGGATCTCCTTTATCGCGGCCTTGTAAACCTGCTCGGCTTTCGAGGCCTCGCCCATTCTGCGATAGAGATTTCCCAGAAGGACGTAAAGGTTTTGCTGCTTGGGGGCGATCTTGATTCCCGCGCGATACGCGCTCTCGGCGTCTTTGAACGATTTCAAGTGTTCATACAGGTCGCCCAGGTCGATATAGGCCTGCGGGTCTTTGGGGTCCGCTCTCATCGCCCGCCTGAGAAAACGTTCGGCATTTTCGTGGTACCCCGTTTTTCGGTGCAGGTCGGCCAGTCCGAGGTAAGGCCATGGGTTCCCGGGCGCCGCGTTGATCCCCAGCGCATACAACCGCTCGAAATTCGCAGGGTCTGTTTTCCTGTCGGCCATGAATTTGTCCTCAAACAGTTTCTTTAATTGAAAATAGACCCAGGAATTCGTCGGGTCGTTCTCGATCGCGGCGGCGTATATCCGTTCCGCCTCGTCGTATTCCCCGTTCTGATGATAAAGGTCGCCGAGATGGATGTATATCCAAGAGTTCTTGCGGTCGGCGTTCATCCCGGCTTGGAACGCCTCCTCCGCTTTCCGGCGCTCTCCGCTGACGAAGTAGAGGTTCCCCAGTCCGATGTAAGCGTTCGGGTCGTCCGGATTGGCCTTGATGGCTTCTTCATAAACCTCTCTGGATTTATTATAGGAACCCATTTCGCGGTAAAGGCTCCCCAGCTCGATGTGGGCGCGGACGCTTCCGGGCGCGTGTTCCCGGGCGGCGACGAGCAGCTCCTCGGCTTTCTTGTAATCGCCGCGCTCGCGGCGGAGGTTTCCCAATTCGATGTAAGGCTGCGCGTCTCCGGGATTGGCCCGCAGCGCCTCGTTGAACAGTTCCTCCGCCTTTTTATACTCGCCCCGTTCGCGGTGCCATCTGCCCAGTTCGACGGGTGTGGACGGGGCCGCCGTGCTTTTGGCCTCAATGATGTCCACGGGGCGATAGGGGACAGAAGGGGATTCTTTTCCGCGGTTTCTAAGTCCATCCACGATGTAGGTCAATAGTTTATTGATCCTCCATTCTTTCAGCCATAGAAGCATTTTGACCGACGGCTTGTCTTCGTACTCGAGGGCGTTCTTCCAGACCCATTGGCCGTCGTTGATGCCCATCATGACCACGACCATTTGGGGCCTGAAGGCGTCCATGTACTCGTCGATGTGGGAGAGGATGATGGCGCTGAACGTTCCGCGTCTCCCCTTGTCGATGACTTTGAACTTCAGCCCAGCGTTCGCTCCGCTCAATTCCTCCTGCAAAAATGGCGGCCATTGCCCTTGGGTGGTCGATTCCCCCAGGCAGAGTATTCGATAGGTGCCGTCCGCGGACATCGCCCGGCGGTTCCCGATCTCCCGCCGGATGAGCAGCAGTCCGCCCGCCGCGCGGAAGCCGGCTTCCACCAGCAGGAGGGCGAGGAGGGTTCCCATGGCGGCGGCGCAGAACCTGAGGAGCAAAGTCTTTTTCGTCATGTTTTCGTCAATATCGCTTCCGCGACGTTGTCCGCAATGATGGAATTTCCCAGGGGGGTGCAGTGCCCGAAATCCCCGGCGAAAAGGTCCAGAAAGACATCCGTAACTTTGTTTTCGCGGAGGGCGGTTTCAAAATCGCTTTTGTTGTCGACATAGACTATTCCCTTGTCCGTTCCCAATATTTCCTCTAGGATCTTCACGTCGCGCATGGGATATTGCACGCATATCAATTTGGCGCCGCTCGCCAAGACGCGGTCCCGTAATTTTTGGTAGTTTCGGATCGTCCCCAGCGGCGGATAGGACAACGGGTGTCGGCCTGCTCCGGTATCTTTATGGCCCATCGCGATGGAAAGCATTGAAAGCAGCCCGCTGATGGCGGGATTCGCGCCGACGGATTTCTGTCCTCTGAGGAGGATTAATTCCGCATTCCTTCCGTCTCCCCGCAACATGTACGCCTTTCCCAATTCAAGGAAAATCCACGGATTGTCGGGATAAGCTTGCATTGCCGTTTCACATAACGCTCCGGCTTTGGAATCTTCGCCCATGGCGAAGTAAAGGTTCACCAATTCCACGTAAAAGCCGGGGTTTGAAGGGTTCGCGCTGATGGCTTGTTTCAAAAGAAACTCGGCCTTCCGGTAATCCCCCCTTTCGCGGTACAGATCGCCCAGTGCCGTGTAGAGCGAAGGCTCATGCGGCGCGGCTTTTATTCCCGATTTGATAATAGACTCGGCTCTTTCTGTGCTTCCTCGCCGTGTGTACAGGTTCCCCAGCTCGATATAGGCCTGCGGATTCGCTGGATCGGCTTTTATGCCTGACCGGAACGATTCTTCCGCCTTGTGATTAGAGCCCTTTTCCTGGAACAACCGACCCAACCCCACATATGGCAATTGATTACGGGGATCGGCCAACATTCCTGTCCGATACATTTGCTCGAATTTCACCGGGTCCACGCCCTGGCCATGCAGAGCCCTGTCCTCATGTAGTTTGATTAGTTGCGCATAGACCCAGCCGTTTTTGGGATCGGTCTTGACCACCGTGCTGTATATCTGTTCAGCGTCGTCCAGCTTTCCCTCGCGGTGGTAAAGGTCCCCGAGCGCAACAAGAATCCAATCATTGCCGCGGCCAGCTTTGACCCCGGATTCGAAAGCCGCATGGGACTTCTGATGCTCTCCGTTGATGAAGTAAAGGGTTCCCAGCTCCACGAAAAGGTTTCCATCCGACGGGTTGGCCTTTATTCCATCTAAATAGGTCCTCTCGGCCGCTTCGTAGTCGTTTTCTTCGAGAGATAGATTCCCTAATTCGATATAGGCCTGGACGTTACGTGGGTCGGAATTTATTGCTTCCTTGAATGATTCCGCCGCCTTTATATGATCGCCATTTTTTCGGTGCCATTTGCCCCAATCCATGTGAGATGATGGATTCTTCAAGGAGGACGCCCGCATCATGATATCGATGGGACGATGCGGTGCCGGATAAAACGGGAATGAAACGGTCGGAGGCTCGGTCTTATTTTGGGCATGGCCGCGCTTGCGGTTCTGGAATCCGTCGACGATGTAGGTCGACAGTTTGTTGAGTCGACAGTTCTTTGCCCAGAGCCGGAATTTGGTCAACGGCTTCTTCTCCAACTCAATGGTGTTCTTCCAAATCCAGAGGCTGTCGTTTATTCCCATCATGACGACGACGGCTTGCGGCTTGTAGGTTGTGAGGTAATCGTCAATTAGGGAAAGTATGATAGCGCTGGAGGTTCCCTTCTTCCCCTTGTCGATCACTTTGAACGCGACGCCTGCGTTGGATTTATCGAGTTTTTCCTGGAGAAGCGGCGGCCATTGTTCCTGCGTGGTCGATTCGCCCAGGCACAGTATCCGGTAAGTCCCTTCGCCGAGCCCCTGGCGGTTTTTGCTCTCCCGGCCCAGTAGGAGCAGGCCGCCCGCCGCGCGAAAGCCTATCTCCACCAACAGCAGCGCGAGGACGATCCCCATAGCCGCCGCACCCAATCGGAGAAAAAAATATTTTGGCGTCATGTTCCACGTGACCTTAAAACGTTCATTCGAAATCGGCACGTGGGAATTTTATATGATTTCCGCGTGATAAAACACCATCGCATTGCCGCCGTTCTCTTCGGTTTTTTTGTTTTTCCCGCCGCGGCCATGGCCGGCGCGCCGGAAGGGCGCTCCAATCTTCTCCTGGTGATGGTCAATTGCCTCAGTAAGTCGCACCTGCCGCTTTACGGCTACCGCGACGCGTCCACGCCGAACCTGGACCGTTTCGCCCGGGACGCCTATGTTTTTCGGAATTTAGTCAGCCCGGCCAGCTTCACCCCTCCCGTCCTCCAGGAGCTCTTCAGCTCTGCGCCGTTGGGCCGTGATTTTTATTTGGGCGTCGGCTGGAACGAGTGGAGCCCTAACGAATTCGAACGGTATCCGATTATTCGGTCCCTGGCGGACCAAGGATACGTCTTTACCATGGATCGGTTGCCGGATGACGCCGGAAAGCCCTTCGTTTCCTTCTTCCACATATGCACGCTCCATTATCCTTACGACCAGCTCCGGCGCAGGGAAATCGAACTGCGGGGAGAGGTGCGGCGGCTATACAGGCGCATAGTGAAGGACCTCGATGAAATCAAATTGGTCGAAAAACCGGCCGACACCGAAAAATTTCCCGCCCTCCGGGAGTTCCAGGCGTTCGGCGTGCGCCGGACGGAATTGCCGGTGGGCGACGCCGTCCTCTGGAACGGGTTGCTGCAAAGCCTGAGGTCCTCGGGAGACTCTCCGTCCGCCGTCGTCGCCCGCGCCCTTCCGTCCCGTTTGCTTCGCCGCTTGGCGCTGGTCGGCGGCGCATCGGATCTGACGTTGCGCGATAAGGCGGCCATCGTTCGCGCGTTGAACGACCTGACGCGGGATCCCAGATCGCCCGTCGGAGAGGTTCTTTTCGGCGCTCGAAGTTCGTTCAACTCGGGCAATCTGACTATCGGTGGATCCACGGTGACGCGCTGGGATTGGCAATTCGTGGCCGACATCGAGAGGGCCATGCTTGAGCCGAACAACATTATCTTACTGAAGGACAACGGTCGGATGGAGCTCGCCGGTCCGCTAGATCGGCACCAACGGCTTTTCCTGCGACAAATCTACCGCGAGACCCTGGAGTTCCTATTTCCGGCTTTGACCCTCCACCATACGCAGCGTTTCTTCATTGCCCCTTCGGAAGACGTCCTTCGTGTCTGGAGGGATTCGCCCGATTATGAAACAGATCTCGCCCTGTTCCGCGCACTTTACGACGCGAACATATCCGAGGTCGACCGGCAATTCGGCGCGGCGCTCGAGGGGCTGCGCCGGCTCGGCGCGCAGGACAACACGGTCGTCGCTTTCATGGGGGATCACGGGGAAGGCTTCATGGAGCGGGGGTACCTGGAACATGGAATGGCCAAATGTTACGACGATGAAATCAGCCCGCCCCTACTCATTCGGGTGCCAGGCCGCCTCAGGGACATGCTTGTCGTTGAGACCCAGTTGCGTATCGCGGATGTTTTCCCGACTTTGATCGAGCTCATGGGGCTCCAAACGCCCGTCAAGTCCGCGGCCCCGGCTGGCATCAGTCTGGCTTCCGCGCTCGATGGCGGACCGCACCCCGGCATCACCGCTTTTTCAAGAAACTATGATTTTTCTCGCTCGATTCGCCGACACGACGGATGGAAGTTGATTTGGGAAATGGGAACGAACCTGCGCGAACTCTATAATTGGAAGAATGATCCGGGCGAGGTCCACAACGCGATTGAGGATCATCCGGCGATCGCCGCCGAGCTTGAAGAGCAGCTGAACCGCTTTCTTTACGGCGACTGAGCGCCGCCGCCCAGATCTTTCCCCTTTGGTTCCCATCCGACGGAACGCAGGATCGCCCTTGATAAGTTATCAGCGATCAAATCGTTTCCGATGTTCGTGCAATGCCCGAAGTCTCCCGCAAATAGGTCCCTAAAAATTTCCGTCAAATCGTGTCCCTTCAACGCATTTTCGAAATTGGTTTTATTTTCCACAAAAATTATTCCCTTGTCCTCCCCCAGGATATCCTCCAGAGGCGCAACGCTGCGCATCGGGTATTGCATCCAGACCAACTTGGCTCTCCTCCGCAAAATGACGTCTCTGATTTTTCTGTAATTCAGGACGGTTCCCTCCGGCGGATAGGCCAACGACTCACGGTCACTCGGCCGGCCCGGCGCGTTTCCCGCTAAAGGCCATGCGGATAGGACGGTTTTCATCCATGGAACGGCGGAGGTCGCCGCCTGTCCGTCGATAAGCGCTTTTTCCGCCTTTTCCATTTGATTCATCTGAAGATAGAGCTTGCCCATTTGGTAATAAATCCAGGGATTCCTCTGTCCGGCTTTTATTCCCGTCTCATAAATGCGCTCCGATTTCTCAAATTCACCTTTGGACCGATAGAGGTTCCCGAGTTCGATGTATGTCCAAGGATTTTGAGGCTCAGTCATCAGCGCCGATTCAAACATCGCCTTCGCTTTCAGCAGTTCGCCATCATCGCGGTGGAGGTTTCCCAATTCAAGATAGGGGCGGGGGTTACCGGGATCGGCTTTTACTCCCGCAAGATACATCGTTTTCGCGCGCTCACGGGACCCCAGCTCGCGGTATAAATCTCCCAGATCGCAGTAAAGCCAGGATTTCGTTTCGTCCCCTGATTTTAAGCCGATCTTGAAGATTTCTTCGGCCAGCGCGTACCGGCCTTCCATCCGGTACATGTTTCCGAGGGCGCTGTAGGCGTGAGGATCATGTGGGGCGGTATTCATCCCCTTCCGGTAAAAGTCCTCGGCTTTCTCCCGTTGCCCATTTTCGTAATAGAAGTCCCCCATGAAGACGTAAACATGCGGGTCGTTGGGGGAGTTTTTGATGGCGTTTTCCAGAAGCGTCTTTTCATTTTCATGCCGCCCGGACTTACCATACAGCCTATCAATGGTTTCGGCCGTATCAGCGGTCTCCGCCGGTCGGTTTGGCTCGCCGGCAATTCGCTTCCCCAGGCTCTCGATGAGATACCTGGCCAACTTGTTGACCCTCGAGTTTTTCAGAAAAACGATCATTTTGGCTGACGTTTCTTCTCTGTATTCCGCAGGAAATTTCCATACCCATTCCCCGTCGTTTATTCCGATCATCACGACGACGATGTGCGGCTTGTAGACGGCCAGCATTTCGTCCAGTTTTGAAGCGATGACACCCGTGTAAGTTCCACCTAAACCTTTATCGATCACCTTGAACTTAAATCGGAACCCCGACGCGTTCAACTTCTCCTCAAGCGGCTTGGGC
>CAYZXT010000031.1:16265-23015 GCA_964482515.1 uncultured Elusimicrobia bacterium | reverse complement strand
AGTCGTCGATTCGCCCAAGCAGAGGACCCGGTATGTCCCCTCCTTGAACAAATCATGACGGTTTCGGATTTCCTGGCCGGCCATCAGGAGAAACCCCGCCGCTCGAAACCCCGCCTCGACCAAAAAAAGGGAAAGCACGACCCCGGTCGCCAAAAGACCGAGTTTGATGGATAGCATTTTTATGGTTTTCAACTTCTCGGTGATCATTCGGGAAGAAAATATCAAAGAAGCAGGGGCGAGGCAATGACGGCCGGACCCGCTCGTTGTTGACGGTCCATAAATGGAAAGTTAGTATTTGGCATGTTTTTAATTCTTTCCCCGCATATTCCCGCCGTCCGAATTTTGTTTTTTTTAGTTTTTCTCTTATCCCCGGTTCTTGTTTATTCTGGCGCGAATCCCCCTCCCCCCGAGCCGGACGGCGCTCGGTACAACCTGCTCCTGGTGGTGGTCAATTCACTCAATAAATTCCATTTGCCGTTGTACGGATATTCTAAGCCGGTCACGCCGAACTTGGACCGTTTCGCGAGGGACGCCTATGTCTTCAAGAATCTGATCACACCTGTTTCTCATACCCCACCCGTCATCCGCGAACTCTTCAAGGCGGCGCCTTATGGCCGTCAATTCTTCGTTGAGACGGATTGGAGCGAATCGGATATCGTGAAAATGTCGGACTATCCGATCGGCCGCTCCTTGGCCGAAAAGGGGTATGTCTACTTCCATGAACGACTTCCCGACGACTCCGGGCGGCCCTTCGTTTCCTTCATGCATATTTGGAACCTTCATTTCCCCTACGATCTGTTCCGCCGGCGCCGGGACGAACTTCCTCCCGTTCAGCGGAAGATCTACGAGCGCCGCCTGAAGGGGATCGATGACATTACGTTGGTGAAGGAGCCGGTCGACACTGAAGAGTTTTCGGCCTTCATGGATTACCAGATTTTCGGTGTCCGGCGCACGCAACTGCCCGTGGGAGACGGAGCGCTGTGGGGCAGTCTCCTGAACGACTTGAAGCAGACGGACGGTTCTCCCGCCGCGATGGTCGCCGCCGGACTTCCCGCGCGTTTAACGCGCCGGCTGGCGCGGATCAAGGACCCCGGCGAGCTCACGCGAAGCGATAAAGCCGCCATCGTCCGGGCCTTAAACAGTTTTGTGAACGCCCCCGACTCCCCCGTCGGTAAGATCCTGTTCGGCCCGAAAACCGTTTACAGCCTTGAGGGGCTGACCATCGGCGACGCCAAATTCAACCGGTGGGACCAATCTTTCGTCACCAACATCGAGAAACACCTCTATTGGAAACAACCGGGCCCGCTCCTGAGGCTTGGAAGCGCGGGCCAACTGGAATTGGTGATGCCTCTCGACGGCCGTCGGCGAGCCCTACTCCGGCAGCTCTATCGGGAGGCGTTAGAGTTAATACTGCCGGCCCTGGCGCTCCACCATCCGCAACATCTCTGGATCGCGCTTTCTCCGGCAGAGTCCCTGAAATGGCAAAAGTCCCCGAGCTATCAGGACGAACTGGCCCTTTTCAAGAATTTATACGACGCCAATCTTTCCGATGTGGACGGGCGCTTCAATGAATGCCTGGAATATTTAAGTCGTATTGGTGCATTGGATAAAACCGTCTTGGTTTTCATGGGCGACCACGGGGAGGCCCTGATGGAGCACGGCAAAATGGAGCACGGCAACTCCTGCTACGATGAGGACATCAGCCCGCCTTTCATCGTCCGCGTGCCCGGCCGTCTAACAAAGACCGTTTTTGTGGAAACTCAACTGCGTACCGCGGACGTGCTTCCCACTCTGGTCGAACTGATGGGCCACCGCCCGCCGCTCCCGTCCACGATGCCGTCCGGAATCAGCTTGGCTTCCGCGTTGGACGGTGGCCGCCAACCCGACATAACCGCTTTTTCCCGAAGCTATGCCGCTTCCCGCTCGATAAGGCGCAACGATGGGTGGAAGCTCCATTGGGACATGGACACGCGGCGGCGGGAACTGTACAACTGGAAGAAGGATCCGGGGGAGACGCGCAACTTGGCCGGGGAGTTTCCCCGCGTCGCCGCGGAGCTGGAGGAACAGCTGAACGGTTTTCTGTACGGCGATTGACCCGCATTCGGGCGGACCTGCCTAAAAATTCACCTCAGCGGTCGATTATTTCCTTCAGCATCCTGCCCTCCACGAAGCCGGGGACCGGTTGGCCCAGCAACGTCATGAGCGTCGGGTATTGGTCGATCAACCGGATGGGTTCGGGAATGCGGTAGTTCTTTTTCACGCCGGGGCCCCAGACCATGAAGGGCGTCCACATCCCTTTGACCTTGTCGGCCGCAATGGCCTGTTTGTATCCGGCGATCAGTGGAACGTCGAAGATCTCCATATCGTCCGTCACGTCCTCGCTGAACCCATAGCCGGGGGCGTTCGCCACCACCAGATCGCCGACCCGGTCCGGGGGCAGGTTCAGGTAGCGGCGCGCTTTCTCCCAAGGGACGACATCGGTCAACACTTTATTGTTTCCGTCCTTGAGGTCCCGCAGCAACCGGGCGACCCGGGCCCGGAGCTTTTCATAGTCTTTTCCGGAGGCGCGCTTCCAGTCGCCGGCCAACCCGTCGGGCCGGAGGTAGATGCCGTCCATCTTGAGGAAGACCGCCTGCGTGTGCTCCCAGTCGATCAGCGGTTCGCCCGTGGCGGGATCCAGGGAGAATTTGAGAAGGCCTTCCCTGGCGAAAAGGTTGTTCAGCCGGACGGACTTGTCCAGCGGCACCGCGCCGTGGTCCGAGCTGAGCACCACGAGGGTCTTGCCGTCCGCGGCCTTCAGCATGTTTCCCACCAGGTCATCCAACTGCTTGTACATCCGATGGACTTCCTCCCACAGCTTGGCCCGCTCCGCCTCCGAAACATCGTTATAACGGGCGCTGACCGGGTCCAGCGCGCCCATCCACCAACGTGAGGTCAGCATCTGGTTCGGGGAATAGATGTCCTGGATGAATATGTCGGGCTTATAGTTGCCAAGAATGAATCGACCGGCCCGCCGGTGCCAGTCGAAGGAAAGATCCTGTTCCTGCAGGAAGGTGTCCTTGTCCTCGGGGTCGAAGTAGATCAGCTGCGCCGGATAGTTGTCCACGAAATCCACCATGGGCCCGGCGCCGTCCCGCAGTTCGTCGGCGACCTCGCCCGGCTTGACGATGTGCTCGTTGAGCGTGTCGTAAAGGAAGCGGACGCGGAAAAAACCCTCCGGGCTCAGCTTGATCACGTTGATCTTCACCTTCAGCGGGACGTCGATGTCCTTCCATTTCAACACCACGTTCGCCCATTCGCTCCACTGGCCCTGGGCCAGGTCCGCCAGCGGCGTCTTCTTGTCGGTTGAAAACAGGATGCGGTCGTATCCCGCCGCGCCCCGCGTCGACGCGTATAAATAGAGATGGACCTTCTGTCCCCACCCGTCGGTCGCGGCCTCCAGCGCCGGGGAGAAAGAGCGGGGGGCGGACGTCCATCCTTCAGCCGGAACGGGTTCCACGTAATTGGTGAGGTGCGGGCCGAAATAGAACAGCCGCGAGGCGGCGCCCTGCTTTTTGCGGAAAGCCAGGTTTTCCTTCGCCTGGAAGATCAGCGGATGGAAATCGGCGCCCCAGCCGCCCCATCGCCCACGGACGGTGATGCCCTGGTTCAGTTCGGGAGGGGTCGAGCCGGGAACGGACAGCAGCGCGACCTTTTTTCCCCTCTCCTCCAGCGTCACCCAGACGGGCGGGACTTTCTTCGCCGTGGAGCTGAACCCGCCGACCGACGGCCTGTCCAGCGGAAAACCTTCCGTGTGCATGGGGCCGTCCGCTACGCCGTGGGTCTTGGGGCTGGCCCCCGTCATCATGGTCGCGAAGTTGGTCGGCGTATGGGACGGGAAGTTGGGAATGCAGTATCCGTAGGACCCTTCGTCCATCATCTTTTTGATGTTGGGCAGTTTTCCCTGTTTAGCCCAAGCGTAGATGTCGAAGACGTCGGGATCGGCGCGCATGCCGTCCGGGACGAACCAATAAAGTTTTTCGGCCGCGGGTTGTTCGGCGGCCCGGCCCGGTCCGGCGAAAGCCGCAACCATTCCGAAGAGGGATATCGCCAGGACCGGGACCTTACGACGGGGGATGGATTTGTTTTTCATGATTTATGTCCGGGTCAATGATTCCAAAAAGCCGATGACGGTTTGCGGCTGAAAAGAGTCGATGGGTTGGAACACGCGGAACTCCAGCGTCGCCTGGCTGCGCTCGTCGTATACCACGCAGAAGGCCCCCTTCGTCTTGATCAGGTCGTCCTGCCAGACGCCGAAGGTGTGGCGCTCGGTCGCGTTGGCCAGCAGCACTTCCGTGGGCTGCCCCAGGATCGTGACGACCCGGCTTTCAGGTTTCCGGTCGGCGGGGCATTCCTCGCTCTGCGTGATCTGTCCAGGATAGGGGCTGCGCTTCCCTTCGTAGAGGCTTTGGAGGACGGTGTATTGGGACTTCGCGTAGTTGAGCGCCCGCTGCCGGCTCACGGGCCGGACGAGGTCGATCTCGACGTAGAGCGTGTCGTTCGAGGCCACGAGGGTGTCGTAGTCCTTGCCGGCGCTGGACCGCTTGAAGTCGCTGTTCAGGCGGAGCGGCCCCGCCATCTTCAGGCGACAGGAGGCCAGGGCGTCGTTCAATTCCCCCGCCGGCTGTTCCGCCGGCGCGGCGCCGGACAGCAGGACCATCAACGCGGCGGACGCCAATCCTGCCGCCACGAGGCGCTTTCCATTCCTCACGAAACAATCAAACATGCGGTCCCGCCTTTTGGAGAGAATTTATCGAACAAAATGATCTCGCCGCTTTTCAAAAGGCCGCTCGATCAACTCCGCCATGATCATTCCTTCAGGCCTCAAAATATTTCTCGTAGGCCTGCCCGGGAAAAAATCCTTTGTCGCATAGCCATTTCCAGGGGCGGCGCAGCCGCTTCACGATGGGGTAATACGTGGGATAGTCTACGAAGTATTTGGGAGGCTCGGCCATGATGCGCGCGAATTCTTCCGGGGAGATCCCCTGCTTTTTCAAGCAGTAGGCCACGACCTCCGGGGTCTCGTGGGACGGCGGCGCGGCGAGCCGTTGGAGGGCCTGCTCGCGGGTGAGCACTCCCGAGCGCACCAGCGCGGCGAACTCGATCATGCGGAAATCGAAGCCGAACTTGTGCCGCGTGTAATAGCTTTGGAGCCCGAAGATTTCATTGTCGTAGTGGTGTCCGCCCGTGTCCTCCCAGCCGAATTCCTTTTTTAAAAATTCCTCCACCTGCGCTTCGTGCCGGTCGTCGTAGTAGTTCGTGATGTTGAACACGCGGATGCGCTTCACGAGGGCCCAGTAGAGGATGTGGTGGATGTCGACGTTGCGGAACTTCTTCAGCTTGATCCGGCAGAAACGTTTGATGAGGCCGCGGCAGTAGCGGGCGTCCACGTAATTCCACAGCAGCGGGTTGATGCCTTCCATCCGGAAGGAGTGGCTCAGGACGATGGTGCGGACGCCCTCGGCGGCGGCCGTTCGATAAAGCGCGCCCGCTATCCCGATGTCGTCCGTCATGTCGATGTAGGGGACCGAGGCGCGGATCGTGCAGTTGGTGAGCTCCCGCGACTCGTTCCAATCCGCGATGACGGAATGGAGGTCCACGTCGAGCGCGGCGCAGAGCTTCTGGATGTTCCGCTTGGCGATCTCGGAGTCCCAGCCGTTGTCGAAATGCACGGCCAGGGGCCGCAGTCCGAGTTTTTTTGCGATGTACAAACAATAACTGGTGTCGCGTCCGCCGCTCAGCCCCACCACGCAATCGTACTTGCGGTTCCGGCCGGCCGCTTTTATCTTTTCAATTTCCTTCTCGAGCCGCCGCTCCGATTCCTCGCCCAGGGGGTAACGTTTTTCCAGCGCGTCGTGGATATGGCAATAGTGGCAAACGCCCTGGGCGTCCCAACGTATGGGAAGGACGGAATCGTCGATGATGCAGCGCGAGCAAACCCGGACCGTTTTATTCAATGGACGCGGACTCCATCCATTCCCAGGACAGCCTGGCGCTGCGTAACGGTGGGATAGGTGATCAGCACGGTGCGGCGCGGCCCGTAGAAAAGGAATAAGCTTCCGGCAGCCGCGGCCGAGGCGCCGCCTTCCTCGATGGCCGCGGAGAGGTCCATGGGTTTTCCCGCGCCGCCGCAGGCGACCACCGGCAGGTCGACGGCGTCGGAAACGGCTCGGAGCAAATCGATGTCGTAGCCGCGGCCCGTGCCGTCCCGGTCGATGGAGTTTAAAAAAATTTCACCCGCTCCGTTGTCGCACATCCGCTTTGCGACCTCCTGGGGCGAGACGCCCGTCCCGCGCCGGCCGCCCCGCGTGAAGACTTCGTGCGTGCCGTCGCTCCGCCGCCGCGCGTCGATCGAGGCCACCAGGCACTGGCTGCCGAACACATTGGCCGCCTCCGCGAGGAAGGCAGGCCATTCCACGGCATGAGTGTTCACCACCACCTTATCGGCCCCGGCGCGCAGCAGCGCTTCTATATCGTTCAGCGAGCGCACGCCGCCGCCGGCCGTCAAGGGCATGGCGCATTCGTCGGCGATCTCCGCGATCATGTCGACCGCCGGTCCGAGGCCCCGCGGCGTTGCGCCGATGTCCACGACGATCAGCTCGTCGACGCCTTTGGCGGAAAAGACCCGCGCGGCGTTCACAGGGCAGCCGATGTACGTGGGCGCGCCGAAGCGCACGGTTTTCTCGACGCCTCCGTCTTTTAGGAGAAGGC
>CAYZXT010000031.1:0-16255 GCA_964482515.1 uncultured Elusimicrobia bacterium | reverse complement strand
GAGCATAAGGTCAGTTGGATGAAATTGCGGAGGAGCGTTTGGCCATTCCCGTGGCTGCGTTCCGGATGGAACTGCACGCCGTACAGGTTGTCCTTCGCCACGGCCGAAACGAACCGCCCGCCGTATTGCGTGTGGGCCGCGGCGCACGCGCCGTCGACGCCGTCCGCGTAAAAGGAATGACAAAAATAGAAATGCGGGGATGAACCCAATCCGTTGAAAAGCCCTTCGCCGCGGATTGGCTCGACCTCGTTCCATCCCATGTGCGGCACGACGAGTTTTTCCCCGCTCTTCGGGCGGAATCGCCGCACCGTCCCATCGAACCAGCCCAGTCCGCGCGCCGGGCTCTCCTCGCTCTCGGCGAAGAAGAGCTGCATCCCGAGACAGATTCCCAGGACCGGCGTTTTCTCGTGAAAGGCTTTCCGCGTGAGGACGGGAAGGATTCCCTGCCGCTCCAAATTTTCCATGGCGGTCCCGAAGGCGCCGACGCCCGGCAGGACCAGTCCCCGCGCCGCGGCGATGTCATCGGGAGAAGAGGACAGCTTCACCTCCGCCCCGGTTTTCCGGAAAGCGCGCGTCAGGGACCCCACGTTCCCCACGCCGTAATCGACGATGACGATCACGGTTTTCCCGCCAGGGCGGGCGTTTTCGCCGCTTCGCGCCGGGGAGCGCCGGCGCGGGACGCGGGTTCAACCCGGTAATTCCCGAGCATGAGATAGTCCAGGCCGGCGTGCAGGAAGGCTGCGATGGCTTCATCGGGCGTCCGCACGATGGGTTCCTCGTGCAGGTTGAAGCTGGTGTTCAGGAGCACGCCGCGGCCGGTCAACCGTTTGTATTCCGCCAGCAAGCGGTGGAAAGAAGGGTTGTGCGCGGCCCGTACCAGCTGCGGGCGGGCGGTTCCATCGACGTGAACGGCCGCGGGGTTTTCGCGCGCCATGCGCGGCGTGCTGGCAAAGCAAAGCGTCATGAACTCCGCGGCGTGGCGGGCGCCGTCCAGATTCAGGAGATATTCCGGCCCGTCCTCGTCGAGGACGGCGGGGGCGAAGGGCATGAAGTCGGAGCGGCGCAGGCAGGCGTTCAGTTTCGCCGCCACCTCGGGCCTGTCCGGCTTGGCGAGGACGGAACGGTTGCCCAGGCTTCGCGGCCCCCATTCCATCCGTCCGTGGAACCGGGCCACGAGGGCCCCCTCGGCCAGCAGGGACGCGGCCGTCGCCTCGGGATCATCGCAGCGCCGGACCTTCACCGGGAAACGCCGGAGGGCCGCGTCGATGTCCGCCTCCGAAAAACCGTCGCCCCAAAACACGTGGGCGGCCGGCGACCGGGAAACGCCGCCCGCGGCCGCCAGGGCGCCGAAGGACAGTCCCCCGTCTCCCATGTTCGGACAAATGAATAGTTCCTCATGAGAAACGATTTCGTGGATCCTCTGGTTGAGCTTAACGTTGGCGAAGACCCCACCCGCGAGGACGATGCGCCGCAGGCCCGTCCGTTCCGACCAGCGGCGCGCGATCGCGACGAGGTGTTTTTCCAGATTGTCCTGCGCCCAGGCGGCCACGTCTTCCCGGGAATATTTGGACAGAATCTCCCGCCGTATCCACTGTACGCCCCTCCGGCCGTAGCGGCCGTGGAACGTGACCCGCCCGTCCGGATGCATCGTGAACGGGAACGTCGCCGCCACCCGCTCCGCTTTCCCGCGGGCCGCCAGCCCCGTGACTTTTCCTTCGTCGCGGTTCGGCACGAAGCCCATGGCCTCCGCGATGTTCTCGTAAAAAGTTCCGTAGGAGACCGACGCGGGCAGCGACCATATCCGGTGGACGCCCTTGTCGTCGGCCCGGTTCACGGTCAGGGAAACCCCGTCGCCCATCCCGTCGCAAGTCACTGCCAGCGCGGATTCGAAACCCGACAGGGCGAAGGCGGAGGCGGCGTGGGCCTGGTGGTGGTCGATGAAACGGACCGAGCCGACCGGCCATCGGACGGCGAAGCGGCGTTTGTACGTGAGGTCGAGAAAACGGCGGGACCAGCGGCCGACGAATGAATCCGGGGCGGCGGAAACCAGGGGCGTACGAAATACAACCCAGTCGATGAGAATGGAGATAAAGGACCATGGGCGGCGTGAGCGGACGGATCGGAAAATGAACCGCTGCAGAAAGGGCAGAAGCCGGAGCGCCAGCGGCGGATTGATGACGCCCGCCACGCAGACGTCCACTCTCGCGCCGGGCGGGATCAGCGGCGCCGCGGCCACGAGACAGCGGGCGGGAAATCCCCCTTCGTTCTTCCGGCGGGTGTAGCGCTCCTCGTTGGCCGCGAAGACCACCGATTTTCCGTCGGAAAGGGTCAGTCCGGAATCAAATTGTGTGTCGCTGACTCCAAGGACGTACACCGGCGTCATGCCATCCCTCCCATGGAAAGTCTGGGCCGTTTCGCATCGTCGGCCCGTCGGTCATTATAGCAATTTGGATGAAAATGACAGGGGCGACCGATTTCCTGCGACGGCGTCCGTCATCTTTGATATTATTCAGAAGCCAATGAATACGGTAAGTCAGAATAAATGGGTGGAATCGTTTCGCGGGCCCTGGCTGCACGCGGGACTCCTGTTCATCTTCGCCTTGGTTCTGCGGTTGTCCCATTTGGACAGGATGGGTTTCTGGGTCGATGAGGTCGCCACGGTCCAGCATGTCAGTTTTCCGATCGGAAACTTCAGCAAGAATGCGCTTTTCTTTACCAATCCCCCCCTGTTCCATTACCTTGTGCGGCCCTTCTATCTGTTCTTCGGCCGGGATGATTTCTGGCTGCGCTTTCCCTGTGCGTTGATCGGCGCGGCGACGGTTCCCGTTTGTTATTTCATCCTGAGACGGCTGTTAAGCGCGCGGGCCGGGTTGATAGGCGCTTGTTTCTTGATGCTGTCTCCCTTTCATATCTGGTATTCGCAGGAATTTCGGATGTACACGTTGGTCGCTTTGGAGAGCTTCGTTTCGTTGTATCTGTGGGTCCGGGCGAAGGAAACCGATTCCACCAGGATATGGCTGGGTTACGCCTTCGTTTCCGTCATGGGACTCTACACGCATTACTGGTTCTTGTTTTTTTTCGCATCGCAGCTGTTGTGGCTGATGTTTGAGTATTGGAAAGGCAGGCGGTTCGCCGACAGGAACCTCCTGATCCTTCTGCTGGTTCCGCTGTCGTTCGTCCCCTGGATTCCCGTCATGATCAGGCAGGTGTTCGAGGACGACTATAGTTTTCTGAATCCCGTCACGTGGGCCGACCTTGGACGGGTTTTCCAGACTTTCGTTTTCGGTTTCGGCTACCCTTTCGGGTCATGGCACGTGTCTTCGGCGTCCGCCGCCATGAAATTGCTTGTTTATTTCGTCCCGTTGCTGTTGCCCGTGCTGGGCGCGTTCTGGCCGGGGAGCCAGAGGAGGAGGTTTGCCGAGATTTACATCGTCGGCCTGCTCATCCCCTTGGCGGGCGCGTTTTTATTTTCTTATTTCGTGACACCGGTCTTCTTCCCGAGGTACGCCATGGTCCTTTTCCCCGCGTATATACTTTCCATGTCGCGTTTGGCGGAGATTCGTTATTGGTTGTTTCGCAGGCAGTTTGTGTTTGTCGCGATGGCCTGGGTCGCCTCTTCCGGTGTCTCGCTCGGGAATCACTATTTTGAAATGGATAAAGCCGTCGGAAAGCAATTGTGGGCGCGTATCGGCCGGGAACCCAGGCCGTTCAGGGTCTGCACCGAATATCTGGACCTGGCCGATCGCTATTCGTTGATCTATTATGCGGGCCAGGACATCCGCAGGCTGTGGCAGATCGACCGGGTTCCGCCCCGACGGGCGTTGGCGAATGCGCGCTTTGATCTCATCGTCCCCATCCCGAAGGCCCGGAGTAAAGACGCGCATTTGCCGGCGGATTGGTCCATCAAATCGCGGTGGATGATTAATCAAATTGAGGTCGTACGCCTCGCCAAGGAGCCGGTCTGAGGACGTTCATATCTCCCGCGCTTTCAGCAATACGTATTCAAGATCGCTGTTCGCCGGGCTGAGCGTGGTGACGGGAGTCATCCCGAGTTCGGACAAACGTCCGTCACGCCATCGCTCCATGATTTTCTGAAGCAGTTCCGTCCCCCGCTTGTTCATGGGCAGGTTCATGTATGGCCAGCCTTCGTTGTAAATGTCCCTGTTGAGCGGACCGACCAAAACGTAATCAAAACTTCGGCGCATCCCATCAACGAATCTCTCCAAATCGGGAGGTCCTTCCGAGGGCCAATCCCCATCTAGCGTGTCATGGAAGAAAAGATTCAGCCTTTTTTCCATGGCGATCAAATTGAATTCATACTTGTCAAAGGGGTATCTTACTGCGACATTGGTTTTTTCTTTGCTTGCGGGATTTATTGCCGCCTGCAGAGCGTGCACGACAGATGTTTCGTTTTCGGCAGACTTGGAGGGGGGCATCCTCCAGTATAGGAGAAGGTAGGCGTCCCGCCCCATCAGCTCATAACTCACCTTGACCAGGCGATGCTCGCCCAGAACGATATTTTGAAACAGCAGCGCAATATTGAACACCCCAAGGAGTAACAGTAGTTTTTTGACGGTGCGCACCGTCAGGGAATCCCGGGTTAAAAATAAAGCGATCGTGCCGAGTGTGTACAGCATGGTGAACCCGAAGCAATAGTATCTATAGTCTCCGGTGTGGCTGGTCGCCCCGATCAGCGGCGGGACGAAAATGAGGGGTGCCAGAATCGTAAAGATTTTGGCGACATCATCCGTATCGTTTAATTTTTTGTACCCAAGGACGGCGACCAGACCGATGAAAAAGAGTGCGGCGAAGTTTCCGTAGCTGAAAAACAGGCTGCCGAGGATGGGCCCGCCGCTGAACAACCCGGCGATCTTGCTGATGTCCGAGTAGGCTGAGGTGTAGGCCCAATCGATGACCTCTTTGAGGAACGGAAGCATCCACAATGAGAAAATCAATGCGGAAGAGAGAACCGCCAGGAAATAGGGCAGGGACAGTCCCCACGGCCCGATCTTTATCCGCCAGAAAATAAACCACATCGTGAACAAAAAATAAAACACGACGATTAGGGTGGGCAGCGGTAAATACATCCGCAATTCGATCAGGGCGGCCGCCATCAACATCAATACAGGCGCGGTCGCCATACCGAGGTCGTTCCACCGCAGACTGCCGCCGCGTATCGCCAGGAGTGACTGGACGAGCACCGTTGCCCCAAGACTGATGATGGTGACGGCCGGCTGAAAGCAGAGCGCGAGGCCAAAATTGATTCCGACAAGGAGCGATTCCCTGGCTGACTGAAATCCGCGGCTTCGGAAAAGAAAATAAACGCACCCCATGGCGGCGGCCATAACCGGCAGTTCCGCCTGGTACATGAAAGTCGCCCTCATCACCCACGGCAGCGAGCCGATGCAGCCAGCCGCCAGGGCAGAGGCGGGGGCGCTGAAGAAATGACGGAGCAGTTTGTAGAGAAAGATCATGAATACGATGAGGAGTGAAATATTCACGATGGCGACGGAGAGTCGGACGTTGCCGCCGCTCAGCACTAAGAACGGAAACGCGAGGACCTGATGAAGGATCGGTTTTGATCCGCGATATGTGTAAAGTTCAACCAAACCATCCCAAGGGCCCGCCGTCCTCCATAGCTCATAGGCCCGCATGGCCGAAAACATGTACTCGCCCGCATCGGCGGACGGGAATGTCCTGTGCTGCGAAAACCATATTATGGAGAAAATGACCGGTATCGCCGCGGCAAGCGGGATCACTGGACCACCAGGTCGAATTCGCCGGGAAGGGGAAGTTTCGAACGGCCCTGCGGCGCGTAAGCAGACCAGTTCGGCGGAAAGGGAACGGAGCGGCGGACCAAGAATGTCCCCCTCTCGCTCACGAGGGTCGCCGTATAGTTCCGCCGGAGGTAATCGGTGAGCCGGGGGTTTATGGCCCTGACGAATTCATCGAGGAATATGACTTTCGGCGCAATCTCTCCTGACTCAAACCCTTCGATGAGACGCCGGACCTGCGGGCGGTCCAGCATGTAGAGGATCTCCGTATGAAGGAAGTAATAATGCCAGGCGTTCGGCCGGAAAACACCCACCCCGTTCCATCCGTCCATTACCGTTTCGCCGGGGGCGGCGTTTCGATCCACATAGCGGATGTTGTTGAGCGTTTCAAAGTTGGTCCAGCTCGAATATTTGACGGCCTGCCCCATGCCGTATGCGCACAGGCTGATGGTGGCGATAAGTTTAGGCCAGCCGCCGGGCGACTGGAAAAATGACGCGGCGATGGCCATCGCCAGAAGCAACGCGATCGCCAGGCGCAGGCCGTGTTTGTCGACCATTTTCAGGTCGTCCCTGGCGACGAGGAACGCGCAGGCGGCGGCGGACAGGATCAGAATCCGGAAACGAAGCGTTTCCCCCTCCCCGGTTTTTTTTCGGCCGAAAGCGGAAAAGGTATTCAAGGCATCATCCAGCGCGCTGGCCGCGAAGAGCGCCCCCAGCGGGAGGAATTCCATGAAATATTCCCGTTGGGGGACGGGCAGGATGAAAGCGCCCGCCGCAAAACTGGCGAACGGAAAAACCAGCAGGAAATCCCCCCTGGCAACGGGCTCCCGCAAAAACCACCCGCACACCCCCCGGGGCCCCGCCCGCCCGCCCCCACACGACCGCCATCGCGGAGAGAAATCCGGCGATCCCGAGGATCGTGGCGACCGAGTTTTGCCGCAGGAGCTTATTGAATGTCAGTACCGGGCTGAAGCGCATCCTCCAGTCGGAATTGAAAATGAAATTGCTGTAAAAAAACTCATAAAGGGCGTGATGGGCGTAAAAATAGACCGAAACGATGATCGCGGGGACCAGCATGCTCCCGGCGAAAATCGCGGTCTCCACGAGTTTTTTCCCGCGCGTTTTCCCGATGCGCCGGTCCATGACATACCACCCTAGGGCCATCGACAGGCCGGGCACGACGAACAGCATCTTTTGCGTGAACATGAGGGCGCAACCGAACAATAAACCGGAAGAGGCGAAGGCGGCGTTTCCGTTTTGATCGGGATTTTTGAACGCCTTGAACAAAACATACAGGCAGGCCATGAGCGCCAAGGGGGCCGGGACGTCCACCCGCGTCTCCATGGATTTCTCTAGGAACATCAGCGTGCACGCCAGCAACGCCGCGGCGGTCGCCCCCAGGTCGTTGCCGCGCCAAAGCCGTCCGAGTTTCCAGGTGAACATCAGGATCAACCCGGAAAGCCCCAGCATCAGCGCCCGGCAGAGGAAAAGCGTTTGGACGGCGCTGCTGAAGTCCGCCTCGGGCCGGAGGAGCCGCATCAGGGGAGCGAGGAGGAACCAGAGGCCGGGCGTGTGGTGTCCGAAAAAATCCACGTAGGGGACGAGGCCTTTCGAAACGCACCAGGCCGCATGGAGGTGCTGGAATTCGTCCGGATCGAAATCCCGGAACCAAAGGAGACCGAACTGTAAAGATAGAGACACGACGATGACGGCACCGAGCCAGAACGACTGGGACGGAACGTTCGTGTTCTCCGGTGACGTCGGTTTATGTTCTCTTGATCTGTTCATCGATCATCGGCTTTAAATTCTCGTAAAGAAAGTTCGCCATCAGCTCATGTCCGAAGGATGTCAAATGGACGATATCCCACCATAGAATCCCGTCGTTCCGGCGCGCCTTCAGGTATTCATGCGCGTCGAGCACCGGGATGTTGTTTTCCCGGCCCACTCGCCGCATGATGGCATGCTTTTCGGCCATGAAAATTTCGTAAGGGAATTCGGGAGAATTGGCTTCTAGAACGAAAACGGTGGACGCGCCGTGCTTCCTCCCGATAAGCACGATCTGTTGGAGGTTCGGTCCGAAGACGTCTTTCGTGTCGTTGGTGGACAAAATCGCCACGACGAGGTTCGGTTTAAGGTTGATCCAATCGTTTTGAAAGTAGGGCAGCATCCTGGTGGTATCACCCCCCCCGACGGAAGGGTTGATGCATTCGACCGTCACCGACTCCCGGGACGACCGGTTCAGCAGATTCTCCAAACGCCGGACGGACGTGTCATCAGGCGATTTGGCGCCCGCGCCGCCGGTCTGCGACGTGCCGAAAAAACAAATTCGGTACAAGCCCTCGGTTTTCTCGAAACCGTATTTTTCCATGATGATATCGCTGATAAGCCGCGGCGCGGCCTTGAGGAAGGCTTCTTCTTTGCGCTGCAGTCCGCGAAGGAACCCGGTCGTGCTGGGGTACCGGGCGCTCCACAGCGGAACAAAACCGCACGTGAGGATGGAAACGATCAGGACCCTGACGTTCAGTAGGAGGAGTTTTTTCAAGACTTCGGCGGAAGGGACGTTCCGGGCCTTTAAGAATAAGCCGAACGCCGCCTGAGCGGCGGCGATCGTCAGAAGGCCGGTGAAAAAAAACGACAGAAAAAGGGAGACGTTGAAAAAAGACTCCCGGACGACCGTTCCGTCCGCGGTCGTTATCCTGATATCGTCGATCAGGACGTTCCCCGATGAGCCGCGGAAGCCGATGCGCTGCTCCTTCTTGGGATCCATGGGAAAGGAACGGACGGGAAGGCCGTTCAAAGAGACCGCCACGGCGGCGGAGGAAAACGATAACCGGCAGGAATTCCAGGAATCCGGCTGCAAATGGTCGTTTTGAAACGGTGTCCGGCGCAGGAACCTTCCGCCGTCTTCGGCGTCAAAGTAGCAATTGTCGTAAACGTCACTCGTGCTGATCCGAATTCCGGAAAACCCGCCTTCGTCCTTGTTGAAAATGGCGTAGAAGTACGATGGGCGCGGCAGATAGAACTCGAAATCGATTTGCTTCGGTGAGATCGCGTCTTTGGAAACGACTTCCTGGAAACCGTTCCAGGCCCCCAGGTCGAGTCGATATCGGTTCAACGACTGGGATCCGCTGAAGTAATGGGCGGCCCCGTTCAAATATTCCACGTGCGATTTGGTGGACGTCCATCGGCCGTTTTTTTCGAGCGAGTTGAACCGGGACGAAAAAGCCTGGCCGAGGAGGGCGGAGGAAGCGATGGCGAGGGCGGCGATGTAAAGGACAGGTTTCTTCGCTTCGGTCATGTCACGGGTTCGTCAATAATCCGCGTTCCGCGACATAGTCGGAAATGGCGTCGGCATAATAAATCCTTCCCTCGTTCGATAGGACCGTTTCGGATTCGAACAAAGCGGGCTTTTTTTTCTTTTTCGCGGCGCCGGCGATCGAACGGGCGATCGCCTCGTTGGCGTCAAGGAAATGGGGCAACAACCGGCCCGCGTTGTTGAAGAACCGCCATTTGCGGTATTCATCCATGCGGGCGATCGCCCAGTGTTCCGGCGCCCGAACGGCCACGACCGTCACGCCCCTTTGGGCGAAGTCGTCCACCATGCGGTTGATCAGCAGCGTGATCTCGTTGTCGTTCCCGGCGACGAAGAAGGAAACCATGTTCATTTTTTCCAGGGAACGGGCGATCAGGTTGAGCGCGCGGCTGCCGGGAAAACCATTGAGGATCGTGTCGTGGAAAACGCCTTGAAGATAGAGTCCCTGGAAAACGGCGGGCAGATACTCCAGCGAATCCTTGGTCCGCAAATAAAGCGACAGGGAATGCATGCGTTTATAGTCTCCGTCGTCAAAGCTCCAAACGATCAGGTCCGGACGGAACCGGGGCAGAACGGACTCCATGACGAATGAATGTTCCTGTTCAGGACCGTACCCGGCGACCCAGACATCATAAACGGCCGCGTCTTCCAGGCCCAGCTTTTCCTTCAGAATTTCCGGGATACTCTTTTGCCCGCCGCGAACAGGCTGTCCGATGAAGGGATCGCCCAGGAACAGGATCATCTTCCGGGGCGCCGCCGCGGACTCGGCCGGCCCGCGGATGCCGTCCAGGCTCCGATCCGAAGTCCATATCCGTCTGGGATGGATCGCGATGTCCGGGTCCGCTTTAAGCAATTGGTCCCAGCGGAGAGGCCGGAGCTGATATCCGAAAACCCGCAGGGCGGCCTCCATGAGCAAAAGCCCGGCCGCCAATCCGACAAATACAAGAAGGAGCGCTCGCGCCGATTTAAGAAGACGCCGTTTTAATCCGATTATGGACGAACGGAGGTATTCCTCGAGGAGGGCGTCGCGGATCGCGGCGCTTTCCCGGCGAGACCGGTAAGCCTTCATGAATGACCGATAGGGGTTTAGCCGTTCCATCGGATTATTTCCCCACGGTCTTATCCATCAGGAAGACGACGACATCGTTCGAGTAAACGACGCGGTTCAGCTTCCAATCCGGCGGCAGGGCGTTCTGGATATCGTGTTCGCGTCCCGCTCGGATCGGAAGCGCCAGATGCACGTTTTCCGCAGGACCGGATCCCGCGGCGCCGTCGCGCCAGAACTGCGGCCCTTGCCAAGTCGGGATTCGACCCATGTAGTATCTCAGGGTTTCCCTGTCGACCGTGCCGAGGGCGCTCGTGTCCACGGCACGCGGCTGTGGAACGGATTCAATGATGCGGGCAATGTTCTTCCACGGCGCTTTTTCAAATGTTTTGAAATAAAAGACGAGCAGCACGGCGCACAGCAGGCAGTAGATGCCGCCGATCCCCTGGGAAAGCCGCCTGGACCAGCCTTCGCGCAGGCCGAGGACGGCGCAAACGCATATGATGAAAGCCGGGTAAGCGATGAGAGCGTGATTGTCCGCGGAATAGACGGGTGCTATCAAATAGGAATACCCGAAGCCGATGGCCAGCGGACCGAACAATCCCACGAAGGCGACCCTCACGCGGCGCACCCAGTCGTTGCGCGCGACAATGAATCCCGCCGCGATGGCGAGAAGGGAAACGGACAGCAGGGCCGCGGCCAACCCCGGGTTCATGGGGCTCCAGCTGCCCATCGGCGGCGCGATGCCAAACAGGAACACCTGGCATGTCCTGAGGACGTCCGAAATCGAGGGCGTTTTCAACCAAAAGAAATAGGGCGCATGGAAGTTGAAAAAAGAATCGGGCTGCAGTTCGGCCGACACCAATCCGACGGTGATGATCCCGTACAAACCCATGCGGAACCGCTGGTCGACGGGCGTAAAAAAGAACAGCCACGTCATCTGGGACAAAAAAACGAACGCGAACCATTGGTGCGTTTGGAAGCCGGCGATCATGACGACCGAGTACCAGAAAAAATCCGCAAAGCGTCCCTCATCGAGCAGGCGGTCCCAAAAATAGAGGGCCAACAGCGACTCCAGCATCACCAGGCTATACATCGTTAAATCCTGGGAATAGAAAATTTGAAGCGGGGACAGGGCCACGATGAGGGCTCCCCAAAGGCTAGACTCATGATTTTGCCAGCGGCGCATGACCTTGTACATGACGGGGATCGTGATGGCGCCGATGGCCGCCGGGACGATTCGCGTGAATTCGTCATTTTGCACCAGGAGGTGGAAGAGGCGAACCAGATAGGAAAACAGCGGGGGCGGCGTGATTGTATCGATGGATTCAAATGGCCGTTTGGAATTCAACAGGATGAACAGCTCATCCCAACGGAAACCGTGGACGTTTAGTTCATAGAAGCGAAGCAAAAGGCCCGAAAGAGCGACGGCGACAATCTGATTGAAATTATTCCGTAAAATTGATGTTATAATCGAAAGGCTGTTTTTTATATTAACGGTGGATTGGATCAAAAGGCTCTCCGGGATAGGTTCCAAATGAACGCGTTTCAATTCCTCGACACATTCAAAATCATTTTCTTCGGGGCCTTTTTTCTGACATTCATGATTCTTTGGATGCTGAAACGCCGCGAATCGGCCATAGCCGCCGGTGAAACCGCGGCTCTATTGCTTTTAAGCGCATCAATCAAGCCGATTCATTTCCTGTTGAAGCTGATGGGCAGATTTTTCGCCTTGTTTGCAGGTGTTATCCTGCACGGCGCTGAAATAATATCTGTTTTTTCACGCGTATTCTATAGGATCGTCCTTTCGTCGATAATGGCGTCCCTCAACCACCTGAAAACCCGGTGGATTCCAGCGCCATATATAGGTCTGGCGTTCTTCATGGTTGCGGCGATGATTTCCCTTATTGTTCAAATGCCGGAGCCGAATGCGCACGATGAGTTCGGCTATCTCCTACAGGCCGACACGTTCGCGCGCGGCCGTCTGACCAACCCGACGCACCCCCTTTGGCGGCATTTCGAATCGTTCCACATCATTCAGAAGCCGTCATACACCGCCAAATATCCTCCCGCCCAGGGATTGTTCCTCGCGATCGGCCAGGTGCTGACCGGGCACGCCATCGCGGGAGTCTGGCTTACCTTCGCCCTGATGATGGCCGCCCTCTACTGGGCGCTCAAACCGTTTTTTCCTCCCGGGTGGGCCCTCCTGGGAACCGTATTCGCCGGCTTGAGGACGGGGGTCGTGGGACAACCTTACCTGGCAAACGGTTTCGGTTATTGGAGCCAGAGTTACTGGGGCGGGGCCGTGGCCGCGCTCGGCGGCGCCCTGATATTCGGTTCCGCCCGGCGGCTTTGGGACAAGCCTTCCGGCCACCATTCACTTTTGTTGGGTTTGGGCCTGGCGATCCTCGCCAATTCCCGCCCCTATGAAGGGCTGCTCGCCGCTTTCCCCCTGGCCGTCTTCCTCCTCTTCTGGCTGCTGAGAGACAAGCGTTTTTCCGGGCGGGTCAAAGTGTTCCGCGTCGTCGCGCCGCTGTCGGCGATGTTGGTCCTGACCTTTTCCTGGATGGCGTATTACAATTGGCGCGTCACCGGCGATCCGTGGAAGACGCCCTATGAAGTCCACGAGGCGACTTACGGGATGCCGCCTATTTTCATCGGACAGGAAACCCGCCCCAAGGCCGAATTCATCCATTCCATTCAGAAGGATTACTACGCCGGGTACGTTCAGAAACTGTACGCCTATCACTCCACGCTGAAGGGATTCATCGACTTAACGCTGTTCAGGATCAAGCAGACTTGGATATTCTTCCTAGGGGTTTTTCTGTTGGTTCCCCTTTTATTCCTGAAGAAGCGGGATTTTTTCCAGGACCTGTGGCCGTCGTTTTTCGGCATCACCCTCCTTTCGATGGTTCTGGGCGAACTTCCCGTGGAGCGGCTCGCTTTTCCCCATTATGTCGCGCCCGTGGCGTTTCCGATCTATTTTTTCGTTACCCTGGGTCTGGTCCGCCTCAGGGATTGGCGGTTTGAAAACCGGCGGCTGGGCGGGATCGCCGTATGTTTTATTCTCATATTGTCTTTGGGCGAGATGGCGATCCCGTTTAAATACCGGAACGAAATGCCGTTTTGCGCCTGGCACCGGGACCGCGCCCGTTTGTTGCGCGAATTGAGGTCGACGCCGGGGCGGCATCTGGTCATAGTCCGATATTCGGCCGACCACAGCTTCCACAACGAATGGATATACAACGGCGCCGATATCGACGGCTCAAAGGTCGTGTGGGCCAGGGAAATGTCTCCGGAAGAGAACGGCGAATTGCGCCGCTATTTCTCCGACAGGCGGCAGTGGTTGTTGGAAGCCGACAAGCAGCGCCCGAAGCTGGTTGCCTACCAGGAAGGCGAACCCGCGGCATGATGTATCAAACAAGATTGTGGATGTTCGAAGCGTTCCTCCTTGTGTTCGGTTTGGTGAGCTGTTTGTTCGCCCGCCGAGTGAGCGAATACTGGCCCGAGTTCGTTAATACTTTTTGGCCGGCGAACGTCAACGAATTTCTGCTGACGGGCTTGAGGATTCTCCTCCAAGCCCCCCGCTTTTTCTTGTTCAAAATGCGGGATCTCCTTCATGCGGCGGAAGCCCGTCTGGGCATAGCGATGGAATCATTTTTCTCCTGGATGCATTTGCTCATCCTCCTGCCGCAAAGATTGTTGCCGGCGGGAGCGCTGTCGTCGCCCGTTTTTCCTGCCCGATGGCGCGCGTCCCTGGACGCCCGTCCGGGTCGCGCCGTCGTTTTCGCCGCGTGCCTGGCCTTACTCCCGGTGTGCATGGCGGCATTCGCGGGGCGCGCTCCGCTGCCCGATATCCACGACGAATACTGTAATCTGCTGTCCGCCGATACCTTTTCCCTCGGCCGCCTGGCCAACCCCACTCACCTTCATTGGGAGCATTTCGAGACCTTCCACGTCGTACAGCAACCGGCCTACGCGTCGAAATTTCCTCCCGCGCAGGGAATGTTTCTCGCCCTGGGCAAAGTCCTTGCGGGAGAACCCATCTTGGGAGTTTGGATCTCGTTTGTGCTCATGGCCGCCGCGCTGTGTTGGGCTCTGTTGGCTTTTTTTCCCCCTTCTTGGGCCCTGTTCGGGACGGCGCTTTGCGTCATTCAGACCGGAATTCTAGGCCAGTCGCACCGGACGGGAATTTTTGGCTATTGGACCCAAGGTTACTTCGGAGGGGCCGCCGGGGCGTTGGGCGGCGCTCTTCTCTTCGGTTCGGTCGCGCGCCTCAGGGAAAAGCCCTCCGTCCCGCTTTCCCTCGTCCTGGGGCTCGGTTTGGCCATCCTGGCCAATTCGAGGCCGTACGAAGGGTTGCTCGCCAGTATTCCGGTGGCCGTCCTGCTTTTGTCTTGGTTGTTGAAGGATAATCGTTTTCCCCGAAAAGTTAAGGCATTCCATGTGGTGTTGCCATTGCTCGCGGTCCTGACGCTGACGGCGTCATGGATGACCTACTATAATTGGCGGGTGACCGGAAACGCTTTCAAGCTTCCGTTTCAGCATCACGATGAGATTTATGCCGTCATCCGGAATTTCGGATGGCAACCGTCCCGTCCCCTTCCCGCCTATCGGCATCCCTTTATCAAGCAGTTCCATGAACAGTGGGATGACAACGAGTACAAAGGGGATTCCGCACTCAATATCGCCAGGAAGAGGGTTCGGAAGTGGGTCGCCTATTATTGGAATTTCCCGATGTTCATTGCGGTGGTTTGTCTGGGGGCTGTTTTGAATTCCTTTTGGATGCGGTTCTTTTCCCTGGAGATCCTGGTCGCGCTGCTGGGCGTGATCGCGACCTCGCGGCGGGAATTGCCGCATCACACGGCGCCTACGCTGACGGCGGTTTACATCCTGGCCGTCGCGGGTTTTCAAGTATTGTACCGATGGAAATGGAGAACGGTCCCTCTGGGGAAAATAATCGTCGCTTCCATTTTCAGCACCTACATTGCTTTGGCCTGCGTCATCGTTCCCATGGGCAAATGGCTCTATGACCCCACGAAAAAACATAACCCCGAATTTCGCGCCGGCATCATTTCCCTCTTGGACCGTGCCGACGGTCAAGACCTCATCGTCGTCCGGTACAAGACCGACATTCACGGCGATGAAACGCTTTTTAATTGGGTCTACAACGGCGCGGACATCGACCGTTCTCCGGTGGCCTGGGCCATGGACATGGGCGCGCAGAATAACCGCAATTTGCTGGATTATTTCAAGTCGAGACGGATATGGCTGCTTAACGCCAACACGGAAATCCCCTACTTGCTGCCCTACGGTTCCGAAGGGGCGTTCCGAACGACGCTTTCCATTTCAAATCAGGACAGTGTTGTGAAAAAATAAAATGGATAATGCGCGAGGGGAGACATCATGATGCCTTTCTTTTCCGATACGGTCCGATATAAGTTTGTCGGGTTGGAAATCTATTCCCTGCTCATCCTGTTGCTCTTGGTCGTTTTCTGGAAATGGCTGGCGCTGTTTTTTTCTTTCATGGTGTCCGTCAGCAGGCAGGTGCTTTCGGTCACGGTGCCGGAAGAATTGGTCCACCCGTTTTATAAAATTATCGACAGGCCGCGCCTGGCCGTGCTCGTCGTCGGCTTGGCGGCGTTTGTTTCCAGTGCTGCGGTTTCCCTCTTTGTCCATTATCCGGTCCCGAGCGCCCACGATGAATTCAGCTACCTTTTGTCCGCCGATACTTTCGCCCGCGGGCGACTGACCAATCCTCCTCATCCTGCGTGGGAGAGTTTTGAATCGATGCATATCATCCAGCAGCCCACCTACGCCTCCAAGTATCCTCCAGCCCAGGGACTTTTTTTGGCCGTTGGGCAGGTCCTCGCCGGCCGGCCGATCGTCGGCGTGTGGCTGTCCTTCGCCCTCATGTGCGCCGCCCTTTGCTGGATGCTCCAGGCCTGGGTGTCGCCGCCATGGGCGCTGTTCGGGACCGCTCTCGCCGCCCTCCGCATAGGGTTCGTTGGGCAGGCGTACGATTTGGGGATATTCGGCTACTGGAGCCAGAGCTATTGGGGCGGAGCCGTGGCCGCATTCGGCGGCGCTTTGCTCTTTGGTTCTCTGCGGAGGCTCTGGGAC
>CAYZXT010000030.1:0-30755 GCA_964482515.1 uncultured Elusimicrobia bacterium | reverse complement strand
CGGCCTCATGCGAAGACCGCTTTCCGGCGAACCGCTCAAGAGCCGGTCGTAAGCGGCAGCCGCGACGTACGCATCGTCCAGATATCCGAAAAGCCCCATGCTGTAATCGGGGAAAAGGTCCAAGGGATTGTGAAGATAAAAGAGCACAAGCCGCATCGTCCGGTCTATGGACGGAATGTAGGGCCACTCGTCCACCCACCGGCGGATTTGCGCGACCATGTCGGGCAGGGCCAGGATCATCTGGCGCAGGGGCTCCTCATAGAGCGAGGCTTCATTGGGCCCGGTTAGCCGTCTTATGTTCAAGGCATAATCGTCCAGCGGGTCCGTCGCTTTCTTCCTCAACCGATTTCTCAAATCCATCAGCATGATCGACTCCTTTCTTCATCAGGCTATGCGTTGAGCGGCGGGGTGGTCCAACAGATGCCTCCAGTCGCCATCGCGCCACTCGAGCACGATCCTGTCGATCCGCGACGTCACCTGCGGCAGAAGCCATTGTGTCGTGGACAACCAGCCCGGGATCCGCTCGGCAAGCAGGGCGTTGTTCCAATGGGGACGGACGTTCGCCTCGTGGATGGCCCTCTCAAGGATGCTCCCCGCCAGGTAGGCGTCATCCAGATAGCCGATTAGCCCCTTATCCCGCTCGGGGAAGAAATCTTCCGTGTTGCCGACATAGATCAACGCGTATCCATAGAGGCGGCGGAAGTCCCACGGAAGCCCGGGATCCTCCGACCAAGCTCTGATCTGCGCCAACATGTCCGGCAACGCCAGGACCATTCGGCGGAGATCGTTCGCGACATACGTTGCCTCCTCGGGACTTAAGTCCGCGAGCTTCCGCACTTCGTCGCGAAAGCCTCTATGGTTATCCGCAAGCGTTTGAAGCCGTTCTTTCAACGCGCTGAACATATCGACACCTCCGACCTTATGTTCTGTTTCCATGGTGCTTCCCGCCTCCCTAATTCCACCCACTCCCCTCGATTGGCCTTGCCGAGGTCGCGCCCCATTCCAGGGCTTCGATGGCAGAATCCGAGAAGTCGATCGGTACAAGGATTGCCTTCGCCGTTTTCATTGCAGGGCCCTTCCCTTTCTACTCCGGACCAACGACGCGCCGTTCGTATAAACGCCGCCGTCCAGGAGGGTCTTGATGGCTTCGGTCACCTTGACGGCGGCGTCTTGTTTGGTCAGGTAGCCTTTCCCGCCGGCTTCAATAACCCGGCGGGCGCAAAGCGGGCCTTCGCGCATGGATATCCCGAGGATAGGCAGTTTGGGATATTTTTCCGCCAACCGGTGCACCAACTCAAGCCCGTTCAAATCTTGGCAGTCGAGGTCGATGATGACGATATCGGCTTCGGTCGCCCCCGCTTGCGCCAGCGTTTGTTCGCGGTTTTCCGCTTCTCCGCAGATCTGCAAACCGGACTCGCTGTTCAGCAGCCGGATCAAGGCACGGCGCACCATCATATTACTGTCGGCCACAAAAATGCGCTTCCGCGGCGCTTGATCCGGCAGGATCTCTTGTTCCATAGGGTCCCTCCTTATCGGTTCTCGGGCCGCCGCGTTCCAAGCCGGTTTCACAGGAAGTAATCTCCCGCAGCCTCGGGTTGGAAAAGGACTCTCTTCACCTTCAGCCGCCTCATCACTCCCGAAGGCAGGAACCATTCAATGATATCCCCGGCCCGATAGCCCAAAAGTGCGGTCCCTATGGGCGCCAGAATCGAAATCCACCCTTTGTTGATGTCCGCATCCTTGGGATAAACGATCGTATAGACGGTCTCCTCCCGTGTGTCCAAATCCCTTATGCGGACGCGGGAATTCATCGTCACCACGTTCTTCGGGACTTCTCCGGTCGGCACGATCGAGCCGCGGGCCAATTCCTCGCGGAGCGCGCGAACATGCTTGTCGTCCATGGGGCTGATCCTCTCCGCGCCGTTTAACAAGTCGTTGAGTCGCTTCGCATCCGTTTCCGTCAGGCATATCGTCTTTTCAGTCATGATCTCCTCCTGTTCTCATCGGTAATTCCCGGGCCATTGTTCCTCACCAACTCCCCCGGCGATTGTCCTTGCGGCATAAGATCTATGCCGCGCCCAGAGGGCCGACGGGCTCTCTGTCCCTTTCCGTTGATTCAACGGCTGACTGCGGAAGGTCTCTGAACAATGAACATGCCGCGTAATTGAAGGAACAATTGTCATTAATTCTCTGAAGGCTCGGGCAATAGAGTCCCTCGGGGTGACAGGTGCATAGGCTCTGAAGCCTAGAGGGTTTGAAGTAAGGGCACATGGTTACCGCCTTTCCGGCCTCGTTCCAGACAAGGCCGCATTTCTCAAATAGAATCCGCCGTTCCTTTCAGCTCCAGTATATGACGATATCGGTTTTTATATCATCGGGAGGGACTCTGAACTTGGCTTTGGGGCGGTACGGGGAGGAGGCATCGGGGGATTCCCCGATGGAAGATGGGGTGGTGGCGAGCGGCGCGGCAAGCGAAGCATGAAAAAACCGGACCCTGGGAAGAGTCCGGCGCGGGAAGGAGTGAATCGGAACCTGTGAAGCCGCCGCCCGCTCTAGGCTGTCCCCTGGCTGCGAACCCATTCGATAGCGTATCGAATGAGTTCGGAAGCGTTCTCCAACAGGAGTTTTTGCTTGATCTGCTCGCGATAGGTCTCCACGGTCTTTACGCTCAAGCTCAATTCGTCGGCGATCTCGCCTGTTTTGTGACCTTGGCCGATGCGCCGGAAGATCTCGAGTTCCCGGTCGCTCAGCTTGTCGACCGGCGATCCCGGCTCCACCGGCCCGCCCTCCGCGAGGCGGACCAGCATCCTGTCGCTCATCCGCTCGCTCAGGTAAACCTTTCCGCTCAAGACCCGCCTCAATGCGGTCACGATCTTTTCAGCCGATTCCTTCTTCATGACGTAGCCTCTCGCGCCGGCCCGCAGAGCCCGCTCGGCGTAAGCCGATTCCTCGAACATGGACACCACCAGGACGAGAAGGTTCGGCCGGAGGTTCCTCATGTTTTTAATAAGATCCAGGCCGCCCATGCCCTCCAGTCCCAGGTCCACGATGGCGGCGTTGGGTTCCTGGGACGATAAGAGTTTTAGGGCCTCAGGCCCGTCGGAGGCTTCCCCGCAGACGGCGAGGTCCGGCTCTTCTTCGATCAGCCGTCTCATGCCGCGACGCAGGACGGCATGGTCGTCGACGATCAGGATTTTGGTTTTCGGGGATGTCTTTTCCATCGTTTCCTCAGGATGATCCGGCGGCGACTCGGGCGGGGGCCGAGCAAGACACGATGGTCCCGCCTCCCTCGCCTCCCGTGACCTCCAGCGCGGCTCCGATCATCGCGGCACGTCGCTTCATGATGTGCATCCCCATTCCTTTGGCGTTTTTCACAGAGGCTGGCAACCCGATGCCATCGTCCTCGACAGAGAGCACGAGCCTGTCGCCCGCTTGCCCGACGCGGACCGTGACGCGGCCCGGCCGGGCGTGCTTCATGGCGTTGTTGACGGCTTCCTGGGCGATCCGATACAGTTCGAAATTGGCGGCCGGATCCATGTCCGGCAGTAAAGCGCCCGGCTCAACCTGGCACGGGATTCCGTATTTGCTCTCCGCGATGTCCGCCATCTCCTGAAGCGCGGGGACGAGGCCGTTCGCGTTCAGTTCCACGGGATAGAGGCCCCGTGAAAGGTTGCGCACCTGCTCAATGGACTCGCTCACCAGCTTTGAAATCTCAGCTGCGTCCCTTGCTTCGGGCATCGCTCGTGTCCCGAGCTTTTTTTGAAGCAACTGCGCGAGGAACGTCACGGCGGTCAAGTTCTGTCCGAGCCCGTCGTGCAGGTCTTGGCCGATACGTTGTTGCTCTCGTTCGGCGACCTGGAGGATTTCCTTCTCTAACCGCTTGCTCCTCGTAATGTCGCGGGCGATGGCCGAAACTTCCTTAAGGCGGCCGCCTCCCGTCTTCACGGGGGAAAAGCTTAAAGAAACGTCGACAAGCATTCCATCTTTTCGACGATGGACGGTCTCGAAGTGTTCCACCATGCCGCCTTCCTGGATGGTTTTCAGGAGCGGAGGCGCTTCTCGCGCGCGATCTTTACCGGCCAAGAGGGAAACCGGCTGTCCCAGAACCTCATCTCGCGAATAGCCATAGAGGCGTTCGGCCCCTCTATTCCAGCTGGTCATGACTCCGTCCCAAGTCATGCTGAAGATCGCGTCTTCGGAGGATTCGACGATGGCGGCGAGCCGCCTGTTCGCCTCCTCCAGCCCTCGTATGTCCGTCATGTCCTGGCCCGAGCTCAAGAGGCCGACGACCTCCCCGGACTTATCCGAAAGCACGGAATTGTGCATAGCGAGCAACTTCACGTCGCCGGCTTGCGTTACGACTCTCTGCTCAAAATATTCGATGGGCGGTATGTCGCCCCTCATCTGGCGGGCGAAAAGCGCTTTCATTTCTTCCCGCTCATCCGATGGGAGAAAAGAGTCGAACCAATTGCGGCCGAGAACGTCTTCCTCCCGGCATCCCATGAGGCGGCACCCTTTCCGGTTGATGAATACCACTTCACCACGACGGTTCCGCACCAACAGCATGACTTCCGCCAAATCGAGATAGTGCAGGGCCGCGCCGGCATCCTTCAGCATTGACTGCAAATAACGGAGCAGGGCGAAGTAAACCGCGACGGCGGGAACCAGCATGATGGCCAGTCTCATCCATGCGCCGGCCGGCGAAGCGTTCAATGCCGCGCTTAGCCCTCTGCTCGACATCGACAACCATATCCCACCGGCGGCAAGAAAGATCGTCGCGATCACGAACGCTATTAGGTGTGGGCGGATTTTCGTCTTGCCGGCAACCCTTGCCATTTGTGAACTCCTGACAGCTGGTCACGCACTCGCGGTTTGATCCTCGAGCGCGTCGAATGCAGTGATAAAAATCACTGCATTTTACATCATACAGCCGGACCGGGACAGCGCGTCGGCATCATGTTGATCGCGTTTCCGGCGGTCATTCCGTTTCGGTATTTCCCGAAGAGGGACGGAGGATGTCTTGCACCGCCCTGATTGCTTCCGGGGGTCCCAATACCAAAAGCACGTCGCTCTCTTCCAGCATCGTATCGCCGGACGGCATGATGTAGCGGTCATCCCGCACGATCATGGTGATGAGGCTTTCTTTCGGCAATCCGAGGCTGAGAATTTGCCGCCCCACGGCCTTGGAGTTGTATGGCACGATCAGGTCGACCATTTGCATGTCCGTTTTTTCCGATCCTTCGAACTCTATGGGATAACGGCGCTGCCGCACCAAAGGCGCGTCCACCTTGAGCAGCCGGGCGAATAGCGGGATGGTCGTCCCTTGAAACAATACCGAAGTAATGACGATGAAGAACACCATGTTGAAAATGAAATGGTCCTGGTCCAAACCGGCCATGAAAGGGAACGTCGCCAAGACAATGGGGACGGATCCGCGCAGTCCAACCCAGGAAACCAGCAACTTATCTCGGATGCCGAGCCCCGTGAACGAAGCGCCGAGGAAAACGCTCAACGGACGTGCCACGAGGATGAGGAGGGCGGAAATCAACAAGCCTTGCCCGGTCACCGAGACGAGCTGTTTCGGAAAGACGAGTAGGCCCAAGGTCGTGAACATGGCGATCTGCATGAGCCACGCCACGCCGTCATGGAAGCGAATCAAGCTCTTTTTATGGGTGAATCCCGCGTTTCCCAGGTGGACTCCAGCGATGTAGACGGCCAAAAAGCCGCTTCCCTTGACGATCGCCGCCATTCCGAACGTCAACAAGACCCATCCGAGACAGAGGACGGGATAGAGCCCTTCGTAATCGAGTTTGATGCGGTTCACAAAATAGACGAACAGCCTCGCCATCAAGTAACCAATGCCCAGGCCCAGCAGCATCTGCTGGAAGAACAGCGGGACCAGTGACCAGATCGACAAGGATGGCTGTTTAATGAGCTCAATGAAACCGATGGTCAAAAAAACCGCCATCGGATCGTTGCTCGCGGACTCCAACTCCAACAGCGGCCGCAAAGGCTCTTTAAGTCCCACGTTCTTCGACCGCAAAACGGCGAAGACGGCCGCCGCGTCCGTGGAAGACACGATCGAGCCGATCAAAAAGCCTTCCAGCCATGTGATGCCCAACAGGAGCTTCGCGCCCACGCCTGTGACGAGAGCCGTGATGAGAACGCCAAGGGTGGCCAGCGAAATTCCAGGTTTTAAAACCTTCCGGACCGATTTGACGTCGGTCTCCAAGCCGCCGGCAAAAAGGATATACGCCAAAGCCACCGTGCCGAGGGCTTGGCTGAGCTTGGCGTTATCGAAATAGATTCCCCCCGGTCCATCCGATCCCGCGAGCATGCCGAGGGCAAGGAACAAAAGCAGGGCTGGTACGCCGAAACGCTCCGAAACCTTGCTCAGCGTGACGCTGATGACAAGGATCAACGAAGCGATAATGATGATGGCTTCAAGAGAATACATCGTTGTTTAAAGGGCCTTCCATTTATTTCAATCGGGTAAATTTCTTATCGTAACACTCAGCGTCGGGGACCTGCGGTCGAGCCTCGCGGCTTACGTGCGGCATGCCACCGCAGATCCCCGCGCCAAGCCAATCTACTTGATGAACAACTTTAGAATGAGCATCAGGATAACAGGCACGATGATCAAGAGCGCGATATTGAGCAATACCTTCCAGCCGGGATCCGGTTTCTGTTCTTCCATAACAAACCACCTTTCGCAAAGCGACGGTCCACAAAGAGGACACACCAAGGCCTTCCCCTAAAGCGCAAGGGAACCTCATAGCACACTTCTGGCCTGGTTAATTGAGGTGGTCTGGTTCTGTTTTGGGCGGAGGGATGAGAAGCGCTAAGGGGTAATAAAAGACAACGGCGTGAAACTCAAATGATCGCCGGTCTTGGAGCGACGCTTTCCGAACGTTGTAGGAAACGCTCGCGCGCGACCCGGACTCCTGATATCGCAAAAACCGCCGGCATGAAAAGAGCAAATTGGATAAGACATCTTTTTGGCTCTGCTGGATCGAATAAGGCTGTTTCTCCGCGTAAGCGGAAATCAATCTCACTTGATCAGCGGCCAAGCTGCCATGCGCGGGCATGGCGAACAATAGCGCCGCCGGAAAAATCTGCAGGACGAACGCGCCCAAAACGGTCAGGCCGAAAGTCCGAAGGCCTGTGTTCTGGCGATAAGAATGCCGTCTTTTATCAGTGGACCAAGCAAAAAAGCTGAACATGTTAACAAAAATTATATCAAATCACGCTCCCCGGCCTATGGTGAAATTTACTTCGCTTCCATCGAATCCGTGATCTAACCCATTGCAGGGATCGTAAGCTCATGTGCTCTATTTCCATATTCGCCGTTCAAAGATGGATACAAGCGCCGGCAGGACGACCAGCGTCAGAAGCGTCGAGGATATGACGCCGCCGATGACGACAGCGGCCAACGGCCGCTGAACTTCCGCGCCCACGCCTGTGGAAACCATCATGGGGAGGAATCCAAATATCTCCACCAAGGCGGTCATGAGTACGGGCCGGATCCGCTGATCGGTTCCTTCCCGGATGAGGGTCCCTCCTGTCTTTCCTTTGGCACGAAGATCATTGAAGCAGTTGATCAGCACGACCCCATTCAGGACCGCGATGCCCGAAAGGGCCACAAACCCCACCCCTGCCGAGATACTGAAGGGCAGGCCATTCAAAAGCAGGCCCAGAACACCGCCCACCAACGCCAATGGAACGCAGGAGAAAACGAGCAACGTCTGGTAGATGTTGCGGAAAGCGGCGTAGATCATCACCAGCACAAGAACGAGGACCAACGGCGTCAGGACTGAAAGCCTGGCCTTCGCCTGTTGAAGGTTTTTGAAATTCCCGCCCCATTCCATGAAGTACCCGGAGGGAAGATGGATGGCTTTTTCCACCGCGTCCCGCGCCTCCGCCACGAAGCTTTCCGTGTCCCGCCCGCGGGGATTGATCATGATGGCCGCCCGCCGTTTTCCTTGCTCGCGTGAGATCGCGCCGTAGGCGTCCTCGAAATGGACGTCCGCCGCCTCTTCCAATGGGACGGTCGAATTAGCGGTGATCCCGACCGGCAGGGCTTTGATCGCGTTCAGGTCGGACCGGCTCTGCTCATTCAGCCGGACGACGATGGGGAATCTCTTCATCCCCTCATAGATTAAGCCGACTTCCTCTCCGCCGATGGCCACGCCGACGGTCTCCAACACTTCCTGGCTTGAAACCCCCAACGAATGAAGAAGGTCCAGGTTGGGAGCCACATGCAGGAGAGGTGACTTTCCTTGCAGCTCAAGTTCCACATCACCCGCGCCCCGGACTTTTTCAATGACCGCTTTCACTTTTTGAGTCATCTCGGCCAATCGATCCATGTCGTCGCCGAAGACCTTCACCGCAATGTCCGCCCGCGTGCCTTCCAATAGCTCGTTGAACCGCATTTGGATAGGCTGGGTCAGGAGCATCCGCTGGCCTGGCACTCGCTCCCGCAGGCTTTGAACGATGGCCTGAGACAACCTCGCCTTTGTGAGCTTTGACCCGCCCAAGGCGGGCCAGTCCTTTTTATCTTTGAAGAGGATAAACGTGTCTGAGAGATTGACCCCCATTGGATCGGTTGCCACTTCCGCCGTTCCAATCCGGCTGAAGACATGACTCACCTGGGGGAATTCCCGGATAACATCCTCCGATTTCTTTTGCAGCTCAACGGATTGGTCGATACTGATGTTAGTGGGCCGAACGAACTGGATGGCCAGAGAGCCTTCGTCCAGTTGCGGCAAGAATTCGCCGCCGAGCAGGGAAAAGAGGAAACCACCGGCGGCGACGGACAGCGCTCCAGCTCCCAGAACCCAGGCCCGGTGCCCCAACACCCAATGAAGCGTTGGCGCATAGGCAGACCGAATCGTCTTCATGAGCCACGGCTCATGGTCAGCCACTTGGCCTTTCAGGAACAGGCTTGCCAATGCGGGGGCCAAGGTGAAAGACAGCACAAAGGCCGTGATGACAGCGACGCAGAACGTCGCCACCATAGGCACGAACATCTTCCCTTCCACCCCGGTCAAGGCGAACACGGGAATGAACACCGCCACGATGATCATCTGTCCGAAGCCGGCAGATTGGCGAATCTCCAAAGTAGCTTGTTCTATCGTATGAGTTAATTCGTCCTTGTGAAGCGGCCTCCCGAGATCGTGCACGCGGGCATGAACGCGCCTCACGCAATTATCAATAACGATGACGACGCCGTCGATGATGATTCCGAAGTCCAAGGCTCCCAAGCTCATCAGGTTTCCCGAAATCCCCAGGCGCCTCATCACGATGAACGTCAGAAGGAGTGTCAGCGGGATGGTCACCGCCGTGATGACGGCGGCGCGGATATTTCCCAAAAGCATGAGGAGAACAACGATGACCAGAAACGCGCCAAAAAGAAGATTGTGCTCCACCGTCTTCAATGTGGCGTCCACCAGTGCCGACCGGTCATAGAGTGGCTGCAGGACCACCCCTTCCGGCAGCCCCTTCCTGATTTCCTCGATCTTGGCAGCCACGTTGTGGGCCACAATGCGGCTGTTCTCGCCGAGCCGCATGAGCGCGGTTCCTACGACTTCCTCTTCGCCGTTCACCAAGGCTGCGCCGGTCCGGAGCTCAAAGGCCAAGCGAACCTGGGCTACGTCCCCAATGGTGAGGGTCTTCAAGGTTTCCAGCGACTTGATCGGCACATGGCGGATATCGTCCGCGTCCATTAGAAGCCCGGTCGCTTGGACCAGGAACTGCTCTCCCGTCTGCTGGATATAGCCGCCACCCACGTTCTGGTTGGTCTTCTCCATCGCCTCGATGAGATCGCTGAAGTGCAAACCGTAACGAGACATCTTTCGGATGTCCGGCTGGATGTGAAACTGTTTTTCATATCCTCCGATGCTGTTGACCTCCGCCACGCCCGGCACGGTCAGCAGGCGCGGCTTCACGTACCAATCTTGAACGCTCTTTAATTCCATGAGCTGCGTGATACGGACAGGTCCCATCGCAGGAGCGCTCGATTTCAGAGTATAGAAGTACACCTCTCCCAACCCCGTGGAAATGGGGCCCAGTTTCGGTTGAATCCCCTTCGGGAGTTCCGGGATGACCTCCTGCAGGCGCTCCGAAACCATCTGGCGGGCGCGGTAGATGTCCATCCAATCTTCAAAAACCAGTGTGACCTGGGAAAGGCCGAACCGGGAGATGGAGCGGGTCTGGACCAAATTCGCGATCCCGCCCATTCCGTTCTCGATAGGCACGGTCACATATCTCTCGATTTCCTCAGGCGTCAGCCCTTCGACGGCAGTGTTGACCTGCACTTGGTTGTTGGTAATGTCCGGAACCGCGTCGATGGGAAGTGCCTGGAAACTGGCCCATCCCAACCCAGCCAGGACAAGAGTCAGGAGGAATACGAGGCCCCTATTCTTAATGGCAAAATGAACGAGTTTTTGGATCATAGTGATGGCCGCCCCGAACTAATGGGCGTGCCCCTCCTCTGAACCGCCGAAAGTGTCGAGTTCCGTCACGCGGAGAAGGGGAACGCCGGTGATGGCGACCCTGTCTCCTGGCTTGAGATCCTCTTGCCTCTCGGGACTAAACCGCATACTCTTGCCCGAGCGCTCCGCTTTTCCCTCCACAAGCTTGAACCACCCGTCGCGAAAGCGATAGACGCCGGTCTCCGCCTGAAAAGACACAATCGCTTCCTCGGGAACGAGAATAAATTGGTTCCGGGCAAGCGTCGTCTCAATTCCAAGGGTTTTTAGAGCCGCTTCGGACAATTTGAAACCGTCCTCCCTGTTCGCCTCGGTCACGGCGTTTTCCGGGCCGACCTCCGACGATATTTCAGCCGCTTCCTCATGCGTTTCTTCGTTGGAGTGGAGCTCCTCGCCATGCTGATCCAGCTTTTCATGGCCCTGGTGTGTTTTCTCGACGGCATGGCCTGCCGTATACGACAAGATGGAACAAAAGAGAATTAAAGAAAACCGTCTCATAACGTCTCCTTGAGGATGCGGCCCTCGAGTCGGTAGATGGACCAAAGCGCCTCGATGGCGCGGAGTTCCTGCTCGTGCAAGCTCTTAGTGAAATCCGCCATCTGCCTGTGAGCTTCGATGATGAGGGAGCTTTCAATGAGGCCCCGCTCAAACAGGCTCTCGATGCTTTTGTGCTTCTTTTCCATTTGGGTCACAGTCGGCATTTCTTTGAGCGATGCGACGGAACTCCGGTAGTTGTCGCGCCAGGAGAGCCAATCGGCCTGAGCCTCCCGCGCGGTTTGGGTCAAGTTGACCTCAGCCCGCTGAAGTTCGTTCGCGGCTACCGCCTTCGCGCCCTGGTTTCTCTGATAGAGAGGCAACCCTAAGGAAAGAGCGCCGCCGATCCCTTGGTTATTTTCACCTCGGCCTGAGTCGATCTCAAGAACCGGCCCTACCTTCAGGTCCGGCCATGCCTCGCTTCCCGCCACTCTAACGTCGGCCTTCGCAATGGAAACCTGGGCATCGGCCTCTTTTACCAGCGCTCCGCCCAGGCGCGTGGAGCCTGTAGATCCCGAAATATCGGGCCAAGCCGGTTTCCCCGGAGGGAGGCACTGCAGGACCGTCTGGAAGTCCGCCCCCGTCACGAGGTCGAAATAGGCCTTGAGGGAACGTTGCTCCTGAAGCAAAACGGATTTCCGCAGCGTGTAATCACCCTGGGCAAGGATGAAAACGTTGAGAGAAACATCCTGCTCAGGCGACAGTTGCCGCCGGCCACGGTACTGCGTGACGATTTTGCCAAAAGTGTCCAGCGCCTCTTGAATGGTTTCTAGTTCCGATTCGATCTGCTGAAGCCTGTGGAGGTTAAGCACTGTTTTCAGGGCGGCCTCTTCCTTGGCCCGCTCCAACCGGAAAAGGACGGCCTCTCGCTGGGCATTGGCACGCTCCCTTCGAATGGAGCGCTTGCCGCCCAATTCCACGGTGTGGCCGTAGCCCGCCCTTACGGAAAGCGATGGCTCGTCCTCCGCGCTGTTGGAAAGAACTTCAGAATCCACATCGGGGTTGGGTCGCTGCCGGGCCAGAATTTGAAAGGCGTCAAGGTTGGCCGCTTCAGCCTCTAATCGCAACACATCAGGATGGTGATCTATGGCGCAAGCGAATATATCCTGGGGCCCGGCTGGCGAAGAACAGGTGTCCCGCGCGTGGGCGGCGCAGACCAATAGAAAACATGCAAATAGCGTGAATAATCGTCTCATAGCGTATCCTCATAAACGGCATGGTTCGCCGGCGAGACAGACCGCAGGCGTTTAGATGGAATTAGGTTCTATTTCTGAGGGAACAGCGAGGTTAGGCGAGAGCTTTGGGAGGGTGGAACAGGGATTTGTCGAACGTCGTGTCGTCCGGCAGAAAGGCCGCCATCAAGGTGCGTTCCGGTGAACGGGGCGCGGGGCCCGACATCACTGAAAACGGTGCGGTCATATGGTTCTGACAAAGGCAGGCGTGACATGACGCTGCAACGGAGCCACCCGCGCAGTCCGGGTCAAAAGTATCCACGGCCACGTCGTATGCGAACAAAGCGATGAGCATGACTGCGAGCAATTTCCGCATTTCCAAAAAGAATACCACTTAAGCGACATCCATTCAACGCTTTTTGCCAATCCGTCTTGAAAACGAAGGGAAAATCTTCGGAAACCATCGAAGATCGGCCTTGCTTCCTTCGGAACGGGACGCTAAGGTCCTGGTGCAGGCTGAAGCGAATCGACGAAATCGGGAGGCTGCCATGCGAATCGACAAGTTTTGGGTGGTCACACTGCCGAAGCCGGAGAGCGTCTTGGAGGACATTCTCTTTGAGACGGATATCAAGGGCTTGGCTCGTCAATTCCGGGGAGGCCTGCGGGAGGACGAGATTCACGCCGTCTTCACGGACAAGGAACTGGCCTCCAAGGAAGCCGCCAAAGTGCTCGGCGCGTTCATGGCGTATCAGACGGCCATTCGGCGGCAGGTCAAATGAAGGGCTGCCCGCACAACGGCGACAAAGCGCTGAATGGGAAGCGGTACTGCTCGCCGTGCTTCGTCAAGGAACTTCGCCGAATTTGGTATCCCAGGCACGTGGAACCGGGCAACGGGAATTCAAACATGGAGGTGGACGTCATGACAAAGAAGAAAGTGGTGAAGAAGCAGGCAGCTAAAGCAGGGCCGAGCAGTAAGCCAAAGAAGGAGGGGCGTTCGCTGGCCGACATCATCGACCCGATGCTCCTGGCCGGCGGCAAAACCATCAAGGATATTGCGGCCGAACTCGCCAGAAAGGCTGGCGAAGCCGCCAAGGGCAAAGACCTCGAAGCCAATGTCCGCGCTCGGCTGTATATGTTTCGACGGAAGGGCTATGCGGTGAAAAAGGACGATACGAAACGCATCATGGTTGTTGCTACGAAGGCACCCAACCGTGAAGCTACTTCAGTTTCGTAAGGCTCTTGTTGATGGCCGTGAGGTCTAAGGCCTCGGGATCGAAATTACCGCCGACCCAGGACAGCATGTTTTTATGTTCCTCATGGGACGGGTCACTGATGGCCGTCAGAAAGTCCTCGTAACCACCGATGCCGCCGCAGTCCTCAGGTGGACAGGCTCGGGCCCCGTCTATGCAGACCGGAACGCCCTTAAACCGTGGATCCGATGGGGGGATAGCTTCCACCACCACCTCATGCCGCCAGCCGTCACCCATGTCGTAAACGTAGATGAATGAATCATTGACCTTTGGCGCGACATCATGGAGCCGGACCTTCCATGCGTCCTTGACATCGTCGTCTTCCCATTCAAAATCCAAATCGGAGTATCGGTCATCGCCCACTTCAAACATGTGTAGATGGCTGTCCGTCCAGCCCATCGCCTCTTGAATGACGGAATGAAGCGCTCCCAATTTGATGTCGCCAGGGACCAATACCCGCCGCCAGATGGGCGGCTCAACCCCTTCAAGGGTGATCTTGAGTTGGTACGCTTGGGTTGATGAAGTGGTTCTTCTTCTGTTCATATGATTTGTTCAGTTCTTATTTGCAGCTATCTTTCTTTTGTCCCACGTCTCGATAACAAATAAGACAATCGTATGTGCCGCGTTTACAGCAAGCCGTGCATGTCGTGGTTCCAACCGATATGATCTATTTCCATGACCATGCGCAGACCCCGCATGAGTTCGGAGTGAGCCAATACCATCAATAATGCTTGTGATTCCTGAAAGAGTCCTTTTAATATCATCGTCGGCATGGATCGCTGGATCAAATCCGAGATTGCTACAGACAATTTTCCATAGTCCCTTTATTGATTTGTCCGACGGGAGAGAAATCTTGTTCTCTTCAATGTAGATTTTGCAGAGAGCCTCCAAGCATGCGCAAGCGGCAGTAACCGCTGAAGGCGGATCACTTTCGGCAGTGTTCAACGATCTGTTTATCTCCGTTGAGATACCAGGGATATCGCGGCTTTTCAGGAGATCATAAAGGGTTTTGGTAGGGCCTCCATTACCAGAGTGAAATAACCGGCCCCCTGTCTGATAGGTAAAACCGAATTTCACCAATATTGCTTGAACACGCAACCGGTCTTGCGCGAATTCCTGTGAGTAGATGGAATTTTCTGTCAAGTCGACTTCCATAAAGTCTTCCAGTAGACCACCCAAAACAGCATACGCATCGACGGTTGGCGTTTCGTTACACCGTTTCAACCAAATCGAAGTCTTGTCCATTTTGTTGCCCCCGGGGATATCGCCGGGAGCCCCATGCTCCTCAAATAGCATGTTGAGTTTGCTGTGGGTGTTGTGCTGAGCCAAAGCCTGCGAAACGACAGCAATTACAGGGCTCGGTATTTTATGGGTTCCCATAATATATCTGTCAACGAACCTTTCGAAGGATTGGCTCAAACTCCGGGCCTTTGGTCATGACAAAAAGACACTTTCCGTCGCTACGGGCTTCCCAAAGCTCACCGATGATCCGCTTTTCCTGACTGTCCTCGTTCGAGAAATCCCGAACACTTTTGTATTCCACCACCAATATCCGTCCGTCGTTGAGTTGCGCCACAAAGTCGGGGTAGAAACGATCCGCCGAGGTCTGAAGCCAAAAAGAGGTGTCTTGATGGCCAGGCCCGCCCAAATTACGAACCCACCACTTCACTTCCGGCAGTTCATCCAGGAGAGTGGCGCACTTGATTTCCTCGTCGTTCATTTCGCCAACAACCGAGTGATAATGCTTCTTGAAGGGACGCCCTTGATATTTCAAACCGCAAGGGTAGGCGTCAGGCTGAAAGGTGAATTGGCATTTACTTGTCACGTTGAAGTTTTTGGCTAATTCAGGCGACAAGAATTCACCGAATATTTTTTTATGGGCGACTTCACGCAAAACATTCACTTTCTTTTCAATAGCCCGAAGCAGGCGATATCGATGGGCAGTGAGCGCTTCGGGGGACATTTTTCTCTCTCGGAGCAAATGCATCACAATTTTCGTGATGAAGGGCCCCGTTTCGTCAGGCCCTAAATCCCGATGGGGGAACCCAATGTCCAGCCAGCGAACGAGCTTAGCCTCGGGCCACGCGGCTTCCACGGAGAGCAAATTTAACTGGCGGCCCAGCTCTGGCAAAAAGCGCGCTTCCACTCGTCCCGCCTCCGTCACATCCACTTCGCCGGTTTTCGCAGAACCCCCATCTGTTGTGAATTCCGTCTCCCCAAATGAGGCGTCCGCGTCTTTTGGGCTCCACCCCATATCGGTAATGTGATCTTCGCTGAAGGGTTCAAATAATTCATTTTGTTTGTATGCCAACACCGGGACTTCAAACCGCTCGCCTCGCTCCGCCGGGCTTTTGGCAGATTCCGCTTTTTCCCTCGCCCGATAAATGGCTTGACCAACCGCCGCCGCATCTTTGGCGGTGAAGCATTCCTTCAGGCGCGCTTCTTCGGTATCCGAGAGAAGATATTTCAGTATGATCTCGCCCGATCCCTTGTCGACCTCCACTTTCAAAGCCAGGTCATCGGGGATATCCTTCTTAGGCGAAACAGCCACTCTTTCCTCACGCGCGGGAACAGATGCCAATTCCAAGCGAAATTCTTCCTGGCCTGATTGGGGAATGATCATTCCCGCCGCGTCTTGCTTTTCGTAGCCGTTTTCAACCAGTCCATCCCGCAGCGCCTCGGCTGCTTCCTCGAAACTCCGGGACGAGGTGAAAGCGTAGGCGTAGTTCAGTTCATCGTTAACCTTCTTTGTCGCCTTGGGCAAGCGAAGGATGCGTCCGAGAATTTGTTCCACCGCTCTCTCTGCCCGCAATTCCGCAACTGAAAAGAGAACGTAGGCAAAGGGGCAATCCCATCCCTCTTTCAACGCCTGGATGGTGATAATGAAACGAATCGGGCAACTGGGATCGGCCAAGTCCACGCCTTCCAAACCCTTGTCTTTCGCGGTGGCCCGAGCGATCTGGTTTTCGGAGACTCCGAATTCCTTTATGAGCGTCTGTTCGACAGTTTCCACCGTCAGAGTATCCCTGTTCTCGCTCTTGGGTTGGGCTTGAATAAGCATGATGGGGCGGATATATTCACCCGTAGCTGTTTTTTCCCGATCTGCAGCCTTCTGCAGCCCATCCAAGAGGGCGCGAGCGTCTCTAAAAAGTTCCTTCCATGCCGAATGCGTTTCCAGCTTGATAGGGAGCTTGATCATTTTTTCGGCTTTAAGCTCATAGGCTGACACGCTATACAACACATTACTCCGGGGATTGTCCTCCCCGCGATCTTCCATGGTGGGTGTGGCCGTCAACTCCAAAATGCAGGATGGCCCCAACCGCGCCAGCGTGTCGAAAGAAAGGCCGGTCCGCGCGTTATGGGCCTCGTCCACTATCACCAGCGGCCGGCGGAGCCGGAACACGTTGCAGAGCGAATAGGGAACCACGCCGTCAGATCCGCGCTCCACCGCTTTCAGAAGTTCCTCCGGCACATCCTGAAAATGGCTCATCAACGCGCCGTTGCTCCGGTACACCACCAAATCCTCGGCCCTTTCCCGGCGGAAGGCCTGCATGGTCGCCACCACGATAACGGTAGAAGTGTCGAGCACTGGCCTCTGGATGTTTAGGGCTTCATCAATATCCATCACCTTGACCTGCCCCAACGTTTCTTCCAAAGCCTGGCGGTAGGGGTGCTCCATATTGCGCATGGTGTTCAAAGTTTGTTCCCGAATTGCTTCAGAAGGCACGAGCCACAAAACAAGGGAGTTGTCCCGCTGTAACCACCGCCGATTGGCGTGGGAAATTACGTGGCACCCCACCAGTGTTTTCCCGCCACCTGTGGGGATGCGCAAGCACACGTAGGGAATGCCCGGCAGAGCGGAAACCTCTTTATAGCCTACTCCAGTTCCTTCCCGTTGCTCGGAGGTTATCTTGTAAAAAGCCGTATTGGGGTCGTTCAGAACTCGACAGGCGTCGAAATATTTTCCCAGCCAGGTCAGCGCACGGTCTTGGTAGTTTTTTAGGAGCATGTCACTTCACCTTGATCTCATAGGGAATTTGGCGGAACGTTACGCCCTCCCGCCGCAATCTCGCCGCGCCCAACCGGCACGCGATACCATAGACGATTTTGGGCCCATCATGTGGGGGCAACATGCTCAATGTTTCTTGGGTTAGAACATTGCCACTCTTGGGCCGCTTATCGTCCAACACGCCATTGTAAAGCAAGTAGATGGCCCGCCCGTTGTGAACGCCCAGGAGAGGGGTTTTCTTGTCCGCTCTCTTTGGGAGTGGCTCACCCGTTTCCGTGAAAAACACGTGCTGCGCCAGATCGGGAAACTTCACCTCTTCGCGGATTTCGCCCTTTTCATTAAAAAGCGTTGGCCCCAAGGTACAAAAGCGAAAACCTCCACCCAACCCCGGCGTATCGCCATACCCCTTGATCACTCGTTTGAGCCGCTCCGCCGTGATATCACGGGCGATCTTTTCTTCCATCTCAACGAGGATAAACCGCCGACTCCCGCCGTCTTCTTTGTTGAGTTGCAAGACGGCATGGCCTGTTGTGCCGCTGCCAGAGAAAGAGTCCATTACGATATCACTATCGCCAACGGCGACCTGTGAAATAAGGTTCTGAATCAAAGATTTCGGCTTTGGAAAGATAAAATCTGCCGCGCCCAGTATTTGCTGAACTTCTTCTGTGCCCTCATTCGTATTCCCGCACTCAACAAAGGACGAAAAACCAGCAAATTCACTTTCCAGTTCATTCATAAACTTTTTATGCCTTGGTCGACCATCATGGTTTTTGGGCCAAAGGATGCGTCCCTCTTGAATTTTGGCCTGCATTGTTTCTTTGGAATAACGCCATCCCTTTTCAGGGCATTTGTATTTTATCCCTGTCGCTGGGTCGACCAGTATGTAATGGAGATTCGGCCTCCGGTCTTTTGTCGCCAGACCAACCAAATTATCTGACATCCACGGCCCACGAGGATCATTGTCAGGGTTGCTGTATTTCGTCATATCCTTATTTGCGCCCCGCAGTCGCGCCTCTGGCATTTTGTAAACCATTACATATTCATGATCTACTGAGATATTATGTTTGCTCCTGTTATCCAGATTTCGGCGACTTTTCCAGATCAAGGCGGTAACAAAAGCACTCGGATGCAAAATCTCTTCCATCATTAATTTGAATCGATAAACTTCCGCGTCATCCACGCTTACGAACAAGACACCATCAGGCTGCAAAAATTTAACCAAAAGACTCATGCGCGGATACATCATGCACAGCCATTTGTCATGCCGGGTTAAATCTTCATATTCCCTTCCAACAGTTTTCCCAAGCCATCGATCTATTTCTGGACTGCTCACCTTATCGTTGTAAGTCCAGGTTTGCTCTCCGCTATTGTATGGCGGATCAATATAAATGCACTTCACCTTTCCGCCATAATAGGGAAGAAGGGCCTTGAGTGCTTCCAAGTTATCGCCCTGGACAAGGAGGTTTCCTCCCCCTGGCTCGCCGGCGGACAAGCCATTTTCACTTCGAAGGAGCCGATAAGGCACCTCCATGTGATGTTTAACGACCGCTTTTTTCCCGATCCAATCAAGCGTCGGCATAGACAGTTTTAAGACGGCACAGACTTGTCAACTTCAAAGTCCGCCTCGCCCTTTCGTATCCCCCATTTTGCCAATAGATAGGCAAGCCATGAAATCTGCGGCGAATTCTGATTGAGCACGCTTTTGTCCTCTGAGTGCCGCTTTAATCTTTCGCTCAAGACCTGATCCGAGTTCTCCTCCCAACATTCAATCGTGCGAAAAATGCGAATTTTATTCAGCAGAGCGTCATACCGATTTCCAGCGTTCATATGTTCCGCGACCTTCTTGTTTGGGTTCAAGAAGGTGTTTATGCTTGACAAGACAACGATAACGATCGAAAGAAAGCCCGTCACAACTCCATCCTTGTCATATCTGGTAAATGCCGAGGCTCCGGCAAGCGCCGCGAGAATAACCATGGGTAATCCCAAGACAACGTGCAACCATCCGGACAATGCGGCAGCGCTGAAATGCCCTTTTGAAGAATACAAGGCACTTTCTTCAATGCGCTTTGCTTCCTTGATGATTTCCTCGCGTGTTTTAGAAACCACTTTTTCACCCGTAGACATCGGATTGTTCGCAGTCATGCTATCACCCGTAAGACGGAAAGTAATCTCCGAAGATTTTTGCCCACAGACCAAAAGCAGTCGTGGTATGACCTTGGTTCTCAAATTGTTCAGCCTTTTGTGCCTTTTCGTATGCCACCTGAAATCTTTGGACCGCTTCCTGGATATCCGCTTGCGTTATATAGCTCCCCACATCACCGCCGTATCCGGCGGGATCGGGGTTCTGCTTTGAAATCAGCCCCATCCCATGTTGGAAAAAAAAACGTACTCCCGAAGGAAAATCACTGATGGTTACATTATCTAGAACAGAAAGAGCCAAAACCTCAAGATGAAAAGAGCGAAAATATTGTCCTGAATTTCGATTCCACGCTTTGATCATTTTAACCAATGGAATTAAATTACCTTTGTGTGCCGAATTGGCCTGGCGCATAATGGCAATGTGCTTCTTCGGATCAGTTGAAATCCATCTCGCTTTAATCGCATCCGGCATAAGATATCCGCCACCCTGCCGATTGAAGGCGGGCACAACATCAACCATAAAGTCTTCAAAACGGATGGTGACAGCTTGCCCGTTCCGGCTGATATCAGGGGTTCGCGTGTAAGTCTGACGAAGCGTTCGTTTCAAAAGGTCAAGCAGACCGGCCTGCCCCCCGTTTTGGCCGTTGTTGTAGTGATGGAAGTACTGTGAATCCAAGACGACAAAAATATCAATGTCCGCCTCTTTCAGCGGCGCAATCATTGTGCTCCGAGAATATGACCCGGTGAGGAAAGAATCCAAAACCGTCAATCCCGACTCCACAACCCCACGCACAGTCTGTTGCCGTGTAGAAACCGTCTCCGTCTGGAGGCCGGTAATCTCAAGGTTTTTCTTCAGCGTATCAAACGCTTGAACAATAGTTGTGGCCATGGGTCGTCAAAAAACTGAGGGGAGGCGTTTCACTTTACCGCCTCCCAATGGCCGCCCCTGTCCGGGCCAATGCGTTTAATGGCTTTTTGTTTCTTCAATTTGTTTAGATGCCACTGAATGCCTTTCAATGATAGACCGATCTTCTTCGCCAATTCATTCGCTGAAATCTTTGGATCCCTCCTGATTAGCTCAATGATCTGCCCAGCTTTCTGCCTAGTTTTCTGCCCAGTACTAGGTAGAAACCCACTCTGAGGCCGACGGTAGAAAGTCACCAGGAAGCCGCTCTTCAGGATTTTGAATTCCACCTTCACACCGTTCTCGGCGCACTCGTTGGCGATCCGCTTCAGGCCGGAGCCCCACTTTTCGATGTCCTTGGACTTGAAGAGCGTTCCAGCGACCAGGGGATTGGGGGACATGGACCTTTCCTCGCCCTTGATGAAGTCCTCCGGTTTGTATCCCTCCGGGAAGCCGCCGGGGTTGTATATTTCGATGCGGTCTTTGAAAATGGCGACCTCATTGCCCTTTGGGATCCGAAAGTCCCTATGGCAGAGAGAATTAACCAGCGCTTCCCGAAGGGCCTTGAGGGGAACCTCGGGTATCTCCTTGCGCTCCAAGCCGCCGAATTCCACCTTCCAATCCATGTGTTCTTTGACGTAGGTTTCCGATCTCTCCAGCAAACTGAAGAGGGTCCCTTTGAACTGATTGATGTCGAGGAACGTGAGCTTGTCGGTGCCCGCGAACACGGCCGCTTGCACCTCCAGCGGGTTGTCCTTGCAGAACAATACCTCGGCGGCCTTGAGCAGCCGGTTGTCCTTCATCAGTTCAAGTTTCTTGAGGGTGCTTTTGACGTTCGTGAACTTGTGGTCTATTCGGCCGGCGATGTTGCCCCTTTTGACCAGGTTGCGCACGGTCGACGCGTCCACGGTGGACAGCTTTTTATCGGAAAGCTCGGCCTCCCATCGCATGGCGTCCTTGTTCCGGCTCAGGAACATCCTTTCCAACTCTCTGGCCGACAATTGACGATCTTCATCGGCAACGCGGATGAACGCCCGGCCGTGGGCCAGGTAAGGCGCGTCATGACCGGAAAACCGGACCCGGATGCAGGTTTTTCCTTCCAGCCGGACCTTTTCGACGCGCGGATAGATGCGCGGTTCGATGTGTTCAGACAGGGTCCGTGAGACGTCCCGCAGCGTTTGCTCGGAGACATCCTGTCCGACAACCGTCCCGTCGTTCTTAATTCCAAAATAAAGCTGGCCCGCCTTGTGTTTGTTGAGAATGGCGGCGACCGCGATGACGGCCTCTTTCATCTCGGCGGTGGACTTCTTGAGTTCGACCGTTTCGGATTCCTTATATCTCATGATCTCTTGCCGCCCTGCTTGTATTTCTGGCCCTTGGCTTTGATGACGTCCTTTCTGACGAAAAACCAAGCGTCGCGGCCGCCCATTTTTCGCCAAGGCTTGATCTTTTTTTGCCGGATCCAAGAGTAAAGGGTCTGCCGAGTAACCTTCAAATATCCGCAGGCTTCTCGTGTGGTCAATATGTCTTCTGGTCGCATAGACGCCATAATACACCTTTTTAACAGGTGGGTAAAAGGCTTTTTCACACCTTGACTTCTGCGCCGGGGGAAGGTAGTCAGTCCAGTGATGGACACGAACGATTTGCAGAGGGCATTTCTGAGGTTTTTGGAGCGGGAACGGGGGCTGGCTGGTTCCACCGTCGCCACGTACGGCCACCACCTGCGGGGGTATCTTCGCTTTCTCAAGGAGGCGGGTCTCGGTTCGGGCAACGCCGGAAAGGACAACCTCGCCGGATACGTCGGTGGATTGAGGAGCAGGGGCCTCGGGAACACAACGCTCTATTGCGCCACCATCGCCCTCAAAGCCTTCCATCGGTTCCTTGTTGAAAAGGGCTATGCTGATTCGGACATCGCGGCGGACCTGCCGTTGCCCAGGCTGGCCGGGCGCGTCACAGAACCGCTGTCCGTGGAAGATGTTGAGCGGTTGCTGGCCGCTGTCCCCGCGCAGGGCCTCGCCCATTTGAGGGACAGGGCCATTTTGGAACTCCTCTATTGCGGACTTCGACTTGGCGAGGCGGTTGGGTTGGATGTGGAGCACGTCCATCTGCCCGAGGAGTACGTCAAAGTGCGCGGAAAAGGGAACAAGGAGCGCTTGGTTCCCATAGGCGATAGGGCGGTTGAAGCATTGGACTCCTATTTGGATATGTGCCGTCGCGCCGATGGACCGCTTTTTCTCTCTCGAAGCGGTCAGCGCCTCGGCAAGAATGGTTTCTGGCGGCGGTTCAAACGCCATGCGGCCCGAGCAGGCATCAAACGAAACGTTCACCCGCACTTGTTGCGCCACAGTTGCGCATGCCACTTGTTGGCCGGCCGCGCGGACTTGCGCTCAATCCAGATGATCCTGGGGCACGCCAGCCTTGCCACCACGCAGAAATATCTGGGCTTGGACTTTTCATCTCTTCAAGAAACCTGCCGACGCTCCCACCCACGATTTTAATCCACTAAAAAGCTCTTGACAATCGAATTAGCGTTTTATAATGTAGAGCTACCATGATAAAGACGCCACCCAAAACCGCCGCATCCACGTCGCAAGACGACGCCCAGTTCCTGCCCCGGGCGCTCGATCTTCTGCTTTGGATCGAGGACAAGCGCCAGTCCTACGAAGAGCCGGACCGCAAAGGCATTCCACGCGACGAACAGAAACCCATGCCCTTGAAAAAACACAGCGCGGCGCTCTTCATGCTGCTCTGGCGCAACCGGCGGATTCCCCTTCTGGAACAGGTGGCCAAGTCCTGCGGAGCATCCAATACTTTGATCCGCAAATGGCTGGCGGAACCTCGGTTTAAGGAATCCATCAACCAACTGAGAGATGAATACCTGGACGGCTTCTTCACGCTTTTCCTCAAGCTCCTTAAAGACCTGGATGTGCGCTTGGGCATGACCTTCGGGACGGCGAAGAAGGACAACTTCACCCGTAAAATGGAAACGCGCGACCTCCGTTCCCTCATGCTTTTGCTGGATATCGCCGATGACAAATGGGGCTGGCTCCTGCAGGAAAGGGCGCACCAGATCATCCAAGAGGAGCTGAGAAAGGGCGGCCTCAAACACGCCGGGGTGTTCCTTCGGTGGTTGGATATGATCTGCCACGTTCGTTCAAAGAAGAAACTGAAGATGGCTCCCGGCTATTTCTCTAAGCTGGCCCATGAATTCCAGGACGTGACCCACCGGCTCTATTTCGACCTTTCCGTGGCCGCCGACCGGAACGACGGCGCTGTGGCTAAAGCTTACGGGGAAACCCTGGCCATTTTGACCATGATGTGGTCGAACAAGCTTTGCCAGCACCTGGCCCAGGAAGCCGGGCAGAAAGACGGTTTTGAATCGTGGTCCCTGGTGTTCCCGCGGACCCCCAGCGGTTTGGAAAGTTTCATGGCATGATTTTTTTGTCTATCGGAGTAGCGTTTATATGTTGTGAGCTACCAATAAAGGAACGCAATGAACGCACCAGCAGTTCGACCCATCGACAACATCCTCTCACGCCTGAACGGACCGAAAAAAGGCCCGAAGGGCTGGACCGCCCGTTGCCCATCGCATGAGGACAAGGAACGGAGCCTCTCACTTGCGGAGGGAAACGACGGCCGCGTGCTCATCAAATGCTTCGCGGGATGCAAACCGGCGGCCATTGTCGATTCCTTGGGGCTGAAAATGCGCGACCTTTTCTCAGACAACGGTAAATCCGGCGGTACAGGGCATAACGGAAGGCGCTCCCTTACGGTCGCGGACCTGGCGGCCGACAAAGGGCTGTCGGAAGAATTCCTACGCGATCTGGGTGTCGTGCCGGTCATGGACATGTCCGGCCGGGATGTCGTCCGAATCACCTATCGGCTGTTGGATGGGTCCATGGCTCCGCGCCAGCGGATCCGGAAGGCGCTTCAGGCCAAGAAAGGCAGCCTATGGACGAAAGGGAGAGGAGCTTTGTCGCCCTATGGGCTCTGGAGACTGCCCGAAGCCCGGCAGGCCGGTTATCTCATCTTGGTTGAAGGCGAATCGGACTATTGGACGCTCTTGTTTCATGGGTTTCCAGCCTTGGGATTGCCGGGAGCCGACACGGGCAAACTCCTGGAATCGGCCTATCTCGAAAACATCGACCGCGTCTATTTGATTCAGGAGCCGGATCAGGGCGGGACGGCCTTCGTCCAAGGCATTGCTCGCCGCCTGAAAGAAATGGGTTGGGCCGGGAAGGCCTTTGTGGTCAAGCTGGACGGGGCCAAAGACCCAAACGAGCTGCATAAGCAAAACCCGGAATCGTTCAAGGATACATTTCAAAAAGCCCTCGAGGCCGCAACGCCTCTGCCGGAGCCTCCCGCCGAAGAGCCAAAGCCCAACGAGAATCCCTCGAACCTTCCACCCATAAACGCCGATGACGGCGATTTGAAGCGCGTTTCGGCCCAAGCGTGGAGCGCACTCATGGCCGCCAACGAGCCGCCGAAATGGTTTCGATGCGGCGGGATGGCCATGCGGATAGAAACGAGCGACGACGGGGCTCCCGTGATGAGGGAGATCACGCAAGACCGGCTGCGTCACATCTTGGCCCGCGCGGCTTGGTGGTTTTCCACCAACAAGAAAGGCGACACTTTTGCGGCCCATCCCCCGATGCCGGTCGTGCGGGACTTGCTGGCCACGCCAGACATGGCGTTGCCCATATTAAACCGGGTGGTGGAAGCGCCGGTCTTTGCTCCGAACGGCGAGCTTCAGACCCTGCCGGGCTACCATTCCGCCAGCCGCACCTATTACGCGCCCGCGACCGGGTTCACCGTCCAAGAAGTCCCTGAAAAGCCGACGGACGCCGATATTGCCGGGGCCCGCCAGATGATCGAAGACGTCCTCTTTGACTTCCCTTTTGTGAGCGAGGCCGAACGCGCCCATGCCGTGGCCCTTTTGCTGTTGCCCTTCGCCCGCGACCTCATCGATGGGCCCACGCCGCTCCACTTGATCGAGGCCCCCTCGCCCGGAACAGGGAAAACGCTCCTCACGGACGTGCTCACCTTTCCCGCCGTCGGCCATCCGGTGACGACCATGACCGAAGGCCGGGACGAGGACGAATGGCGGAAGCGGCTCACGGCCAAGTTGCACGCCATCCCCTCGCTTGTGATGTTGGACAACCTCCGGTCTCGACTGGATTCAGCGGCCCTCTCGGCCGCCATCACATCTCCCGCTTGGGAAGACCGAATTTTGGGTGAGTCCAAGATCGTCACCTTGCCTGTCCGCTGCGTCTGGATCGCCACGGGCAACAACCCGGGGCTGTCCAGCGAAATGTCCCGGCGCACCGTGCGGATCCGCTTGGACGCTAAACAGGACCGCCCCTGGCTACGGCAAGAATTTCGCCATCCCAACCTCCGGGATTGGGCGCGGGAGCGACGGGCGGATATCGTCCGAGCCGCGCTGGTCGTCATTCGGGCTTGGATTGCGGCCGGGCGGCCGATGTCCCAAGGGCAGGTGCTCGGCATGTTTGAGGGTTGGGCCAAGGTCATGGGGAGCATCCTGGACATCGCCGGGTTCAAGGGGTTCTTGGGCAACCTGGAGGAGTTCTACGAGGAGTCCGACGCCGAGGGTTCCGTTTGGCGGGGTTTCGTCCGGGTGTGGTGGGACAAGTTTGGCAAGGAAGAGGTGGGCGTTTCCGAACTGTTTGAGGCTGCTTGCGGATTGGACGAGCCCTTGGATCTGGGGAAAGGGTCGGAAAAAAGCCAAAAGACCCGGCTCGGACAGGAACTCGTCAAAATGCGCGACCGGCAATTTGACGACCTTCGGTTGGTCCTGGCCGGGATACGCCAGCGGGCAAAGCGCTGGAAGCTTGTCCAGGTCGGTGAACCTGTGAACCTGAGTGAACCTCGCCCCCTTGGTCTATTTTTAGAATCTGATAAGCCGACCGAAATTCAAAATCACTTAGGGTCAAAAGGTTCACCGAGGTTCACAGGTTCACTGGGCCGGGAGTTGTCCGGCCCGGTTGCATCCTGGCCGCCCTATTGGAAGGACCTCTTCGAAGAGAGGGCGGGGCAACTGGAATTCGAAGAAGGGTTCCCCCGCGAAGAAGCCGAAACCCGCGCCATCGAAATCCTCCGCGACATGTATGCACGCCAGAACGGCTCCGGCCAATCCCCTCATCCGTCAGATTTGGAGGCGCATTCATGAATAAACATGTTCACAAACGTATCGCGCAAATCATCCCCGCCGACGGCTGGCTGGTTGTTTACGCCGGCGACACCGACGAGGACCCGATATCCGCGGGGCCGCTCTGCGCTTGGGGCCTGGTGATTATGGATTGTTGGGAACCCGGCTGTAAGAAGCCCGTGGGCGAGATGCGGGGCCTTGTGGCCTCGGGCGACGGGATGATCGATGTCTGTGGTGATGAAGTCAATTTCCTCGGCTACGTGCCTCCCGGACAAGACCCCATGAGCCTGTTCAAGGATGCGTCGCGTTTGTATCGCGAGCGAATGGGGAAGGCCATCGCATGAAACGCCGAAGCCCGACGCGGCATAAGCCGGAACTGATCAAAAACGCCTTGGCCCAGATCGAGGCCGGAAAATCGCTCACGGAAGTGGCGGGCCGTTTGGGCATCAGCAAAGGGCTGCTGTCCTATTGGAAGAGCCACGCGGGACAAGGCCAATCGCCGGCAACGGCAAAGCCTGATGGTCGCTCCAAGATATTCATCGACAAATGCTGGCGGGGCATAACGCTCGCTTTTAAGAAACTTGAAAGCGAATTGAAAGAGGAAAAGCCCCAAGGCATTCGCGATTTGGCGCTCACCATTGCCGTCTTGGCCGACAAGATGTCGCAGACCTCGCAGAAACTGCAGTCGCAGGCCGCGCCTCCCGCATCCGGGTGGGCGGTTTCCGAAGACACATGGATGCTCCTGCGCCGCCATAGGGAAGCGAAGGTTTCAGACCCCCCAAAAGAAAATATCGTCGAAACTGGCCTGGGCGTCTCTGGCCTCGAACAACAAAAAGGGGAGGCGGGGCAGGCCGATCCCCATAGCTCTTCATCCACCATTGAAGCCAAAACGGCGCAACCTGACGCGCCTGGAGGCAATTGAATGGCTATTCAATTGCCCATTTTACCGTCGGAGCGCATGGCCGCCAAAGGCCCTCCTTTGAAAAGCGTAAAAATCCCCTCGGATATCGAGCACGCTCCCCTCGCGCCCGCCTCTGGAACGCAAAAGGCGGTGTCGTCCTGTGTCGGGCGTTCTAACCGCCCGTCCTTTATCGTCGGAGGAGGTGAGCTGTGGTTTTAGAACACCTTTCGAACGGCGGTAAAACGAGGGGTACTACGGATAAACAATTCGCGCCGCCCCTGGATCCCCTGGCCGATCTCTTCGCCTTCAGCCGGGACGTGTTGGACTATAAGCTCCTGACAGGACTACACCTGGAATGGTTCCAGGCCCTCATGGAAAACCAGTTTCTGCTGCTCCTGGCCCCTCGGGGGCACCTGAAATCCACCGTGGCCACCACCTGCTATCCTCTCTGGCGGCTGGCCAAGAATCCCGGCCTGCGGATTCTGATCATCGCGGAAACCCAGGGGATCGCCCGGAAGCTCCTGGACGCCATCAAACAGCACATCACGTTGAACGACGCCTTCCGAAAGCGCTTCGGCACCTGGGACGCCAACGCGGCCAAGTGGACCGAGGACAGCATCACCATACCCCGAAACCGGGTGGTGAAAGAACCGTCCTTGGCCTGCGGCGGCGTATTGGGGAACCTGGTGTCCATGCACAACGACCTCATTATCCTGGACGATGTGGTTTCAAACACCAACTCCTACACGCCGGGGCAGAGAGAGAAACTGCTCGATTGGTTCACCAGCGTCATCCTGCCGTCGTTGGAACCCGAGGGGCAACTCTGCATTGTCGGAACCCGCTGGCATCAGCAGGACCTCTACGGCCATATCCTGACATCGCCCGGCTTCAACCACTGGAGGAAGATCGTCCAACGAGCCGAATGGAAGGATGAGGGCGGGGCCAAGCGCGTCCTTTACCCGGAGCGGTTTTCCGAGCGGAAGCTCGATGAGTTGAGGAGCATGATGGGCATCAATTCCTATTCCCTTCAAATGCTTAATGACGTTTCCTCCACCGAAAGCGAGTTCAGGGTGGAGTGGCTCCGCTCCTGCCGATACACGGAAAGACCCCAGGAAATGAACGTCTATGTGGGCGTGGACCTGGCCGCCGGCAGTAAGGAATCCCATTCGAGGTTCGGCTACGTGGTGATCGGCATTCCCAAAGGCGACAAGGACGCCTACGTGCTGGACGCCCACCGGGACCACATCCAGTTCCCGGAACAGGTCAAGACCATTAAACGGCTCTGCCGCATTTGGAAACCGACGCTGGTCTGCATCGAGGCCAACGCCTACCAGCAAAGCATGCTCCAAGTCCTGCGCGTGGACGAGGAAACATCCCAACTGCCCATTCGCGGCATTACCACAACCGGGGACAAACAGAGGCGCATCCGGAGCCTTGCCGTGCTCTTCGAAAACGGTGCGCTTCGATTGCCGGACAACCTACCCGACTTGGAAGAGGAGCTTTTGAACTTCCCGCGAGGGAAAGACGACCTATTGGACGCCCTCTATTTGAGCCTACAGGCAGTTCATGAAATGCGCGTGGCTCCGAGGATCTCTTTTGCGGATGATTTGGAATGAACCGCATCTTTCGACTTGACTTCAAGCGGGGTCAGAGCCAGAATCCCCATGACCTACGACGATAAAAACGTTGATCAGATGGGGCTTCCCGGCAACGGGCCGGGCGAGCCGGGCAACAGGAATCGCCTGCTGACCATTCAGGAATTGTCGTCGTGGCTCAGCGTGCCCGTCCCGACGCTGTATTTGTGGGTGCACCAGAGGAAGCTGCCCCATGTGAAGATCGGACGGCTGCTGCGGTTCGAGAAGAACGCGATAGAGGGATGTTTGATGAAGTGGCGGGTGAAGAACGCGAACCCGCTCGGATGCTGAGAGGGCAAGATGATCGTCAGGCTGATTGATCCGAAAAAGCGGAAATGGAAAATCTTCTTCTGGTATAACCGCAAGCAAATCAAGCGGACGTACTACGGGGACAAGAGGGGCGCGGAGGACTTCGCCGCCAAACTGAGAGCCGAGCTGGCGGAGGGCACCTATTACCCGGAAAAGGCGCTGGCGCGGCTTGCCTTCGCCAGCGTCGCCGACAGGTTCCTGGCGGAATATGCCCGCTACAAGAAGTCCGGGGACAAACTGGAAATCTACATTCGCGGCGCAAAGCAGTTTTTCAAGGATAAGCGGCTCACTGAAATCGCGCCCTTGGACGTTCAACGCTTCCGGGCGGAGTTGGGGCTCAGGATGGGCCCCGTTTCGGTGAATCATTATCACCGCGCTCTCCGGCGGCTTTTCTACTGGGCGGCGGAGAATGGGCTTTTCAAAGGAGACAACCCCGCCTCTGGCCGAAAGGTGAAATTCGAAAATGAGCGAAAATATTGGCGGACGGAATACCTGGAACCCGACCAGCTCAAACGGCTTCTGGACGGAGCCGAGGAGCGGATCAAACCCATTATCCTCACAGCCGCCTGTTCCGGCCTGCGCCTATCCGAGCTTAAAAACCTGAAGCGCCGCCACGTGAACCTGGACAACTGCACCCTTTACGTCCAGGAAAGCAAGAACGATGAGCCGGGATCCGTGCCGATTCCGGACCTCCTGTTCCACACCCTGGCGGCCCTGCTCAAGGACGTCTCAAGCCCGGATCAGCCGGTCTTTGATTTCCGCAATTTCGAGCGCTTCTGGAACAGAGCCAGGGACAAGGCGGGCTTGAGCCACATCCACTTCCACGACCTTCGGCACACCTACGCCAGCCAGATATTGCGGAAGGAGAAGAACCTGAAAGTCGTCCAGGAATTGCTGCGCCACAAGGACTACCGGATGACGCTCCGGTACGCCCATTTGGCTCCCGGACCGCTACGGGAGGCCGCCCTGACGCTCGATGACACCTTCGCCAACCTGCTTCCGCAGACGGTGGAGCCCGCCTCGGCCGGGCCCGAGTCCTGCGGCCAAGCGATACCAAAAACGATACCCGTCCATCCGGTATCGGTTGAAAAAGTTTGACTTTCGTCGGTGTTTTCGCTATAGTCTTTGTGCGGGGTGGAGCAGCCCGGTAGCTCGCGAGGCTCATAACCTCGAGGTCGTAGGTTCAAATCCTACCCCCGCAACCAGAAACGCCAGACAGGCCCAACGGCTTGGCTGGCGTTTCTGCT
>CAYZXT010000029.1:0-33717 GCA_964482515.1 uncultured Elusimicrobia bacterium | reverse complement strand
ACCATTGAACTACGCCCGCGCTAGCGGAAGTGTCGCGGGGGAGCGACCGCCCGCGAGCATCCGGACAATTCAGCCTACACTGACGTTCCATGTTAGTGCGCCCGCGCTAGCTTATAACATTCTCAGAGATGAAATCAACCGCAAAACAAAAACCGACCCCAGTAGGATTTGAACCTACGGCCTTCTGCTTCGTAGGCAGACGCTCTATCCAGCTGAGCTATGGGGTCTAAATCGATAAACATATCCGCCTCTCCAAAATGGAAAGCCGGATGTAAAAACTCGGCTGCAATGGCTTTGGAAGGCGGTATTTTATCAAAAAACCGTTTAAAACAACAGATACCATCTTCAATCCGGCGGATTTATTTCCGGGGAGTGTCGGCTGGAGCGGACGAAGGCGCCGGGGCGACGCTCTTGGATTTTCGTTTCGCCCGCAAAGAAGGCCGCAACACAATGGGGGCAGAAGAAACCGGCGTGGGAGAAATCGCTTTCTGAGGAGCCGGTTCAAACTTGGACTTCTTGTTTTTATTGGGAACAGGCGCCGCGTTCTTGGGTTTTACGGTCGATTTCTCCGATATGAAAGCCGGCGGCGCCGAACTTTTCGTTGCTCCGCTCTTGGTCTTCACTTTGGATTTCGCCGGAGGAGCCGCTTTCGGCGAATCGTCCGAGTTGGGCGTGAAATAGAGGGTCAATCCGACTTGATGCGTCACGGCTTCGCTGATATTCAAGCCGGTATTGTATATATAGGTGTAATCCAAGCGGAGGCTGTAGAGATTCCAAGAATTAACGTTAAAGCTGAACCCGCCGGCGATGTCGTAGGAATTGAAACCTGCTCTCAATCCGAAGGAACTGCGCCTTCCGCTGAAAAACCAATTTTCAACGCCCAGATGATAATCCGTCTTATCACGACTGGCACCGGACTGTTGGTTCCGGTAAGAACCGTCGGCCTCAACAAACAGGGTTTTTAAGGGGTTGAATGAAATCCCCGCCTGGTATTCGGACGGGACCCGGTCGGTGGAAGCCAGCCCCACGTCGGGCTCCGTAAGATTACGCCCGAGCAAACCCAAGGCCACGTGATCCGTCAATTCAACGCGCACCCCGGCATCCGCCGTCAACGCCGACTTGCTGGTGCCGTTGGCAAAAACAGGATTGGCCCTGGAAGTACTGTCCACATTGAAACCATGCCAGAGATATTTCAGATTGGCGCCGAGACTGAGGGATTTGCCAAGCATGAGAGAGTAGCTGAGCAGCCCGACGTTCTCCCTCATGAAATTATCCGCGTTGTAAGACGTACCGCCCAATCCGAAAGTCCCGTATCTTGACGGCGCCGCCAAGGACATGAAACCGTAATTGATGTTGATGCCCGACAAGCCCGGGAACGCGCGGCTGCCCGCGAAGGTGACGTCCCCGCGTTTAATCCATGCCAAGCCCGCCGGGTTCCAGAAAAGAGCGCTAGAATCATCGGCCAAAGCCGTGAACGCGCCGCCCATTCCTCTCGCGCGAACGCCCCAGCCCTGGTCTCGAAAAGCCCCATGCCCAAACGACGTCATACCTGATACGACCGCGAAACAAACTATTCCTCTGCTCAAAAGCTTCATTTCATTTTATCACGCCATGCCCTCCGCTTACGACACCTCTAACATCGTCGTAGCGGGCCGGGACCTCTCGCGAAATCGCCAAGAGACTCCCTTCAACAGTCGACGCAATTTACCCTCCATCATATTCAATTTATAACGCCGCCCAACCGACCAACCGGTCCTGCCCACAAAATAAAACAAGCGGCCCATTCACACCACAAAACTCAGAAAAAATTTTTGGGTTCCGATTATAGATTAACCGATGGCCGTAACCGCGGCAAGTTGTTTTGTGGCAGCACAAACGTGTTATGGACAGTGAACCTGCTCAGAATATCATTCATCGCAACAATTGAGAAGGAAACAGATTAAATTTTCACTTCACCACGCTAATCAGCTGGAAAAATACGTTGCCGTTGACGCCGCGGATTTTGCAGAGATAAGAGCCAGAATCGACTACCTGTCCGTTGTCCGTCCGTCCATCCCAAGTCACGTTCGCACTTCCCGATTTCACGGCATGGAAGACGGCCCCGCCTCTTACGTCGACTATGGTCACCTCAACCGCCTCATCGCCGAACGTGACCCTGGCGCCGGTCGACGACAAAGGAGTAACGAATTTCTCCCGCGCCCGCAAGTTGTCCGGCACGGCAGGATCGGGATCGCTGTTGCTATTCGAAAATGAAGTGTTCGGGAACGGGCTCGATTGCCCCAAAGCCTCCCAGACATATTGAGTCAAAGACTCCCTGCCGCAAAAACCCCGCGTGACGCCGGAACAAAGATCTTTCACGATCCGGGCCTCGTTGGGCCAAGGCCAAAGAGCGTCTCCCGTGTCCGTGTTATACCCGCTTTCGCCCCAGAGAGTTCCCGACGTACCGATCTTGGTCGTTATCCGCGGGCCGATTTGCCCGCCGCCGCTTCCCGCCGTTTTCAAGGTGGAACCGTCTTCGATGCGCGGCGGATAGAGCCAGCCGTTCGACAACGGGTTCGACGTCAACCGCCCGGTCCCGCTGGTCGTGCTGCCGTTGTTATACGTGTTGAAGTACGTGGGGGATATGCCGTTAAAATCGTCGCCCGTCGTGTAATCCGAGACGATGCTGTTGGTCACGGTGATGTTTCCGCCGGACCCCCAATACCCAAACCCGCCACCCTGTTGGCCCGAAAACGGGGAGTTCTTTCGGATCGCCGCCGCCCGGTTCACGCTGAACGTCGTATTGTCGTAGCTTCCCCACGCATAGGCCCAGCCCTGGGAATTGACCACCACGGAATCCGTCAGCGAGTTGTCGGTGGTATCCACTCCTTCCATCTGGAACCCCACTTCCTTGGTGTTCACAATGATGAGGCCCCGGACCCTGTTCCCCTGCACGGGATGGTCCGGGGTCGCGCTCGGGTTGTGGATCAAATAAAAAGCCGACGTGTAATAGTAATAATCCTGGTCGCTGTCCACGATCACCAGGTTCTGCATTTCGCAGGCGGATGAATTATAGATGGCGAACCCGGCCTCCGGATTGCTCGTGCTCGGCGCGTCGTTCCATCCCCCGTCGTTCCGGATGACAACGCGCCGGACCACAATATTCTCCGCATTGAACAACACAAGCTTGTAGCGGCCGCCGAGGCCATAGAACCAGCAATCTTCAAACAGGATGTACCGCGCCAAGTTGGAGCCGTTGGCGTTCCCTCCGACGACGGTATTGGCCGTATTGCCCGACGGAGGGCCGCCTTTGAAGGCGCAGCGGAGAAACTTGACGTGGTCGCCATAAATCGTTTTCTCATAGGCGCCTTCGAACTTGATGCCTTCGATCTGGATGTACCGCTGAAGCGGCAGCGAATCGTTCCGCATCGCCAGGCCGTCCGTGATGGTGACGACCGCGCCGCCGTCGTTCTCGGCCTTGATGATCGTGTAGGAAAACGAAAAACCGCTTTTAATTACGTCGTTGAATTCGCTGCCCGCATAATTATAGGTGCCGTCTTTGAGGATGAAAGTGTCGCCGCCCGAACCCGCGGACATGGCATGGCTGAGCGTCCGGAACGGGCTTGCGGACGAGCCCGCGCCCGAATCGCTTCCGCTCGGCGCGATGTAGTATGTGGCGGCGAACGCCGCCGGCCCGCTTCCCATCGACAAGAGACCGACCAACGCCCAGCGCCTGATCATATTCTCAGACATCGCCCCTCCGCCTTTCTAGACAAAGCATGATGAACCGACCCTGCACCGACGGGCTCATTCCCGCCGGCCCGCATAAATGGATTCGGGGATCCTGCTCCCCAAATATTCCCAGATGTACCTGGTCAGCGTCTGTCCGGGAACCGCGAAACCGCGCGCGGTAACATTTCCGTTGATATTATCATCTTCGGCGAATAATTCGTGAATCCTCTTTTCATGCGGCCACGGCCACAAAAACTGGTCGGTCAATTGATTATACCCCGGCTCCCCCCACAAGGTTCCGGACACCCCGTAGCGCTTCAGGATGACCGCTCCGCGCGACAATCCGTCCATCCCGGAGCGATACGCCGGCGAGTCTCCGGGGATCATCGGCAAATGCATTATTTTCGGATCCAGCGTCATGGGGTTAAGGGCGCCCGCCGGCTGCAACGTCGGGGGAAAGTACAGATTAAAATTATCGAGGGTCGCCCCGTGGTTCGCTTCCCCGTTGTCCACGAACACGCTGTTTGTGATCCACACGGCCGCCGAAGCCCCGTAACTCCGGAAGCCCCCGTCCGTCTTGCAGCGGCCCGCCGTGACCTGGTTCATGATAGTAGGCCCCGACGCGTTCCGCGACATGAACCCGACGCTCCTCACGTTCCACGCCAGACAATTATGGACTTCGTTGTTCCTGGAATCGGCGTCCTCATTGATGATGAACCCGCTGGCCGGGATGTTCAGTGCGATGCTCCCGTAATTCCGCGTGCGCTTGCCGCTGTGCGGATTGTAGAACCCCGCGTAAAGGCCTTCTCCCGCCGCGTTGTCGGTGTCATTGAAATCCAGGGCCAGACAATTCTGCATCAGGATGTCGCTTGATCCCGCGATCCCGGACGTCGAGCCGTAGTTGGCGATCCCCGCCTTGGGCTCTACGCTGCCGGACCCGTCGAACCGCACCACGCACCGCCTCAAGATGATGTACCGCGTGTTCGTTCCATCGGCGGCATAGGTCAGGATGCCGTAGCGCATCGCCCCCGTCACCCACAAATCCTCGGCCAATATATATTCGCTGCCGCTGGAAAACGCCACCACGTTGCCGTGCCGCGCGTCCCAGGGCACGCCGTTCTTGATCCCGATCCGCAGGAACTTCAAATGGTGGCTGTGCAGCGTGAGGATGGCTTCCCCACCGGTGCCGTCCTTGATGGTGAACCCCTCAAACTGCGCGTAACCGACGCCTTCGGCCAAAAGCGGCGCCGCATATCCCGACAGGACGGCGCCCCCGTCGTTCTCGGCTTTTAAAACGGTATATCGATCGGGTGAGCCGGAGGGCGGATTAACGATGTTCCCGCCTTCGTAATTATAGAGGCCGTCCATCCAAACGTAGGTGTGTCCGCCGCCCTTTTTGAACGCCTTGGTCGCCGTGCGCCACGGGGCGGCGGACGTGCCCTTGCCCTTCCGGTCGTCCCCGGACGGTGAAATATAGAAAGTCGCCGCGGCGGCGAACCGGACGCACAGCAGCGCCGCGAAGCCGGCCGCCGCCATCGTCCGCCGCATTATTCTGTAGCCTCTCACCCGCTCCTCCATGTGCCTTTCCAGATCCCGCCCCATCAGCCGGCGCGCTTCCGTTTCGACTCTTCAATCAAGATGACCAGCCTGTCCACCAGACTGTCCCACGAATATTCCCTCAAAGTGATGTCGCGGCCCCGCTTCGCGTAAAGGCCGGCCGTGTCCAGATTGGAAAATATAAAACCGATGCGCTCCGCCATCTCTTCCACATCGTCGGCGTAGAAAACGAACTCGCGGTCGATCCATTCGACTTCCTTCAAGCGCGTCGAGATCACGGGTTTTTCCAGGATCAGATATTCGAAAAGCTTGAGCGGGCAGGCCGCGTGGGACACCGGCAGTTTCTTGAACACGTTCAGGCACACGTCCATGGCCTGGATATAGCCGGCGATCTTGGAGTGCGGCACCGAACCCGTCAGCACGACGTTGGGCAGGTGAGCCGTCTGTTGTTTGACCGTCTCATAGAGCCGCCCGCCGCCCACCAGCAGGAAAACGTGCTGGGGCATGCGCGCCGCCAGGGAGACGATCAAGTCGAAGTCGATGAAGTATTCAAAAGAGCCGATGAACCCGATCACCTTCTTGCCCGCCGGTAGTTTGAGGTCCGGGACCTGCGGGTCACGGAAGTCATCCAGGGCGGCGCCGTTGGGCAGGACGATGACGTCCTTTTTGATGTGGCGGATCTCCTCCGCCAGGTAATTCGACACCGACAGGACAATATCGGACCCGCGGATCATCTTCTCCAGAAGGCGCTGTCCGAAACCCATCACCAAGGGATTGGCCAAGGGGCCGAGTTCTTTCTTCAACATGTCCATGTATTCATCGGCGTAGTCGAAGATGGTCAGGCATTCCTTCGTCAGCATCGGAAAGTGCGGGATGTTGTAGAGCATGAGGGCGTCGATCTTTTCGTCGCGGATGATTTCCCTCACCTTGCCGGCGCAGGCGGCGGCGTAGTAGCCCTTCTTCACCAGCTTGTTCAGGGGAAATTTCCGGTTCCAGATGGTCCGGTTCAGGGGAAGATCGATCAGCCGCAGCTTTTCCGGGACCTGGATGTCGATCTCCTGGAAATTGGTTTCGGGCATGTCCGAAGCCGGCGGCTGGACCACGAACACATCGTGTCCCCGCTCCGCCAGGCGCGTCAGGAGCTGGTGGTACCTCGTCCAGTTGATGGTCTTCCAGCGAGCGAGATAAGGGAAAAGGATTTTCATTTTAGACTTTGAACTCCGGTGGGCGGTTTTTGCGGAAACCGAAATAATAGCGGATCGCCTCCAAAGTCCGCTCGGCGGCGCGGCCGTCGCCGTAGGGGTTCACGGACTCGGCCATGCGGTAATAGACCTTCTTGTCTTCCAAGAGTTTGACCATCCAGCGGTAGACCACGCCGGTGTCGGTGCCGACCACCCGGACGGTGCCGGCCTTGACCGCTTCGGGCCGCTCGGTCACCTTCCGCAAAACGAGAACAGGCTTGCCGAGAGAAGGCGCTTCCTCCTGCAATCCGCCGGAGTCCGTCACGACGAAGGACGCTTTCTGCAGGAAATAGATCAGGTCGCCGTAGGACATGGGCTTGTGCAGGTGGATGTTGGGCCGCCCGCCCAAATTCTCATGCACCGGTTTCCACACGTTGGGGTTCGGATGAACGGGATAAAGGAAATCGACGTGGGGATATTCCCGCGCCACGCGGTCCAGCGCGCGGCAAAAATCCAAAATCGGCCGGCCGAAATTCTCCCGGCGGTGCAACGTGATCAACACCAGCGGGGCCTTCAGGGATTTCCGCAGGGACGCCGCCGGCAGCGGGATTTTCCCCATCTTCATGCGTTTCAGTCCGATATGGAGGCCGTCGATCCCCGTGTTGCCGGTGATATAGATGTGTTCGCGGGGTATTTTTTCTTCCAGCAAATGTTTCTTGGAAAGCGACGTGGGCGCGAAGTGCAGGGTGCAGACGTCGTCCGCCACCAACCGGTTCATCTCCTCCGGGTAGGGGTTCAGTTTATCGTGGGAACGGAGGCCCGCCTCCACGTGGCCCACGGGGATCCTCTGATAAAACGCGGCCAGCGTCGCGGCCATGGTGGTGGTCGTGTCGCCGTGGACAAGGACCAAATCGGGCTTCTCTTTCTTGAAGACGGGCTCCAGGCGCTCCAGCACGCGCACGGTCACGTCCGTCAGGCTTTGCCCGGCGGACATGATGTTAAGGTCGTGGTCGGCTTTCAGGCCGAAAAGCCCCATCACCTGGTCCAGCATGTCGCGGTGCTGCGCCGTGACCACGATGAGGGAGCGGAACTCCTTCGGGCGGCTCCGCAGCGCCAAAACCATGGGCGCCATCTTGATGGCCTCGGGTCGCGTCCCGAAAACGCAGACGACGGTCTTCCGTTTGCTCATGACCATTTATCGGCGGACGTGATGCGGGAGGCGCCGTTTCCTTGCTGTTGGATGCGCGGCATCAGGTCCTGGTACGTCGCGATCTCGATGTCGCTCTTCAGTTCCGAAAGATACGACAGCAGGGACTCGAAATTCTTCATGACCACCACGTCGTGCGGGTCGATGTAGATGTTGATATAGGAGTTGGTCTCGATGCCGATCTCCACCAGCCGCCGGAACAGCTTCTGATAACTCTTTTCATCGCTGTGGATGAGCTTGTAAAAAAGCTGGCTCGACACCAAGGAATGCCAGGTATCGAACACCGTGTAGGGGTGCGCGGGGCACGTGCTCAGGGGGAATTCGATGATGCCGCCCTCCGCCACGAAGGGATCCCCGTGGGTGGGACGGTTGGTCAGATAGGTCGACGAAGAATAGGTGTACTTCAATTCCTTCAGGATGCCATAGATGTCGGGCGTGAACAGGTTCTTGAAGTGCGGGATGTGGCAACCCACGGGGCTGACCTTAAGGACGTCCTCGCAAGTGCGATGGCAGCGCGCCACCTCTTCCACCTTCTCCTCGCGGGGAATATTGAGGAACTTTCGGCCGGGGTTGAGCAGTTCGTTGTCCGGGTGGGAGTAGGTATGGTTGAGGATTTCGTGACCTTCCTTCACAGCCTCAAGATGTTCATTGGGGAATTTTTCCACCCAATGACCCACCACGGCGAAGCTCGCCTTGATGTCGTACTTGGAGAGGAGCCTCAGGTTGTGGGGGATCGCCTCGGCGTCCTGGGGATAGTCGCAATCGTAGGACAGGGTGAAGCAGGCTTTTTTCTTCCCCCACCAGCCGGCCCGCCCGCGGTTGTTTTCATAGATGGATTGGATCATCCGGCCGGGCGACAGGAACGTTGAAAGAAGGATGATGGGCATGCTCTTAAAGTTTTTGACGTGCCAGCGGTATCGCTCATCGCTCATCGGTTTCATATCGGTTTCCTCCAGGCTTCCAAAACGCGTTCGGCGTTGCGCTTCCAGTTGCGTTCCGTCTCAATGAGGCGGCGGCCTTCTTTCCCCATCTTCTTGCGCAGCCCTTCATCGGCGGCGATCGCAATCAACGTGTCGGTGAACGTTTCGACGTCGCGCGGACGAAAGAGCAGGCCGTTGCGGCCGTGCTCGACGCCGTCCCGCAGCGGCCCGTAGTCCGCCGCCACCACAGGCTTCCCCATGGCCATATACTCATAAATCTTCATGGGCGAACCGTACTCGTTCGAGTCCGGCATCACACCGACGTCGAAGGCCGCGGTAATTTCCGGAAGGTCCTTGTGGTCAACGCGCCCGGTGAACTTGACGTGCTTTTCCAGGCCGGCCTCCCTCACCTTCTGTTCCAGGACGGGTTTGAGGGGTCCGTCTCCCACCAGCAGCAGGGCCAGCCGCCCGTCCTTCCGGATGGCCGACTGCGCGCTCTCGATGAGCAAGTCCACGCCGTGCCAAGGATAAAAACCGCCCACGAAGCCGACCACGACCTTTCCCTCGAGACCGTAGCGGGCGCGGGCCGCGTCTCCCGGCATGTCCGGATTGAACTTGTCCGGATCCGCCGCGTTGGTCATCACCGTGATCTTCTGGGGGTCGATGCCCAGCGCCGCCAGATGGTCCTTCAAATAGTTCGACACGACGAAGATGTGCGTCGCCCGGCGGAAGTTCGTCCGGTCGATCCACTTCGCCAAAGGCGAAAGCAACGGGCTGCGCTTCCGCACCAAGGGAGAGTAAGCCGTGTAATTGACTTCGAGGAACACAGGGACGCCCCGCCGGCTCCCGAACAACGACGCGGCGAAACTCAGAAGGGCGGTGCGCTCATAGATCAGATCGATCGGACCGGCCGCCAGCCGCCGGACCAGCTTCCTCCACACGATAAAGTTGTAGGCCAGCTCGCCGAGTTCAAACACAACCTCCGGCGCGCTGCTGGCGAACGTTTTCAATAGGCTTTTCTTCGCCGGGACCGCTTTCGTTGAGGACGAATCCTTCCCGTCTTCCCCGGGCGAGAGGATGTCCACTCCATGCCCGAAGCGGCGGAAATTGTCGGCGATGCCGCGGATGTGCACGCCTTCCACGCCGTGTCCCTGGGTGCGGTGCACGTAGACGATGTTCATGCGTCCGTCCCTTCTTCAGGCAAACCCTTGGGTTGAAGCCCGCGACGCTTCAAATCCTGCAGCAGCCGGGGCAAAGATTCCACGGTGCGGAGGTTATCTTCATGCAGAAGAACTATATCTCCGGGACGGATGTCCGACAAGGCCCCGTTTTCCGCGAAAGCGTCCCGGCCGGAATCCCCGTCTTCCGGGTCCACGGACCAGAGGGCGATCTTGCGGTCCCGCTTCCAAGCGTACCAAAGGAGTTTGGCGTCGATGGCCCCGTAGGGCGGACGGATCAACCGCGGCAGCCGCCCCGTGTCTCCCTGGATGGCCGCTTCTCCCCGCTCGATTTCCCGCGACATCTCTTCCCAGGACAGGTCCGCCACGGAGCGATGGCTGAAAAAATGGTTGCCGACCGTGTGGCCTTCGCGGAGCATGGCGGCCGCAAGCCCGCGGTGTTTTTCCACTTCGGTCCCGTTGAGGAAAAATGTGGCCGTGGCCCCTTCTTGCCGCAGGGCCTCCAGGAGACGCGGCGTGTGCTCGGCGTGGGGGCCGTCGTCGAAGGTCAGGTAAACGGCCGCGTCCGCGGTCGCACCGCGCGACAGGATGAACCGCCTCAGCAGGGTCTGCTTGACGAATTTCCCCAGCGCGCTCACGCGGGGCCATCCATATACTTGCGGTGCCAGAGTTCCAGGACGACCAAGGAAAAAATCCGCCGCCCCAGGTCGTGACCGCCCGCGATGTTCCGGAATAGCCCTTCCACATAACCTCGCTGAAAATATCCCCGGCTGATGGTCTTCGGGTTCAGCAAAAGCTCCCGGGTGCGCTCGAGCAATTCGCCGCGGAACCAGGAGGTCAGGGGGACCGGGAATCCCTTCTTCTTGCGCGTCAGGATTGTCTCAGGCAAAATATCCTTCACCACGTCCCGAAGGATCGCCTTTCCCGTCCAGCCCCGCAGGAGGTACCGGTCCGGCAGCGACAGGCAAAACTCCATGAGTTCATGGTCCAAAAACGGCGCGCGCATCTCGATGGAAGCCGCCATGGTCATGCGGTCCGCCTTGAAGAGGATGTCCTCCGGCAGCCACGATTTCATGTCCACGTACATCATGCGCTTCAGAAGGCTGGCGCTGCGCACGCGGCCGTGCAGCCCGCGGAAATAAGAATGGAATTCATCGCCGGCGGAGCGGCGGAACTCTTCCGTGAACATCCGCTTCTTGATGGTCTCCGACAGGTCATACGACAGGGACCGGAACCGTTCCTCGAAAGGAAGCCCGGCCCAATCCAGATATTTCGACAGCTTTTCGGACCGCCCGTCGACGAGGGAAGCCGCCCCCCGCCAAACCGCCGAAGGCACCAAACGGTGCAGCCACTCCAGTTGGGGCATCCGGGCGTAAACCGGATAACCCGCCAAGATCTCGTCGGCACCTTCGCCGGACAGAATGACCGTGGCCTGAGGCTTGGCCAGCTTGGCGAGCTTGTAGAGCGCGATCCCGGCGCTTTCCACCAGCGGCTCGCCGCAATGCTCCAGCATCAGGTCGATGGAATTGTAGAGATCGTCCGGCGTGAGATAAAACTCGTGGTGCTCCGTTTTGAACGCGTCGGACACCATTTTGGCGAAGGCCAGTTCGTTGGACTCGGGCTCATTTTCGTATCCCACGGAAAAGGTTTTGATCGGCTGGTCGACCAGCCGGCTCATCAGGCCGACGATGATGCTGGAGTCCAGGCCGCCGCTCAGGAAAACCCCCAGCGGAACTTCGCTCATGAGTCGGATGCGGATGCTTTCCAGCAGCTTGTCTTTCAGCTGCGCGCAGGCCTCTTCATAGGGAATCTCCTTTGTTTCGACGGAGGCGACGTCCCAATAGGGAAAGATCTCCAGTTTGCCGCCGGGCCGCCAGACCATGCCGTGGGCGGGCTCCAGCTTCCGGATATTTTCCACAAGCGTCCTCGGCCCAGGCAGGTAACCGACCGACATGTAAAAATCCACCATCGTCCGGTCCACGCGGCGGGGCGCGAAACCGCTCTTGAGGATCGCCTGGATTTCCGAAGCGAAGATCAGCCTTTCTCCGTCCTGATAATAATAGAGAGGTTTTTTGCCGGCGCGGTCGCGGGCCATGAAGGCGAGGTTCTTGCGGCCATCGAAAATACAGAAGGCGAACATCCCTCGGAGGCGCTTCACGCAGTCCACACCGTAGGCGTCGTAGGCGTGCAGGATGGTTTCGGTATCGCTTCGGGTTTTATAGACGTAGCCTTTGGCCTTCAGCTCCGCCTGCAGCTCCTCATGGTTGTATATCTCGCCGTTGAAGACGATGCAGAGCTTGCCGTCGGCGCTGTAGATAGGCTGGTGGCCTCCGGACAGATCGATGATGCTCAGACGGCGATGGGCCAACCCCACGGGGCCTTGCACGTGAAATCCGTCGTCATCAGGGCCGCGATGGGCCTGGAAGTCGGACATCCGCTTCAAAATGACCTTGTTGACCGGCTTGCGCGGGTCGTTATGAAATATGCCGGCGATGCCGCACATCAGGTGCTCCCTTTTTCGTCCATGGCCCGGCGGAAAATATCCGCGTAACGTCCCGCCGCCGCGTCCCAGGTGAAATCCTTCATGGTGCCGCGAAGAACTTCGACGTCCCATTTTTTTTCCAAACCGCGGCGCATCCCCTCGGCCAAAGCCGCCGGATCCCTGGGTGTTACCAAAATTCCGTTCAAATCGCTGATGACCTGGGGCAGGCTCCCCACCCGGGACGCCACCACGCCGCGGCCGCAGGACAACGCTTCCAGCACCACGTTCGGACAACCCTCGGTATAGCTGGGCAGGCAAAACACATGGGCCGAGGCCATCCAACGGGGAATGTCCGCGTGCTTGGCCTCGCCCGCGAAGAAAATGCTGTCGCCCAAACCAAGTTCGGCGGCCCGGCTGCGGCACGGGGCGTCCAACGCCCCCCCGCCAACGATCACCACTTGAAAAGGGATGTCCGGCGCGCTCTTCTTCAAAAGAGCCGTGGCCTCGACCAGCGTTTCAACGCCCTTTTCCTCGGAAAGCCTCCCGACATAGACGATGCGCCGACGATCGGGGATCAACGAAAGGGCCCGCGCCGATTCTTCCCTGTCCATGGGACGGAACATATCCTGGTCCACGCCGTTCAGCACCACGGAAAGCTTTTTTCTGGGGGCGGAAAGGTCGTCGGCCATGACGTCCAGAAGAGCCTGGCTCACCGCCACGCCGGCCTCGGCGGACTTCAGCGCGGCGGCGATCTGAACGCGGCGGAGGCGGTAGGCCCGCGTGCCGTAGATGTTTATGTCGCAGCCCAAAGCCGAAACGACGACGGGGATCTTGAGCAATTTCCCGATCCATACCGCCGCAACGCCGTCCGGGTAAACCCACTGCGCGTTGATCACGTCGATGGGTTCGCGCCTGTGCATGCGCCGGACCTTGGGGTACAGGCTGAAGAACATCGTCACGGTCTGAAGAAAACCAAAAAGCTTCGGGATCACCAGATATCTGGGATAGTAGACGATGTGGCCGTCCACGGGAACCTCGGCGGGTATCCGGGCGAACCGGTGCCAACGCGGGAAACGGCTCAACACCGACCATTGGGGGAACCACGGCAGGGGAGACATCACCTGGACGCGGTCGGTCTTCCGCATGGCGCGGACGAGCTGCTTGGTGAATATCCCGCGGTTGGGCTCCTCCGAATTCGGGTACAAGTTGCTGATCATTAGAATGTTCATTGAGCCGCCCCCATGCCGGATCGCCGGGCCGAAATCGAATCATAGATGTCGTAATAGGCCCGGATCATTTTCTCAAAAGTGAAATGCGCCTTCACGCGGACCTTCCCGTTTTCGCCCAGGGCACGCGCCCGCGCGGGGTCCGTGCTCAGCTTCAGCATCGCCGCGGCCAGGGCCTCGGGATCCTGGATCGGAACGATGAAACCGGTTTCCCCCTCCGACACCGCCTCCGCGTTCCCGCCCGCGTTGGTGGCCGCCACCGGCAGCCCCGCCGCCATGGCCTCCAAGATCACGACGGGGAAGCCTTCGCTTTTGGAGGACAAGACGAAAGCGTCAGCCGCTTTCAATATCTCGGGGACGTCGCGGCGGTTGCCGAGGAACCGGACCTCGTTCGCAATGCCCAATTCGCGGGAGAGCGTTTCCATGGGCGCCCGCAATCCGCCTTCCCCGACTAAAATCAACCTGGCTTGCGGCGACGCCTTTTTTACGGCGGCGAACGCCCGCAGCATCACGCCGTGGTCCTTCCGGTGGTCGAAACGCGCCACCATGACAAAAACAAAATCCTTCTCGCCGACGCCCAGCTCGCGCCGTTTGGCCGCGGCGTCCACGGACAGGTCGAAAACGCCGCTCTTGATCCCGTTGTGGATCACCGTCACCTTTCGGTCCGCGACCTTCTCCACGTTCACCAACGTGTCCCGGACCGCCTTGGACACCGCGGTGACCCGGTCGGTGAACAGGGACAGGCCGCGCTCGATGACGGCCCAGCGCGCGGTGTTGTAGTCGCTCTGCGAATGCTCCGTGTGGACGAGCGAAGCGCCCGCCATCTTGGCCGCCAGCCCCCCATAAAGCCAGATGCTCGGGTTGTGCGTATGGGCGATGTCGATCCCCTTTTCCCGCATGAACGCCGCCAGGCGGAACGGCATGGTCGGATCCAACCCCGGCCTTTTTTTGGGGACGGTGTGGACCGGCACATCGATCGCCAGGAACTCCGGCGCCAAGCGCCCGTTTTCGAAAAACGAACAAACCGCCGGCGCGTACTTGGAACGGTCGATGCCGCGGCAAATCTCCAGGATCAGCGTCTCAATGCCGCCGATGTCCAAGGAAAAATTGACGAAGAGAATCCTTTTCACAAAAGCTCCTTAACGGCGATCAGCCAAATCCCTGTGATCAAGGAAACCGCGATCAGGAATATCATCAGGATGTCCTTCATCCGAAAGCGGACGTTCGCCATCGCCTCGGGAGAGAGCGCGATGCAGGCCGCGCAAAGCGCGTATAAAACGTATAAAAGCTCAAGCTGCATCGTCACGAAGAACGACGTCGCGCTGAACCCAGCCAGCGTGAGCAGCGCCGCGCGGCTCACCGAGAAATTCGCGCTCCCGCGCAATTCCGCTTCCTTCCGCATCGAGATGAAACATCCCTTCATGGAAAAATAAATCAGCGATATGAACGTGAAAAAACCGACGAACCCCGTCTCAGCCAGGATTTCGACATAATTGCTGTGCGCGATCATGCTCGCATGGCTGGCAAACGTTCCCTTGCCCATGCCAAGCACGGGCTTTTCCCTCCACCAGTTCAGACCCCGCTCCCAGAGCCACATCCTGTCCCGGGCCGAGGATTCCTCCGTGTTCACCTGGGAAATCCGCCCCGGAGCCACCACCGCCACCGCCAAAAACAGGACAAGGCCGCCGACCATCCCGCCGCGCTTGATCCCGAAACGCATCAGCATGAAGAGCATGAGGCTGAAAGCGAGCGCCAAAAATCCGCCCCGTGAATCCGTCTGCTTGATACCGACGCACAGCAAAGCGAAGACCGCCACCCAAAAGATCTTGGAGAAGACCGATGTGCTCTTGCTGAACATCTTTTCCAGGCAGTAGGGAACGCCCACGACATAGACCAAAGCCAGGACGTTGGGTCCGTCCCAATCGCCGATCCAAAAAGTCCGGGGCGCTTCGTAGCCCAGAAGGGACATCATCTCATCCATGGACGCGTAGATGGAATGCCCGTGCATCCCCTGGTTGGCCCAGCCCACGCCATGGGAGAGTTGGTATATTCCCTGCATGCTCAGGACCATCCCCATCAGGGCCATGAACGCCATGGCTTTTGAAATCTTGTCATAGGACCCCAGGATGAAAAAGAACGAATAAAACACCATGATCTTGGGGATGATCAGGGTCAACTGCCACGAGGCCATTTCGGAATCGCCGTTGACGAGGTTCGTCAAAACGACCAAGACCACCACCACGGCCAAAAGAAGATGGTGCGGCAACCCTCCGGATCCCGGACGCCTTTTGCCGGCCACCATGCCTACGAGGAGCAATAGCGGTATGAGTGTGGACGTCACAGGCAGGCCGTAAAATATTGTGCCGGGCCAATCCTGGGGCCGTATGAAGAGAATGATGAGATAAAGAAAGATCCCGATCATGCCCGGTTACCGGCCGCGGCCCAGTCCCAAAGACTTCGCCACGGCCACGGCGCCCAGTCGCCAGCACCGCCAGTTCAACGGGTCCAAGCCGATGGATTTCCGCCACGCCCACCAGCCGCTGGAGTCCCCTTCGAAAAACGCCGAATCCGCCCAATCATGATAGAGCCAGGCCAACCGCTTGCGGTAGCCGCCGGCCGGGTAGCGGTCTTTATGGCGCTCAATGATCCCCAACTGGGCCCGATACTCTTTTTCCACGGAACCATGCAAAATCGAATTTTCGAGGACGCGGTAGTGGGCCAAAGGTTCCGACGCCACGTAGAACTTATGTTTCCCCGATACGCGGATCCACAGGTCGTAATCGAGGGACGGAATATTCTTGTCGACCGGGAACCCGCCCGCCTCTTCGAAAACGGACCGCTTCATCAACATGGACGACATGAAGATCGCGTTGCCGCGCATCAGCAGGATCTCCGACAAATCCGCGGGGCGGTTGTAGATCTCCGCCGCGACGTCCTTGATGGGGCGCGCCAGGGGACGTCCGTCCGCGTCCACTTCCACAGGACGCGCGGCCGTCAGGGCAACGTCCGGGTGCCGCTGAAGGATCTCCACCTGCCGGGCAAGTTTGTGCGGCAGCCAATAATCGTCGCCGTCCAGGAAAGCGATGAATTCCCCCCGGCTCAGGGACACGGCCGTGTTGCGCGTCTTCCAAACGCCCTGGCGCTCCTGGCGGACGACCCTGACGTTCTTGTGCTCCGCGTAGCGCGCCAGCCGCGCAGGCGTATCGTCCGTGGACCCGTCGTCAATGATGATCGCTTCCACCGGAGAGTACGTCTGGTCCAGGACGGACCGGACCGTCTGGTCGATGTAAGGCCCGCAGTTGTGCGCGGGGATGATGACCGAAACCAGAGGGTTCATGCCGGGCGCGCGAGGCGGCGGACGGTCTCGAACATTTCCCAGGCGGTCGTGAAATGCAGCCGGTAGCCGTTCCGCGGCGTAAAATATTCCGTCACTTCCCGGTAAAGATCCCCGAGCATCCCCCCGTCGAAGAACGACTTCAGGGTTTCATCCTGAAGCCCGTGGGTGTGGACCTTGATGAAAATTTTGTCCGGCGCGCCCTTCACGTGGATCGTCTGCCGCGCCCAGAGGCGGGTCCGCTCGGCGGACGGCGGGCTGTCCGGCGAAACCTCCGCGTTCTCGATGCGCGGGATCAAACCCCACTTGCGGTTCCTCCAATTCAAAGTCAAAGGGCCTTGTATGATGGGAAGCCCACGTTCATCCCAGAAACCGACTTCCACGTCGCGACCGCCATCGTGGGACTTCGGCTTTTTCGGGTCGTCGTAGGCGAAATAAATCGAATTGATCTTTTTCGTCTGCGTGTCGCTGGGCGCCGACGGCAGGGTGAAATCGGCGTAGCACCCGGTCTCCCTCAAAATGTCCAGCTCGTCGTTCACACCGCACCAGCGGCCGTCGGGCCGGGAGTTGTCCAGCGCCCAATTCCCGTGAATGAAAGCGTAGATGATATCGCCGCCGGCGTTTTTCCTGAGGAGCCCGTGCTTATCGTGCAGGATTTTTTTAAAGCGCAGTAGCTTTTCGCGGAACCCGTCCGACGTGTCGTTGTCATGATGAAGGTGGACTTCCACATCGCCGAAGCCCTCTCGGCAGTGGGCGGCCAACCGGTCGAGGATCTCCGGATCGTATTCCTCCTCCGGATAAAAATAGTTGTGCTGCGGCCCGCGCCCGCCGGAATCCTTGAACTTCGCGGCCACCTCCGGATAACGGCGGCACCACTCCGACACGCGCGCCCGGGCCTTCTCTTTCGACGCGCCCTCGCCGTAGGGCTCATAATGGTCGACCAGACAAAAATACACATCGGTCTCGCCGCCTTTTCGGTCCGGCGGCGGGCCCTGGCGGAAATAACTCCCGATCCAAATGTCCGCGTTCCTCATCTTCAGGGCCGCCCAGACGCCGAGAATAGCCGCGCCGATCCCGGCCAGTCCAGTCCAAAGGAAAATCATCGCCCCGCCCTCCGGGAAAGTCCGTTCATAAAGGTTTATGCCTCAACTTCGGCTCGGCAGCAAGGAGTTTAATTTGGCCCGCTGCTCCCGCAGGAAATCCAAAATCCGTCCGACGTCCGAATGCGTAATGCAGCCCGTCAAATAAAGCGCCATGGGAAACGCGAGGACGAGGAGCGTCATGACGCTCAAGGAGAAAAAGACGTGCATGTGCGGCAGCCATATGGCGAACAGGATGAAGGAGAGCGTGATGCCCAGCATCTTGAAAACGGTGCGCAGGTCATATGGGATCGGATACAAGCGCTGCGCGACGAAATACATCAGGGCCGTATCGATCACGCCTTTGACGAGCATGGTGGCGACGGCGCCGTTCATGCCGAACCTGGGAATAAGGAGGAAGTACAGCCCCACGTTCAGCGCGGCCGAGGCCGTGCTCGTGTGGATCATGTACTTGGTTTTTTTCGTGTAGAGCATGCCGGTCTGGAACATGTAATTCGACGCGCCCAGCGCGCCGGACAACGTGAGGAAGGGCACGAGGAGATAGGCGGGCCAGAAGGGCGGATCGGTCATAAGCTTGATGATTTCCTTGCTGTAGACCGAGATCCCCAGCGTCATGAAGAACACGCCGACCATGACGTAGGTATAGATCTTCACCAGGGTCTCTTTCACGTTGGAATTGTGCATGATGGAAAAGCGGTAGGCGCCGAAACTCCGGTTGAACGGCTCCAGGAACAAGTCGCCCAACAGCGCGCTGAACTTCATGGCGAGGGCGTAGATGCCCACGGCGCCCAGGGAGAAATACATCCGGAGCATGATCTTGTCCAGGTTGGAGAGCAGGACGGAAATCACCGCCGTGAACAGGAACGGGGAGCTGTAGCGGACGATCTCTTTCATCTTGTTCTTATCGAAGTGCACGCCGCATTCCTTGAAAACGACGAACGAGGTGTAAACCGTCCCGGCGAAAATGCTGATCAGGTTCCCCGTGAGGACCCCGGTGACGCCCATCTGCCGGATCCCGACCGTGTAAACGTTGCAGCCCACCTGCAGGACCAATTGAAGGAGGCAGACCACGACGAACCTGACCGAGTATTCCCTGGCCCGCATGTAGGACAGTCCGATCTGCCGGACCAGTTCAAGGATCAGGATGGCGTATACCAGTTTGAAGTCGGGAGCATAGCTGACGTCGCTGAAAACGAACTTCGCCAACGGCACGTTCCAGATGGACAGGACCAGGAGCACCGGGACGGTGTACATCAGGGTCGAAAGAATGCAGGTCGGCATCACCTTGTTCTGCTCGGCGGGTTCCTTATATTCGAAAAAATACCGGAGCGCGGCGTGCGCGATGCCGATGGAAAGGAACGATGAGATGACGCTGGAAGTCACATAGAAAAGCTCCAGGGCGCCGTATTGGGTCACCGTCATGTGGCGGGTGTACAGCGGCAAAAGCAGGAAGGCCCCCGCCCGGTTGGCAATGTTGCCGATGGCATAGATGGCCGAATGCTTCGCGAAACGTCCGATGCCGTTGTCGCTCACGAGTTCTCCTTTTCAAATCCTGTCGTCTTGTCCCCGGTGATTCGCCCGGCGGCCTTGCGCAAAAACGGGCTGATATTTTCCAGGCACCACTCCGCGCTGTGCCGTTTCTCTTCGCCGGAATGATGTAAAAAATAGTGGACGAGCGCCATCAAAGACTGGACGTTCCACCAAAAATCGTCCACGCCCATGACTTCGCGGTAGCGCCGGACGTCCGGGTCCTCAGCCGCACGCCCCGCTTCATAGATGGCCTGCGTGTAGGGACGGCCCTTCTCCAGGGAAGCATCGAAACCCTTATAAATCACGAGGTCGACCCCCGGCAAACCCAGCGGCCGGGACATGTCCCAATCGAACAACCCCCGCAGCCGCTTCTCCCGGTCCTGCAGGAGGTTCGTGATCTTGAAATCTCCGTGTACCATGACAAGGTCGATGGGTTTGCCCAATGTTTTTTGACGAAGTCCATTTTCAAGCTCGTCCAGCACAGACGCGGTGTCGCGGTCCACGTACGATCTCACTCCGGCCAGGGGCTCGGCGAAAAGCCGTATGAACGCGGCTTCATCCAAGGCCGTCCGTTCCCGCGTCTTTAGATGGAGTTCCGCCAGAATGTCAGCGGCCTGCGCGGCGTACGCCCGCCGCTGCGCGGGATTCAGTTTCAGATAGGGGACATCCGCGGCGCGCAATCGCGACTCCACGAAAAAAGGCTGCCCGTCCAACTCGTCCTGCGACAGAAGACAAGGCGTCTTAAACGTCAGATTCAGCCCCGCCAATTTCCGCAACGCGTTCATGTTGTTGACGCAACGCGCGTAGGCGAACCCGTCCGCCGGGATCCTCACCACGCAGTTTTTGCTATGGACACGATACACGCCCGCTGAACCGAAGTGAAGGCTGAGCGGGATATTCGGCGAAGCCAGGACGTCGTTCACCAGACGGCTCATCCATGTGGAATTAAGAGCCTCCTCAGATCCCGCGGCCACGAAGCCGGAGCGCCCGGCCCCCAGGAACGTCCGGGCAAAGAGCTTCACCCGGCCTAACAGAGACGTGACCCGCGAGAAATCCGAGATCTTATAGAGGAACGGGCCATGTTCCGAAAAACCCAAAAGCATCTTCCATCGAAAACCCAAAACCGAGAGGACCCGCCGCGCGGAAACGAGAGACAGCGCATTCTTGGGATCGACGCCAAGGACCGAGCCGCCGCTTTGCAAATAGATCAAACCGTCGGATTTGACGACCCGCCGGATCTCCCTCAAGAACGATCCCTCGTCGGCCCAAAAACCCTCGCGCGGAGACCCGTCCAATATTCGAGCCAGGCCGTGGATCGCCGCCGCATCGAAAAAACCGTCCGGGAAAGGGAGCCGCCCGGCTTTCCCCACGAACGCCGGCTGGACGTTCGCATATCCCTGGTGGAAGGACTGGTGCGCGATGGACTTCGCGATTTCCGCGTCCGGATGCACGACGAATACCCGGCCCGCGAAGGGAGCCGCGGCGAAGGAAGCGCCGCCGACGCCCGTTTCAATCGAAAGGACCGTCTTGTCCTTGGAAAGGATCGCGTAGAGACGCCACCCTCCCTCGTAAAAGGGGCTGAGGAGGGAGCACGCCCTGTCCAGTTCCGCACCGGAAAGCTCCTTGTAAAGCGTCCCCGCGACCTGCTGCTGTTTGTACGAACGCAACCGGCGGGCCAGGAGTTTCAAAAGGGAATCCGCGCCGGAATCATTTCCCGCGTCGCCGAAAATAAACGTCCCCTCTTCGATGCGGGCGACCGCGCGGTTGCAGCCGGCGCATTTCAGATCCCGCCCGCCGTCAACGGACAACCCCCCGCCGCAGACGGGACAAACCAAAGGTTCCGACAGCGACGCGTGGACCGGACGGTCCGGGGCCTCCATCGAGGGAGTCCCAGCGCGGGGTTCGGGCTCCACGGTGAAGAACATCGTCGGCGCGGCGGAATAAGGCCGGCCGGCGGCCGGGGCTTTCCCGTAGCCCCGCGCGAGTTCCGCGTAAACGCCTTCCAGATGGGCGACGGCCTTCTTGACGTCGTGCTGGGCCTGCATATGTTCGCGCCCGGCGCGGCCGAAGGCGGGCCAGGCTTCAGGATGGGACATCATGTAATGCATGTTGTCCGCCAGACCCGCGTCGTCACGCTCGTCCGACAAGAGCCCGCTCTTGCCTTCCACCATCACTTCGGGAATGTCCGCATGCCGCGACGCGACGGCCGGCATTCCGGACGCCTGCGCCTCCAGCAGCGTCGTTGGCGCTCCGCCTTCACTGTCGCCGTTGGCGGCGATGACGCTGGGCGCCATGAAAACATGGGCCTCGCTGAGCAGGCGGTAGAATTCCGAGTGGGGCTGACGGCCGAGGAATCTGACGTTTTTCTCAAGGCCGTTGGACTTAACGAAGCCTTCGCATTCGTCCTTCAGCGGACCATCGCCGATGACGCGCAATTCAAAGTTAGAAGCGCCCTTCCGAACCAGGCGGTCGCAGGCGCGCAGGGCGTAGATTAATCCCTTTTTTTCAATGAAGCGGCCGCAGAAAAGAAAGATCGTTCTCCCGTCCGTCGCCTTCCTCTCCTGAAAGGGTATCTTGTCCAGGTTGATTCCGATCCGCTGGATGCGGACCTTTTCCGCCGGACACCCGGCCTGGACCAGGGTCCGCTTCATGTGGCCGCCCTCGACCAAAAACATGTCGCCGTCCCGAAACAGGTCCCGGTAATTCCGCTTCCACTCATCCTGCATCAGGAGCTCGGAAAGATCGTATCCGTAGAAAGTCGTGACCATGGGAAGGTTCAAGGCTTTCTTCACGTTCAGCAGGCAATAACCCTCTTCCCCGAAGTGGGCGTGCATGACCTGGACGCCCCGCGCTCTGACCGCTTTCTCCAGCCCGACATCGTGGCGCCCGAAGATGCGGCGCGCCGCGTTGTCGACGGCCCATTTCCCCGAAAAACGGGGGAACGAATAATCCACGACCCGCGGATAGGGGAACAGTCCCTGGTTTACCGGGTCCCGCGTGAAAGCGATCGAGCGGACCCCGCTGCTGAAGTTGTCCAGCAGGCCATAGATGAAGGTTTCGGAGAAATGCAGGAAAGGCGTGCGAAAATGGCCGACGGTGATGACGCCGGGCTCGGAAAGGGGATTTTCCGTCGGCGCAAGGAGCCGCTGGGCCGGCATCAATCCTCGCGAACGCTTTTAACGACCCGCATCGCGAAGGGTATCCCGCACCGCGTCGATCACGTCCTGGACGTCCTGGTCCGTCAGCGCGGCGGACAGCGGAAGGGAAATGGTGCGGTCCGAGATGAACTTGGCGTTGGGGAAATCCTCCGGCTTGTAGCCAAAGGTTTTCCGGTAATAGTCGTGCAGGTGGAGCGCGATGAAGTGGATGCCGGTGCCGATCTTCCGTTCGTGGAGCTTCTGCTGGAATTGGTCGCGCGTGATCTTCACTTTGTCCAGGTCAAGCAGCGGCGTGTAGAGGTGGCGCGCGTGCACTGTTTCAGGCTCCTGCGGCGACGGCAGGATCAGGGGCAATCCGGCGAAGGCCTCGTCGTAGCGCTTCCAAATCTCGTTGCGGCGGACCAGGAATTGGTCCACGCGCTTCATCTGGTGGATGCCGAGCGCGGCCTGGATGTCCATCATGTTGTATTTGAACCCGGGGAACGTGACCTGGTAATGCTTGAAGCCTTCGTCGGAATAACGCTTCCACGCGTCCTTGGTCATGCCATGGAGGCCGTACATCTTGATCCTGTCCGCCCAGACTTCCTTATTGGTCGTGACCATGCCGCCTTCGCCGGTCACGATGTTCTTGGTGACGTAAAAGCTGAAGCAGCTGATGTCCCCGATATTGCCGATCTTTTTCCCCTTATAAACGCCCTCGCTGCAATGGGCCGCGTCGTCTATGACGAGGAGGTCGTGGCGGCGGGCAATGTCCATGATCGCGTCCATATCGCAGGGCCGCCCGGCGAAATGCACGGGCATGATCACGCGCGTCTTGGGCGTGATGGCGTCCTCGATCCGCTGCGGGTCGATGTTCATGGTGCGGCGGTCGACGTCCGCGAACACGGGTTTGCCGCCCGCGTGTATGACCGAGTTGGCCGTGGCGCAGAACGTCATGGGCGTGGTGACGACTTCGTCGCCGGAACGCAGCCCGGCGACGACCATGGCCAAATGGAGCCCCGCCGTGCAGGAATTGAGCGCCATGGCGTACTTGGCGCCGGTGTACTGGCGGAACAACTCTTCAAATTTATTGACCTTCGGACCAGTCCCCAACCAGCCGGAGCGTATCGTGGCCACGACTTCCTGGACTTCTTCCTCGCCGATGGCCGGTTTGCCGAAAACCAGCATGTCTTTCCTTTGGGTCGTCATATCAGGGTATTCCTTTCATAACGCAATTGTCCCCGCTGAGGCCTGCTGAAAAGCCGATGGCTGAGGATTTTTCTATTCGCCGAATCGAAACGAAACGGAAATGCTGTGGGTGTTATCCAAGTCGTCGGCGGGGACGAAAGAATAATCGATCGTGAGCCGCCGGACCGGAAAGAACGCGGCTTCGATTCTCTCCAAGCTGATACCGATCCCTCCCGAAAAACCGCTGCCGGCTTTCAAAGTGGAGTCATATCCCGCCCGGAGAGCGATGATACGGTTGGCCCAATACTCCGCACCCGCGCGATACCCCGCGTAGGAATCCTTCGGGTTGACCAGGTCGGCGTTCAGCATGAACTTGTCGCGCAAAGGGACCATCGACACGCCGGCGGTCACTTCCTGGGGCAGCGGTTCGTCCACCTGGGCATAACGAACCTGCCCGCCCAAGTTTTTCACCGCCGCGCCGAAGCCCCAGAACGACGCCTTCGGCTTGTACATCATTCCGATATCGTAGGCCGTGCCTTCGGCCCTGTGTCCGGAGATTTTCAATTTATACATCTTCGCGTTGACGCCGACGGAGAGCGCTCCGATGGATTTGCCGTACCCCAGCGTCAGCAGTCCGTCCTTCGCGGTAAAATCCGAATCGGGCGCGCCGGCGGCGTCTCGGCCGGAAAACGTCCCGTAATCCAGCAGACCGATCGACGCGCCGACCGCGCCGAAATCCATGAGGCTGTCGGACGTCAGAAAGCTCAGGGGCAAGACCGTGCCGACATGGCTCTGCTGCATGTCCGCCAGGAAAGTCTTATGCGTCGCCACGAAGTCCCAATATTTAATGGTGCCGAAACCGGCCGGGTTGAACCACAACGCGTTCGCGTCGTCCGGGACGGCGGTGAAAGCGTTGCCCATGGCGCGCGGGCGGGCGCCCGGCTGAACGGAAAGGATGTTGACGGCCCGCGTGCCGGTTTCGGGATGAGGGGCCGCCCAGCTGGAAGAGCCGGCAGCCAAAAACGCCGTGAGAAGGAGAAGGGTTCGCCGTATCATCTCAATAGCGCTACCTTTCCGATTTTCTGATGGCCGTCATCGTCCGTCACCAGATACACGTACACGCCGCTGGCCAGCGGCCGCCCGTCGGCATTGGTCAGGTTCCAAACAAAATTCGGCCCGGGCAGGTTCGTCAGTTCCCGGACCAAACGGCCTTGGACGTCGTAAATGCGCAGGGTCGCCCCCGCCGGCAGGTTCGCGAAGGTGGCCTGGGTGTTACCGGAGTAGACGCGCACGGGGTTGGGGTATTCATAGACCGCGGACAAATCCGCGGCGGCGGCGGGTCCGGCCGCGCCCAAAAACATTGCCATCGCCAGGACGGTGATCCAGAGTCGAGACATCATCGCTTCTTTACCTCCCTTGAATCGAAAAATCACGACTTCACTGATTCGCCGTATTCCGCGGCCGTATAGTAACCCTGCTGGTAAATGCCGGGGATCAACTTGTGGAGAGACTTCGGCAGCGCGGTATCGATGTTCGTCAACACATACCCCAACACGTTCCCTTGATGGGTCTCCTGCAGCGCCTTGAGCGTTTCCTGCACGACGTTGCGGTCGGTGCGGCCCGCCTGGACGGTCAACAGAATCCCGTCCGTGAAAGGAACGAGCACCGGAACGTCCGACAGTCCCAGCGTGGGCGGCGTATCCATGATGATGAAATCAAACCGGGGGGTAAGGCTGTTGAGCACGGCCTTCATGTCCCGGGAACCCAGGAGTTCCGTGGAGTTGTGGACGGCCGTTCCGGAGGGAAGCACCGTCAAATAATTCAGCTCGGGGCATTTCACCAGGGCGCTCTCCAGATCGCAGGTCTTCGCCAACACTTCGGCCAGCCCCTTCTTGGGATCCACGCCCAAGGCCTTGCCCACCGTGCCTTTGCGGAGATCGCAATCCATGATGAGCACGTTGTCGCTCACTTCCTTCGCGAGGGAAACGGCCAGGTTCACGGCCGAGGTCGTTTTGCCTTCCCCCTCCAACGAGCTGGTCACCATGAGCGTCTTCAGGGGATTCTTCCATTTCATGTAAAGGAGGTGCGTGCGCAAGAGCCGGTAACTTTCCGACGGAATGGATTTCGGATCATGAAATGAAACTATGAATGGCGAAATGGCCGAGCCGACGTTGGGCGCCGCCACGTACGGGAAAATATTGTGCCCGGGCCCGCCTTCCCGCAGCGTCCACCCGAGAAATTTGATCGGTTTCCGCGGCGGCGGTTCCACCCTGAAAACGTCCGGCGATTCGTTAATGACCATCCTGGGAACCGCGGCCAGCATGGGAATTTGAAAGAGGGCCTTGGCGTCCAAAGCGCCGCGGATGGACCCGTCCAAATACTCCCGGACAAAAACGGCGCCTGCGCCGGCGGCCATGGCCGCGCCGAATCCGAAGACAAATATCTTCATGGGATTCGGCCAAATGGGAACGGTCGGCAGGCGGGCCGGTTCCAAAACGCTCAGGTCCTCGGAACGCCCCTGGTCGCCCAGCCGTTTGGAAATCTGCGCGTTCTCCAGGCGGACCAAAAGCGACCGGTAAATGTCCTCGTTGACCTGCTTGTCGCGTTCCATGCTGCGAAGGTCCTGTTCGGAGACGTCGCGCAAGCGGAATTGCCCGGACTGCATGTCAGAAAGTTTTTTGCTCAGGGACCCGATCTGGAGGTCCAACTCCTTCAGCCGCATGACCGAGTCCGCGTAGGCGGGGTTTGTCACGGAAGTCTCGCTCGCGATCAGCTCATCCGTCTCATGCGAAAGTCGCCGCTCCAAATCCGCGATGCGGGACTTATACTCCGCGACGAGCGGGCTGCCCTCGCGGGCGTCTATCAACGCCTGCGTCAGCAGCATCCGCGTCTGGTTCAGCTCCTCGCGCAGCCTGAGCGCCGCGGGGTTTTGCTCGCGGACGACTTCCCTGGTCACGGTTTTCTCCAGCTGCAAAACCTGGTCTCCCAGAAGCCGGCGCTGCTTCATGGCTTCTTCCAAGTCCGATTTCACCTTATTCATGATGAAGGAAGTTTCGGAGGTTGAAAGCTTTTCCTTATAGATCTTCAGCTGGTCTTCGACGAACTTGATCGCCTGGAGCGATTCCTGCTGGTATTTCGTCCGGTCATGGTTGATGAAATTCTCGGCGAGCACGTCCACCACTTCCTTGGCGGTCTCGGGGTTGCCGTCTTCGTAGGAGATATGCACCAGGTTGCTGGAAGGCATCGTGACTTCGATCCTGTCCTTTATCCCCTTGATGCGGCGCTCGAAATGCTTGGCGTCCTTGGCGCTTTTGTCCAAGCCCAATCTTTTCGCGAGCGCTTCCAAGTTTGGCCAACTCAATATTTGGGAGGAGATGGTGTTGAACTTCTTGTCCAGGCCAGGCGCGACGGCAATCCCTTGCATGATCGGGTCGATAAGCTCTTCCGCCTGGACCTGGATCAGGCAGGTGGATTTGTAGAGCCGCGGCAGGAACGGATAGCTCACCAGCATCAGCCCCATCACCGTTAAAAACGGGAGGAGGAAGTACTTCCTGCGCTTGAACAGGATTTCGAGATATTCGTCGTAGGTTTTAGGGATATAGACTTGCATTGAATCCGCCTTTAGGGCGTTCCCGTCACGAGTTCGCGGCCGATGCCGACCACGGGGCCCAGGATTCGCCCCAAAAAGTTGGCGAGAGTGTCGAATATCCCCATGGGGACGTGTACGATATCGCCCGGCTGCAAAGCGAGATTGTTGTCGAATTCCCCGCGATACATTATTTTATAAAGGTTGACGTGGACGTAGATCGGGCCCCGTTCGCTCTGCCGCACGATGAAAGCGCGCCATCCCGCGGATTCCCGGGTCAAAAGACCCGCTTCGACAATCACGTCCCGGATCGTCACGAGCTTGTCCTGCATGAAATATTTCCCGGGGCGGGCCACTTCGCCCATAACGTAGACGAACCGGCTGTTGTTTTGAATCACCGTAATGTCCACCTGAGGGTCCACCATCATGGAGGAATAGATGTCTTCCAATTGCTTCTCCAAATCCTCTTTGGTCATGCCCTCGGCCTTGAGCTCACCGATGAAAGGCAGCCGGATCAATCCCCAGGAGTCCACCACGGTGCCGGTGCTGAGCTCGGGATGGTTCTTGATGCTGATCTCAAGCACGTCGTCCGGCCCGAGCGCGAAAATCCCGCGCGGGCGGTACGGCACGTTCAACCGGCGGGCTCGGGGAGGCTCTCTCTCCAGGGATGAGGAATCAGCCGCGGTGGACGTCGTCGACTGAACGGCGGAGTCCGACCAGCGCTGCGATTTTGTTTTAACCGCGCCGCCCCAGGAGAGGCGCAGCGAAACCAAATGAAGCCTGTCGTCTTTCTTCAAATCCGTCGGGTAGGAAAATCCGTAATCCAAACCCAAATCCGCCCCCGGCATGACGTGGGCCTTTAAGCCCAAGCCCATGTTCACGTGGCCCCCGCTTCCCCCGGCGCGGAGCGCGAAGGCGCGGTGCCAAAATCCCTTCTCGAGGCCCCAACGGAACTCGGCGCGTTCGCTTTCCTGCGCGTCGGCCACCGCCAGGGCCAGGGTCGTCCCGCCCCCGCCGAAAAGCGCGAAGCCCAAATCCAATCCGGCCGGGAGTTTCTCGCCCGTCGCATCCGGATAGCGGGGCCGGTTGACGTCGCGGACCATGGCCCCGAACTGGAAATAGGATCTCGGGCGATAAAGCATTCCCACATCGCCGGAGAAAACGGACCGCTTCGTGATGGGAGCGTTCAACGTCGCGCTGTCCATATATTTGGCGTTCACGCCGATCGAAAGTTTTTGGGTGGAAGGGAGCAGAGAAATGCGGTAGGCGCCGTTGACGGCCAATTTATTCTCGCGGCGTATCTCCAGGTCCGTCAAATGGGACCAGGAAAGGCCCAACGCCAAGGGGGATTTGGGGTTGATGTCCACAAACGCTAAGGATCCGAGGCTGACGTTCCGCTTATGACCGGAAACGTCTCTGATGATCGGCTTGCCGAAAGTGGCCTGGAGGTCTCCGGTGGACAGCAAAGCGAGGCCGGCGGGGTTGTAGAAAGCGGCGTTGGCGTCGTCAGCCAAGCCCACGAAAGCGCCGCCCATCGCCAACGGACGGGCGCCGGTGGCGCGCTCGTGCAGATTTGGATGTGCGACCGCAAAGGAAACTAGGACTGGCAACAGAAAAAACGACGGGACAACACGTCCGACCTTGATCATAAAGTTCTCAATCCTTTTGGATTCATGAAACCGTTTTAATTATCCCGCTCGAGCGCAAATCCCGGGATATCCCAAGAGCTGAAAACGCCGTCGACAACCGGCAAGGAACTTATAAATCGGACTGGTTTCTAAATGCGTTCCTGCGAATGAGTCGAATCATTATAACTCAACGGAGCCCGTTTCTGAAAGAATAAAAATCGATGAACGATCCTATATGGAAATCCGCCACTTCCGGGATTAGTTAGAAGGGGCGGATTCGTATGGGCTGATGGGCGGCTTAAGAAGGCGACCTCCGTCGTGAGGACGGATTAATTCTTAAGAGTCTTTTCGTCCGCTTCAGGTTCGGAGTATGATTTCTTCAGCTGTTCGGAAGACATCCCGAAAACCAGCGGAACAGTGCCCAACACGATCTTCGTATCGGTCCAGAGGGAAACTTTTTTCATGTAGAACAGATCGTACCGGATCTTCTTCTTGACGTCCGTGATTTGTTCGTCGGAACGGTGGCGGATCTGCGCCAAACCCGTCAAGCCGGGCTTGAGTTCAAGCCGCTTTTCATAGTTCGGCACGCTTTCTTTCAAGCCCGTCACGAATTCCGGGCGCTCGGGACGGGGGCCCACGATGCTCATATCGCCCATCAGGACGTTGAATAGCTGCGGCAATTCGTCCAAATGCGTCTTGCGGAGGATTTTTCCCATCCGCGTCACGCGCGGGTCGTCGCGGCGGCACCACTGCGCGCCTTTGGCTTCCGCGTCCACGTGCATGGAGCGGAACTTGTATACCTGAAAAACGCGCCCGTGGGACTGCTGACGGCGGCGATCCGACTCGCCCTGGTAAACCTGCGCCCGGGACGCGCCGCCGCGGCGGTCTTTCCGCCTGCGGTTGAGCCCGACGCGGCCCTGGCTGTAGAAAACGGGACCGGGAGAATCCAACTTGACCAAAATGGCGACCACCAGCATGATCGGGGCAGACAAAACGATGAGCAGCGACGTTAACAGGATGTCGAACAATCGCTTATAGATGGGCTCCGGTGAAAAAGGAGAAACCGGATGGTAGAAGCTGATTTCCTCTTGCAGGTTGGACAGAACATCCAACGCAGGCAAAAAGGACCTCTCAAACGAACTCTGTAGAAATTGTTTTCTCATGGTATTGTTTTCCTTGGGTATTGCACGATTTTTGGAATCGCTGCCGATTTACTTCCCTCGAAGTCGACCTTTATCGCCTGAATGGCTCCGCGTTGAGCCTTATCGGAAAGGCCCGTTGGGGACTGCCACCGCGGGGCCGAGCCATCTTCCACCTGGCTGAGCGACACTGTACGAAAGTCGAATTAAGATGCTCTTAAGATTATGTAAATTTGATGTAACGATTAAGTTCTCGTCGAAAAATATCAAAGCGGGTGTAAAAAACCCTCCCCCTCGGCAGGGAGGTTCGGGCGCAAGTTCGAACGACACACCGCTAAACTGGTGTTATGGTATCAAAACATGCCAACATCGTCAACGATGAAAGTCATACCGCTTCAGCGCCGCGGCCGGCGGAAACAAGCGAGAGGTAGGCATCAACCACTTGAGGATCAAATTTGACCCCGGACTCCTCTTTCGCGAGGCGAGTCTGCATCGCGGAAAGCTCTGAACCCTGAAGTCCGGAGAATCGTATTTCTTCCATGTATTCCACCAAACAAATGATCCGGGACGCCAGGGGGATCTGTTCACCGGTCAAATGATCCGGATGTCCGCTGCCGTCCCACAGTTCATGGTGGTGCCTCACCGTCGGGACGACGCCCTCCAGGATCTTTACGTGCTTGATAAGTTCCGCTCCCAATACGGGGTGAAGGTATTCCGGCGTTTGGTTGCGGCCCATGATCAGGGCCTGTTCCCTCAAATTGGGATGGTTCAGGGCGATCATTCCGATGTCGTGCAACAGCGCCGCGTAGTATAGGTCCTTATAGGCCTGGCCTTGGATGCCCATCTGCCGGCCGATGGAGCAGGCCAGCTCCGCCACGCGGGACGGATGGCCCACGGCTTTAGGTTCAGCCGATTCCATGGCCATGGTCAAAATCTCCAGCATGTTGGTGAAAAAATTCTTCTGGTTCTCGGCCAACCGCGCGTTCATGATGGAGACGGCCGCGAAGTTCGCCAGGTTCTGAAGGATGTTCTTGTCCGACGGGACGAACCCGCCCTTGCCCCGCTTGTTGATGGCCTCGCAGACGCCGATCAAATCCCCGCCCACCAGGAGCGGCACGGCCAAAATCGACTTGGTGACGAACCCCGTGTTCTTGTCCATGGTGTTGGCGAACCGCGCGTCTTTGGAGACGTCGTTGACGATGACGGGCTCTCCCTTCTCGGCCACCCAGCCCGCCACGCCCGTTCCCACGGGGACGGTGAACTTGCGGACCACCTGGCCTTTGACGCCGGTGGCGGTCTTGAAATAGAGTGATTTTCGGTCGTCGGTCAGGAGTAGGATGGAAGACGCTTCGGAGTCCGTCAGCTTTTCGGCGGCCTGGCCGATCTTTTTAAGAAGGAGATCCAGATCCAGGGTGGCGGACAGCGTGCGGGCGATCTGAAACAGGTCCTCCAGGGCCCAGGTGAAGACGCCTTCGGTATCGCTGGAGCTTTCCATGGCGCGGCCGCATTCATAGCAAAAACGGCCTTTGACCGTGAGCGGCTTTTGGCAATGCGGGCATTCGGTTTTGGCCATTATTTCTTGCCGCCTCCCGTGGGCTCCTCAGCCGCGCCGCCGAGCACTTCCCGCACCGTCGTATCGCCCTGCAAAACCTTCAACAGCCCGTCCTGGAGGATGGTCCGCATCCGCTGCGGCGATTCGAACATCGCCACTTTCCGGATGTTGTCGGCGGACACGTCTTTCAGCGTGGCCGTACGGACCGCGTCGTCCATGATCAAGAGCTCATGGATTCCGCACCGTCCCTTGAATCCGCCGCCGCCGCAGGCGTCGCATCCCTTTCCGTAGGCGATTTGGGCCCCGGCCGGCAATTCCACGTTGTTGACCTTGAAAATTTCGATCTCCTCCGGCGTGGGCGGCCGGGTCGTCTTGCAGCTGGCGCACACGCGGCGGCAGAGCCGCTGGGCCAGCACGCACTTGATGGTGGTGGCCACCATGAAGCCCGGCAGCCCCATGTCCGTGAGACGCGAAATCGACGACGGCGAATCGTTGGTGTGGATAGTGGAGAACACCAAGTGGCCCGTCATGGCGGCTTCCATGGAAATATGGGCCGTTTCCTCGTCGCGGATTTCACCGACCATGATGACGTCGGGGTCCAACCGCAGGAAAGATCTGAGCGCCGTGGCGAAATCGAAACACTTGTCCTCGCCCAGCTTCAGGTCCGGGTTGACCTGCACCTGCACGATACCGTCCAGGTTGTATTCGACGGGGTTTTCCGCCGTCAGGATCTTGATGTCCGGCCGGTTGATGTGGTTGAGCGCGGCGTAGAGAGTGGTCGATTTACCGGAACCCGTGGGGCCGCAGACCACGCAGAGCCCGAAATTCTTCTTTCCGCCGACGCCCTTGAGCAATCCCAAGAACCGGTCCAGCGTGTCCGGCATGAACCCCAGCCGGTGGATGTCCACCTGCACCGCCTTCCGGTCCAGGATACGCATGACGCAGGACTCGCCGTACACCGTCGGGACAACCTCGACGCGGAACTCGATGGGGCTTCCCTTGGCCATGACCTGGATGCGTCCGGACTGCGGGATGCGCCGCTCCGTGATGTTCATGCTTCCGGTCATGATCTTGATCTTGGCCATGACCGCGTTGCGGAAGCTCCAGGGGACCTGGAACCCCGCCTCGCGCAGAAAACCGTCCACGCGGTAGCGCACCATAAGCTTGGAATTTTTTCCGGCGGGGTCTTCGAAAGGCTCGATGTGGATATCGGAGGATTTCTGCTGCAGCGCGGCCAGGATGATGGCGTTGACGATCTTTTCGACCTCGGGGGCGGAAGCGTCCACTTCCGTCACGTCGGTCTTCTCCATCATCTTTTCCAGCTTCATGTCGCTGTCGGTGGTGATGGCCTGGGATTCGGCCTCGTTGACACCCTTCATCAGCTCGGCGGCCTTGTTGGCGCCCACGATCCCGTACACCTTGTCCAACTCGCGCAAGATATCTTCGGGCATCGCGAGATATCCCTGGACCTCGAACCCGGTCCTCAAATGGATGTCTTCCGAAACGAAAAAGTCCCGCGGGTCGGCCATGGCGACCAGCAGGACGGATTCTTCTTTCGCAAAGGGAAGCGCGTGGTGGCGGCGGGCGGTGGTCTCGGGGATGATCTTCACCACGTCCGGGTCGATCTCCATCTCGGCCAGGTCGACGGCCTTATTGCGCCATTCGCGGGAGAGCGCCTGAAGCACGTCCACCTTGTCGGCGAACTTCATGTCCACGATCACCTGCTGCAGGGGCCGGTCGTTCTTCTTGGCCTCCTCAGCCGCCAGCGCCAAGTTCTCCTCGCTGACGAGCTTGGACTCGATCATGATTTCCCGGACTTGCTTGCGGCCGACGGTTCCTCGTGAGCTCATGCTTCACCTCAAAATTCAATTTTGATTCGTGATTCAGACCTGTTTTGTCAAATCTAGCCGTCCCCATGAGCTTTGTCAAGGGAATGTTTAAGAAGGTTATTAGGGAGGGGATAAGGGGAATTTTTAAGGCGTCACCCCGGCGGAAGCCTGGGTCCAGATTAACCTGGATTCCGGCTTTCGCCGGAATGACGCGCGAGCGTCAGCGGTTCAA
>CAYZXT010000028.1:0-35109 GCA_964482515.1 uncultured Elusimicrobia bacterium | reverse complement strand
CAGGCATGGCCGACCAAACCCCATTTCCCGAGATAAACGTTCAGATAATCCGCTCCGTCGATCCTTGGTGGAAAAAATCCGAACATGATCCAGGGCCACAGCACGAAGAAAATCGCCGACAAGCTGGCGACGATATCCGCGACAACCTTACTATCTATCTTCGGTCGGGTATTCATGAAGGGGCGCGACTATTCGGCTTTCATCCACTCGTAGGGAGCGAAGGCGTTGCCGGGAGGAAGAGAAATTTGTCTGCGCAAATAACCGGAGAATAAAACGAAGGCCGATAAGCCAGCCAGGACAAAAAACACTCTGCCCCACCGAGGACCTGTAAGCCGGACGATCTGATCGCGCGACAGAACCACGACCGAAGCAAAAAGATAAATATTGAAGAAAACAAGAGCGAATACGTTGTACCAGTAGGGAAATCTGTAGAAGAACAGATAGTTGATCCAATAAACCAGGCCGCCCCACGCCAGGGCCGTCAGTCCCGTGTCAATGGACAAAGCGGCGCCGAGGGGAGTGCGGACCCGGTGCCAAAGCGATCGCAGCGCGAACAGGACGCTGAACCCGACCGATAACCCTATGTGGGCCCAAGCCATCATCCCGTAACCAGCGTACTCCACGGCCCGCCGCGAACCTTCCTCCGGAGCGGCGGCTGCGGCTTTTCCCAGAAGTCGGCCGATCACGTAGGAAATTTCGTACCCGATCAAATGGGGGCCGTCGAGGGAATACCTCAGGAAATCCCCCTTGTCCTCAAACATGCCCAGCGCCCAGCAGAGGCCGGAAACGATGACGCTCTTGGGCACGAAGAACATGGCGACGGCGCCGATGGCCAGCAGAAAATGCTTCCAAATATTCCGCTCGCGGACGTCCACGAAGAGGACGTAAAAAATAAACCCGGGCAGCATGGCCAAATATTGCCCCTTGAACGTGAAAGCCCACCCGAAACAGAACATGCCCCACACCGCCGACCTGGGGAAAACATACGCGCCCAGGAGAAGGCACGCAAAACCGGCGGCCATGCCGTTCACTTGAATGGGATAGATCAAGGTGTTGGGCGTCGATATCCAAACGGCCAGGAAAATCCCGGCCAAGAGGAATTGTTCCCAGATCGAAGGGATCCTTTCGCCGAATTTCCTCAGAAAAAGAAACAGAAGCAGACCCACGACCAGGAGCGGGAACAGGAATTGGTAGGCGCGCATCAAAAACAAGGACCCGGTGGCTTTCAGGAGGGCCGTCGGCGGATAGATGGCCTGCGGCCCGTTTTCCGGGAACGGGTCCGCGTCCGGCATGACGACGAAGCGGCCCTGCTGGAGCAGGTTATAGGGGACGCCCAAATATACGTTTTCCTGGACGCGGTCCAGCTGGACTTTGTTGACGGTCAACAAAAAGACAACGGCCATGGCCGACAGCGTCAGGGCGAAGGCGAGCCATCCGCCCGTCCGCATGACGCGGCCTCCGGGCAACACGTCAAATGCCCCTTTCTTTAATCACATACACGGGCCGCCGCTTCGATTCGATGAAAATCTTCCCTATGTATTCCCCCAGCAATCCGATGAAAACCATCTGGAGCCCGCCGAGGAAGAGGACGGAAACCAAAATGGAGGCCCAGCCGGGGATGGCGCGGTCCGTGAAAAGCGCGACGCCGATCCCGTAAAGGATATAAAGCGCCGCGAAACACGACACCAGCGTCCCGATCATCCCTGCCAAGCGCAACGGCTGAATGGAAAACGAGGTGATGCCGTCGCGGGCGAACCGCATCATTTTCCTGAAGGAATATTTCGTTTGTCCCGCGAAACGTTCCGCCGCCGTATATTCGATCACGGCGGATTCATAGCCGAGCCAGTGAACGAGGCCGCGGAGGAAGAGATGCGGCTCCTCGAACCGTCGCAGCTCGCGAACGACCTGCTTGTCCAGCAACCTGAAATCGGCCGAACCCGCCCGCATGGGCAGGCCGGAAAGTTTTTCAAACACCCAGTAGAAAAACCTGGACGTCAGCTTCTTGCTAATCCCCTCGCCATGGGTTTCCATCCGCACCGTGTTGACGACCGGATAGCCTTCCCGCCACTTGGCGACCATTTGGGGGATCAAACTTGCGGGATGCTGAAGGTCCGCGTCCATGGTGATGACGGCGTCCCCCTCGGCATGGTCCAGGCCGGCCTTCAGGGCGATCTGGTGGCCGAAGTTGCGCGTGAAGGACAAATAACGGACGCGGCCCGCCTGCTTCAAGCGCTTCAGGACTTTCATGGAATCGTCCCGGCTGCCGTCATCGATGATCAAAATTTCCGCAGGCTCTTTCAGGGCCTGGACCTGTGCGGAGATTTCGCCGACCAAGGCTTCCAGGTTGTCCGCTTCGTTATAACAAGGGACGACTATGGAGATCATGGGAGTTCCTTCGCTTTTCGCCAGCGCCATAGAACGGGAAGGTCGGCGAAACCGGTTTCAATCCTGTCGGAAACGAAATTCGGCAGCTGCGTTCCGGCCAAAACAGGCCCGCGGTCCCCTTCGGCCAGCACCATATCCACCCCGGAGGCTTCCGCGGCGAATTCAGCCGGCGATAATGTTTCCACCCATCGGATATTATCAAACTTCCGCCCCGGTGACGCATAATACAGCATGAAGCCGTCGAAATTATAGGGGTAGGCCCGGCGATCGGCCGCCAAAAGGACCTTCTCTTCGCCTGCGAACTGCTTTAAGAATGAAAGCGTCCTGTAGACGGCATTGTCCTCCGGCCGCCCCCCGGAAAAAACCCGCGATGAACTGAAGCCGTTGACGGTGACGCCGCATAGGACCAACAGGACCAGGATCAAATGGTTTCCGCGGCCTTCGTTCCTCCGCGCCGGCAGCGCCGCCAGAACCAACGTGAAGACGCTGGCGGGAACGATCGTGGAATAATACTGCAGCCAGGTGTCTCGGATGGAAAAGCCGATCAAAGCCGCAAAGAACGCGCCCGCCGCCAGGACCAAGGGCGGATCGTCCATTTTAAACCAATCCCTGTAGGACCGCTGGCGAAGGATCGACAAGATCAAAAAGGAGAACAAGGTCAGTTGGACGGCGATGAGCCCCATCTCCCAAGCGGGCTTTCCCGGGCTTTGGATCATCCCCGCCATGAGCGCCGCGTTCTTTCCGATCCCGTCGCGAACCAGCATCGGGAGAAATCCCTTCAAAGAAAAGCCGCCCAGGGTGGCATAATCGGAAAGAACCGCGATGTAGAAGGCCGGCGGGTGAACACCGTAGCGCCGGACCAGAAGATAATAGAATACCGCGCCGAGCGCGATGACCGTGGCGATGTAAACCGCCGCTCCGATAGCGTCCTTCAGTTTTCGGTCCTTTCGATAGCGCCACAGCGCCAGGCAGGCGGTGCTGCCGACGACGCCGACGACCGGGAAAGCGGAGGCGATGTGCGTGTAAACGCAAAGGCAGGCGCATACGGCGGCAAGGACATAATATCCGACGGCCCCGCTTTGAACGGCCAGGATCGAAAAGGAAATGGCCGTCAGCATCAGAGGCAGCAGGAAACCCAGCGCGTTGCTTTGGAGCGGCCAGAACCAGTACCCGAAACAGGTGGCAAGGAACCAGGCCCCGACCAATGATTCGGCCGTGGTCCGTCCGCTGCGCCGCAGCGTCCAAACGAAAACCAGGAGACCGACTAGGTAAAAGAGCCGCGAGGGAAGCGAAAAAAAGATGAACGCCTTTTCCAGGAAAGTCGGGGCGTCTTTGTCATAAATACTCCACCTCACCGCGGCGCGGAGCACCTGGGCCGGCGCGTAGGGGAAATAGAAATGCTGCGGCGAAGCGTAGTCAGGGTTACCGACACCGGCGTTGACGTAGCGGTAGTTATCGCCCACGACGCCCCCCATGAAATCGGTGTAAAACACGGGCTTCGACAAAACAAAAAAGACGTAGAACAGTCCCAGGACGATGAAACCCGCCGCGAGGAAACCCTTCCTTTCAGCCAAGGCCACGAACCGGTCGTTGAGCTTTCCATAAAATGGGCGAAGGAACATCAGCCCGGCAAGCCCGATGACGACCCCCGCCACCAGGAAGGGATTACCAAATATAAATTTCATGCGGGAACCTTGTTTACCGCCATAAAAAGAATGGGCACATACAACGAACCGGTCGTTACCTTTTTCCAGCGGAACCGACCGGGAAAACGAGCATTGACCTCGTCAACGATGGCTGGATCGGCGATTATTAACTCAAAATCATCCCAATCACGCCCAAAACGGTTTTCCTGGGGATCCTGCCAGTCCATACGGTGGAATGAAGCACCCGGGTCCATGGACATGGGGACATCTTTCATCGCTTCGTTTACTTGCCTCCTGTCCCAATCCACTGCCTCTTCCCATCGGATATTTTTAAAATTGCTCACTGGTTGCGCATAATAGCAAATCAACCAGTGAAAATTGTAGGGATAAGTTTTCGAAGGTCCGATGTAAAGAGCAGAACGCTCCTCCGCAACGCTCTTGAGAATACCCAGCGTCCGGTAAACCGAGTGGGCATCTACGCGGCGACCTGAATCTACCCGCGTCGAGCTTAAACCGTTAATTGCGAAATTGCACAAAACCAGGACAGCCAGAAGAACGGTGTGTGGTCCTGATTTTCCATCCGGCCGGCGCAAAAGAGCGGCCGAAACGAACAAAAAGGCTCCGACGGGAGCGATCACGGAATAATACTGCAACCATGTCTTGCGAAAAGAAAATCCCAGGATGCAAGAGATGAAAGCAATAAACATGAGAGTTAAGAAACCATCCTTCCAAAGGTACCGGACGAGCCGCGCGGAACTCAACAGGATGAAAGAAAACACGCCTAATTGAACAGCGATCACGGCGGACTCCCAGTTACCCCGAACCCCGCTTTGAAGAAGCCCCAGCAACACAACGATATTTGTGCTTATGCCGTCGCGCAACGCCAACGCCGGCAGGTTTTTGATCGAAAAAGCGCCCAGACTCCAGTTTCCCGCCAAGATAGCAACAAAATCCCCAGGCGATCGCGCGCCGTAAATACCTCGCAGCGCAACCCAGAACATAGCCGCTAACAGGACAGCCGTCGCCGCGTAAAAACATAACCCCGCCAATGCTTGACGATCACCGTTGATATTGCGCCTCAAAGCGACCAAAGCGGTGCCCGCGCCCAGCCCGACGATCAAATAAGCGGAGCCGATGTGCACATAAAAACATAAAGCGGTGAGGAGGGCGCTAAAAACGTAGAGCCAACGTTTACCGATTTCCAATGCCGCGAAGGTCGCGCCCACGGTGAGAAGTAAAAGGGGCAACAGGAACCCCAGCGCATTACTCTGCAACGCCCAGAACCAATAGGCGAAAGATGTTGCGAGAAAAGCAACAGCCCAGAAACATTCCCAGGATGAAAAACCACGGCGGCGCAACAGGCCATGGAAGGCCCAAAGCCCCGCCAGCGCAATCAACCGGTTCGGCAGTGAAAGCACGAGAAAAGCGCGTTCTGCAAAATCCGGAGCTGAGGGCTGAAAGATCCCGATACGGATCAATGCCCGCAGAATCTGAGCGGGGATGTAGGGAAAATATAGATGTTGCGGGTTTGCGTAGGATAGATCCGCCAGGGCCCGGGAAGCGTACATGTAATTGTCTCCCAAAACGCCGCCCAAGTAATCAGTGTAAAAAACCGGCCGGCAAAGATAAAATATCACGTAGAATGCAGCGCCCCCCCCCCACGCCAAGAGCAATACTGAAGGGCGGCCGCCGAAACGGGAAAAGCGCTCATTTAAATCTTCGATGCGCGCCCTGAAAAAAAACAGCACGCCGCTCAAGGCCAAGGCAGATATCAATAAAACGGGATGCGTCGTCGCGAATTGCATTTCGTCCCCTTATTGCGTTCTCGTCATCCGCCTATTTCCTGAGAGGCCGGTGGAACATAGCGGTTCGCCAAATAGCGGGCAACAGCGTAGGCCGCTGAGGAAAAAACCAATTGCCATCCCACGAACCACACCAGGTCGGGCATGGGAACGCCGATCACCCTTTCCATGATTTTCGGCAAAGCGGTCTCTGGGAAAACCCCGGCGCCGAAAATACGGTAGGCCCCCCAAACGATGGCGTGAGGCAGCGGCGCGCCGAACAGTCCGTAAAGGAACTGGACCGGATGGACGAAAACAGCCGTCCATGCGTTGAGGAGGAAACTTGGATTCACCCAGTCCGAGAAACCCGGTCGGGCGCTGGGCGCCACGGACAGCGTCAATTCCGCCGGACCGCTTGCGTAGAGGACATAGGGAACGATGGAGATCGCGCAGAACAAGGCAGTCAGCACCGTTTGATATTTCCGGTTCTTAAGCAGTTGCAGGAAGATGCCGAAATTTAGGACCAGCCACAAAACCTTCACGAGGAAATAACGCTGTCCGTAACTCCCGCCCTGCGAACCAAAATTGGCGGCGATCAAAAGATAAGGGAACAGCGCCACGCCCAAGCACAAACGCAATTTTCCCCATGGAACGGGCCGAATGAAAGCGGCCAGCAACGCCGCGAAGACCGCCGGCTCCGCCCAGAGCAACCCCCAGTCCCGGCCCCAAAGAATCCGGCCGAACTGACCCAGAGTCCAACCGGAAAGCCCCAAATTGTGCCGAAGGGCGTCCGGAGTAAAGGCGTATTGGCCCGAACCGCCGCCCCCCACCGAAGGCGGTGAAAACGTCCCGTTGATCGCATGCCAGGCCGCGACCTGTATCGCGAGGGGCAGCAACATTCCCGCGCCGATGACGAGCGCGTCGCGCCGCAACTGTTTCCAGCCCTGCGTTTGCCAAGCCAGGCCTAAAGCCAGCGCGCCCATCATGGCCGCGTTGGGGTAGCGCGCCAAAACCGAAAACATGAATAGGATCCCAGCACCGAAGGCCTTACCGCGCCGCGGCGCGGTGAAATAGGAGTGAAAGAGCCACGCGCTCGCCGCGAGCAAAACGAACTCGGCGGAGTGCGCCATGAGGGGCCGGCGAAAAGTAAAGAACATAAGGGGTCCGGACCAAAAGCCGATAATCGTCGCCAGAAAAGCCTCGCGCGGAGGAAAAAATTTCATCAAAAAAGCATACAGGATGAATAGACCCGCGAGCGACAGAGCCCCGGAATAAGCCGAAACCAGCAACCGGTGATACTGGCTCACTCCGCGTTCCCAACCCGTTTTCCCTTTCCCGGGAAGGCGGCTGATGACGGGACCTAAGGTTCTGCCCAAGGCGACGGCGGGAGTCCATAACACGCCGGGGATGGGCGAATGGTAATTCTTAAATCCGGGATTGTTCAGAAAGGTCGGAAGCGGTTCGTTGGAAAAATCAAAATCACCATCGTAAACGAGGCTGATGCCGTAGCTCCAATAGTCATCGTCGTCGCCGACCCCGTATTCGGTCACTGTCATACGGTTGGCCCTGCCCAGCAACACGGCCGTCACGATGAACAGCAGGAACAGAGTCCGAAACCCGGAGGTGAGTTGGAGCTTGGTGTCGGTCACCGCTTTCGGGCCAACAACATCATTTTGTCGCCCGGATCCAAGTAGAATGGGCGCGACAAAACCTTAAAAGAACTGGCCGACGGTTTAATTCGCCCGATCCAAGGCAAATAGGCCACGAGGCGGTCCACCAAGGCGTTGAGGTCGATGTGCTTCCCGGCCGTCGTTTCCGCAACGACATCGAACCCGTTGTCGTTGAGCATCTTCTCCAATTGGGGGCGGGTAAAGAAAAATATGTGCTCGGCCGGCTTGGCGTATTCCATCCAAAAACGGCCCATGATCCTGGCCAAAAAGCTTCCGGCGTCGGGGGTGATGATCGACAGGTACCCTCCCGGGGCGATCAAGTCACCGATGATCCGCAGAGCCTCCCGCGGATAAAGCAAATGCTCGGGCACGTCCCACATCAGGACGTTCTTAAAACTTCCGCTTTCGTGGGGATGGTTCTCGAAGGAACAATGGCGCACGCGGTCGCCCAACTTCTGGCGCGCGACGTTGGCCGCATACTCGGAATACTCGATCCCATAGGCGTCCCAGCCCCGCTGCAAAGCCAGCTCCACGGAAAAACCCGTGGCGCAGCCGATGTCAAGGAGGCGTCCGTCGCCGAAGTCCGGGGCCTGGGACTTCATCCAATCGAACCGGCGCTGAAAAGTCGCCATGATGTTTTTCTTGTCGCCGACATAATCCCCATAACCGCAAACCAATGAGTTGTCGCTGTGGTAATATTCTTCTCCCGAATAGAGGGCTTCCAGTCCTTTGGCATTCAACCGGGGAGAAACATGCCTCACGCCGCAGGACTCGCATCGCAGGATCTGGAACCCGCGAATGCGGAAAAGCTTTTCCGCCTTTGAATGGCCGCAAGCCTCGCAACCGACTTCATCCAAAAATTCTCTCGGGATTTGACGGAAATGAAACTTACGGTCGTTCATGAAATCCGTCGCGGGCGGGTTTTTCGGTTCACTCGTAGCGGGTGTCGAGGTTTCCATTTAAAAACGTCTCCTTTTAACGATTATAATTCCAGGCGGTGCGGCTGAAACGATTCCGTTTCAAATTTATTTTTCCGCGGCCGAAACACCGGCTTCCGTCGGAGAAAGGAGTTCGGCGCCGTAGATCCGACGCACGGACTCTATCAAACCTAATAACACCCAAAACATAATCCCTTTATATGAATTTTCAAGGACGACATCGGTCATGCCATGGAAGAAATAGACCAGAAAACAGGCCAAGACGGACAGCATGGCAAGTTTCCCTTCCTCGTTTTCAGTCCTATAAGCGAAAAAAACTCCCCTGCAAAAAACGGCCGTCACGATGAAAAGATAAAGCGCGAAACCGATGAACCCCGTGCGGTAAAAAACGGCCACGTGGGAGTTGTGCGGGTCGTAGCGGTTCGTTTCCCACATGCGCCAGAACATCCTGGACGGAATGAAATTCTTCCCGAACGGAACGCCGTTTAGGATACGAAGGATGCGGTTGTTCGCCAGGACCGAGGCGATTTCGCCTTTGATTTCCTTGTCGAGGATCACTGGACCCGTTTTGGACGCCAGCAAACGTCGGACATCGCTATGCATATTATATAAATCACGCCTGAATTTGCTGAAGAAAGGGAATGGCACCCCGACGACTTCCTCCGCGGCGTCAATCCAAAGACAAAAGCGCGTCGATACATTGGGGGATTCTATGCCCATGAACATGGAAGAAAGCTCAGCGGAGGCTTCCTGCAGCGGAGCGACGCTCTCAACGGGGACGGGCGGTTGCGAATGAAGCGAATTGAGGATAAGGTCGGGCGATGCGGGCAGAGCCGGCTCCGACTCCGGAGCCGGGACCTCCACCGGAACGGGCTTCGGCCAATCAGGAACGACACCCGCCAGACTGGGTCCGATCAAATAAAAAAGGAACCCCAGCGCCAACAAACCGACTCCGGTGGCGTAGTGCCGCCACCGGATGCCGAAAAACCTGAACGAAGCCGTGAAAAGAACGAAGAATACGATAAGGCCCAGCCAAGAAGAACGAACCCGCCACCTTATAACCTCGGCAAACGCTATGATGACGAACGCGACGGGGACTATCTTCCAATTCCCCTTAATAAGCGGAAACATCATACAGACTGCCACGATGAAACACGAACAATAGATGGAAATCGCGGCAGGCTGAAACATATTCCATGGAAAGTGCGTGAGCGTTGAGAACAGGCTAAGCGCGACCTTGAGCGCCACGGTCCAGAAGAGAATCTGGGCCATAACCTGCAATTGGCGCCTCGATTGTACGAGGTGCGACGTCAGGTGATAAAAAGCGGAATAATAAATGAGCGCCGTGTCCCGGACCACCCGCACAGGATTATAAACCGCAAGCCCGCGCAAACCGGAAACGGCCGCGTTTGCGTATAATGCCCGCCACGCCCCGGAAAATGTCCCTGCGATCCCGGACCATGCGCGCCTTCGAACCAATCCGATCACTACAGATAAAATGACGGCGGCCATCGTGGCTTCCGTGACAAAAAGCGGAACGCCGAAAACCTTCACGCTCAAATAAGCGGTGGATTTATCTCCGAGTAAATTCCAAGCCACTATCCCGCACAGTCCGTAGAACGGCGCGAGAAAGCCCAGAGCGACAAAAGCCAAAATGACAAACGCGGACATTGGTTCCATGAACTCGCCTTATCGGAAATTTCGAAACATTCTATTTAATTTAAAGCGTTCGAGGTGTCATTGAAAACAGGATCACGTCCCGGACCGCCTCCCCGCGCAAGCGACGATCATCTGGACCGCGCCCAGTTTTGAAAGCGGGCCACGGGACGGGAAGCGCGCGTTGACGAAGTCCGACACCCAGGGGATGCGCTTCGGCATCGGCGTCCGGCGGTGGACCTCGATGATCCCGAACCCGTTGTCCGTCATCAACCGCGTCAGCTCCTCCGCGGAAGGCCAGCGGTGGTCTCCCTCCGGCATCTTGAGCCCGAGCCTTTCCGCCGCATGCAGGACGGGCGCCCAGAGCGGGTTGATCGATGAGGAAACGACAACCGTCCCCGGCGCCAAAACGCGTCCCAGATTTGCGAAGAACGCTTCCAACCCGCCGAGATGTTCCACCAAATCCACCATGACCACAAAATCAAAAGTCTCCGCGAGCGCGAGAGTCTCCGCGTCCGCAACCATAAAATTGAGATGCGGCCTGCGCTGCCGCGCGCGGGAAACCATCTCCGTGCTGATGTCGACGCCGAGCCCGTAGGAGGGCTGGAGGCTGTCCAGGATGGCGCCCGTGCCGCAGCCCAGCTCCAGCACGCGCCGGCCGGCGGGCACAAAGTGCCGCAACCCCTCCTGGACGCTCCGGTAATAATAGGCGGACTTTTCCTTCCATCCATCATAGTCCCCAGCGATGGAATCGAAATGGGCCGTGACGGCCGCGCTGTCAACGCCGTTCTTCATCGCGCCAGCTTCAGCTTGCGGAACGCGACCCAGCACATCTTGAGCAGCAGCCAGCCGTGGCGGAAACGGCGGATCTTGGTGTCGCCGTACACGCGGGCGCGGTAACGGACGGGGATTTCGGCGATCCTGAGTTTCTGCCTGGCCGCGCCGAACAAAAGGTCGAAGTCCCCGAAGGGGTCGAACTCGCCGAAGAACGCCCGGTCCCGGCGGATACGATCGTAGTTCTCGCGCGAGATGACCTTGGTGCCGCACAGCGTGTCCTTGATCTTCTGGCCGAGCAGCCATGTGAAGATCACGCTGAACATCTTGTTCCCCAGCAGGTTCAGCGACCGCATGGCCTCTTCCTGCATGGGATAGACGAGCCGGGTCCCGTTGATCAAATCCCCGCGGCCCTCCACGAAAGCCTGGTAAAACTTCGGCAAATCCTCCGGCGGCACCGTCAGGTCCCCGTCCAGGATGAACAACAGATCGCCGCGGGCGGCGTCGAACCCCAGGCGCACGGCGTGGGCCTTGCCGAGGTCCCGGCGGTTGCGGACGAGCCGAATCTCCTTTTGTCCGTGGTTAGCCGCCATCTGCGCCTCGACGGCTTCCGCCGTGCCGTCCGAGGAGTTGTCGTCGACGAAAATCAGTTCCGTGCCGCGCCCCATCATCGCCGTCCGGGCCACGGCGTCCCCCACGGTGCCGGCCTCGTTCTTGCACGGGATGATCACCGAACAACTGTATTGGCGCGTGTCACCGGGAGCGCGCCAGTCCGTTCGCTCCCGCGCGACGACGTATTCCTGGAGGCAAAGGTCCCTCAGCACGGGCAGCCGGGACAGGTATCCGTTCAAGAAGCCGGACAGCCAGGGAACGTATTTCGGCAGGAGAAGGCCTGAGCCCCTTTGAACCGCCTCGAAGCCGTTCAAACCCAGCAGGTTTTCGATATCGTCGAAGGACAGCCAATTCTGCGTCTTCTGCGGCGCCCTCAGACCCAGCCTTTGCCCCAGGGCGAGCAGCGGCTCCCAAAGGGGATTGTGATAAGCGAAGATGAGGCGCGTGTCCGGCGTGACGACGCGGTGCAGCGAGCGCAGTACCTTCCAGACGTCGAACAGGTCCCCGACGCATGACAGGACGACGTAATCGAACTTCTCTTCGAGGGCAAGTTCTTCCGCGTCATGGACGACGAACTTCAGGTCCGGGTATTTCGACCGGGCGATCGCGACCATCTCCCGGCTGAAATCGATCCCCACGCCGCAGGAGGGCCGCACGGCCGCCAGGAGGTCCCCGGTCCCGCAGCCGATTTCAAGCACGCGGCTGTGGGGCGGGATTTGAGAGATGAAAAATGTCTCGATGTACGCGTGGTAATAGCGGTTCTTTTTCTTCCAAGGATCGCGTTCTGAAGCCGCGGCGTCGATGGAGCGGATGAGAGCCGCCTTTTCAGCGGCTAGGCCGTCCCGCCTGTCCGGCGCAAGATCGACGCCCTGTTTGTCCATGGTCAATGTCATGTGGACGAAATTGCGCTCGCTATTCCCCGGCCGGTTCCACCATGTGCGACCGGCGCAACCCCAGAACGCTCATGAAGAAACTGGAGAATATGATTTGGATGCCGAGGGTGAACGATACGGCGGAAGGGATCACGATCCGCATGGTCAGGGCCGGGTCCAAATTGCCGAAGGATTGCGCTTCCCAGCGGCCGACCGCGTAAAGGGTCCCGAGCGCTCCCGCCGCCATGAGGCACACTCCGATCGCCAGGCCTGTCTCCAATGAAATATAGCGGAACATCTTCGCCAGCTTGGGGTCCCGGGGCAGCAGGCCTTCGCTGATGGCGAAGGTCTTGCTGAACATCGCGAACGCCACGGACTGAAACCCGATGAGGATGGCGATGCCCGCGTAGAGCATGGTGTGGATGTCCAGGACGACGCGGCCGAACAAGACGGGGCGCGGCAGGAGTAGTCCGAGAGTGAATATTCCCGCGGCCAACAGGGCCATCCCCGGGTAGAGAAAGAGCCAGCGGGGGCTGTACAGCAAAAGGAACCGGAGGTGCCGCCAGCCGTCCCGCCAACTCCGGAGATGCGGCGGCCGGCCGCGTCCGTCCTTCGACAGGGTCGTGGGCACTTCGGCGATGCGCATCCGCAACAAGGTGGCTTTCACCACGATCTCGCTGGCGAATTCCATCCCCGATGTCTGCAGGTCCATCTTCCGGACGGCCTCCCGCGTGAAGGCGCGCAGGCCGCAGTGGAAATCGCCGCAGGGGCTGCTGAAAAACAAGCGCCCGATGCCCGTCAGCAGGGAATTTCCGACATACCGGTGCAGCGCCGGCATGGCGTCCGGGGCGATCCCGCCTTTGAACCGGTTGCCCATCACCAGGTCGAATCCCTCCCGCAATTTTTCCACGAAGGGCATGAGGTTTGAAAAATCATAGCTGGCGTCGGCGTCGCCCATGACGATGTATTTTCCCCGCGCGGCCTTGAACCCGCCGGAGAGCGCGCTGCCGTAGCCCTTTTCCGCCACGCGGACGACCCGGGCGCCCAGGCGCGCGGCGATATCCGGGGAACCGTCCGCGCTGCCGTTGTCCGCCACGATGATCTCCCCGGCGATGGCGTGGTCCTGAAGGAATTTTTGGGATTTTCGGATGCAGGTTTCCAGCGTCTCGGCCTCGTTCAGGCACGGCATGACGATGGAGACTTCCAGGTCGTCGGAAGAGGGCGCGTCGAGTTCGCTCATGGGCAAGTCATTCTACAAAAACGCTGCGGCGGATGATTCGCGCCTTTCCAGGAAATCGGCGAGAGCGGAGGTCCAGGGACGGAGGGGCGGAAAACGGGAGCTGACCAAGACGGAATGGAGCGGGCGGCGGGCGGCGAAGGGCAATTGCGCGAACTTCACCCGCTGCGCGGAGACGCCGGCCGTCCGCGGCGCCGCCTTTTTCAAGGCGAGAAAGGCGTCCCAGCGCGTGACCGGGCGGGAATTGACCAGGTGATAGACGCCGCGGGGAGCCGGGCGCGCAACGAGCGTCTTGATCGCCGCGGCCAGGTCCGCCGTGTAGGTCGGGTTGGCTCGCCAATCGTCCGCCGCCTTCAGCCTTTCCCCCGCCAAGAGCTTGGTGACGAAGTTCGGTCCGTCGCCAAAGAGCCAGCAGGTCCGGACGATGTAATGCTTCGGGCAAAGCCCGCGCACGTAATGCTCGCCCCAGAGTTTCGAAAGGCCGTAACAATTGGGGGGATTGGGAAGGTCTCCTTCGCGATAGCCCGAGGCTTTGCGCCCGTCAAAGACGTTGTCGGTGGAAAGGTAGACGAAGGGAATGTCGCGGCGGGGAAGAGATCGTATCAGGTTCAACGTTCCCTGGGCGTTGACGGCGAAGGCTTCCTCGGGATGCTGCTCGCAATAATCGATGTTGGGATTGGCCGCCGCGTGCAGGACGATCTGCGGCTTGAACGATCGGGCTATCCGTTTTAAGGCCGCCGCGTCCCGGAGGTCGGCGCGGCGCCATTTCCGGCGCGGCACCGATGGTTTCCAGCGACGGCTCAGGACCAGGACATCGTGGCCCTCCGAAAACACCCGCCGGAGGTCCTGCCCCAGCAGACCGGCGCCGCCGGTGAGCAGTACGCGCTTTAAAATTATCCGACCCGGGGAGTCGCCCGGCCAACCCCGTGATACTGGAATCCCAGTGCGGCCACGACCTTCGGGTTGTATATATTGCGGCCGTCGAGGAAAACGGGCGTCCGGACCAACGATTTTACTTTCTGAAGGTCCAAATTCTTGAACTCCGCCCATTCCGTCACCAGGACCACCGCGTCGGCGCCCTTGGCGACCTCATAGGCGTTCTTGCAGAGCTTCACGTTCTTCAGCAAAGGACGCGCCTTTTCCATGGACACGGGATCGTAGGCCTGCACGTGGCAGCCGGACTGTTGAAGGTGTCCGATGATGTCCAACGCCGGCGCGTTGCGCAAATCGTCGGTCTCGGACTTGAAGGACAATCCCCACAAACCGATGGTCTTGCCCCGCAGGTTCCACAGGGACTTCTTCAGTTTCTCCACGACCCACAGCTTCTGTTCCTCGTTGATGCGCTGGACGACCTTCAACAGTTCGAAGTTATAGCCGGCCGTCTCCGCCATGTGGATGTAAGCCCTCAGGTCTTTGGGGAAGCAGGAGCCGCCGAACCCGAGGCCCGCGTTCAGGAACGAACGCCCGATGCGGGAGTCGAAGCCCATGCCCTCGGCCACGCGGGTCACGTCCGCGCCCACGCGCTCGCAGACCTGCGCCACGGCGTTGATGAACGAAATCTTCATGGCCAGGAAGGAGTTCGACGAATGCTTGATGAGTTCGGAGCTCTTGATGTCCGTCACGATCATGGTGGCCTTGAGCGGCGCGTAGAGCTCGCGCATGAACGTCTCGGCCCGTTTGGACTCCACGCCGAACACGATGCGGTCGGGCTTCAGGAAGTCCTGCATGGCGCTGCCTTCGCGCAGGAACTCGGGGTTGGAGACGACGTCGAAGTCGCCCTTCCCGTTCCCATAAAGCCGCATGGTCTGCTTGATCTTCTCGCCGGTCTCCACGGGCACGGTGGACTTCTCGATGACGATGGTGTAGCGCTTCATGTTCTGCGCCACTTCGCGCGCCACGGCCTCCACGTAGGAAAGGTCGGCCTCGCCGTTGGGAAGGGGCGGCGTGTTCACCGCGATGAAAATGCCTTCGGCCTTCTTCAACCCCGCCTCGATGTTGTCGACGAAAGTCAGCCGGCCGGCCTTGCGGTTCTTGCGGACGACCTCGTCCAAACCCGGTTCGTAGATCGGGATCTGGCCCTTCAAAAGCGTCTTAATCTTCTTCTTGTCCTTGTCCACGCAAACGACGTTGTGCCCGATCTCGGCCAGGCAGGCGCCCGTGACGAGTCCGACGTAACCGCTCCCGATGACTGCGATCTCTTTTTTCACAAATTAGCTCCTTCCGGTCAGCCTCTTGGCGTACTGTTTTTCGTAATATTTTTGATAACCGCTGCGGTTGGATTTGATGGATTGCCACCAGTCCGCATTGTCGCGGTACCACTCGATCGTTTCAATCAATCCCTTGTCGAAGGGCCGCTTTGATTTCCATCCCAGTTCCCGCGTGATCTTTTTAATGTCCGGCGCGTACCGGAAATCGTGGCCCAGCCGGTCCTTCACGTAGGTCAGCAGGCTCGTCGGCTTGTTCAGGTATTTCAGGATCGCCTTCGCCACGTCGATGTTCCGCCATTCCTTGTCGCCGGCCGCGTTGTATATCTCGCCCGGCTTGCCCTTGTGCAGGACCACGTCGATGGCTTCGCAATGGTCCAGGACGTGGATCCAGTTGCGGACGTTCAGCCCCTTGCCGTAGAGCGGCACGGGCCGGTCTTCCAGCGCGTTGGTGATGAAGAGCGGCAGAAACTTCTCCGGATACTGATAGTTCCCGTAGTTGTTGGTGCAGCGGGTGATCATGACCGGAAACCGATACGTGTGCCACTGGGACATCACCATGTGGTCCGAGGCCGCCTTGGACGCGGCGTATGGGCTCGAAGGGTTGAGAAGATAATCCTCCGGGGTCTTGATCCTCCCGGGGATGGACCCGTAAACCTCGTCCGTCGACACGTGGAGAAATTTTTTGATCCCGGCCTCGCGGGAAGCGTTCACCAGCGTATAGGTCCCCTGCACGTTGGTCTGAATGAACTCGCTGGCGTCGAGCAAAGAACGGTCGACATGGGTCTCGGCGGCGAAATTCACCACGGCGTCCAAACCCGCCAGCGCCCGCTTCACGGTGCCGACGTCCTTGATGTCGCCTTTGATGAATTTATGGCGCGGAGACTTCATCGCCTCCGGAAGGTTCGCCAAATTGCCCGCGTAGGTCAGTTTGTCCAGGTTGACGATGCGGTCTTCCCGGTGTTTGGCCAGCCAATATTTGACGAAGTGGGAGCCGATGAACCCGGCGCCGCCGGTGACGAGAATTTTCATGGGATGTAGGACCTCGTTATCAGATTAGGTTGAGTGCTTTCGGGTTACAGGGATGCGAAGTAACGGATGGTCTCGCGCAGGCCGGACTGGAAATTCCACCGCGGTTTATACCCCAGATCCCGGGAAATGGCCGCGATGCTGGCGTAGGTCTTGCGCACGTCGCCCTTCCGCGAGGGCAGGAACTTCTTCTTCACTTTCTTTCCCAACACATCCTCAACGACGTCAATGATATCCAGCAGGGAGTGGGTCTCGCCCACGGCGACGTTATAGGACTTTCCGGCACCGTTTTTATGCGTCGCGGACAGGATGTTCGCCTGCACCACGTTGTCGATGTAGCAAAAATCACGGGACTGTTTCCCGTCGCCGTGCACTTCCAAGGTCTCGTCTTTCAGCGCGGCGAGGATGAATTTCGGCACAACGGCGGCGTACTTGGATTTGGGGTCCTGGCGCGGGCCGAACACGTTAAAATAGCGGAGACATACGGTCTCCAGACCGTAGGTCTTGGTGAACATGCGCGAGTAATATTCCCCCGTCACCTTCGTGACGGCGTAGGGCGAAATGGCCGGCGTCGGCAGGCCTTCGTGCTGCGGAAAAACCTTCCCATCCCCATAGACCGATGAGGAAGAGGCCGAAACAAACCGCTTGACCTTGGCCTTGAACGCTTCCAGAAGCAGGTTCAACGTGCCGCCGACGTTCACGTCGTTCGAGGCCAAGGGGTCTTCGAGGGAACGCGGGACCGAGCGCAGCGCGGCCTGGGCCAGCACGTAGTCGATCCCCTTCATGGCCCTGCGGACCGCGGCGGGGTTGCGGATGTCGCCCTGGACGAATTGGTTGGGATTGGCGAATTTCAGATTGTTCCGGTTTCCTGTGATGAAATTATCGATGACGCGGACGAACTGACCGCGCCGGCGCAGTTCGGCCGAGAGATGGGAGCCGATGAAACCCGCCCCGCCCGTCACCAGCCATTTGGCTTTCTTCATTTCGGGATCTCCAATCGGGATGAGTCGCCGACGACGATGCGGAAGGCGCTGGGCTTGGAATTCGTCTGGACGATCTCGGCGTTCTGTCCGACGAGAGAACCTTCCACCGGGCGGATGTCCACCATGCGGGAATGTTCCAACAAAATCGAGTTCTGAATCTCGCTGTTGTCCAGGACCACGTGATGATAGATGGCGGTGAAAGGGCCGACGAAAGAGTTCCGGATGACGCTGTCCTCCCCGATGATGGCCGGCCCGCGGACAACGCTTTTTTCGATTCGCGCGCCTTTTTCGATGATAACGTTCCCCTCGATGCGGCTGTCCGCGTCCACGGTCCCGGCGTTGGAAGATGTCGCGTTGATCAGGATCAGGCGGTTGGCTTCCAGCAAATCCTCCAGCTTGCCCGTGTCTTTCCACCAGCCCTCCACTTTATGCGGCCGGACGGTGCGTCCCTGGTCCACCAACCATTGTATGGCGTCGGTGATTTCCAGCTCGCCGCGCGGCGACGGTTTGATCGCGTTGACAGCCTTGAAAATGACGGAGGTGAACATATAAACGCCGACGAGGGCCAGGTTGCTGGGAGGGTTTTTGGGCTTTTCCAAAAGCTGGACGGCCTTCCCGTCCTTGAGGACCACGACGCCGAAGGACTGGGGGTTGGGGACTTCGGTGACCAAAATCTGGGCGTCGGGTTTAAAGCTGTTGAATTCCTGCACGAACCCGGATAGATTTTCCTTCAACAGGTTGTCCCCCAGATACATCACGAAGGGGTCGTCCTTCATAAAGTCCTGGGAAATCTTCACGGCGTGGGCCAAGCCGAGGGGCGCTTCCTGCTGAATATAGGTGACGCGGACCCCGAAACGAGAGCCATCTCCAACGGCCCTGCGGATTTCCTCGTGGGTTTCCCCCACGACGATGCCGACTTCCTTGATCCCGGCCTGGGCGATGGATTCGAGCCCGTAAAAAAGGATCGGCTTATTGGCGATGGGAACCAGCTGCTTGGCGGAAGTATGCGTGATGGGACGCAGGCGAGTGCCTTTACCGCCTGACAGGACGAGGGCTTTCATTGACAATGAATTCTCCAGTGGGTTTGTTGGGGAATGGTCCAGACATTATACGTGGACGAGGCCCGTGTCGTGTAACGGAAACGCGCTATTTTAACTCATAGATAAGGAACGGTCAAGCTCTCTTAATTTGTGTCGGGTCAGGCGGGCGGTTCGTCAAATCGCTCGTGTTATAAGGGTGATTATCGTCGTGCATTACTTGATTTATGCGGTCGCATTCGATATCCTAGCCTTTGGCCGACGCTGCGGTAGAATGAACCAAGTAGACTATGGCATGAGCGAGGGACAATCTATGGATCAGTTGCCGGCCAATTCGCAACCCGTTCATCCCGAGGAACAAGCGCGCATTTCTTCCTCCATCCTCATCGTTGAGGATGAAACCGACATATCCTTCGCCATCCGGGACATCCTGCAGAACCAGGGCCACCGCGTCTGGTGCGCGTCAACGCTGGCGCAGGCCAGGGCCCAGCTGAAGTCCTCCCTTAACCTAATCCTGTTGGACTGGAACCTCCCCGACGGCGAAGGCATCTCGTTGATCCATGAGATCCGCCGCAACGTCCGCCTCGCGCATCTTCCCATCCTTATGATCACAGGACGCCAGCAAACCGAGGAAAAGGTGGACGGTTTTTCCAGCGGCGCCGACGATTACCTGACCAAACCTTTCGACGAACGCGAACTGAACGCCCGCGTCACGGCGCTTCTCCGTCGTTCAAGGCAGGACCGCGACGCGAGCCCGCTGACGGGCCTGCCCGGCAACTCCCGCATCCAGGAGGAAGTGGAAAAGAGATTGTCGCTGGGGCAGGACTTCGACGCGATCTATTGCGATATCGACCGGTTCAAGGCCTTCAACGACCGATACGGCTTCGCCCGCGGGGATGAGGCCATCCTCCTGCTGGGCGATTGCATGATCGAAGCGGCAAAACCGGAAGAATTCGTGGGTCACATCGGCGGCGATGATTTCGTCGCCCTCCTCGATGTCGAACGGGGCAAGACCTACGCCCAACAGGTGGTTGAATCCTTCAAGAGCCAGGCCCGCGCCCTTCACGATTCGAAGGACCAGGAGCAGGGTTTCTTCGAGGGGCGCGACCGGCAGGACGGCGCGCTGAACCTCCCGCTGCTTTCCGTCACGGCCGTCGTAGTTTCCACCGCGGTGCGCCGCGTCCAGCATTACGCCGAACTGGCCCAGGCAGCGGCAGAATTGAAGAGCGCGGCGCGCAAGGCCGGAACGGCCATTCGTTCCGAGCAGCGGATCGACGGATCCAAACCGTGAACCTGGGCGTCCGCCTCGGCCTCGTTTATTTCGTCGTCACCGCCATCCTCGTGGGCGCCGTTATTTCCGCCGGGATAACGTTGTCCGCCATCGCCCGCCAGGCCAAACACCTCATCACCAAAGACGCCGCCATGCAGCAAAGGCTTCTGGAATTGAAAACGACGCTCGCGGACGGGACACAGGCCGTGCGCCTGGCCGCGGCCGGCGGAGCGGAACGTGAAAAGGGCCGCCAATTGATGGAACACGCCTCCGCCCTCTTGAACGAAATCCGCCGCAACAGCCTGCCCGAGGAACAGTCGGAGATCGAGTCCCTCGCGGCGTCCTGGGAAACGGCGTCAAATGAACTTCAATCGGTCGACATAAACCCCAAATTCGCCGCAACGATATTCAACCAGGGGCCGCTCCTCCCCGCGCTGACCGCCATCGGGCAAAGCCTGAACGTCCTGGAGAACATCCGGCGGGACAGCTCGCTGAAACGGATCCGCAGGATCCGCGACTCGGTCCGGGCCGCCTGGTTCCGGATGGCGCTGTTCGTGCTGTTGTTGTTCATCGCGGCCGCGGACCTCGTGATGCTGATCCGCCGGAGGTTCCTCTCCCCGATCCTCCGCATGCGGGCGGCCGCGGACCTTTACGCCCAGGGACGGCTTTCGCACCGGATCGATATCGAGGACCGGGACGAGATCGGCGACCTCGCCGAACACATCAATACGATGGCGGTGAAGCTCGAAGCGGCCGGCAAATCGAAAATGGAGTTTCTCTCCATGATCTCCCACGACATGAAGACGCCGCTCACGCTGATAAACCTTTACGCGCCGCGCCTGGTCGATCCGCAACTGGTTTCCAATCCCGAAAAGAGACAGAAGGCGCTGGACATCATCCTGACGGAAACCAAGCAGCTCCAGCACCTGATAGAGGACCTTCTGGAAGTGGCCCGCGCGGAGATCGGCGTTTTCAAGATCGACCCCGTCGTCACGGAGACGCGCGACGCGCTCACGCCTTTGTTGACTCCCTTTGAGCGGCACGCCGAAGGGAAAAACATCGTCTTCACCCACGACCTCGCCGGACTTCCCACCGCCGTGCTGGACGGAAAGCGTTTGGGACAGGCGCTGCGGAACCTGCTGACCAATGCCTTCAAGTTCACCGCGCCGGGCGGAAAAATCACCGTGCGCGGGTATCAGAGCGACAACACCCTTGTCTTTGAAGTGACCGACAACGGATCCGGCATTCCGCCCGAAGACATACCCCACATCTTCACCCGTTTTTACCAGTCGCCGCAGTCCCATTCCCGCAGTGAACGGGAAGGCGTGGGGCTGGGCCTGGCCATCGTCCGGGAAATATCCCGCGCGCACGGCGGCGACATCGAAACGTTTTCCGAGGTCGGCAAGGGGACCACGTTCCGGCTGTGGATCCCGTTCCGTCCCCCCACAATACCCCAACGATCGGAGGAATAAATGCCATGAAATCCCCTTTTTATTTAGTCCCGGTCCTCGCCCTTTGCGCGGCCGCCGCGTTCGCGGCCCCGGGCTCCGATTCCTACCGCCAGGCCGTAAAAGCGGAAAAAGCGGGAGATGCGGACGCCGCAGCCCCTTTATTTGAACATGCGGCGCGCCTGCAAACCGGCAAGCGCTCCGCGGAATCCTGGTTCCGGGCGGGCCGCAATTGGATAGACGCGGGAAACCCGAAGCAATCCTACAGGCGAGCCGTGGCCTGCTTTCAACGGGTCGACCTGTCCGTCGCCGCCCCGGCCGTCGCTCGCGACACCAAAACCTGGATTTCCGTTCTATCCAGGCTGGTGTCCGCCGAGGGAGCGGCCGGAGAGGCGGACCGGCTTAAATCCGCCCTGGAAGACGCGGCCCAGGGGTCGAAAGCGCTCCAATCCCCTTCACCGCCGACAACTCCCGCAGGAAAGTAATTCTCCCGCGACGGTTGTCTCCCCTCTTCGGAATTGATAAAATTTCGACATGAAATCATTTTCAGGAACTTTTATCGCCGCGACGGCGTTACCATGGTCAGGGCAACCCCATGAATGAAGCGCAACGCAAGGACTTTCAGGAAAAAGCTCTCCCCCTTGTGGACGAGGTGTACGGCGTGGCATTGCGTATGACGAGGAACCCCCAGGCCGCCGAAGATCTGGTATCCGAGGCCTATGCGCGCGCTTGGAAGAACCTGGAACAATTCCAAGCGGGCACGAACATCCGGGCCTGGCTCTACAAGATCATGACCAACACCTACATCAACAGCTTCCGCAAGAAACACCGGGAGCCCCAGAACGTGGCGCTGGACGCCTACGACAAGATCGAGGATTTCCACCTCTTCAACAAGATTTCCCGCGAAAACCCCATTTCCCTCAGCGACCCTTTCGACGACGTGGTCGGGCATTTGACCAACATCGATTTCCAAAAGGCGCTCGATAAGCTGCCCGACGAATACAAGACGGCCATCATCCTTTACGATCTCCAGGGGCTTTCCTACCAGGAAGTGGCGGACGCGCTGGACATCCCCCTCGGAACGGTACGTTCCCGCCTGGCGAGAGGCCGGCGGATCCTGCAGAAATCCCTTTGGGAACACGCCGTGGACGCCGGGCTCGTGCCCAAAAGGGACAAAGTCACCGCGGTCCCCGATTCATCCGGCGGCCCCGGAAAGACATGAGGAGCCCGCGTGCATAACTGCGACGATATTTTCGACCACATCTACGAGTTCATCAACACCCAGGACCTGACCGCGGAAATGGAATCGGAGATCCGCCTCCATCTCCAAATGTGCCGCAAGTGCTACACGCACTTCGAGTTCGAGCGCCGCCTGATCCAGCGCTTCCGCGACGCAGGCTGCCCTTCCTGCCCCGACACGCTGAAACACCGCATCAAAGACATTTTGAAACGGTTTTAACCTTCCCGCCAGCCCTTCTCTTGGCCCTGGAAGCGAAATTTACTAGCATGAACCAAGCCTGTCCTACAATGGGGATTTGGTAGGTCTATGCTGAACAACCTCTTCATCGCCGCGTATCTATTTATCCTTCTAGTGCTTTCCGCCTACGGCATTCATCGCTATTGGATCCTGTTTCTGTATTGGCGACATTATAAGATGGCCCCTCCGCTGACCGTCCCCCCTCCCCCGGCCCTATGGCCTCCGGTCACCGTTCAACTGCCCGTATTCAACGAATATTACATGGTCGACCGGCTCATCGATTGCGTCTGCCGGATGGACTATCCGCGGGACAAACTGGAAATCCAAGTTCTGGACGATTCAACGGACGACACGACGGCCCTTATTGAGAAAAAAATCCGCGAGAAGGCCGAACTGGGATTCAACATACGGCTGTTTCACCGGGAAAACCGGGAGGGGTTCAAGGCCGGCGCGCTGTCCGACGGACTCCTGAACGCCGCGGGCGAATTCATCGCTATTTTCGACGCCGACTTCCTGCCGCCCGCCGATTTCCTCCGCCGGACGATACCTCACTTCTCCCGGAAAGAAATCGGGTTGGTCCAAACGCGCTGGGGTCATATCAACGCCAACTATTCCCTCCTGACGTGGGTCCAATCGATCTTCCTGGATGGGCATTTCATGCTGGAGCACACGGCCCGCAACCGCGCCGACGCATTCATCAACTTCAACGGGACGGCCGGGATCTGGCGCAGACAGACCATCGCCGACGCCGGCGGCTGGAGCTCGGACACGCTCACCGAGGACCTGGACCTTTCCTACCGCGCCCAGCTGAGGGGGTGGAAATTCCTTTTCCTGCCGGACGTGGTTTGTCCGGCCGAATTGCCGGCGGACATGAACGCCTTCCGCTCCCAGCAGCACCGCTGGACCAAGGGCGCGCTGCAGGTGGCCTGCAAAATGCTTCCGCTCATCTGGAAAAGTCCGCTGCCGCTGCTCGTCAAAACGGAGAGCACGGCGCACCTCATGGCGAACTTGGCTTATCCCGTCGTGCTGCTTTTGTCGGTCCTGCTCTTTCCCAGCATGATCGCCAGGTCACAGCCGCATTGGTCTTTCTTGAAATGGATCGAGCTCGGAATATTCCTGTTCGCCACCCTGTCGATCGCGTGCTTTTATTACGTCGCCCACAAGGAAGCGGGCACACCCGGCGGTAGATGGCAATGGAAGCATCTTCCGTCGCTCATGGCCTTCGGCGTCGGCATGTGCATCAACAACACACGCGCCATATGGGAGGTTTTGAGCAACAAACAGTCGGAGTTCCGGCGCACGCCGAAGTTCGACGTGCGAAAGAAAGGCGATCCGCTGCGCCGCAAGAGGTACCAAACTGAGCGCGGCCGCGCCGGACTGATGGAAGCGGTATTCGCGCTGTATTTCCTGTATACGTTATATTGGAGTTTTGAGTCGTCCTACTGGTGGTCGACGCCCTTTATCGGAATTTTTCTTCTGGGCTATGCCTACGTGGGAACCCTCACTCTCGTGCACAAGCTGAACAAATCCTGACCCCCGACGGCCTCTCCCCGCAATTACTTTTCCCTCAGGATCGCCCTGACGTTACGGGCATGCGGTGAATCCGGAGCCAAACAAAGAAAACGCTCCAGCGGTTCCCGCGCCGCGGCCTTACGCCCCGCCGAAACGCAAGCCACTCCCCACATATAATAGGCCTCCGGCCAATCCGGCCGGCAGCGCGCCGCCTGAGCGAAGGCCGCGATCGCTTCCGAATACCGCTTCTGCTGCAAGCGGGCATAGCCCAAGCCGAAGGACGCCTGGGGAAAATACGGATCGATGGAGGCGGCCCGCGCGAAATGATCCCCCGCCCGGTCCAACGCGGACCGATCCGACGGATGGGAAGCGGACCAGCGGCTCCAAAGCGCGCCCAGGTTGCCGTGGAGCCACTCCATGTCGTTCCCTTCATTTCCGGTGCGGCGGGACAAACGCTCGGCCGACTCCATTTCCTGGGATTCAAAAGCCCCCTTCGTGAGCCAATAGGGCGTGTGGACGGCGATCAACCGCGACGGATAGTCCGGCCAAAGGAACGGGCGGTTCCGATCCATGTAAAACGGAACGGGAGACGCGCCCGTCCGGGCCTGATAAAGCAGTCCCCTCAATTGAAAGGGAAAGTCGGGCAGGTTTTCGCGGACGAACGCCATGGCCGCCACAGGCCTGTCCACGTTCGCCCAGAGTTGCTTTTCCCTTTCCTCCTGCCGCCTGCCCCGCGCATCACGCGGGATCTCCAAATAGTCCTCCCCGTAAAAAAGTTCGAAGAGCGTTCCCGGGCGATAAATGACGCGCAGGTCCGGCCGGCGGCGCTCCACCTCCAAGGCGTTGAGGAGGCAGGACGTCGGCTCGTCGAACATGACCCGGTCGATCAGCAGCAGGGAGCGCGGCTCCAGCGAAGCCGTGAGATTTCGGCCGAAATCGCGGAAAACGAAATTCCAGCGGAACCAGGGGTGCTCGATGAAAACCTGTCCCGATCCGGCGGCGAGGAACAACGCAACCGCGAAAAGTTTTCCTCCGTTCTTCCGCCATAGGTCGCCCAGGAATAACGCCGTGGCGGACGTCCAAAACAAAAACGGCAGGAGAAAGAACCGTTCCAAACGCCATTGCGCCAGAGTGTTGAAGGGCGAAAGATTGGAAAACAGATAAAAGGCGGGACCGGTGAAGACCCAGAGCAAAAGCCAAGCGCCCGGAGGCGGGCCGTTCGACGGCTCGCCCTCCCGTTTTCGCCGGAAGAGAATCCAAAGGAACCCCGCCGAACCCAGAAACAATCCAGCCAAAGGCCATTGTTTCCGCATCTGGCGGACGTAGGATTTCGCCTGGGCCGACAATGTCTCGCTGTTGCGGAAGGGCAGCGCCGAAGGATGGAGTTCCAGGCTGCCGAATTCCTTACGCGTTATGATGTCGAGAAAGCGCCGCGGCGTATGGGGGTCTCCGAAGTTCACCGGCGGATGGCGCGCCGCGCGCAGGGGCAAGTAGACCGTAAGCGAATAGCCCAACAGGAGGAAAGCGAAGAGGAGGGGAAGCCGCTTCAGCCAACGCGCGAAGAATACGGAAACGTTTTTCAAAAATCCGCGCGCGGGATCCCCTTCGCGGACGAAGGCCCAGAGAGCGAAGCCCGGCGTCAAGAGGATGAGGGTGTGGTGGTGGGCGAGGCCCAACCCCAAAACAAAGGCGAAGAGGAGGAACCAGGCTTCCGGCCGGCGGGGAGCGCGTCCGGCTTCATCGAAGGCCCAAAGCAATGCAAGGGCCAGCAGATTGTTGAGGGCGAAGACTTCCGTCGTCTGCGCTTGGTCCCAAACGAGGGGAAGGGCGGCGTACAAGAGCGCGCCGAAGGCAGCGGCGACGGCCGTCCCCGTCCATCGGCGGAGAAGCAGGAACAGCCCGGCCACGGTCAAGGCGCTGATCAAACCCGATCCCAGGTTCACGCGATAGGCCGGCGAGCCCCACGCGATCGCGGCGGCCGCGGTTTTCCCGGCAAGGACCTGGAGCGCGTATCCCGGCGCGTGGGGAATCCCGAGGCCGACCGACGCGGCGATCAATTCCCCCGAGTCGCCGCCGTAGAGCGTCGGAGAAGTTCCCGCCAAGAACGTCCCCCAGGCGAGCAAAAATAAAAACGCCGCGGCGGCGTTCCTCAGTAAAGTTCTGTCCACCGCATCCACCGCTCCGGGCTCCAGAAAAGCGCCCGCGCGAAACTGCGTTGGGCCGACTCTTCACGCCCTGCCTGCCGGAGAAGAAGGCCCGCGTTGTAGGCGTTTGACGCCGCCGTCTTGGCGAGGCTTCGGCTATAGTAATCCGCGGCCAGGACTTCCGGGGGCGGAACCCGTCGCGCGTAGAAAAGCCAGTGTCCGTCGCCCGCCTCCATGACGCCGACGCAAGCCTCGTCGCGCGCGGGCCACGCCAGGACATCGGCCATCCCGTGGGGGCAAAGGCTTTCCACCAAATCGGGATGAAGGCCTTCGGTGAAAATTCTCTCGGTCCCTGATTTGCTCTTGGCCAACTCCCGCCCGCCGTCGCCCTGGCCTTCCGCAAAGAGCTCGGTGTAGCGTTGACGGTACTGCCGCCAGCGCCAGGGAAGCGCGGCGTCCACCAGGAGGCGGATGTCCGTCCGTTCGCGGAAGACTTCCTGCCGGCTGAGTGCGCTGAAGATCGCTCCGTCGGAAATCATGAGCAGGACGCTTCGGGAAGGCAAGGTGCGGAACAAATTCGTCCCATAATCGTCCGCCACGAAGTTCTGTCTCTGCCGGTGTTGGAAGACCGCAGGGACCCCATAAAAGAATAGGTGCCCGAGGAGGACCGCGACCGCCGCGGCGCGAAATCCCCCCCCGCGGCGCCAGAATTCTCCTAAGAAAAAACCGGCCATGACCGCGGCGGCGATCCCCGGCAAAATGAGCGCCGGCTCCAGAATGGCCCGGGAGAGTTCTCCCGGCCCCAGGCGCGCCATCAACCCGAACGCCGGCCCGCTGAGTATCCACAACGTCCAGGCCATTCCGCCCCAAATCCCCCGATGGGCCCGCCGGAACGCCCAGAGCGCCCCGGCCAGCCACAGGAGGACGCCCGATATCCCCCATTGCTCCATCCAGCTCTTGAACCAAAACAAAATCGACTGGTCTGGGGACGCCGCGGAATAGCGCGTGGAAAGCGTGGCCGCGCCGTAGTCGGCCCGTGTCAGCAGATCAAGGATCCCTCCGAAGGTGCCAGGCTCCCCCCAGACGTATTGGGCGCCCGCTGCCGCCCGCAGCAACGACGCGAGATTGATGGAAAACCCGGCGGCGAACAGGCAGGCCATGGCGATTAGCAGCCCCGGACGCAACCGGCGGATGCGCCATTCCCGGAAGAGCGCCATCGCCGCGACGGGAGCCAGGGCCAAGAGGGTTTGATGGTTGCCGCAGCCGATGCCGAGAACGAAGGACAGGAGGATCCAGCGGCGCCCTTGTTCGGCCGGAGAAAAATCCGGCAGCGTCATGATAAGATACAGAATCCCGGCGGCGAACACCGCGTTCAACGCGTAAACTTCCGACAACCCCGCCTGGGCGAGGACCGCGGGCAGCAGAAGGAAAAGAAGCGCTCCCGCCGCCCCGGCGAACCGTCCGGCCGGGCGGACCAGCGCCGCGAAAATGAATGTCGCGGCAAAGGCCGCGCAGAGCGCGGAAAAAATATTGAGCCGGTAAAAGGAGTTCCCCCAGGGCAGCAACGCATGGAAGGATTTTCCGAGAAGGACGTAGAGAGGATATCCCGGCGGATGCGCCACGCCGAACTTCGCGACCGCCGCGCCGAAATCACCCGCATCGCGGAAGGGAGACAGGGAAGGAAATGCGAGGAAGAGGTTCAAGCCGAAACTGAAAAGGAAAATAATGGAGGCGGACACGCGCTTCACATTGCCGCCTTGCCGCTAGGCACGGTCCTCTGATGGTAGGAAGAGGACCAGGTGAAATGCCGATTGGGGAATCGCATCGCGCCCATTTTAGCATTTCAATCCACGCGAAAAGAAACCTGAAAGGGCGAAGGATGATTCGGTTTTAGTGGAGCGGGTTTTTAGGAAAGGATTCCAAACTGGGCCTGTCTCCCGCGGCGACCGGCTCATCCAGGACTTCCCTCATGCGCTGGACCAGCTTTTGGAGCCGGAGGGGTTTTTCAAACACGAGGCTGGCCCCCTTCAAAAGACCGTCAGCCAGAGCGCCCTTCGCGAGCACGGAAACGATCACAACGGGAATCCGGCGCGTTTCCGGCCGGCTCTGCAAAGTCTGCAGGACTTCCACGCCGTCCATCCCCGGCATTTCCAAATCCAGCGTGATCAGATTGGGCAGCCAGGAAGAAGCGATCTCTTGCACTTTCAGCGGGTCCGTGACGACCTTCACCTCGAAACCCGCCTGCTGGCAAAAATCCGCCACCAACTCAGCTAAATTTGAATCGTCATCTACGACCAGAACTCTTTTCATCCGAGAGGACACCTCTGTCAGCACGGTTTGTCTTCATCCAAGGAAGGCATTCCATCTCCCGAACCCAACATGGCCGGGAGAACCGGCAAGAATAAATGAAATCTCTACCAACAGAGTATCAATCGACTCTTAAGAAAGGATGACAGATTTGTAAATGTTTGGCAAAGTTATTGTAACAGGGCTTAGCGGGTACTTTTGGGGCGGCGGGAGGAGTGAGAGCTCTTGCGGGCGATCAGCTCAACGGGGAATTTTTTCTGGATGACGCGGTCGGAGTGACCGTGCTCGATGTTCTCGATCAAACACCGGGTGCCTTCGGACGATAAAGCTTGAACGTCGTAACGTATTGAGGAGAGAGGCGGGTTGAAGAAAGGGGTCCACTCCAAATCCCCCAGACCCACCACGGCCACGTCCTCAGGGATTTTCCGGCCGGAAACCTGCGCGGCGTGAAGCACGGAAGCCGCCATCAAATCGTTGGCCGCGAAAATCGCCGTCACGTCCTTTTTTAGGAGAAGGTTCGCGGCCGCTGCGGCTTCCCGTGGGCGGAAATGAGCCTCGACCACGATGTCCGCATCGTAGTCAACCCGGGCTTCCTTCAGGGCGCGCTGGTAGCCGCGGATCCGGTCGCGGGACGTCGCGTCGTGAAGCGCCCCCGCCACGTGTCCGATCCGGTGATGGCCCTGTTCAAGCAGATGCCGCGTCGCCAGGTAACCCGCCGCTTCGTTATCAATGGTGATATGGGAAACCTGGGAATTATCCAGGTATCCCCCCATGGTCAAGAAAGGGAACTCCAGCAATTCGGGGTCCGCCAGGAAATGGTCGCCCAGGGACGAACCGAGGTAGATCATGGCGTTGGCGGAATTTTCTTTCAGAAGACGGAGATAAAAACGCCGCGATAAAAACTGGGCTGTGGCGGTCTCCACGATGAGCCGGTATCCCCGCCGCGAGGCTTCGGCGGAAATCCCCTGGAGGGCCTGGGCGCAAAACAGATGGTCCACAAGCGCGGAGGGATCTGGCAATACGACCGCCAGGACCTTGGAACTTTGGCGGGCGAGGTTGCGGGCGACCACGTTGGGGCGGTAACCGAGGGCCTTCACAACTTCCAAAACGCGCTGGGTCGTGGCGGGCGGGATCCGCGCGTCGCCGGACAGGACCAGGGAAACGGTGGATAGGGAAACGCCGCAGCGCTCCGCCACATCCTTCATCGTGATGCGCGAACGATTCGGGCGAATGGAGTGGCCCGGGGGTGGGATCATATCAATGCCTAATGCGGCCTCGGCGGTTTCTCCCTGGTATGGGAAGTGCGCCGGCGGGACAGCTCGACGACTTTCATCCGGATCATGGCCCTCTTTAACGCCGCCTCCGACTGCTCGTCATCCAAGGAAGGTCCGCGCATCGCGGCCTTGGCCCTTTCCGCGGCCTGCCGCGCCCGCTCTTCGTTGATTTCGTCCGCGAGTTCCGCGGTCTCGGCGAACACGGCGACGCGTCCTTCGAAAACTTCCATGAAACCGCCCGACACCGCGAGCACCTTCGTTTCCTCTCCCGTCCGTATCTGCAGGACGCCGGCCTGGAGCTGGGCCAGGAGCGGCGCGTGGCCGGGCAGGACGCCCAACTGTCCGTCCGCGGCGGGGACGACCAAAGAATCAACATCCCCCTCCCAACTGACGCTCTCCGGGGTCACGATGCTTAAATGAAGTCGTTGATCAGACAAAGCGCTCTCCTAATTTTTCTTCGGGGCGGGAGCCACGGGGAGCGGCGTCCCCAAATCATCGTCCATGGGCTCGTCGACGCTCATTTCCGACGCTTCGCGGGAGGCGTTGAAGTCCATGCCCTGGCTCTGCAGGTACCTTCGCGCCACCTCCGAAACGGTCAACAAAACGATGAGTCCCGCGCATATGCTTCCCCAAACCGTCCAGGACCGCTTCGCGGTCAAGCCGTGGGTTTCCATGGATGCGATCACCAGAAGATATGTTCCGAAAAACAGCCCCAACAGGTTCAAGTAAGGCACGATACCCAGGATGGCGCTGACAACGGCCAGCGGCGAAGTGAACGCCCAGCAACGGAATGCCGTTTGATAATTCTGCTGCGATCCCATCAAGTGCCAGACGACGAAGAAAATCGCCGCGGCCACAAATCCGCTCGCCAAAAATATTCCGGGCCCCACGATCAGCCATACCAGCTCCACGGCCCAGCCGAACTGCACCGGCTGCGGCCGAAGGTGGGAGATGATCAATTCCAGCAGCGTCGCCGTGAAGAACCAAAACAGGGAGAACAGGACCGGCGTACCGTAACCGCCGGATTTCGCCATGTTCGCGAAGAACCGCCGCGGCGCCTTGAAAAGCAGTACCGTCCATGAAAAGAGCTTGGAGAACGTCAACCCGTTTCCAATGTCATTCCCGTCAATGATCATCTCGTCCATCAAACGTTTCCCCCTTAAGGACTTACTGCAACGACTTCGCTTTTTCCACCGCCTCTTCGATCGTTCCCACCATAAAGAAAGCCGGCTCCGGCAGGTGGTCCCATTTTCCGTCCACCAATTCGCGGAAGCCGCGGACGGTGTCCTTCAGCGAAACGTAACGCCCCGGCATGCCGGTGAACTCCTCGGCCACGTGGAACGGCTGGGACAGGAACTTCTGAATCTTGCGGGCGCGGGTCACCAGCGCCTTGTCCTCTTCGGAAAGTTCGTCGATGCCGAGGATGGCGATGATGTCCTGCAGGTCCTTGTAGCGCTGGAGCACGCGCTGAACGGCGCGCGCCGTATCATAATGCTCGTCTCCGATGATCTTGGGATCGAGCATGCGGCTGGTGGAATCCAGGGGATCCACGGCCGGGTAGATCCCGAGTTCGGCGATCTGCCGGGACAGAACCGTGGTGGCGTCCAGGTGGGCGAAGGCCGTGGCCGGCGCCGGATCCGTCAAGTCGTCGGCCGGAACGTAGATGGCCTGCACGCTGGTGACGGAGCCTTTTTTCGTGGAGGTGATCCGTTCCTGCAGGTCGCCCATCTCCGTGGCGAGCGTGGGCTGGTAGCCCACGGCCGACGGCATGCGGCCCAAAAGGGCGGACACTTCGGAACCCGCCTGGGTGAAACGGAAAATATTATCTATGAAGAGCATCACGTCCTGGCCCTCGGAATCGCGGAAGTGCTCGGCCTGGGTCAGGGCGGACAGCGCCACGCGCAACCGCGAGCCCGGAGGCTCGTTCATCTGGCCGTAGACGAGAACCGTTTTGGAGAGGACCGATTCTCCGTCCGACAGCTTGGAGTTCGACATTTCGCGCCAAAGATCATTTCCTTCGCGGGTACGCTCGCCGACCCCGCCGAAGACCGACACGCCGCCGTGCTGCTTCGCGACGTTGTTGATCAGCTCGAGGATGACGACGGTCTTTCCCACGCCGGCGCCTCCGAACAGACCGACCTTGCCGCCCTTCATGTAGGGTTCGAGCAGATCGATCACCTTGATTCCCGTCTCGAAGATCTGCGGGGTGGTCTGCTGTTCTTCGAACGACGGGGGAGCGCGGTGGATGGGCAGGGATTCCGTGGATTGGATCGGGCCTTTGTAGTCAACGGGCTCGCCCAGCACGTTCATTAGGCGGCCCAGGCATCCTTTGCCGACCGGCATGCTGATGGGGTTTCCCGTGTCTTCGGCGGCCATGCCGCGGCGCAGGCCGTCCGTGGGACCGAGGGCGATCACGCGCACGGTGTTGTCGCCCAGGTGCTGCGCCACTTCCGTGGTGAGGTATTCGCCCATCTTTTCCGATTGTTCCTTGTCCCGCTTGATCTTCACGGCGTTGTAGATCGCCGGAAGAGCTCCTGACGGAAATTCCACGTCTACCACAGGCCCGATGACTTGCACGACTTTTCCCGAACTCATTGCCGATTCCTCCGTTATCTATTCAAACTGAAATTAATTCAACCCTACGAAAAACCAGTCGCGATTATAAGGCAATTCCCATTCAAGGTTACATTGTCGAGCTGCCTTTATATGGGATTGATTTTCAGCGGCTTTGAAAACTGACGCTTTCGCTTTTCTCGTCGAAACAAATCCTGAACCGCTTGAACACGTCCTTCCGTCCGAGCAGGTTGAAGGCGCCGCCGAGCACGTCGCAAAAACCCACGTCGACGGAAACCGCGGCGCGCCCGATCCGGAGGCGTAACCGCTTTTTGTACATGGGGATTTTCCTTCCCCCCGCCACGACCAGATAAAACTTTTCACACCTGGAAAGGTCGACGCCCAAACGCCGCGCTTCGAACATGTGGAGCACCGTGAAGCTGGCGCCGGAATCCACGTAGACCCAGAGTTTGTGCCAGCGCCGCCCGCCCCAGAACTCCACGGGGACGACGGGCGCTTTACCGTTGGGTAGGACCGCGTAGTCGAATCGTTGGACGGCTGTCAATTTTTAGACGAGACTGATCTCTTCCCTCTTCGGGACGAGCACAACGGAGGGGATGTCCACCCCCGTCTTGAGCCGGGCCGTGTTTTCCACCGAATCCGGTTTCGCCCCCACCGCCACCACGCGACGGTTCACCACGGCCACGTAGCGGCCGCCGTAGAGATCCATCAGCTTCACGAAATTCTTGGCCACCCAGCGATCGTCTTTATCCATAGATTTTCCTCTTGTTTGCCGCGTGTTCATCAATTTCATTATAGCACTCCGGCGGCCGACGGGAACGGCTTAATTCAGCGACTCGGCCCCGCCCACGATCTCGGAGATTTCCTTGGTGATGGCGGCCTGGCGGATCTTGTTCGCCGTCAGCGTCAGGCTCTCGATGAGTTCCTTGGCGTTGCGGCTGGCGTTCTCCATGGCGGACATCCGAGCGCCCAATTCCGCCGCCGCGGACTCCAGCAGCGCCCGGAAAACCTGGGCCTTCACATAGCGCGGCAGGAGGGACTCCAAAAGCTGCTCGCGCTTCGGCTCATAGATGAAATCGGCCGCCAGGGACTTCGTCGAACGCTCGGTGATCGGCGTCAACGGAAGCAGGGGAAACCGCACGAGGTTCTGTTGGATCACGGACTTGAACTCGTTATACACGATCGTGACGTCACGTCCGCCGTCTTTCAGAAAGAAGTTCAGAACGTCGTTGCCGATCAGCTCTGCGTGAGCGTAGTTCAATTTATTGAAGACGTTCACGTATTCCCCGCGGAATTCGACGGCCCGCAAGCGGCGGAAGAAATCCCGCCCCTTGCGGCCCACACAGAACAGGGCGACCTTCTGCCCGGCGTTGTCCTCAAAGAACTCCAGGGCCTTCTTCACGATGTTCGTGTTGAAAGCGCCGCACAATCCCTTGTCGGCCGTGATCAGCAGCAGGCCGCGCGGGCCGGAAGATTTTTTCTCGATCAGCGGATGATGGAACGCCGCGCGCTCCTCCGCCGAAAGCAGTCCGTCGTTGTCCGCGTCCACCTGCTGGTAAAGCAGGTCGGCCATCAATTCCTGCATCTTCACGGCGAAGGGCCTGGCCGCAACGATGCGGCTTTGGGCGCGGCGCAAACGCGCGGCCGCCACCATCTTCATGGCCTTGGTGATCTGTTGCGTCGACTTGACGCTTTTAATTTTTCGGCGCAGTTCGCGCAGGGACGCCATGGCTAAAAGGTCGTTCCTAGGCCTTGAACTGGGCCTTGAATTCCTTGAGCGCTTCCGTCAGGGAATTCTTCAGGGCGTCGTCCAGGGCCTTCTTCTCTTCGATGGATTTGCGGATCTCCGGGTGGCGGCGGTCCATGAAGCCGTACAGGTCGGCCTCGAACTTCTTGATGGAAGCCGCGGGAAGGTCGTCCAGGAAACCGTTCGTCGCCGCGAAGATGATCATGATCTGCTGCGCCACGGGCACGGGGTGATACTGGTCCTGTTTCAGGATTTCCACCATGCGCTGGCCGCGGGCCAGGGCCGCCTGGGACGCCTTGTCGAGATCCGAACCAAACTGGGCGAAGGCCGCCAGCTCGTTGTACTGCGCCAAGTCCAACCGCAACCGGCCGGCGATCTGCTTCATCGCCTTGATCTGGGCGCTGCCGCCGACGCGGCTGACGGAGATGCCGACGTTCAGCGCGGGCCGGATGCCCGAGAAAAACAGCGACGACTCCAGATAGATCTGCCCGTCGGTGATGGAGATCACGTTGGTCGGGATGTAGGCGGACAC
>CAYZXT010000027.1:0-35192 GCA_964482515.1 uncultured Elusimicrobia bacterium | reverse complement strand
CGGCCCTGCGTGCCTTATGGGCAGGATTCGATGTCCAAGAACCTGGTGGTCCCGCCTCGCCCCTGAGCGGGCAAAGATCGGGGCCGACAATATCGGTCGCATTACGCGAGGCCAGGGCGCGGAATAGGGGTTCGCGTTGCGGGCAGAGGACAATCCAGGCTGCCGGTCACTTCCCACCGGTGACCGCAGTTCCTTCTCATGTCTATTGCCACCCCAGATGAAAAGGCCATGCGCCTGGCCCTCGCCCAAGCCGAGCAGGCCTACCAGGCCGGCGCGGACCTTTTCATGGGCAAACCGCTCGAGGAAGAGGCTTTCATCTTGGCCATCAAAAAGCTGCTGAAGATCCCTTCCTAAGCGTCCCCTAGAACGTATATTTCCTTTCGGCCTGGAACGCGTTTTCGATGTGCTCCACGCCCGCCGGCCCCAGCGCCATCACATCGAAGCGCAGGCACATCCTCGTCATGCCGAAAAACTTCACGTAGTCCAGCGCCGCGCGGATGATCTTCCGTTGCTTCCAGATCGTCACGGCGGTTTGCGGTGCGCCGAAAGATTCACTCCCGCGGGACTTTACTTCCACGAAGACCAGCGTGTCCCCTTTTCTCATCACCAGGTCGACTTCGCCCAAGCGCGTGCGGTAGTTGGCCGAACGGAATTCATAGCCTTTGTTTTCCAGATAGGCGCGCGCCGACGTTTCGCCGTGGCGGCCCTTATCGATCGCATCCATGGTTGTCTCCTTCGGGGGAAGGCTGGCGGGGGAATTAATTTTCTGAAAGGGGCAGCGCGGGGGTGAGGAGTTCCAAAATCGGACCGTAGGAACGGCGGTGAATAGGGCACGGGCCGTGGCGGAGCAGGGCTTCCTGGTGAAACGGAGTGCCATAGCCTTTGTTCTCGTCGAAACCGTACTGCGGAAATCTCTCGTGGGCTTCGCGCATCAGTCGGTCCCGTGTGACCTTGGCCAGTACGCTGGCCGCCGCGATGGAGGCGCTTTGGCCGTCGCCTTTTATGATCGTTTCCTGGGGCAGGGGGAACCGCGGCAGGCGCTTGTTTCCGTCGTAAAGGACGAGGCTGGGCGTCACCGAAAGCTGTTCCACCGCCCGGCGTACCGCCAAAAAGGTGGCTTGGAGGACGTTGATTTCATCCACCACGGAATGCCCGATCACGGCGATGCCGAAGCAAAGAGCTTCTTTTTGAATGGGTTCGAAAAGGGATTCGCGGATTTCGGGGGTGAGTTTTTTGCTGTCGTTCAGCTTTTCAAAGCGGGTGTCCGGTTTTAGGACGACGGCCGCGGCCACGACGGGCCCGGCCCAGGGGCCGATGCCGGCTTCGTCCGCGCCGGCCAGCGTCGGGTAACCTTTATCGCGCCATTCCTGATCGAAGGTGAAAAGGCGCGGAGGCATTCCGGGCTTGGGCTACTTCGAACTGACTCCGGCCGGAAACGCTTCCTTCTTCGGGGACGCGCCGCCTTCGTTGGAGGTGGAAGAGGCACCGGATGTCTTCTCTTCGATGCGGGCCGCTTTACCGGAAAGTTGGCGCAGGTAATACAGCTTTGCGCGGCGGACTTTGCCGGAACGTATCACCTTCATCTTTTCCACGCGGGGCGAATGCATGGGGAACGTACGCTCAACACCCACGCCGAAGGAAACCTTGCGGACGGTAAGGGTCTCGCCGATACCGTGTCCCTTGCGTTTGATCACGACGCCTTCGAAAGCCTGGACGCGTTCGCTCTCGCCTTCCACGACCTTCACGTCCACGCGCAGCAAATCGCCCACGCGGATGCTCGGCAGGTTTTTCTTCAAATAGGATTGTTCTAGTTTTTCGATGATCGGGTTCATGGCGCTCTCTTCCTTCGTAGTAATTGGTCTTTTTTCAAAAGGTCCGGACGTTTCCGCCGGGTGTTCTCTAAAGCTTGTTCGGCCCGCCATTCCTGGATGGCCTTGTGGTTTCCATCCAACAAAATCTGGGGCACCTGTCTTCCGCGCCAAATGGCCGGGCGGGTGAAGTGCGGGCAATCCAACTGTCCTTTCCATCCGGCGGCGAAGGAGTCCCACTTCAGCGAGTCGGATTCTTTCACGACGCTGGGGATCTGCCGCACCACCGAGTCCACCAAGGCCATGGCGGGAATCTCTCCGCCCGTATAAACCACGTCGCAGACGGACACTTCGCGGTCGATCCAATCGAATACGCGCTCATCGATGCCTTCGTAGTGGCCGCAAAGGACCAGGATGTGCTTTTCGCGGGAGAGCTCGTCCGCCAGTTTCTGGGTGAGCGGCTCGCCCTGGGGCGACATATAAATGACGACGGGACCCTTCTTCCGAGACTTCTTTTCCGGAACGCCGAGTTCCCGAAGTGCGCGATAGATCGGTTCGGGCTTCATCACCATGCCCGGTCCGCCGCCGTAGGGGCGGTCGTCCACGGAGCGGTGTTTGTCGTCCGTGTAGTCGCGCAGGTTGTGGACCCTGAGGTCCGCCAGCTTTTTCTCCTGCGCTTTGCCCAAAAGGCTTTCGGTGAAGACCCCCTGGAACATGTTGGGAAAGATCGTTAAGACGTCGATGCGAAAAATCGGTTTGGGCGCCGGAGCGCGCTTAGCTTTCATAAATATCCCGCAGGCCCGCGGGCAACTTCACTTTGATCAGCTTTTCCGTCAAATTGATTTCAAGGACCACTGTCTTGAGCGCCGGGATCAAATATTCCTTCGTTCCCTGCACCACGAAGATGTCGTTGGCCCGGGTGGCGATGACATCCTTGAATATTCCGAGGAACTCGCCCTCGACGGTCTCCACCCGACTGCCGTCCAAATCCTGGACGCGATAGGCGCCCGGGGGAATGTTGGGAACCTTGGCGGGCCGTTCGGACTTCGGCTTGTAAGCTATTCGACTATCTCCACGCCCACGCGGCCGCCTTCTTTGCCGAAAGCCGCGGTGGCCAGCGTGCGGAGGGACTGTATCGTCCGCCCGCGTTTGCCGATGACTTTGCCCCGGTCTTCGGCCGGGACTTTCACTTCAACCATTCCGCCGTCGGGGTTTTCCACCCAGCGCGCCTCGGCCTGGTCCGGTTTGTCGACCAAAGACTTCACAATGGACAAAACGAACTCCACGGGCGAAGGCATGACGAAAAAAAGGATTAGGACGCGGTTTGCAGCTGGCCCCAAACGCCGGCTATCTTGAGCGCAGAGCGGACCGTGTCGGACGGCTGTGCGCCTTTGGACATCCAGTACTTCAAGCGTTCGGAGTCGACCGTAATCTTGTTGGTCTTTTCCTGGGGGTGATAGTGTCCGAGGACTTCCAAAGCGGCGGCATCGCGGGCTTTTGTTCCGTGAATAGCCACTAAACGAAAATGGGACGTATGCGGGCGTCCCACCCGTTGAAAACGTAAACGAACCATGGGTTTCTCCTCTGCAAAATGTGGGTTGAATTATAATGAAATCCGACGTCCATGTCAACGACAATCACATAAACATCAGCCGGCGAAGCCGATCAGGAAATTCTCAATCAGGAAGGGCAAATCCCCTGCGTAGCCGCCCTCCAAAACCGCGAAACGGTTTAATCCGGTGTCTGCCATCATTCGGCCCATGGCCCTGTAGGTTTTTTTATCCAATTTGATTTGGGCCAGGGGATCGTCTTTATAGGTGTCGAAGCCGGCGGAAACAGCCAGTAAATCCGGCTTAAAATCCATCAATCGGCCGATGGCCGCTTCCAGGGTTCGGAGATATTCCTCTTCCCCGGTGTAGGGCCGCAGGGGGAAGTTGAGGCAATTTTCACGGGACTCATTCCCGCTGCCGGGATAGAGGGGAACTTGGTGGAGGGAAATGAACAGCCAATTGTCCTGTTTGTAGGCGATGGACTGGGTGCCGTCGCCGTGGTGAACGTCCACGTCGAGCACCGCGACTTTCCAGCCTATTGCAATGGCCCGGCGGCACGCCGCGGCGAGGTTGTTGACGTAGCAAAACCCCGCGATGCGTTCCTTGCCGGCATGGTGGCCGGGCGGGCGCATGAGCGAGAAGGCCGGAACGCCGTCGAGGGCGCTGTCGCAGGCCGAGAGGGCGCCGGAAAGGCTCGTGAGGACGATATCGTCGATGCCGGGGAAATGCGGCGTGTCCGCGTCATCGTATATTCCGGATTTCACGGCGTTCCAATGGGCGGGAGTGTGGACGGTGAGCACGTCCGCTTCGGTCGCTTTCACCGTCGGCAGGACCGGCTTCAGCCCGGCGGCCGACAGATAATCATGGCTCCGCCGCACCCGGTCCGGCGATTCCGGATGTCCGGGGGAATCGTACCCCGTGACGGAAAGGTCGCTGAAGATTTTCACACTTTCAACTTCAGCATGCCTCCCATGCCGAACGCGCCGTATACGCCCGCGGTGATTTTTTCAAGCTGGTCGTTATAACCCTTGATGTGGTCTCCCATGCCCATTTTGTCGACTATGGTCCGGAAACTTCGCTGGCCAGCGGGAGTATCGATCACAGCGGCAACGGCATTCGCCACGTTTTGAGGGTCTTGCGCTTTGTTGGCCGCCAAGGCCTTTTCGAAGCCGGTGAGCAGTCCCATCGGCGCTTGGGCGAGATCGCCGTAGCTGGAATCACGTGTTGCGTCGCTGGGTTTCACTAAATTATCGATGAAAGTCGTCGGATAGCCGCCCGGCTCGATGATGCACACGTCCACCCCAAAGCCGGAAAGCTCCACACGGTAGTTTTCCGCGAGAGCTTCCAAGGCCCACTTGGATGCATTGTAGGGTCCGTAAAATGGAAGGGCCATACGGCCCAATAAACTGGAAATATGGATGATCAAACCAGAATTCATTTTACGCATGTGCGGCAGGACTGCGCGGTTCACTCGCTGTACGCCGAACACGTTCACGTCGAAAACTTTTTTCCAGTCGTCCGGCGTGAATGTCTCCTGCAGGCCCAAAACCCCAATGCCGGCGTTGTTGATTACGACGTCCAGGCCACCGGCCGTTTTTATGGCGGACTCCACGCCCCGGTTGACGCTGGCGTCATTGGTGACGTCGATTTCAACGATATGGGCCCCGGCAGCTTTAAGTTCGGTCGCGGCGGCTTTGTTCTTCCCGTCGATTCCCCGCATCGAAGCGATGACTTGGTGCCCTTGTTTCAGAAGGGTGAAGGTGATTAATTTACCGAACCCGCTGCCGGATCCGGTAATGAGAACTTTTTTAGGCATGGAAAACTCCTCTCAAATCAGAATGGATTGAACGGCAATTTATTAACAAGGGGTGTTCGGAATAGTTCCCCGCGGCTATTTTCCAAGGACTTCTCCCTGCAATTGGACCTTGTCCATTTCCGCGATAACGTCTTCGGGGTGGACGTCCCTTTCCAAATCGCGCAGCTCTTTGTCGTGATCGTTCGGAATGCCCATCTTGTCCTGGATTTCGTCGAGCATCTTCAGCGCCCGCGTCAGTTCGTGTTCCGTCAGAAGGCCGATCTGGAGGTCCAGTTCCGCGCGCCGGTCCGCCTCGGCGCTCAGGCGGTTCTGGCTTATCAGGACAAAGGTGGCGAGAAAAATCGCTTCCAGAGAGACGGTCGTCGTCAAAAGGCTGAACGGATACGGATCAAAGGGCGCGAACCCCATCCAGCCCAAGTTCGCGGCTATCCAGAGTCCAAACCAAACGATATGGAAGTAAACGAAGGACATCCGTCCGGCGAATGACGTGATCGCGTCCGCGAAACGCTCTTGGATTGTCCGCCGCGCCGCCGTCATCCGCTGGAGGTCGGAAATGGTCCGGATATTTTTTCCGATGACGGCCGCGAGGCGCCTTTTCCTCGATTCGCGCTTGTGGTTTTGTTCGAGCATGGGAAATCTCCTGAAGGGATATATGGGACGAAACAAAATCTTATCAAAAGGGAAGATCGAGAAGCGTGAAGGAATCGGAACAAATGCTAAAATCTCGCCGTGATTATCGATACCCACGCGCACATCGCGGACAAACAGTTTGACGCCGACCGGGCCGAGGTGGTAGCGCGGGCCAAGGCGGCCGGCCTCGGCGCGGTAATTGAAATCGCGGACAACGAGGCGGAATGGGCGCGCGCCCGGACCCTGGCGGAGGCTTTTCCTTCCTATATATGGTGGACCGTCGGGTTCCATCCCCACCATGCCGACCAGGCTGATCCGGGGCTGCGGGAGCGGATGCGCGAAGCTCTCCGTCACGCCCAGGCCGTGGCAGTGGGGGAAATCGGGCTGGATTATTTCCGCAATCCCGTGCCGCGCGAGGTCCAGCTGAAAACGTTCGAAAGCCTTTTGCTGTTGGCCATGGAAGAGGACAAACCCATGGTCATCCATTGCCGCGAGGCGGACAAGTCGTCGCGCCAAGCCCAGGACGATTTATTGAAGATTTTTCAGAAATACCTGGTCCCACCGCCGCCCGAGGAAAAACATCCTCCCGTCGGCGTGCTCCATTGTTTCCAGGGAAATTCGGAGTTCGCCGCCGCCTGTTCGGCGCTCGGTTTCATGTTCGGCGTGGACGGGCCCCTGACCTATCCCAAGGCCGAGGACCTGCGCGCGGTTTTCAGCGGACTGCCGCTTGACTCCATCGTGCTTGAGACCGACAGTCCCTATCTCCCGCCTCAAAACCGGCGCGGTCAGCGGAATGAACCGTCCTATCTCCCCGCCGTGGCCGAAGAACTGGCCCGCCTGAAAAACCTTCCGCTCGACGAAGTTCACCGGCTCACCACGCAGAATGCCCGCCGTCTTTACCGCATTAATTTCATTTCGTAATTACTTCGCAACTATTTTTTATCCCTATTGAAAAATCTTCGACGCCCGATACACTTGAGGTGTTGATTATTTTAAACGCTGATCCCGACGGTGTGAGAAAACTCCGTGAGGAAAATCACCGAAGTTGACCATTGAAATTCCGAGGGGCTCCATCTAGACTGGCGAATAGAAACACGAAGTAAGCAGCGTAAAGAAAGTTTTCAATGGGGAAAACAAACTTAAAACGCTTATGACGCCACTGCCGAGTCGCCAACACAGAGTATTGAGCCTCCGCCACTGTACCGCCCTGATGATAGCGGCGGTATTTCTTTTGTCCGTTCCGGCGGCGGCCTTGGCGGAAGATGTCATCCTAAAATCCATGAAAGCGCCGGTGTATATCAAAAGGGTGAAATCCACGACGAATAAATGGTATGTGGCCAAACCCGGCATCAAGCTGGCGAACGGCGATGCCATCAAGACCGGGGAGCGCGGCCAAGCCGAACTCCTCATGGAAGACGGTTCCAAACTTCAGCTCCGGGCCAAAACTCAATTGGTTCTTATGTCCATCGCTCCGAACCGGATGATCAACCTCAACTTCGGCCGCCTTAAATCCGTCGTCACCAAGCTCAGGAACAACCGCAAATTTGAAGTCAGGACGCCGATCGCCGCCGCTTCGGTCCGCGGGACGGTCTTTGAAGTCGGCTATGACGAAGAAAAGAAAAACGGATATCTGGATGTATCCAAGGGGTTGGTCGCCCTGGAACAGGAAGACAAGGAGATCATGGTCCCGGCGGGCCAGCGCGTGGACTTTATGGAAGGCCAGCCGTTGACGGAACCCACGGGCCGCCAGTCCGGCGCGGGCGACGATCATGCGGCGGTGCGCCGCGAAGTGGGCCTGGGAATGAGCAAGGAGGAAGTCATGTCCGCGGCCGCGGCGGAAATGCGGCTGGCCGAATACCAGGAAGGCAAGACGCTGGTGGACGTGAACGGTAAACGCGTGCGGTTGGAGGAATACATCATCCGCAAACCGCGGGAAGTCGCCATCGCGGACCAGGAAAAGGCTTTCAAACTGGTGGTCTTGAACGAACGCGACGAACGGTTCGATTATTTCTACTATCGCGGGATTTTCAACACCGAACTGCCCACGGACCTGTCCGTCGCGCTGAGGGACATCAACGGCAAGCTGGGCGCCACCCAGCCGACCTACCATTTAAGGGAATACGAGATGGGCCAGTCCAACACCCAGGATTACATCAAGGACAACGCGTCGGGCGGACATCTGGTGAAGATCGATTTCGACGGCACCAATTACACGTTGACGGACCCGGACGGCTCCACCACCAAGACCGTGGCGATGGACGAAACCAGCGTCGTGGACGGCGTGACTTACCATAAAATCTATGACCCGATCAACGACCGGTTCCAGACATTGACCGATGAACAGTATCTTGCCGGGGATTTCCGGCCGGCGGTCTATGACCCGTCGGACGAGAGCTATAAGTTTTTCAGCACGGGCGACACCTACTGGCGCACGCGCTACAACGATTATTCCCACGTCCTGAACGGCGTGACGAAACAGTCCTACGCGAAAAAAACGACGGTCACCAACGTCCTGGCGTCCGACTTGGACGCGGACTTCACTTTCGCCGGCGGCTACGTCATTCCGACCGTGGAGACCCCGGACGGCGCGGATAAACTGCACAACCGCGTGACGTTGTACTACGGCGACTCCACCACGGAAACGGTGGACACCTACATCATCTCGGACGAAGGCAAGATCGCGCCGACCAGCGCCTTCGCCAACGTGACGACCGGCGCGCAATACAAAGACGAACTTTTGAAGTGGAACTACGAGCAGGTCACGACGGCCACGGAGTTCCAGGGCCGCAAGATCGATCTCGTGGTTGAGCCGAAGATCCTGATCAAGTCGGGATTGATAAAATGAGACGATTTACGGCATTCATCTCAAGCATGTTGCTTCCGGCGTTTTCCTTCGCCGCGACCGTGACGCCGGTGACGGACATCCGTTTCTTCGGCGGGCAACATTTCTACAATGGCGCCGCCAGCGCGCTTTCCGGAAACTTCGACATGACGATTTCGCCGGCCGTCAAGTTCAACGACCGCTGGTCCTTGATCCCTACCTATATGGGCAGCTACCAGGGAACGCGGGACGTGCAGGAGTTGGCGGGAGGCGGCACGCTGTTCCAGGATTCCACCAACCACGGGGTCCTGGTCAAAGGTGTCTATCAGCCGCTGGAGCGGTGGAAGTTCAAGGCGTCGGGCGGCGCGCGTTATGAGTTTTTGCGGGAGTCCAAGGATGAGAAGTGGGGCAACGGGTTGTTCGACTACCGTAAATACACCGGCGGCGTCGAAACGGAATACAACCATTCCAACAAAACCGGCGGGCGGATGGCCTACGATTTCTACACGCTGAATTTTTCGAACTACCAATCCCTGGAATCCTCCCAGGATCCCACCTTGGCCCGGGAGCTTGTGGGCAAGGACGTGCTGAACAGCCAAAACCATTTGATGACCTTCGGGTTCTGGGCGCCGCTTCCGTCGCAGGTCCGGTTGAACATGTCGGCCTACTACAACCTGCGGAACTTCGGCGACCAGCCGGTCGTGAACGCCGCCGGAAGTTTGACGGGAACCGACCGGCAGGACAGCATCATGACGGCGGCGCTGGGACTGTCCCGCCCGATTTTCCTCGGCGAAAACGTCAAAATGGTGGGCGACCTGGGCGGCGCCTACACCGCACAGGATTCCGACCAGAACCACTACGACGCCCGCAAAACGCTTTTCCTCTCCAACTATTACGATTACAAGCAAACCTCATTCAGCCCGCGCCTTTCCGCGGCCTTCGGCGGCGCGCCCTGGGTGGCGAGCCTGTCCGGCACCTTCAGCGACCGGAACTACGCGCAGCGTCCGATACAGGACGCGGACGGCAATTATCTGACGGAGAAGATGCACGTGCGCGACATCTACGCGACCTTGAGCGTTTCCTATCCGATCTCGAAGGGTTTCAAGCTCCGCGCACTGAGCAACCTGGGCTGGAGCCACGCCAACACCAAGTACGACAAGGTCTTCAAGTACAACTATCGCATCGCCAATTATCTCTTTGGGTTCTCCTATGAATATTGATCGCCATCGACATGCTTTTGCTTCCTACGTTATCGGATTGGGCCTGGCCCTATTCATGGCCGCGCCCGTCCTGGCGGACCGTCTGTGGCAGCCAGCCGAAGGGAAACTGATCACGAGCCAGGCAGCGGACGACTACGAGCCGAAGGTCGTGGCCGGAAACAACGGGGACGTTTTCATCATCTGGCTAAGCTCCATCACAGTCGACACTCAAGTTAACGCGAAATTGATCAGGGGCAATGGCAGCGAACAGATGATCACAGTGTGCAGCTATGCTTCGAACAAAAGCAATTTAGCGGCCTTCAGCGACCTTCAAGGTGGAGTGATCGTTATGTGGTCGGACGATCGCACCACTGGCAAAGATATTTACGCGCAAAGGTTGGATAGCGCCGGGTATATTGCATCGGGGCTATGGATGTCGAACCAGACCACCGGCCTTCATATCGCCGGGAATACCGACACCGGCAATAAAAGCGCGGTAGGCGTTCCTTCGGGTGATGGGGGGGCGATCTTCGTTTACGTTGACGACGCAACGAGGAGTCTCCGTGTGAGGAAGGTGTCGTCGACCATGGGGATCTCCGCGGAAGTCGTCCGTCCGAACCTGCAATCCGCGAGCGGTCAGATAACGGCCGTCCCGAGCAACGGCGGGATCATCGTTTTTTATTCCGACTATTCGGGCGACAACTATGAGCTGAATGCCTTTCGCTATGACCAAAATTTAACCCTCAGTTGGGCAAAGACCCCGCTTTTCACGTTGGACGGTGACCAGGGCCTGGAAGACCTGAAGGCTGTCGCGGACGAGAACGGCGGGGCCTTCGTCGCCTGGTCTGATAAACGCTCCGGCGCGGTGGGAGGAACCAGTCTTCGCGCGGCCCGCTTCAATGTCAATGGAGATATATACAGCGCGGATTGGGGAGCGGATGGAAATATTCTGGCGGATGCGACGAACAGTGAATCCCTGGTCAAAATGGAGGCTTTTCCGGGCGGGTTTGTCGCGGCTTGGTTCGACACCCGTAACGGAATAAATTCCCCGATGGTTTACGCCCAAAAAATGGGAACAAACGGCTCGGCCGCTTGGGTGGCAAACGGGGTGCAGGTATCTACTCAGATCGTCGAGGGGCCAGGGCCGTCCCTGACGGTTCTTCCAGATAGGGTCTACGTGGCGTGGCAGGATTCCCGCCTCTCGGTGCGGCCCGGTGTTTATGTTCAGCACATCGACCTCACTTCGGGCAATACGACATTTGTTGTCGCCTCCGGTCAGGACTATGTCGCGAGGGACATCCCTGAAACAAAGCGACTCAGCCCCGCTATCACCCGTTTCAATTATAGCGGCGCTCAGGATGCGGTCATCGCCTGGATGGACGACCGGGACGCGGGCGCGATGAAGCGCGATATCTACGCGATGCGGATCTCCAGCGCGCCCCTGACGGCCGGGGCAGGAAAGTATTGGGCCGCGGGCTCGCCCGCCTCTTCTTCCGGCGGCCAATGGCAGGATCAATACGGCGCCGCGGCGTCGGTCCCCATCGGAGGGGATACGATCCTCTTCACGGAATTGTCCAACCAAGCCTGCACATGGGATATCGGTACAACCATGTCAAAAATCGTCTTCACGGCCGACGCGACCCTGACCTTGTCCTCTAATTTGAATGTGGACACGATCGAAATACAAGGCGGGAACGTTGTCCTGAACCTCGGAGCCATCAACGAAATCCGGGTGAATACAGTCAAGCTGTCCGGCGGCAGCCTGACCCTGCAAAACGGGCTGTTGCGGCTCAGCGGGTCATGGACCCACACTGGAGGTATTTTCAACGCCACCGCGAGCACCATCGCCGTCTCCGGCACTTTGGCGCAGTCCCTAAACTTCTCCAATTCAGTGATTGATACGTTGAGGATAGAGACGATGCTGCCGGTGAGTTTTACGGGGACAGGCGTCTCGACGGCAGCGTGGCTTAAGGTGGAAGGGACGGGGGCTTCCCTTAATTTCCGGAGCGGCTCGACCTTCGCAATCAATTCAGGATTGACCCTCTTCAGTTCGGCGAACGGGACCCCGATCCAACTCCAATCTTCGACTTCCGGGAGTCCGTTCTATCTCAAAGTCAAATCGGATGCGGCCGCCACATTGATGAATGTCTCGGCGAGGGATTGCCACGCCACCGACAAAACCTTGCAGCCTACGGGCGCGGGCAGCGCGGACCTGGGCGGAAACTCAAACTGGACTTTTGAAGACCTGACCAACCTGCCGGAAATGCTCCGCATCAGGAACAATTCGGGGACGTCCTACCAAATGATTTCATCCGGGAGTCCCTCAGGGGAATTGTTTTTGGAGACCACGAACAAATTCAACGCCCCTGTGGCGGCGCCCGCGGACATTGCCGCGACGCTGACGGCATATTCGATGTCCCCGAACTATGAATCCTTGACGAATGGAACGGATTTTTGGGTGTCCACGGATTCTACTTTTCCCCCGCAAGAGGCCGTGTTTGTTCAAAGCGGACAGCCACGCTCCCTCCCTTTCCGCTTCAAAACCAATAGGGTCGGAAGAGTAAGGCTCGAAACGTGGGTCCAGGATTATCCCGCCGTAGGCCAGGGCCGCAACGCTTGGTATGAATTTGAGGTCCTACCGCCGGGAACGAATTTCACCAACGTCCAAATGCGGACCGACTCCCAGGCGACCTTCTCCAACGCGACGTCGGTGACGATCACCCCGAACTACGACGGGATCGACGAAGCCGCGGTCATCCGCGCGACGCCTCCACAGGGATACGGCTGGGAGGTCATCATTTCCTCGGGCGTCAATTTCTCCACAGCGAGTTGGGTCCGGCAGTTCTACATGGGCACGTACAATCCAAACAGTACGTCCGGGACGGGGGGGGACCAAGTGTTTTGGGATGGACGCAACCAGAACGGACGCGTCGTGCCCGCGGGGCCGTACTATGCCAGACTTCAGTTATCGGGCGGCGGATTCGCTTATGGAACGACGTTGAATATCGTGGTGGATTCCATCCAGATTACCGGGCGCGTCCTGGACGCCGGGACATTGAATCCAATTTCCCGCGCAAGGGTAAACGCATGGGGGACGGGCGGAGGAGGATTCACCGAGACCGACGATAACGGGAATTTCATCTTGAGCGGGTTACGGAGCGGAACCTTTTATACGGTGCAGATCGAACGCGCGGGATATTCCCCGTTAAAGCGAGAAAATGTGCTTGCGGGGCAGTCTTTGGGGGATGTGGAACTGCAACCTGGCGTGACGTTCCGTATCCTGGCCACTCGCGAGACCGGTGATGAGGATCCGGAAATGATGGGGAATCTGAATATTTATACCCAGGATTGGTCGGAACAAGCCTGGGGGAACGTGCACTTCCATTACAGCTCGGCGACCTCCGACAACGGGGCCTATTCGCAAGACGTGGCCTTCACCACCTACACCGACGTCAGCGTTTCGGCGAACAAGGTATTCAACGTGGAACTATTCCTTCCAGGCTACGGAAGCATCCGCAAGGAGGGGATTACCTCACCTGCCAGCGGGATCAAGGAAATCATTTACGCGTCCACAAACATCGTCCGCCGAGCCAACGTCAGCGGCACGGTGACCCTGCCGATGCCCGCAGGTTCCTTCGGCCAAAATGTGAACATTGAGGCGCGAAAAACTTCCGAGAGCCAGAGTTCTAAATGGGCCGGCGCTTGGATCAACCAAGGAAATAACAGCGCCTCCTACACACTTTACGGGGTCGAACCGGGGGAATGGGTCATCACGGCGCGGCCGCAAGGGATGAAGAGCAAGCAGCTTCCACTCACTATGGGTTCGTCGGACGTCACCGGGAAAGATTTTTCGGGTTTCACAGAAGGGCAGAAAATTTTCGGGACGCTCACGATCGTCGGGGACAGCACTCAGATGCAGAACGCCCAAAACGGCTGGGTCCGGCTCAACCTGAACGCGTGGTCTCCCGCGAGTTACCAGAACGGTTGGACGGAAATAATGCTGAAAACGCGCAACGACGTCACCTCAAGCACCTACTCCATCACCGGTCTGGAGAACGGCGTATATAACCTCAATACGTGGGTGCCGGGCTTCGAGCTTGATCCGCCCGGCGAGATGCGTGTGAGCCTTTCCGGTGAAAATGTCGAGAGGAACATCGTCTTGAAGGCGTTGACGGGGGCAATCGAGATTACGGCCCTCTTGCCGACGGGGGACGATCCGGCCTTGGTCCGCTATAGTATTGAAAAGGAGCAGGGATGGGATTTCAGCTCGCGCAGCGGGTCTTTTACGTCCAATCCCATGACCACAACCGGACTCGGGACAGGACTTTACAGGATCACCGTCAGTAATAATAACCCGGGTCGCGGCCTGCGTCGCACCATCGGGGTGCCGGTTACAAACGGCGCCACGGAGAGAGTCTCCCTCGATTTCCGAGACACGACATACGCGATATCCGGGTCCATTTCTTTCGACGGAAACATCGTGCTTCCCCAACCCTGGAGCGTGACGGTGAGTTCAGCCGCCGGTTTTAAAACTTTCGTGGGGACCGCCCCCATAGTTCAAGCGTACTCCTTCCCGTTGCCGGAGAATTCGTGGCAGAGCGTCACGCCTTATCAAGCCGTGCAGTCTGTGCCCGTGGCCGGCCAAACCGGGGCAACCTTCACCTTGACCGGGCTCCTACCGGGCATGTACCTGCTGCGCGTGCAGGAAGATCTGAATCCTCCCTCCTGCTCGGAATGCTGGCCGAGGCCGGAGGCCCTGCCTGAATTGGCGGCCACCGACAAAGTGGTTTTCATCGATAATGCGAGCGTCTCCGACGTTCAGCTTTCGGTTTCCAATGGCGTGGAGGTCTCCGGCACTTTGAGGCGTCCGGACGGGACGTCGGATTCCAGGACGTTCAACCTTACTTTCCGGAGGGCGGATAATCTATCCATCTTCACGACCCAGGTGATTACGGCCAATGCCTCCGGCGAATATCGATTGTCCCATATCGCTGAGGGGGATTATTCCTTTGAGTTGAGCGAGATGGAGGGCCCGGGCATGAGGGCCCCCAAATACGTTGCGCAGACGAAGCGGATTTCCGTGGGAAGAAACGCGAACGTGTCGCAGGACATCGACCTTCTCTTGGGGGGATCGATCGTCGGCAAGCTCCGGGACAAGGATTCCGGCACGCTGATTACTTACCAAAACAAGACACAGTTCCTTCCCTCCCGGTTCGAGATCGGAGCGGAGGCGAAGCCTTGGGTCCCCGGCGGCTATGTCCAGGCCCAATGGGGAGATGCCGGCCCCGCCATTTCATCGGCAACCGGTCAGTTCACCATTTACCGCGCCATTCCCGGGACCACCTATGACGTTTACTTCCGGGGAATGGAAGAGGTTGGCGCGCAAGCCATCGCCAAGGGCCAAAAGGCCTACACGCCCGTGGTGAAATCCGGCATCCGGGTGTCGGAAGGCCAGATCGTGGATTTGGGCGTCATCGACCTTACGGCGGGTTCGTCGATTTCCGGAGTCGTCACCGACACGGCGGGAACCCCTCTCTCCAACATACGCGTCGAGGCCTTCCCCGCGGTGACCGACGGAGGAAAGAACCACCAGCTTAGGGTGGAGGCCTTCACGGACAAGGAGGGGAAATATAGCATCCTCGGAGCGGACCGGGAGAAGCGCTATTACTCGGTCGTGGCGGCGCCGCGTTTTGAATCCGGCAGCATCTTCGGAAAACTGGTCGGAAAGAAATACGGAGAGGAAAAAATCTTGATGGTGGATTTGGAAGACCAGAGCCAGCGTGAGAGCGTCAACTTCCAACTGACGGAGGCCAACGCTGTCTTGTCGGGGAAAGTGATCACAGAGGACGGCGGTCCGCTTGAGGAAGTCTTCAACGGGCGGGGCGAAATGCGCGATCGGCGGGCCGAAGTGGTGCTGCACCGGCAAGGCGCCCCCATGGATGACGATCCGCTCGGCGAGATCGAGGAGGCGACCGATTCCATGGGGAATTTCCGCATCGATTCCTTGGCTCCCGGATCATACGAGATCAAGGCCCTATCGCTTGGCTACTCCATGGGGTCCAAGAATCTTATCGTGGCTGCGGGAGAGAACAACGCTGGAACGATCACGCTGCGACGAGGCGCATCCCTGAAAGGCACGATCACCAAACCCGACGGCTCCGGCCCGAGCACAAGCGAGATGAACATGGTGGTGGGCGTCGACGACGATTTCCAGGAGTTTGTCTTCGGGACGGTAGACGCGAACAGCGACACAAACATTATTTCAGGCTATTCCATCACGGGTTTCAAAACAGGGGTAGATTACAGTTTGATAGCAATTTCGGATAGCGATGACATCATGGAGTTAAAGACGGGCATTCGCTTCTCCACCACGACGGAGGACAGAACCCTCAACTTAGTCTTCCGCCCGGCGTCGCCCACGGTCTTCGTCACCCAGAGCCGAACCGGCAACCATGTCTCTGTGCGGTTTTTCAGCACTCATAAGCTGCGAAACCTTACGCCAAGCGACAGCGATCTGAACCAAATTCTCACGTTGACCTCCGGACGGGGGACGATTTCGAGCTCCAGTATCAACTCTTCCCGTGACACCATCAACATGGTTTACGACATTCCGGCCAACGAGTCGAGCTTCAAAGTCCGCCTGCGATTCACCAGCATCGTCGTGGATCCGGACAGCCTAAGCGGGGCCAACTTCACCTTCGACAAGGAGTTTCAGATTTACGGCGGAGTCGGCCGCATGAGGCGCGTGAGCATCGCCAACGCCACGGGTGGTAACGCCAAGATGGAAGGCATTCCCATGGGGGAAAGCTTCAGCTCCGGCAGCTTTGACGTGGACCGCTCGTCACGCGTGGAAGTCATACTGTTGAGCGCGACTTCCCTGAACGATCTGTCCGGTGCTGCCCCGGCGGCGGCTCCCGCGGCGCGGGCCCAGGGCGTGATGGGCGCGGCGCAGCGTCTCGGACCGGCGGCCTATCCCTCGGCAAGCCTTTTCAAGGCGGTGAACCTGGCCCCGGCCGTGTCGCCCTTCAGCGACTTCTACGAGGTGTTGCTCCCGGCCGGCATCAGCCACACTTTGAAGAAAGACGCGCTCCTCACCCTGCACTACGACGCCACGGTGGCCGATCCAAGCAAGATCAACGTGTACTATTTCGATCCCGGCAACAACGTCTTCCTGCTGGAAGCGAACAAGCGCGTGCTCGACACGAAGAACAAGACCATCACGGTGGCCGTGAACCACGCGTCCACCTTCGTGGTCCTGCAGAACAACGCGCCGGTGGTCGGCGCCAACGACTACACCGGGCGGGAAATCATCGTCTACAACTTCCCGAACCCCTTCAACCTCAAGACCAAGACCGTCGCCCTCAGCAACGCGCCCAGCGCGCCGACGCAGACCATCTCCGGGACGATGATCAAGTACGCCCTGCCCGTCGGGAAGACCGGTACCGTGAAGATCGAAATCTACACCATGGTGGGCGAACTGGTCCGGACGATCGTCAATGATTCGCCCACGGGCGGCGCTTATTACTACCTCGAATGGGACGGGAAAAACGACGGCGGCAAGAACGTCGCTTCGGGCGTGTACCTGGCGCGGATGACTTTGAACGGCGGCGAAGAGAAATTCTTCAAGATGGCGGTGATCAAATGATCTCCCGTCGAGAAACACATAAGATGATGCAGACGAAGGCGCTGGCCACCGCCGAGGATATGGCGATGCGCTGGTCCTTGGCGGCCGCGGTGGCGGTCGTCCTTCTCTTCGGCGCGGTGAACCTTTTCGCGGCCAATAAAAACGTCGGGACTTCGGGGGCGCAATTCCTGAAGATCGGCGCCGGAGCGCGGCCCGTTGCCATGGGCGAGGCGTTCACGGGCGTGGCGGACGACATCAACGCCGTGGCCTGGAACCCGGCCGGTTTGAGCCGATTGGAGTCTCCCGCGTTTACGGCGATGCACACGCAGTGGCTGCAGGCGTCCAATTTCGCGTTCCTGGCCGCGGCCTATCCGTTCCGCTTCGGGACCCTCGGCGTCAGCATGACGTCGCTGACCGTCGATAAGATCGACCGCCGGGCCGGCGACACCTTCGCGCCCGACGCGACCTTCGATTCCATGGACAGCGCTTACACGCTGTCCTACGCCCTCGGGCTGGGCGACAAACTGTCCGCCGGCGTGAACGTGACGTCGATCCGCCAGAAGATCGACACGGTTTCCGCCTCGGCCGTGGCGGGCGACGCCGGATTGCTTTGGAAAACGCCCGTCAATAAATTGACCTTGGGCGCGTCTGTCCGCCATCTCGGCTCCAAGGTGAAGTTCGTGGACGAGAGCGATCCGCTGCCCATGACGGTGTCCGTGGGCGCCGGTTACAAAACCCTCAAGGACAAGCTGACGCTCGGCCTCGACGTGCGCCAGCCCCGCGACAACAGCGCGCAGTACGGCGCCGGCGCGGAATTCCGCCAGCCGCTGGCTTGGCAGATGGCGGGCTCGCTGCGCGGCGGGTACAACACCGCGAACACCGACCCCACGTCCGGCTTGACCGGCGTTTCCTTCGGCATGGGCCTTTCCTGGAGGAACGTTTCCTTCGACATGGCGTGGGTCCCCTACGGGATTTTGGGCAACACGTTCCGCTACGCCTTCCTAGTCAAATTCTAAAATTGATTTTACTGTTTGCCGTCATCCCGGAATGTTTTTATCCGGGATCCATGCTATTGAAATCATGGATTCCGGCCAGAGGCGTGCCGGAATGACGATTGATAAAAAATATTTCCCGGCCCTTTCATCCGCCGCGTCCAGTTGTTATAATCCTGCCATGCCAGCAACGTTTTCCTCGCCCGACCTCGAACCGCCACCGGTCCCTCTCCGGCCCGGCAATCAATCCACGTGAGTTCCCGTCGCAGCCCTCTTAACGGTTTGGGCCGCCGTCCTTTGGTCGTGGCCGCCCTCGACGATTTTCTCCATTTGACCGCCGACGCCCGCGCCGCCGTGAAGATGGGCGCCCACGCCCTGGAGATACGGGCGGACGGTTTTCCGAGGAAGGTCCTGCGCCCCGAGCCCTTGCGGGACGTGCTTGAGGAAATGCTGAAGTTTCGCCGGCCCCTCATTTTGACGCTGCGGTCCCGCGCCGAAGGCGGACATTTGCCGGGCGGGTTCAGCGAGCTGGACCGGTTGAACCTTTTCCGCGCGGGATTGACCGAGGTGGATTTGGTGGACGTGGAATTGAGCGCCGACGACATCAACCGCCACGTGGTGTTCGAGGCCCACAAGCGCAAGCGGTCCGTCATCCTTTCGTACCACAATTTCAAACGTACGCCGCCCGACATGGTCCTGAAGAATCTGGCCCGGAAGGCCGCCCGGCTGGAGGGCGACATCCTTAAAGTGGCGGTGACGCCCCACCATATCACCGACGTCGCCCGTCTGATGGATTGCTGCCGCAACGCGCCGGTCCGCCACCGGACCTACACGGCCATGGGCGCCCTCGGCGCTTCCAGCCGCATCGAAGGGTTCCTGCATGGGTCCTGCCTCACCTACGCCGCGGTCCGCCGGGCCACGGCGCCGGGACAGCTGACCGTCAAAGAAACCCTCGACGCCCAGCAGAAGCTCCTCTCCCAAGTCCAAGCTTAAACCATAAGCCGCCCTCCGTCCGCCGGGCGCTCCGCCTAAAATTTGTATAATAAACCCATGTCGTCCATCGATAAATCCCAAAACACTCCGAAAACCCGCGAAGTATCCATCGTCTATCCCTACAAAGACGGGCTGTACATCAACCTGACCAGCCATTGTCCCACCGCCTGCAAATTCTGCATCAAATTTTCCTGGGAATACATGTACCGCGGACACAATTTGAAACTTCCCGCCGAGCCGAGCGTGCAGGACATCGTGACGGCGGCGGGGGACGTTTCCCGTTACCGTGAAGCCATCTTTTGCGGCTACGGCGAATCCACCTACCGCGTGAAGGAAATGCGCGAGCTGGCGGAAATTTTCCGCAAGAAGGGAATTCCGCGCGTCCGCCTGAACACCATTGGCCTGGGCAATTTGATCAACCGCCGCAACATCGCGCCCGAGCTCGGGCAATTTCTGGACGCGGTCTCCGTCAGCCTGAACACCGTCGACCCGAAACAATACGTGGAAATGCTTCGCCCCCTGCCGGAGTTCCGCGACAAGGCTTTTGAATCGGTGAAGGAATTCATCGGCGAATGCGTCAAGCATGTGCCGGAGACAGTGGTGACGGCTGTGGAAATGCCCGGCGTCGACAGCTCGGGCGTCAAACGAATGGCGGAGTCCCTGGGCGCGCAGTTCCGCCTGCGTCCCTATCTGGACGATTACGAGGAACAGTAGCTGAAGCCTCTTCGCATCGGAGTGCTGGCCGACGATTTCACGGGCGCCGGGGACGTGGGCCTGATGTTTGAAAGGACCGGCCTCGCGGCGGAAATCGCCATTATGGATCCCGGGCGGCCGCCGCAATTCCCCGACGGTAAAACCCGTGTCTGGATCATCGACACCGAGTCCCGCGCCCTTCCGCCCCGGAAAGCCGCGCTGCGCGTCCGCGCCGCCATGAGGGCGTTGAAGTCATGGAAGGCCGGCCGGTTTTATAAGAAGATCGATTCCACTTTGCGGGGGAACCTCGTGCCTGAGTTGGCGGAGTTCCTTCAGGGACTGCCGGGACGAAACGATCGGCTTTTGGCTTTCGTTCCCGCTTTTCCGGGCGCCGGCCGGACCGTGCGGAATGGGGCGCTTCACGTCGGCGGAAAGCTTTTATCGAAGACGGTTTTCGCGAGGGATCCTCGGTATCCCGTCCGTTCTTCGTCCATCGCGAAGCTGGCCGGACCGTTGTCTCCGCGGCTTTGGATCCCGGACGTGAGGACGCAGGCGGACCTCCGGCGCACGGCGAAAAGTTTGGCGAAGGACGACAGGATGGTCTCGGTCGCGGCCGTGGGCGCGGCGGGACTGGCGGAAGAATTGGCGAAGCTTTGGCGATTGCCGACTGTGGATTTCGGATTGCGGAGCAATAAACAAAATGAACGTTATTCGGGTCTTCGGCATTTCAATCCGCAATCCGCAATCCGAAATCCGAAATCCCATGAACCTGTTTTGGTGGTGGTCGGGTCCTTTCATGAGCGCTCCCGGAGGCAGTTGGCGTATCTGGAAAAAAGCCTGGGGCGTTTCCGCAAAAGCGGCGCTGTCTTGATAGTGCGATCACCCGCGCGTAGGTGTTCCCCTTCGCTCGCGTTGGCGCGGATCGTGCGGCAAGTCGACTTCCTCATGCAACAATTCCGCATCCGCCGGTTCGTGCTGACGGGCGGTGAAACGGCCGCGGCGCTTTGCCTCCGGTGGAATGTGCGGCGCTGGAAGATCGAATCCTCTTTGGGTACGGGCACGCCGCTCTGCCGTCCCGTCGGAGACCGGCGCGCGGCGGACTGGCGCATGGTGATGAAGCCCGGCGGTTTCGGGAAAGATGACATCTTGGTGAAGGCGGTTCGCTATGTTGCGTGATTTTAAGAAGTTCGGCCGCGCGCTGTGGGAGGCGGGCCTGATCCACTGGACCTCGGGCAATATGTCTCTTCGCCGGGGCGATGCGATCCACATCACCCGTACCGGTAGTTCGTTGGCGGACCTGTCCACCGGGGACCTGGTCCGCATCGGTATGGCGGAAGGGCCGCGCGACGCGAAAGCCTCGTCGGAAACGCCGGTGCACCGGGCGATCTACCGCGCGTTCCCGAAAGCCAAGGCCGTGGTTCACGCCCATCCGCCCTACGCCACCGTTCTTTCTTTGAACACGAGCGAAATCATCCCCCGGGATTCGGACAGCCTTTACATTTCCCGCATTCCTGTCCTGACGGATTGCGGTTTCGCAGAAGGAAGCGCCTGCGTGGCGTCCCGGCTGCCGGGTCTCATGAATGAATCCCCCGTCGCCGTGGTCCGGGGCCACGGGATCTTCGTGATGGGGGAAAGCCTCGAGCAATGCATCGGGCGCATCACCATGGCGGAGAACCAATGCCGCCTTCTCTATCTGGAACAACTTTTAAAACGGAGCTGAAACGTTATGTCGCCATTGGTCATCAAACAGGGAGTGACGCCTCGCTTCCCCTACCGCGGGATGCGAGCGGCTTTCGTTTCGCTTTTCGTCCTCGCGGGGGCCGCCTTTTTATGGACCCCGACGCGCCGGGTCGTGTCTTCCTTCCAGGAAGCGCAGAAGTTCAGGGAAGTCGGCCTGCCGGGGTCCGAGGGGAAGAGCCTAGGGTCGAACAGCTTTTTCGCCGCCTCGGACGCTCCCGCCACGACGAAAAGACCCGTGGTCTTCCGCCTCCTGGCGCCGGCCGCCAAGGAAGTCGGCCTGGGCGGCACGTTCAATAATTTTCAAACGGAAAAGAATCCCATGACGCGCCGCCCCGATGGCGTGTGGGAAGGGACGGCAGTCCTGCCTCCCGGCCGATACATCTATAAGTTCAAGGTGGACGGCGAATGGGAGCTGGATCCCACGAACGCGGACAACACGCTGGAGGGGCGCGGCGGGTCGATTCTGGAACTTCGATGAGGATGGAGAACAGCATGAATGCACGAATGAACGCCGGATGGTTTTGGGCGCAGTGGGTGGCCGTTTTGATGGTGTCGGTACTTTTGTCGACCGGGAGTTTGCGGGCGGAGAACCCTCCCCCCTTGGTGGAGCAGGAACATTCCTCCGGGGACGATGCGGCCGGAGACAAGACCGCCGGCGATGATACCGCGATCCAGGAGGGACTTTGCCTGGTGTGGCAGCCTGACCAGAGCGAAGACATCCTCGTCGCCGCGGAATACTTTCAGGCCCGTCCCTTCCTGCGGGTAAGCGCCGTACTTCCGGATTCCGTTTTCAAGGACGACGAGCGGTCCCAGAAGGCGCGCGCGATCTTTCAGTCCCTCGTGACCGCGGGCCGGATGGAAATCCTTCTGACGCTCCCCGGCGACCCAGTGCTGCCCTTGATCATGGACACGGAGTTCGCCCGCGCCCCTAACCTCACCCTGCCGGCCCGGTTCTCCTGGCCTGACGACGTTTTCGGCCAGCTCGGCCTGGCGTGGAACAACTATCGTCGCCGCTGGCAGACCGATCCCCAGGGCCTGGCCCTGCCCTACGGGATCTCCAACGGGATGGAATTGCCGATGGTCGATAAGGCCAGGCTCAAGTGGGTCCTGGTGAACGCGTCGACGCACACGGATGAATCCGCCCACGGAGCGGCCGGCTATTTCCGCGGCGTCCCCGCAGCCGTGGTCCGGCCTTTCGTTTTTCCCACCGGCACCGTCTCGGAGAAACGCGAATGGATCTTCCGTTGGCGCGCCGAGGCCCTCGTTCCGCCGCCGCTGCGGATCCGGTATTTGACGGAGTTCCAGTCGCTGGAGGATTTGCTGGGCGACATTTCCCAGCATAAGATTTGGTTGGTATCCGAGGTGCTGCTGTCCCGCAGGGGATTGCCGCTTTGGCCGGACCTGGACCGGCCCGTGGATTTTTCACCGTGGATCGGGCAACCCGTGGAAAACCTGGCGTGGCAGCTGCTGGGTGTCACGCGGCAGACCGTCGAGGAATACAAAAACTCCGGACAGGCGGACGTGGTGAAGCTGGACATCGCGATGAAGGAGATTTACGCGGCGGAGAGCGGGCATTATTTTTACGCCTTCGGCTCGGAGTTCGCTGGGAACAATCAAAAAGAGACGGAGCAGAGCTTTTTCGCGACGCTTTCCCAGGTCTATCGGATCCTCGGCAAGACCGTCCCGCCGGCCCTCCTGCAGACCGATCCCAAATTGGCGGCGGAGTCGATGCAGGAACCGGAATCGATTTTCGAGAAGCGGAGCGGCGGGATGCGCTGGACCGACGTGGCCAAGGACGACCGCGGTCCGGGCGATTATTTCTATCCGTCGGGCAGGGATTTCCTCCCAGGTTCGTGGGACCTGCAGGTCTTCGACGTGCGCTGGACGGAGAAGGACGCGGTCTTTTCCTTTCAGATGGCGACCCTGCCGAACTTCTGGAAGGCGCCCTATGGTTTCAGCTATCCCATGGTGGACGTCTACATCGACATCAACCGCCTGCCCGGCGCCGGGTCGGAGATCCTCCTGTCCAACCGTCCCGGCATCGTGAATACCACCGACGCCTGGGAGTTCGCTTTGAGCGTGGACGGCTGGGGCGCCCGGCTCTACCGTTCCGGCTACGGCCAGCCGCCGAAACTGCTGGCGCGCCTTCCCGTGAAAGTCCCTTCGGTTTCTCCGGCCTTCGAAGTCACGGTCCCCCGCAACCTGTTGCGCGGCGATCCCCTGGGCTGGGGCTACGGCGTGGCCGTGATGGGCTGCGAGCAGCCGAAGTCGAACGGCGCCGAGGCGGAATGCCGCCCCATGCGGGTGCTGAAGGACCCGAGCGCGTCCAATTTCGGAAGCCCGAACCTGAAGGACGCTTCTTCCCAGGCACCCCCGTTCATTGATATCCTTATTCCCAAGGGCCTGGCGCAGAAACAGGTCCTCGATGTGTACCGTCAAGGGAGGGATGTGGTCCTCCCGTTCGTAAGAGGTGAATAATCATGAGCTTGTTTCAATCCGCAAAACGGTTTAAGAAAGCCACCACCCTTTTCCTTTGGCTGGCGCTTTTGTCCGCCGGCGTCCTCTGGATGACGGCCCAGGACGGCGGATGCCGGCCCCTCTCGCTGGCGAAAGCCCAGAAGCAGGAACCCATCACGCCCGACGCCGAGGTCATGAACCTGCAGGACGCCTTCGCCAAGGTCGCGGCGCTCGTCAAGCCGGCGGTGGTCAGCATCACCACCATACACGTGGAATCGGTCCAGGTCCAGCCCCAATTCTATTTCGGCGATCCCTTCGAAGATTTCTTTCGCCACTATTTCGGCGAAGAAAGTCCCTACGGTCCGGGAAATCCCCACCAGCCCCGCCGCGGCCCCGCGCCGAGGAAGCTTGAGCAGAAACATGAAGGCATGGGCTCCGGCGTGATCATCGACCCCAAGGGATACATCCTCACCAACGAGCACGTCGTGCGCGGCGCCGACGAGATCAAGGTGACGGTCATGAACCCCGACGAGAAAGTGTTCACCGGCAAGGTCGTCGGAAAGGACCCGCGCACAGATTTGGCGGTCGTGAAGATCGACGCCAAGGGCGCGACCCTGTCCTACGCCGCGCTCGGCGATTCGGACCAGGTCCGCGTGGGCGATTGGTCCATCGCCGTGGGCAGCCCCTTCGGTTTGGAGCAGACCGTGACGGTCGGGATCATTTCCGCGGTCCGCCAGTCCCTCAACATCGAGGGGAAAAGCTACAGCAATTTACTCCAGACGGACGCGGCCATCAACCGCGGCAACAGCGGCGGGCCGCTGGTGAACATTCGCGGCGAGCTCATCGGCATCAACACGGCGATCTACGCACCCACGGGGGTCTTCTCCGGGATCGGCTTCGCCATCCCGTCCAACCGCGCCAAGGAGATCATGGAACAACTGATCGAAAAGGGCCGCGTGGTGCGGGGCTGGATGGGCGTGGAGATCGCGCCCTTCGATGATATCGTGGCCCGACAGTTCGGCGTGCCGGACTCCAAGGGCGTGCTCGTGAATAAGGTCCTGCCCGGCTCTCCCGCGGCGAAGGCGGGGCTGAAGCGAGGCGACGTGATCCGGGAATTCGACGGGCAGTCCGTCCCGGACCAGAACGCCCTGCTGCAGATCGTGGCCAAGACGCCGCCGAAGAAAAAGGTGACGCTGAAGATTTATCGCGACGGCCGGGAAATGATATTGACCCTGGTGACCGGCGAGATGCCGGCCAACCCGGACTCGGAAACGCCGGACGCGGAAGAAGAGGGGAACGAGGACGACGAATCGGGCGTGAAATCCTGGGAAGGCGCGCAGCTTATGACGGCCACCGCCGCCATCATCCAGCGGTTCGGGCTCACGCCGCCGACGGAGGGCGTGGTCGTCCTGCAGGTGTCGCCCCGCGGCCTGGCCGACGAGGCCGGACTGGTGGAGGGAGACATCATCCTCTCGCTCAACAGGCAGCCGACGCCGGACGTGGAAACCTTCATCAAGCGGGCGGGCAAGGCGGACGTGAAAGAGGGGATTTTGCTGGACGTCAACCGGGGAGGCCGGTTGCTTTATCTGAGCTACAAGAAAGGCGACTAAAATGGCTTCCCAAAAATATTCAAGCGGCACCGCGGGACGGTTTTAAATGGACGCGCGCGTCTTGCTGGTGGAAGACGACGCCGAGCTCGTCGAGTTCATGAAAATGATTTTCGAGCGGGAAAAATACCACGTGATCACCGCCCTCGACGGAGTGTCCGCCCTGGAGAAGGCTCGCAACGAGCATCCGGACATCGTCCTGCTGGACGTGCTCCTGCCCAAGATGAACGGTTACGAAGTGTGCGACAAGCTTCGCCAGGACCCCGTCACCTGCCTGCTTCCCATCATGATGGTCACTTCCCTCACCGCCCTCAAGGACCGCGTCACCGGCATCAAGCTCGGCGCGGACCAGTTCGTCTCCAAACCCTTCGAGCCCGTGGAACTGCTGGCGCGCGTCGAGCGCCTGATCCAGCAGACCCGCCGCAACGTGGCCGCCGATCCTTTGACGGGATTGGCCGGGACAGGCGCGTTGGAGCAGGAGATCCGCCGCCGCTTGTCGGACAAAGAAAGCTTCAGCGTCGCGCTCTGCGACCTGAAGCATTTCAACCGCTTCAACGAGCAATACGGGTTCGAGCGAGGCGACGGCGTTCTCCGGCTGTTGGCCACGATCCTGCGGAGCGCCATCGCGGAGCTGGGCAACGCCGACGACATCGCGGTCCACCTGACCAGCGACGATTTCGCCTTCCTCAGCACGACGTCCCGCGGCGCGGTGATCTGCGCCCGCATCCTGGAGAACATGGAATCCCTCATCCCGATGCAGTACACCGACGAGGAGCGCGCAAAGGTCTTGGCGGCGAACACGGATGAAAAAAGCGACACGTCCTTCGTCCCGCTTTCCATCGGGTTGGTGGACGTGGTGCCGGGGCTCTATCAGCACTACGCCCAGATCATGGACCGCGCGCGGGCCGCCCTCGCCGAGGCCAAAAAGCAACCCGGCGCGCAGATGGTGAAGCTGACGTAGAATTGGATGTGTTGTGGGTTTAAAGAAGGATTTTCTTTGTAAGAAAATATACGGCGAACATTATTCCTGCCATCAAGCTTCCGATCAATCCCCACCTGAATAGTTTCGGCCTATAGATCAGCACCGCTTCCCACTGGCCCGCCGGCGTGCGCACGGCCTGGAACGCGTGGTTCGCCTTCCAGAGTTCGACGCGCTTCCCGTTCACGTAGGCTTCCCATCCCGGATAGAACGTTTCGCTGTAAACCAGCCAGCCCGCCGTGGGATTTTCTCCGCGTGCGACCAAGCGGCCGGGCGTTTCCTTCCATGAAATGCCGTCGCCCCGTTGACCATCGCCGCCAGGCGCGGCCACCGTTTGCCGGACGGCGCGGAATGCCGTCTCGGGAAATTCCTCCACCACGACTTCTTCCCAGGGTTTCCATTCGCCGGAAATATAGCGCAGGCGTTCGTCCGCGTTGGGGATGACGGTTTCTTTTCCGACCCAGTGGGCGCGCGGAAGGGCGCTGTCGTTGGTGTAAAGCAATCCGTTGGGGCGTCGGGCCATGAGCCGGTGGGGCATTTCCTTCGTGGCGACGATGTGGCGGCCGCCGACGAAATCGATCTGCGGCCCCGACTCCTGTCCCTCCTTCAGCGTGCGGCGGAATTCCGTGAAGTGCTTCAGGGGGAAAACCTCATAGCCCCAGGTGAACGGGACGCGGTAGGGAAGGTTCAGGCTGGGGTGCAGTATTTGGCGGACGCTTTGATAGCCCTCCTCCAGCGTGTCGCCGTCGAGCGGTACCGGCGCGCGGACCATTTCGATGGAATAGGCGAGGCGGTTCGGCGTGCCCAGGAGCCCCCTCGCCAAGGGGACGGGCCGGTGGAAGAAGGACGCCTCCGTGTAGGGAAGAATGTCGCGCCCGAAGATCCAGAGCTCGGCAAGCGTGAGACAAAGTAATCCGGCGATGCGCCATTTCCCCGGCAGAAAAAACGCGGCGGCCGCGAGACCGAGGACGATGAGCGACATCCGTGCCGCAGCGAAGACCTGCGCGTCCTGGGCCGCGTTCAGCTGATCCAATTCGATCAAACCGTGGACCACCCATGTCCGCGCGGCGGATGAAATCGTCAAGGCAATGGCGATGAGAAAAGCCGTCGACCAAAGGGCCCGAAGCGGCCAGGGGTTTTCGGATGATTTCAGTCCGGCCGGAATCAGCAGGGCCAGCGCGATGACCACCATCCCCATGGCGTTGGAGAAATGGGTCATGTAGCGCAGGCCCGGCACGAAGCGGCGCAGGAGGGAAAACAGCGGCTCCCATCCCATGGCCAGGGAAACGAAGAGCGCGAGGGAAGCCAGAAGAAAGATCGTGCGCGGTTTGCGAATGTTTTTCAGGCCGGCCAGTCCGAGCAGGATCGCCGGCGTGCCGATGAAGAACGTGGTGAGCCAGCCGCGCTGGATGGGCCAGAGCATATGGTCGAAAACCACGGGCGAATAGGGCAGGGATATTTTGTCCAGGATCGATGGCAGCAGAAATTTGATCAAGAAGACCGGTGTGAGCAGATAAGCGCCGGATTCCGCGGCGCCGATCCCGGTGCGCATGGAATTTTGCGTTACCTCCCAGGACGATAGGATCTGCGGCAGAGCGAGAAGCACGCCAGCGATGATGGCGAAAGCCCATTTTGTCACCCCGGCAAAAGCCGGGGTCCAGATGCTTGAATTCTTCTGGATTCCGGTTTTCACCGGAATGACGGCATTCCAAACCATCCCCATGGCGCCCCAGAGCAACGCATAGATCGCGAACTGACTGTAGCCTCCGGTCCAGAGCAACGCCGACGCCAGCGCCAGTCCGATCCAATGCCCCGATAAACTGAAAAGCAAGACCAGCGCCACGAAGGGCATCGTCGCCACGGCGCTGGGGAATTCCCAGTGTATGACGGAGAACCCGCCCCAGGCGATGACCGACGCCGCCAGGGCCACCGTCTCGCGTGAGGCGTCGCGGTTCCCATGTTTCACCAGCAGCGCGGCGGCCCAGAACAGCAGCGCCTGGTGGGCGAGCATGAAGAGGGGCCAGGCCGCGGCGAAGGGGAAAATCCAAAACATGATGGCGCCCGGATGGAAGATCATTGTTTGCGGGTTCGCCAGGAACGGTTCGCCGCAGGTTGAGAATGGGTTCCACAGGGGAAGATGCCCGGCCTGGAGGTTTTGCGCGGCGTAGGTCAGCCAGGGATGGAAGGAATAGAGGATGTCTCCTGTGAAAGGGACTTTGCCTTTGAAAAGCGGGTGGAAGAAGGCCAGGCAGGGAATCAGCAGAATCCACTGAAGAAACGATACTTCGCGGCGGGTCACGTTGCCGCCAGGCATCGTGCCGGATTGTAGGATGGCATGCCCTATTCTAGCCCAAAATTAAAAGAAATACTCCGATGATGGTGCCGATGGTGAGCAATCCGGCGGTGGCCGAGGCGAAGAATCCACCCTTCTTGCTTTCTTCCGGAAGGTCGTCCGGCATTTGGGACTTGGCCACCATGGTCCGGCCTTTCTGCCCCTCCGCCAGGCGATAGACGACGCGCTCGAGGGTCGTCGCGTTGCCGTCCCTGTCGATCGCTTTCGCGATGAGGCGGGTCTTCCCCGCGTGCACGGGGACGCGGACGGAGAATGAGCCGTTGAAGTCCACGGTCGCGGGCTCGTCGTTGATCGTGATTCGGACGTTGGGCTCGGCGTGTCCCCTCACCTCGACGTATTCTTCATCAACGTCGAACTCTTCGCCGTCCGATGGGCTGACCAGCGTGCAATCGGGAGGGGTCAGATCGATGTCGATGGACTGAGGGCGCGAGAAACCGCCCTCCATGCCCAGCGAATCCACGTAGGCGATGCGCCACCAGTAGACGCCGCTCTTCAATCCCAGCGAGCGGAAGTTTATCTTCTCCGATAATGGATAATATTTGCTCATCAGGGGGCGCTTGAAATCCTGGCTGTCCGCGATCTCCAAATGGTATTTGTCGACCAGGTTCCGCGGCCTGACGGCCTGGGCCTTCGTCTCCCCGGGAAAGGAGGCTTGAACCTTTAAGTCCTTGGAGGAGGGCGGATCGACGGACAGGACCGGACCGATGTCGGCGCGTCCGGGCTTGACGGTGACGTCGCCGAGGCTTGGCAGATCGCCGAGGGCGACATCCGGAATTTGGGGAAGGGACACGGGCTCGGCGGGCGCGGCCATGGGCTTGATCTCCGTCCCGAAACCCTCCAGCACCGCGACGGTCTTTCCCTGGGCCGTGACGTCCACGCGCCCCTTATAAACCAAAACCAGTTCGGAACGGTCGGCCTTGACCCGCGTGCGGAAGTCCGAATCCTTTCCCTGTGGCGCGATGTTGGCGCCGCTGGCCGTGATCACCCGCGCCTGCTTGGCCCGCATGTCGCCGGCCAGCAGTTCGACGGTCTCGCGGGTCTTCTCCGGGCGGATGACCGCGTAGGAGTTCGCTTCCAGCTTGATGACTTCGCCGGTGGGGAATTTGACGTCGGCGTTGGAGTCGCTCAGTGTCCGCAGGCTGTCCCCGTTGAAAAGCTGCATCTCGAGCTTGGCCGTCTGCCAGGATGAGCTCTCCTGCCGCTTGTAGCGCACGTCGTTGATCAGGCGGAGGAGTTCGGCGGCGCGCAGGCTTTCCTTGATGAGGAGCACGGGGATGCGGAGCCTCATGCCCGGCAGGGCCACCATCGGGTCTTTCCCGAGTGACGGGTTGTATTTCAGGATGTCCGGCCAGCGCTTGGGGTCCTTCAGATAATATTGGGAGATGCTCCAGAGCGTGTCGCCCTGCCGCACCGTGACGTCCTGGAAAACCTCGGCGTTCAGCGGAGGAAAGAAATGAAACACGAAAAGGATCAAAATAAGGCGCCGGAGGAAGATCTTCACGCCGCGTTCTCGCTTTTCCTGCCGCCGTTCGGCGGCGGGGCATCTTCGAGCTTCGGAAGGACGGGCATCGCCGGCAGAAGGTCCCGGAGGTTTTTGGGAATGGTGAATTGGAACTTGGAGCCTTTGCCGACTTCCGATTCCACGAAGATGTCTCCCTTGTGGCTTTCCACGATGTATTTGCAGATCGTCAGCCCAAGCCCGGTGCCGCCCTTGCGCTGGCCCGCCACCTGCTGGAATTTGTCGAAGATCTTATTCAGATAGTCGGGCGGGATGCCCTCGCCGCTGTCCGTCACCGCGCTGTAGATCGAATCCCCTTTGTCGACCAGCTGTACGGTGATCCTGCCGCCCTCAGGAGTGAACTTGATGGCATTGCCGATCAGGTTGGTGTACAGCCGTTCCATCAACATGGGATCAACCGAAATTTTTGGGAGACCTTCCGGCGCATCCAGGACCAGCTCGATCTGTTTTTTGGTCGCCTGGGTTTGGAGCAGTTCGTTGACGTGCCTAGCCGTATCGCGAAGGTCCGTTTCCGCCAGGTTCAGCTGGATCTTGCCGGCCTCGAGCTTCGCGACGTCCAGGATGTCGTTGATCATCCCCAGGAGGCGCATGCTCGCGCGGTCCATGGTCTCCACCATTTTCCGCTGTTGGTCCGTGAGCGGCCCGCCCAGCTCGTCGATGAGGAATTTCAGGAAGCCGCGGATGGACGTCATGGGGTTGCGCAGGTCGTGGGTGATGGAATGGATGAAGTCGTCCTTCATCTGCTCGATCTGCTTTTCCAAGGTGATGTTGCGGAGGATGATGACGATCCCCATGTCCTCGCCCTCGGTGGGGGTGCGGACCGAGGCCGCGCTGACGCTCAGGGTCTGCCGGTAATTGCCGTATGACACTTCGACTTCCTTGGCGACGTTGTCCTTGATGTTGTGGGTCATGTCCCAGAGGATGTCCAGCACCTCGGTGCGGGGGATGAAGTCCCAGAGGGGCTTGTCGAGCATTTCCTGGGGCCGCTGGGTGATCCCGAGGAATTCGCGGGCGCGGCCGTTGATGAATTCGATGTTGCTTTCGTGGTCCGTCATGATGAGGCCGTCGTCGATGGAATAGATGATGGCTTCTGTCTTGTTCTTCTCCGCCATCATGCGGCCCAACTGCATGGCGGCGTAGCTTTTGAGCTTTTTAGTCATGGCGTTGAACGTGTCCGCGAGTTCGCCGATTTCGTCGCGCGAGGCCACGTTTATGTCCGGGGGGAAATGTCCCGTCTCCAGGTTAACTTCGCGGGAGGCTTGGATGACCTGCAGGATCGGGCGCGTCAGCCGCCGGGCGAACAGGGCCGCCAGGAACGCGGCGATGACGGCGGACAAAAGTATCCACGCCGCGGCGGTCCGCTGTCCTTTTATGGACGCGGCGTAGGCCTCGTCCCGGGGCTGAAGGGTCATGACGGCGCCGCCCAACCGTTTCACGGGCGCGGCGGACCCGACCCAGGTTGACCCCTTGTCGGAGAACTCCGAGGCGCCGGCGTTCCCCGCTAGGGCGGAAGCGATCAGCGCGTAACCGCGGGCTGACTCCCGGGCCAGGATTTTATTATTGTCGGGATGCGCCAGGATGGTCCCTTCTCTATCCACGAGGAAGGTGAAGCCGCTTCCGCCGATTTTGGTGTCGGCGAGTTCCTTCCAGAACGCGTTCAGGGAATAGCTCATGAACACGGCATGGACGCCGGTGGGGGTTTGAAAGGGATAATACAAACGCAAGCGGGGGTCCGAGCCGGCGTTCGAAATGTCCCAAATACGTTCTTCCGATTTCGGGAGTTGCTGGAACAGCGGATCGTCCGCGTGGGAGGTCAGCTCGGGAAAGGAGGCGAGTTTCGCTTCCAGCACCGGGTTATAAACTTTGATGAATTCCTTGCCGTTCTTCGCCACAACGGCGATGATGGCGAATTTGGGATCGGAATTGACCAGTCCCTGGAGGACGGATTGTTTTTCCGCCCATCCCACCTGCTCGGAGTGAAGAGAGTTCACCGCGAAGTCCAGCTTTTCATCCAAATTGGACAGCTGAACGTCCAGTTTATTGGCTAGGTTCTGGGCCAAAGATGTGTGGTAACGCAAAACTTCGTATTGCAGGCTGTCGCGGTTGAGCTTAAGGATGCGGGTCCCGACCAATGTGAGGGGTATGGTGGAAAGCCCCAGCATTAATAGGACGACCTTGACGAAGAGTTTGATGCGGAAAGGCTTCATTAATTGCGACCTCGCTTTTCCAAGTCTAGGGGAAGACCGGGGAGAAGTCAAGGCGGGAGGAAAGAAATTTCACATTGATTTGTCGATGGAATTTCCCATAAAGCGGGTATGTCGGCCGCCGGATTCTTAAGATCGTTAACTTGAGGTCCCGTGATGGGAACTCTTGACGGAGAAACGCCGTTATTGTAAATTAGCAGAACAGACGCGTGAGTGCTAGATTAGGAATTGGAGGTCAAAATGGCCCTCGAGAAGTTCACTTTAAAGACACAGGAAGTCCTGCAGGAAGCCCAAAAAACCGCCGATCGCCGCCACCATCAGCGGTTGGAGGCATTGCATATTTTGTCCGCCACCCTAGAGGTGCCGGACCAGTTGGTTCCGGACATATTGGAAAAAACAGGCGCGCCGCGTGCCCGCGTCCAGAAAATCGTTCAGGACGAACTCGGAAAGCTGCCCGAGGTTCGCGGCTCGGTCAACCTGACCGCCGCCCAAGGGTTCCGCGACGTCCTGGTCCGGGCAGAGGACGAGGCCAAGGCCCTGCAGGACGAATATGTTTCCACGGAACATTTGCTTTTGGCGATCCTTTCTTTGGATAACGACGCGGCCGCCCAGGTGTTGAAGGGGTTCGGCCTCACGCGGGAACAGGTGTTGCAGGCCATGTCGTCGCTTCGCGGGGCGCAGCGCGTCACCGACGCGAGCCCGGAGGATAAATACCGCGCGCTGGAGAAATACGGCAAGGACCTGACGGAATTGGCGCGTCGAGGGAAACTCGACCCTGTCATCGGACGGGACGAGGAGGTCCGTCGCGTCATCCAAGTCCTGTCCCGCCGGACGAAGAACAATCCGGTGCTCATCGGCGAACCCGGCGTGGGGAAGACCGCCATCGTGGAGGGGTTGGCCCAGCGGATCGTTTCCGGTGACGTGCCGGAGGGACTGAAGTCCAAGCGCGTGATGGCGCTGGACCTGGGAGCGCTGATCGCCGGAGCGAAGTACCGCGGCGAGTTTGAGGACCGGCTCAAGGCCGTCCTGAAGGAAATCACCGCGGCCGAGGGCGAGATCATCCTTTTCATCGACGAGCTTCACACTCTGGTCGGCGCGGGCGCGGCCGAGGGCGCGGTGGACGCGGCCAATTTATTGAAGCCCATGCTCGCGCGCGGCGAGCTCCGCTGCGTGGGCGCCACGACGCTGGACGAATACCGCAAACACATCGAAAAAGACGCGGCGCTGGAGCGCCGTTTCCAGCCCGTCCTGGTGGGTGAGCCTACCGTCGAAGACACCATCGCCATCCTGCGCGGCCTGAAGGAACGCTATGAACTTCACCACGGCGTGCGGATCACCGACCCAGCCATCGTCGCCGCCGCCACGCTGTCCCATCGCTATATCGCGGACCGCTTCCTTCCGGACAAAGCCATCGACCTGATCGATGAGGCGGCCAGCCGCCTGCGCATGGAGATCGATTCCATGCCCGCGGAGCTGGACGAAGTGGAGCGTCGCCGCCGCCAATTGGAGATCGAACGCCAGGCTTTGGCCAAGGAGAGCGACGCGGCCACAAAAGAGCGCCTGAAAAAATTGGAATTGGAGCTCAAGACTCTTACCCAAAAATCGGAAACGATGCAGAAGCACTGGGAAAGCGAAAAGGCAGCGCTGGTGCGCATCCGCGAGATCCAGCGGAAGATCGAAGATCTGAAGATCGAAGAGCAAAAAGCCGAGCGAGAAGGCGACCTCGGCAAAGTCGCGGAACTGCGCTACGGCCGGCTTCCCGCGCTGCAGAAGGAGATGGAGACGGCCCAGAACCGGTTGTCCGAACTGCAGAGAGACCAGCGCATGTTGAAAGAGGAAGTGGACGCGGAGGACATCGCCCAGACGGTGTCGAAGTGGACCCGCATCCCCGTGGCCCGAATGCTGGAAGGGGAAATGCAGAAGCTCCTGCAAATGGAGGAAAAACTGCACGCTCGCGTGGTCGGACAGGACGAGGCGGTCCGCGCCGTGTCCGACGCCCTGCGCCGCAGCCGCGCCGGGCTGTCCGATCCGAACCGGCCCATGGGATCGTTTATCTTCCTCGGCCCCACGGGCGTGGGGAAGACCGAACTGGCGCGCGCCCTGGCGGATTTCCTTTTCGACGACGAACACGCCATGCTGCGCATCGACATGTCCGAATACATGGAGAAACATTCCGTGTCGCGGCTCATCGGCGCGCCGCCCGGCTA
>CAYZXT010000026.1:24080-36536 GCA_964482515.1 uncultured Elusimicrobia bacterium | reverse complement strand
TTCATGCCGGTGCTGACCGCGGGACCCTCGGTGTTCTTCGCTCCCCTCGTGTTCTTCATCAAAAACCATTGGTTCTTCTGGATTGGATCGTCCGCCATGGCAGTGACCGCCGTCGCGGGCGTTTTTCTCTATCGCAAAGTTCTGCGCGGGATGGTTTCGGCGCCCATGGCGGCCCTCGGGCTCATGTTATTGTCATTTCATCCGTTCCTCAACCAGATGCAGTATTACTGGATGACCGATTGGCTGTATATCGTTTTGCTCGTGTGGGTCCTTTATAAAATCAGTTCGTATCTGGACCATCCGTCCCTTGGCCGCGCCGCCGTCGCAGGGGCGTGGGTTTTCCTGGTGTGGTTGATGCGCCAGCAGGCGATCCTCGCCGTTCATTTCGGCGCGGCGGCGATGCTCGGACAGGCGCTCTGGATCGGGTTCAGGAACAGGGATCGCTCTGCGCTTAAGACGGGAGTCGCTGGCGCCCTCCTTTTCGCAGCCATCCCTTTCATCCTGTCTGTCCCGTTCCGATGGCAAAACCACCGTTCGTTCGGATCCTGGTCCTTCAATAAGGCCCTGGGATCCAACTGCGGACTCTATTTTCATAATGTGGCCGCCTTCAGTCCGGACAACGGGCCCGCTTCGAAGCAGCTCTGGGATTGGAGCACGGAGTTGATCGAACATCCCGAGAAGTTCAAAACCTATTTTGACGAAGCGCCTCCCAGCTATTCCGGTTCGGACGATTTTACCCCGGCCAACCTGCCGCCGCTGAGAAAACTCCTCGATCAACGTTCGACTGCCCGGCCATTATTCCTGGCCGAATTAAAGCTGAAGCCGGAATCATTAAGCGGGATTGGGAATGATGAGCTGTTGAAGATGTTCAACGGGTTGCTCGATGAACCGGATCTTTATAAACGCTTTGCCGTTCGCTTGGATCCGGTTCCAAGTGAGATTGAGCGGCTGTTGGAAATCGCCAGGACGCCCGGGCGACAGCTGGACGGGGCTTTGTTGCGCATGATGAATCGCGCGTTGATTTCAGCCGCGTCCGCGGGCCTGCTCCCGCGAGAGACCGGTGTTTATTTCGCGTGGGCGCACCAGGTGTTGGAGGGGGGCGGCGCGATCCATTGCCACGCCGCGAAAAACTTCTACTACATGAACAACCGGGACCTCCTTGGAGCGGATGATTTCTCCGTATCCGTTACAAAAGAAGCGTTTCTGGCGAAGCCGAGGATGTTGTTGGAATACATCTTCAAACGCGGCCGATGGTATTTCACCGGGGTCAGCGACAACCAGGCCGTTTGGGACCCCGATTTCATCAAGGACGTTGCGGCTCAGCGCGCGGGCACGTTCCGGCTGGTTCTCAAAGACGGCGGGGAAATGGCGTTTCGCCCTTTCGGCGGTTTGTATTTTCATTGGCCTGGAATTTACGACATCTATAGGTCGGCGCGGGTGGGCTACGCGAAGTTCGTGACCATGGTCAAAAAAATCACCTTTATCCTCTTGCCACTTCTTATAATTGTCGTGTTCCGGACGAGGCCTCCGCTGACCCGCTGGTTCTTGTCTCTGTGCGCGGTTTTGCATATTTCCACGGGTTTGATCTTGGCCGTGATCATGGGGCATACCGTGTCCCGCTACGCCGCGCCCTTGGAGATCTTCAGTTTGATCTACTTTATCGTGTGGCTCGATTTGGCCCGTGATGGCGTCCGGGCGTTCAAGGGAGCGAAAACAAACCGATGAAACTGTCCATCGTCATTCCCGCCCATAACGAAGAAGGCTCCATCGGATCGACCGTTGAAGCCCTTTACGCGAAGCTGGGCCGGGAAAAGATCGACCACGAGATCCTGGTGGTCAACGACAATTCTTCCGACCGGACGGAAGAGATCATCCTTGACCTTAAAAAGCAAATCCCGACGCTTCGGATGGTCAACAATTCGCCGCCCAACGGTTTCGGTTTCGCCGTGCGCTGCGGCCTGGAGCAATTTACCGGCGACGCCGTCGCGGTCTACATGGCGGACGCGTCGGACACGCCGGAGGACCTGGTCCGGTTCTATCGCGTCATGGTGCAAAAGAACGTGGACGGCGTTTTCGGCACGCGGTTCTCCCGCGGCGGAAAGGTCGTCGATTATCCGATCCACAAATATTTCCTGAACCGCCTGGCGAACAAGTTCATCCAGATGGTGTTCCAGTTGCGTTATAACGACGTCACCAACGCGTTCAAGATGTACCGCCGCCACACGATCGAAGGTTTGCGCCCGTTCATGAGCCACCATTTCAATTTGACCGTTGAGTTGCCCTTAAAAACCATCATCCGGGGTTTCAGCTACGCGGTCGTCCCGAACACCTGGATCAACCGGAAGACCGGCGTGTCGAAGTTAAAGATCAAGGAGATGGGGTCCCGCTATCTGTTCATCGTCCTCTATTGTTTCATCGAGAAGTGGCTTTCGCGGGGGGACTACCATCGCCGCAAGAACCCGCCCGTCATCGAAGTGCCGGAAGAGCCCGCGCCCGTCCCGGCGGAAAAAGATCATTGAGCTTTATTAGAAGCAACCGCTTTTTATTCTTGCTCGCTGTGTCGGCCGCCCTCTGGTCCTGGGGCCAGCCGATGTTGAACTCCCATTCTTTCCGCCAGTGCCAGACTGCCCAGATGTCGCAGGTGTTCCTGCAGGAAGGCTGGCAGCCGTTTTTGACCAAGGTCCGTTTCCTCGGACGTCCGGGCGTCACGGTCCTGGAGTTTCCCGTTTATCAAACGCTGACGGCCACGCTGACGCGACTCAGCGGTTTGTCCCTGGAAAATTCCGGACGTCTGTTCAGCGTCCTTTCCGCGGTGCTGCTGGCCTTCGCGCTGTCGGCGGCGCTCCCCTTGGCGCGGCGACGATTGTTTTCGCCGGAGGAATCACAGTCCCTGCTGCCGGTTGAAACCGCCTCGCTGCTTTTTTTCATTTCCCCGCTGCTTTTTTCATTGGGTCAATGGGTGAGCATCGAGTTGATGAATGCGGCCCTGGCCGCCTGGGCCCTCGTCTTCTTTTGGCGACTCATGGCGGGAGAAGGAACGCCGATCGCGAACGCGGGACTCCTTCTCCTTTCCGCTCTAGTATCCTTGGTGATGAAACCCCATGGGGTGTTCGCACTCTTGCCGTTTTTTGTCTGGGGTCTTTGGTGGACGCTTCCTAAGAACAATCCGCATGGGCGTCTATTGATCGGACGTATCGCCTGGGCCGCGGCGGCGATCGTTCCGGCGGCGGTGACCGCTTTTCTCTGGTACCGCTATGGCGACCGCGTCAATACGGCGTTTTCCAATCCCTATTCCGTTTCCGCCACGGCGCACCATTTATTGAACGGCGCTTACAAGTTGTATCAGCCGCAGGTTTTGTTCCGGCTGGCGCAGCGCTTCGTTTTGTATGTGCTGGGGCCCGGCGTTCTCGTGTTCTTGGCGTACGCCTATTGGCCGGCAGCTGGAAAAATCCGTTCAGAACGTCGGCACCTGCTTCCGCTTCTCCTCGCTTCCTTATGCCTTTTGCTTTATTTAGGGGTTTTTACCGGGGCCAATTACATTCATAACTATTATCAATCCGCCGCGCTCTTTCCCTTGTTCTTCGGGCTGACGGCGGCTTGTTCCTGGAAGCCAGTTTCCCGGGGGTATGCGATATTGGCCCTCTGTGCGGCCGTCAACCTCGGCGTCAGCGCGCATTTCCTGACGCGGCAGGACAAGGATTGGAAAGCCGCCCTCTCCTATTTGTCGGAACGAATTCCTGAAGGAGCGTCCCTGCCGGAACTCTTTGTGCTGTCGAACGCGGGCGAAAGCGCGCCCATCATCAGTTTCTACCGGGAGCGGTATTTGAAAAGTTTGCCCCTCGAGAACGTACGAAAGGAAGATTTAACGGATCATGCCTGGGTGGCGGTTTGTGATCAAAGGATCGATGCTTTATGCGACCGGAAAATGGGGGAACTGGGGATGGACGGCATGAAGATGCGGGGGGTGGGGCATCTAAATGTGTATTTGATGGAAAATTAACATTTCCCTTTACGCAGGGAGGGAGTAATATTATAATTAGAACGCATTTAGAGCCGTCTTTGCAGGCGGTTTTTATTTTGTCAGGAATGTTCAAAAAATGAACACACAAGAAGAACTCAACGAAAACGTTTACGGCGTGCTGGATATTCTGGCGCAGGGAAAGGAACTTTCCCAGCGGGAACTCGCGCGCCAATCGGGCCTGTCCTTGGGGATGGTGAACCTCATATTGAAGAGGCTGGTGAAGACGGGTTCCATCAAAGTCCATATGCTGGACCGCAATAAGATCAATTACATCCTGACGCCCAAGGGGCTGTCCCAGCGTATGGTCCGGTCCTACCAATATTTCCTGCGCGCTTTCCGTACGTTCAATGAATCCCAGAAACGCATCGATTCTTTGCTCGATTCACTGGTCGCCAAAGGAAACCGGCGGTTCGTGGTCCTCGGCGAGGGGGAAGTCGCGGGCATCATCGAGATGGCCGTCAAGGCGCGCAAAGACGCGAGCTTGAGCGTGCGGCGCGCGAGCGCCGAATCCCATGCGCTCGGTCCGGATGAAGTCCTGCTGGACTGCCGTTTCGGCGAGAACAGGGATGCCGTCGGCATCTCGATCCTGGAGGAGATATTGAAGCAACCGTATCAATCCATCTCCGAAAAGGCGGCGGACGACATGATCCAGATCCACGGAAAGGAATGGACCGCATGAAAACATATCTCCTCACCGGCGGGGCCGGGTTTGTGGGATCCAACCTGGCCATCCGGCTCAAGCGCGACCTGGGGCAAAGCGCGCGCGTGGTGTCGCTGGACAACTTGAAGCGTCGCGGTTCGGAACTTAACTTGCCGCGTTTGCGCCAGGCCGGCGTGGAGTTCGTCCACGGCGATATCCGGAGCGTGGAGGATCTCAAATCCGTGGGACAGGCGGACGTCATCCTGGAATGTTCCGCCGAGCCGTCCGTGTTGGCCGGTTACGGCGATTCGCCGAATTACGTCATCCAGACCAATCTGCTCGGAACGATCAACTGCCTGGAAGTCGCCCGCCAATGGAAGTCCGATTTCGTTTTCCTGTCCACCAGCCGCGTTTACCCCATCGCCACCATCAACAACCTCAAGTACAAAGAATCCGACACGCGTTTCGAGCTGGCGCCGCAGCAAAGCGTTCCGGGCGTCTCGCCCAACGGGTTCAGCGAGGAACTGCCCTTGGACGGAGTGCGTTCGCTCTACGGCGCGACCAAGTTGGCGTCGGAGCTGATCATCCGGGAATATCTGGACATGTACGGATTGCGCGGCGTCATCAACCGCTGCGGCGTGATCTCCGGTCCCTGGCAAATGGGGAAAGTGGACCAGGGCGTGGTGGTCCTTTGGGTGGCGAACCATATCTTCGGCAAGCCGCTCAGCTATATCGGGTTCGGCGGCAACGGCAAGCAGGTGCGGGACGTCCTGCACATCGACGACCTTTACGATCTTTTGACGATCCAGCTGCGCGACTTGGACAAGCACAACGGGAAGATTTATAACGCGGGCGGCGGCGTGAAGAGCAGCGTTTCCCTTCAAGAGCTGACCCGCCTCTGTCAGGAAGTGACCGGTAAAACCATCACCATCAAGTCTGTACCCGAAAACCGTCCGGCGGACATCCGTTGCTATCTGACGGACAACGCGAACGTCACCAAGGCCACGGGGTGGAAGCCGAACCGGGACTGCCGGCAGTTGGTGTCGGATGTGGCCGATTGGATCTCAAGTAACAAAGAAACCCTGCAACCCATTCTTTGTCCCTAACGCCAGGAGGATTTAACGTATGAGCGTCGTCATCGTGACCGGCTCCGCCGGATTGATTGGTTCCCAGACAGTGCGCTTTTTTCACCAGAAGGGCTTTCAGATCGTCGGCATCGACAACGATATGCGGAAAGTCTTCTTCGGCGACGAAGCCTCCACGCGCTGGAACCGCGACCGCCTGAAGTCCGAGGTCCCCGGCTATGTCCACCACGAGGCGGATATCCGCGACGCGAAGGCCGTCGAGAAGATTTTTTCCGAATATGGGAAGGACATCGCGCTCGTGGTCCACACGGCCGCGCAGCCGTCCCACGATTGGGCGGCCAAGGACCCGTTCATGGACTTCACGGTGAACGCCAACGGCACGCTCACGATGCTGGAAATGACGCGCCGCCATTCGCCCGGCGCCGTGTTCATCTTCACGTCCACCAACAAGGTCTATGGCGACGAGCCGAACAATCTTCCCCTGGTGGAATTGGAAGGGCGCTGGGAAATCGCCGAGAGCCACCCGTTCTATAAATACGGCATCGACGAGAGCATGAGCATCGACCAGTCCAAGCACAGCCTCTTCGGCGCCTCCAAGGTCGCGGCCGACGTGCTGGTCCAGGAATACGGACGTTACTTCAACATGAAGACGGCCTGTTTCCGCGGCGGCTGCCTCACGGGGCCGGACCATTCCGGCACCCAGCTCCACGGGTTCCTTTCTTATTTAATGAAGTGCGCCGTGACCGGCGACCACTATTCGGTGTTCGGCTACAAGGGCAAACAGGTGCGCGATAACATTCACAGCTACGACCTGGTGAACATGTTCTGGCACTTCTACCAGAAGCCGCGCGTGGGGGAAGTCTACAACGCCGGCGGGAGCCGCCACTCCAACTGCTCCATGATCGAGGCGATCCGCATCTGCGAGGAGATCACCGGGAAGAAAATGAATTGGTCGTACAAGGAGGACAACAGGATCGGCGATCATATTTGGTATATTAGCGACGTACGAAAATTCCAAAAACACTATCCCGATTGGTCCTACCGCTACGGCCTCAAGGACATTTTGGCCCAAATCCACGACGCTATGACGGAAAGAGTCCTGTAGAAGTTCCATCCAAGCAAGGAGGAAATCATTTCGTGAGCATCGCCCGTACGCTTTATCAAAAAGCCCCCCGCCCGGCCCAAAGTTTGTGGAACTTAGTGGCGAGGTTCGTTCCGTTTTCGTTCCGAAGCAGGCAATTCAAATGGGTGAAGAACTCCTACACCAAGTTCGGCGACGATCAGCGGAAATACATCTTCATGAGCATCGCGCGCTTCTGCCAGATCAACCGGCCGATCCCGGGTTATTATTTCGAGTTCGGCTGCCACGAAGCCAACACGATGCGGATGGCCTACGACGCCTCCCGGTACCTCTTCGATTGGACCTACGTCGCCTTCGATTCCTTCGAGGGCCTTCCCGAGATCAAGAAGATCGACGAGCAGGAGATATGGGAGAAGGGGAAACTCAAGACCGAGGAAGAGAAATTCCGGCAGATCGTCCTCGGGCACGGCATGCCGCCGGAGAAGCTGCGGCTCGTTAAAGGGTTTTATGACGATTCGTTGACGGAGGAGCTGAAGCGCACGCTCCTTCCCCAGAAAGCGGCCGTTGTCTACGTCGACTGCGATCTGTATGAGTCCACGGTGCCGGTTCTGCGGTTCATCAAGGACTTCCTCCAGCGGGGGACGATCCTCGTTTTCGACGATTGGAACTGTTTCCACGGCGACCCGGAAAAGGGGGAGCGCCGCGCGTTCAGGGAATTCTGCGAGCAGAACCCCGAGCTCCTGTTTGAAAGTTTTGTTGAGACCAATGAGGCCAAGTCCTTTATCTATTTGGGACAAAAAAATGCTGGGAGGTTGTCTTCGTGAATAAAAATATCGCGGTTGAACAGTCGTCGGCCAGGGGTGACGTGTCGAACATTCCTCTCGGCTATATTGATTTTTGCCAAGTCTGCGGCTCCAGGGACCTGCAGCAGGTCATCGACATGGGTTTCAGCGCGCCCTGCGATTCGTTGCTGACGAAAGAGCAGTTGAAGAAATCCGAGAGAAGCTATCCCCTGAACATGGTCCGGTGCCGTGAGTGCGGCCTGGTCCAGATCGATTACGTGGTGGACCCCAAGGAACTCTTTTATCCCGAGTATCCCTACCGCAGCGGCATCACGGAGACGCTGAGGAACAACCTGCACGGCCTATCGGTCCGGATGGTGGAAAAAGTGGGGTTGCCCAAGAACTCCCTCGTCGTGGACATCGGATCGAACGACGGGACCATCCTCGAAGGGTTCAAGAAACAGGGCATGCGGGTGCTGGGCGTCGAGCCCACCAACATCGCCGATATCGCGAACGCGAGCGGCATCGAGACCGTCAAGGAGTTCTTCAGCGAGAAGCTCGCGCGGACCTTGGTCGCCCGTTACGGCCGGGCATCGCTCGCGACCGCGGCGAACGTGTTCGCGCACGTCCGGGATTTGAACGGGCTGATGAAAGGCGTCACCGAACTGCTGGAGGACGACGGGCTGTTCATCACGGAGTCCCACTATCAGCTGGACATCCTGAAGACGCTGCAATACGACTCCATCTATCACGAGCACCTGCGGTTTTACCTTCTGAAGCCGCTCGTGCGGCTTTTCAAGGACCACGGTTTCACTTTGGTGGACGTGGAGCGCATCCCTAACTACGGCGGTTCCATCCGCGTCTACGCGCGGAAGGGGCTGAACCATCCTGTGGCGGAGAGCGTGAAAGCCCTGATCGCCCAGGAAGAGGAGATGGCGGCGTACGAGGATTCGACCTACGCGGAGTTCGCCCGGCGGACGCAGGCGTCGCGCGCCAAGCTGCGCTCCCTGCTGGTCCGGCTCCACGACGAGGGGAAGCGGGTTGTGGGCATCGGGTGCCCGGGTCGCTCCGCGACCCTCCTGACCTATTGCGGGGTCTCGCCGGACCTGTTGCCGTATATCGCCGAGCAATCGACCTCGTTGAAGCTGGGCCTCTTCACGCCCGGCACCCATATCCCCGTCGTGGACGAGGAGCGGATGATGAAAGAGCAGCCAGACTACGCGCTGATCCTGTCCTGGCACTACGCCAAGCCGATCATCAAGACGCTTCGAAGCAAGGGCCTGAAGTCCAAGATCATCGTGCCGCTGCCGGACGTGGAGATCGTTGAATAAGCCGGCCGCCAGAATTCGTTTCGCCGTCGCGGGGACCGGCGGCGCCGCGCGCGCGCATTTGGCCGTTCTAGCGGCGCGCCCGGACGTGGAGATCCGGGGCATCGCCGGCCGCCGGCCGGAAGCGGCGGCTGCGCTGGCTAAGGAATTCCATATCCCCTGGCGCGCGTCGTCCATCGAGGAGCTGGTCCAGTCGGAACAGGTCGATGCCGTCGTGGCGGCCCTGCCGCCTTTCCTTCATCCCGATGTGGTCGTCAAGGCTTTCCGGGCCGGCAAACATGTGTTGTGCGAGAAACCCATGGCCCCGACCTTGGCCCAGGCGCAAAGCATGGCGGACGAATGGCGCCGCTCCGGCCGGGTGGGCATGGTCAATTTCTGTTATCGGTTGATCCCCCAGATCGAGGAATTCTTCTCTCGCGTCAAGGCCGGCGAATGCGGCCAAGTCCATCGGATTGCGGCCGATTGGATCCTGCCGAACCGGTTGAATCCCGATTTGACCTTCCATTGGAAGGGGCAACGGGAATTGGGCGGCGGGGTCCTGCAAAACATAGGCGTTCACGCCCTCGACTACCTTTTTTGTGACGACAACGATGTCGAGCTCCTGGGCGCCCATCAGTCGGTGTTCGTGAAGACGCGCCGCGATGAGGATGGGATTGAACGTGAATCAACGGGCGACGAGGTGACGACCGCACTTTTTAAGAAGGATGGTTCGACGATCAGCATGCATTTCTCCCTTGTGACCAAACCGGGCGTTGGACACCGGATATCGGCCTACGGAAGCGCGGGCATCTTGGAAGTCCGCAACTTGAACCCGCGTTCTCCCTGCGGGCCTTTCTCCCTTTGGAAGTATACCGACAGCATGGAGAAGGGGGAATGCCTGTCTCAAGGGGAATCCGGGGGGACGCATGATTTCACGACGCTTTTCTCCCGGACGATCGGGCGGTTCATAGAGGCTATCCAGACCGGAAACGCCGGCGTCCGTCCTTCCATCACCGATGGATTGCGCGCCGTTCAATGGATCGAACGAATACAAAGGGCCGCTGCCGGCCAAGTCCAGCAGGCGATACGATGAAGATCCTTTTGGTTTTATCCAATTTCCCTTACGAGCCGGGCGAAGCCATCGAGGTCGTCGCCCACGAGGTCCTGCGGCTCATCTCCGAACAGGGGCATACTCTTAAAGTTCAGGTGATCATCCGCGACGCGCGGAGCGCCCATCACGAAAGCCGGCATCGCCATGCGCTCTCCGCATTTTCCGGGACGGCGGTGGAATTCCTGGATCCTTTGTATTTGCCGGAGTGGCGTTCCGGAAAAGGCGGTTTTTGGTCGAAGTTCGGGGCAATCTACGATTTGTTCTGGAGCCTCCCTCTTCTTCGGCGGCGGATCAACCACCGGCTCTTCCCGGCGTCCGTTCTGCTCCCGGAAATGAAGAAGCGCGTGTCATCGCAGCGGCCGGACGTCATTTTCAGCATTTGGAGTTGGGAGGCTTTGGCCGCGACGTATGACATCGAGGGCGTGCCGAAATTCGTTTATTACGGAAACCCCGACGACAAACCTCAAGCCGCGCAGCTGCGGTATCCGGAGCTGTTCGGTTTATCCGGCAAAGGTTTGTTTCAGCGATTGGCCTCCTGGAAAAGACGGCTCGTCATCCGCGCGTTGGGCATCCAGCACGTCCGGATGATGAACCATTGTGAAGAAACGGCGAACAATTCTTTGGCGGACGCGACCTATTACCGGGACAACGGCCATCCCAAGTCCATATATCTGCAGAACATGTGGCCCAAAGCCAAGAGCGAGCCGGTCATGGGCGGTTTGCCGGAGTCCAGGCCGCCCTATAAAGTGATCGCAAGCGTCGGCAACCTCGGCGCCACGGGGAATACGTTCGGTCTTTATTGCCTGGGCCGCGACCTGGCGCCGAGCGTGGACCGGCGGATGGGCTCCGGCCAAGTGTCGTTCGACGTCCTGGGCGGCGGAAAACCCAGCGCCGCGGTGGCGGCCGTCCTGAAACATCCGTCCATCCGTCTCCGCGGTTGGGTGGACGATATCGAAGCGGAAATTTTGAGCAGCTACGCTTTTCTCGTCTTGACCAACGCGGGCGATTTCATCGTCGGCAACACGCGGATACTCTTGGCCTGGTCCCTCGGTTCCTGTCTCATCGCGCACCGCAACAGCGCGCTATCCATGCCGGAGATCGAGCACGGCAAGAACGCCCTCTTGGGCGAAACGGCCGAGGAACTCGCGGGCTGGGTGGAAAAGTCCATCAAGGATGCGGACCTCCGGCGCCGCATCGGCCAGGGCGGCTTCGAGACCTATCAACAGTATTACCGCTCCGATTTCGTGGTGCCGAAAATGCTGAAGGAGATGGAGCTCCTGACAAACGCGCGGCGGGCGCAGCCGGCGATTCCCGGTCCGGTGAAGGCCGGGGTTTAATCCATGTCGATCCTCGCGCTCATCCCGGCACGCGGCGGTTCCAAGGGAGTTCCGCGCAAGAACATTCGACTGCTCGGCGGAAAACCGCTTTTGGCCTGGACGATCGCGGCCGCGCGCGCCTGCCCCTCTCTTGAACGAGTCGTCCTGACGACGGATGACGCCGAAATCGCCGAGGCGGGGCGCCGGGCGGGGGCGGATGTCCCATTCCTGAGGCCCGCGGAATTGGCGAAGGACGATACGCCGGATTTTCCGGTTTTTCGGCACGCGGTCGAATGGCTTGAGGAAAATGAAAAATTTCGCGCGGACATCGTTGTATGGCTCAGGCCGACGGCCCCTCTCCGCGCGCCGGAGGACGTGGAAAAGGCCGTCCGCCTGCTGCGGGAAACCAACGCCGACACGGTGCGCTCCGTTTGTTCCGCCGAGCACCATCCTTATTGGATGAAGCGGTTGGAAGGCGATAAGCTTAAACCTTTTGTGGAGGGTCATGACGAGACGAACTTCTTCCGGAGACAGAACCTTCCTCCGGTCTATCGCCTCAACGGCGCCGTCGACGTGGTCCGCTGCAAATCGGCGTTGGAGCGGGGGACCTTGTTCGGCGGAGACGTGCGCGGCTATGTCATGCCGCACGAGCGAAGTCTCGACCTGGACACGGAAAATGATTTTGAAATGGCGGAGCTGACGCTACGGAGGACAAACGCATGATCCAACCGGTGAAAATAGGCGGGCGGCTGGTGGGTCCAGGCCAGCCCTGCTTCATCATCGCTGAAGCGGGCGTGAACCACAACGGAGACATGGGGCTGGCCCACAAGCTGATCGACGAATCCAAAAAAGCGGGCGCCGACGCCGTGAAGTTCCAAAGTTTTGTGACCGAAGAACTGATCACTCCCGAAGCCCCCAAGGCCGGCTACCAGGTGGTGACGACCGGCCAGCCGGGCAGCCAGCATGGGATGTTGAAGGCTTTGGAACTCACAGCCGCGCAGCAGGCTGAGCTCAAGAAACATTGCGACGAGGCGGGACTCCTTTATATGTGCACGCCTTACGAAAACGTCAGCGTGGATATGCTCGACCGTCTGGGCGTGGCCGCTTACAAGA
>CAYZXT010000026.1:0-24070 GCA_964482515.1 uncultured Elusimicrobia bacterium | reverse complement strand
CCACTGACACCACCAACGTTCCGTTCCTCCGCCATGTGGCTTCCAAGAAGCGGCCCGTGTTTTTGTCCACGGGGATGTCCACGCTCCATGAAGTGGAGGAAGCTGTGGCGACCTTGAACGGCAGCGGATTGACCGGCGGTTTCGTCCTGCTCCATTGCACGTCGGAATACCCCGCGCCTATGGCCGACATCAACCTCCGTGCGATGGAAACGTTGCGGCGCGCGTTCCAGTGCCCGGTGGGATTTTCCGACCATACACCGGGCGTGGGGGCCAGCCCCTGGGCCGTGGCTTTGGGCGCCTGCGTCATCGAAAAACATTTTACGTTGGACCGTTCCATGAAAGGGCCGGACCACCGCGCTTCCATGGAACCGGCGGAACTGGCGGATCTAGTGAAGACCGTTCGGAACGTGGAACTGTCGCTCGGCGACGGCGTCAAGCGGATCGCGCCCAGCGAGCGGGACAACAAACCGCGCATGCAAAAAAGTTTGGTGGCCCGGACGGACATCAGGAAGGGGCAGCCGTTGACCGTCGAGGTCTTGTCCTGTAAACGTCCCGGCACGGGCCTTCCGCCTCGGTGGTTTGATCGCGTGGTGGGAAAACGCGCCGCGCGGGACATCGCCAAAGAAACATTGATCGGACTTTCCGACGTGGAATGGAATTAAGATGACGATGAGCCAATCCCCTCGCATCATCCTGGCCGCCTATGGAACGCCCGGCGTCATGGGCCTGGAGAGCCTCTTCGCCGAAGGAGTGGAGCCGAAATCCATCGCCTTGCTGACCCACGCTTCGGACGACCGGAACGAATGCCTCTGGTCTTTGGCGCGGGGCCACGGCTTGCCGATACACGATGGGGCCGCTTCGTCTGAAGAGACTTACCAGTGGGTGAAGGGAGTCGGCGCCGACGCGTTATTCAGCCTGCATTACCGGCAGCGTGTCCCGGGTAGAATCCTTTCACTTTTTCCCATGGGCGGCGTCAATCTCCATCCGGCGCTCTTGCCGAAGTACCGGGGCTGTTTTTCGGGGCCGTGGGCCCTGATCAACGGTGAGGATGTCACGGGTTTTAGCTATCACTATATGACGGAAAAGTTCGACGAGGGCCGCATCGTCCTGCAAAAGGAGATCCCCATTCGGCCGGACGACACGGCTTTTTCTCTTTTTCATCGACAGATAACCGAGGGCCTGGCAGTTTTTTCGACAGTTTACCGGAAAGTCGTAGTCGAGCGTAACGCCGGCGTGCCCCAGACGGGCGAAGGAAGCTATTATTCGCGGCAGGTCCCTTTCGGCGGACGGATAGATCCCGGCTGGCCGGAAGACCAAATCAAGCGGTTCATTCGCGCCATGCATTTCCCGCCGCACCGCGGGGCCATGCTTCAAATTGGCACCGAAGAGCACGAGGTAAATTCATGGGAAGACTATCAGCGCTTAGCGGCCAATGCCCCGGCGCGGGAAGCGGGACGATAATGAACACCAATGACAAAAGCATTCTCCGTTTTGCGGCCAGCACCTGCGCGTTTATCGGGCAGTCGTTGGAAGACATCGCGTCTTGGGCCCTTAAAGAGGACGCGACGGTGGAATTATCTTCGGGTTTTCCCTACGCGCCGGATTTGGTCGAGCGCTCCAAGGCCCTGCGGTGCAAGCGGCTCGTGCACAACTATTTCCCGCCACCGAAAGACCCCTTCGTCCTGAACCTCGCGAGCCTGAAGCCCGAGGTCTGGAATCGATCCATTGAGCACGCGCGCCAAGCCATGGACCTGTCCAAGGCGGTCGGAGGGTCCTTTTATTCGGTGCACGCCGGTTTTTGCGCGGATCCCGCGGTGTCGGATCTGGGAAAGCGTTTCCCGATCGGAAGTTCGGCGGACCGCAAAAAATACTGGGCTTCCTTTATGCGCGCTATTGAGTTGTTGATCAAGGAGGCTCGTGATCGCGGGCTGTCGCTTTTCATCGAAAATAACGTGACCATTACGGAGAACGTCAACGCCGAAGGGAATTCACTCCTTCTCTGCGACGCTCCCGCCGAAGTGTCGGAAATGCTTCACAATTTTAAAGATGATAACTTCGGTGTGCTCTTGGATACGGGCCATCTCAACGTTTCGTCCCACACATTGGGGTTCGATCCGGACGAGATGGTATCGGCCGCCGCGGGACGCGTGGGCGCCATCCACCATAACGACAACGACAGGAAGGTGGACAATAACCGTCCGCTGACCAAGGACTATTGGTTTTTGAAACATATGCCGCAGCATCGAGGAGCGTTCCACATTTTGGAAGTCCTGAACCAGACGCCAGGCCAAGTCGCCGAGCAAAGGAAATTGCTGGAGGCGGCCGCCCAATGACCGCATCGATCATCGCCATTAATGATTTAACTCTCCCGGAGGCGTCTACTTTGCGCCAGGCCTTGACGGTCATCGACCGCAACGCCCTGGGGATCGCCTTCGCTTTGGGCGTCGACGGGCGCCTCGCGGGCGTTGCGACGGACGGCGACATCCGTCGCGCTTTGCTTCGCGGCGTCTCCCTCGACGAGCCCGTGGCCGCTGTGTTGAAGCGGGATTGCGTTTCGCTTCCGGCGTCGGCGGCTCCCGAAACGATTTTGTCCGCTTTCTCCGACCGCGTTTCCTGTATCCCCCTGTTAGATGATGGCGGCCGGCCCGTGGACTTCGCCACCCGGCACCGCCATCACCGCATCCCGGTCATGGAGCCGTCCCTGCGCGGCAACGAGCTGGCCTATGTGGCGGACTGTCTCAACAGCAATTGGATTTCTTCCCAGGGGAAATACGTCACGCAGTTTGAGGGCATGTTTTCGGATTACCATGGCGGCGGCCACGCCCTCGCCGTGTCCAACGGCACCGTGGCCCTGCACTTGGCCCTGGTGGCACTGAATATCGGGCCGGGCGATGAAGTCATCGTGCCGGACCTCACCTTCGCGGCCTCCGCCAACGCCGTGCTCTATACAGGCGCGACGCCCGTTTTGGTGGACGTGGACGAAAAGACATGGACCCTGGATCCGGAAAAAACGGAGCGGGCGGTGACTTCCAAGACGAAGGCGATCATGCCGGTACACCTTTACGGCCATCCCTGCGACATGGACCCGTTGCTGGCATTGGCGAAACGCCGGGGGATCAAGATCGTGGAGGATTGCGCCGAGTCATTGGGCGCGACCTATCGCGGCCGGCCCACCGGGATTTTGGGCGAGGCGGGATGCTTCAGTTTCTTCGGCAATAAGATGATCACCACCGGCGAAGGGGGAATGGTCCTGTTCCGCGACCGCGGCGTTTATGAGCGCGCGCGCCGTCTCCGGGACCACGGCATGGACCCGGCGAAACGCTATTGGCACACGGAAATCGGCTACAACTACCGCCTCACGAACATGCAAGCCGCCGTCGGCGTGGCGCAGATGGAACAGGCGGGACGCTTCCTTGAGCTGAAAAGAAAGATCGCAAAGACCTATGACGAATTGCTGCGCGGACTGCCGGGGATCGTAATTCCTCCGAGCGCCGATTGGGCGAAAAGCAGTTATTGGCTTTACACCGTTCAGCTGGAAGCTTCAACAGGCATTCAGAGGGACGAACTGATGCTGAAACTGCTGCACAACGGCGTGGAAACCCGGCCCGTGTTTTATCCTCTCCACATCATGCCGCCCTACGCGCGTTTTGCCGGTTCGGAAAAATTTCCTGTTTCGGAAAAACTGTCCACCGGCGGCATCAGCTTACCATCGGCTGTCAATTTGACGGAGGAGGATGCTCGCAGCGTCGCCGGCGCCATTCGTGGAATATTGGGGACCCGTAGCCTATACAACGCGGCGCAGAAGGCCGGTTAGAGTTGATGTTTGAGCAGACGCGAAAAGGGATCGTGGACCGGATCGCCAGAAACACGGCGTCGAACGCGGTTTTGCGCGTGGCCACGGCTGTTATGGGATTCATCAGTCTGCCCATCCTGGTTCGTTGCCTCGGCGCCGAGCAAAACGGCCTTTTGATTTTGGCTGGTACGGTGATGGGTTATTTTACTTTGTTGGGCCTTTCCGTCCCGACCAGCATTACGAAGTATATTTCCGAATACAGCGCTGCAGGAAACGAGCAGGGCGTGCGCGATATCGTAAATACGGCGTTTTATTTTTACGCGGCGGTCGGGCTCCTCGCCAGTGTACTCGTGGGATTATTTGTTCAACTGAATGGATTGTCGTTGTTTGGGATCTCGCCGGAAAAGATGGACGCCGCGCGCCGGCTTATGTACATCGCGGGTTTCTGGGCGATTGTCTCGTGGCCCGCGGGGGTATTCGCCAACGCGCTCATCGGACTCCATCGGACAGCTGAAAATAATGTCGCCGTCGGCGTCGGTGCGATTGTCAGTTCGGCTCTCTCCATCGCCGTTGCTTTGAAGGGGTATGGCGTGTCGGCCGTTTTTCTCGCCCAAGGTTTCGGTGTTGCCGTATCATGGGTCTGGCAATATCGTTTGTTACGTGCGCTCTTGCCGGGATGGGGGATTGCGTCGAGCGGTTTTTCAGCGGATGTTTTTCGCCGGATGTTCCGTTTCAGCGCGTGGCTTATGCTTTCGCAAGTCGGCACCCTGCTCATGTATCAAACGGACAAGATAATCCTCGGATTGCTTTTGCCAGTGTCGGCTTTGACGATTTATCAAGTGGTGGTCATGCCCTTTCAGCGGCTCAAGAGCCTTCAAGATGTTTTCACGTCGGCGCTGTTTCCCGCCGTCAGCGCGTTGGGGGCCATGAAAGAAGGGGCTGTACAGCACGTCATTCAAAAGAGCGAAGTATACGTGTGCATGATCTCGGGGGTTATGGGTTTGATGGGCGTTATTTTTGCGCGGCCTTTCATCCGGGTCTGGATGGGAGAATCTTTCGTCCCCTATGCCTGGATCGCCCAGATGATGTGCGCGTTCTTGATGTTGCAGGGATCGAACGGCGCGCGTTATTTGTCTTTCGTCGCGCTCGGTCATGTCAGGAACCTATCGTTGATCGCCATCACGGTGTCGGTGCTCAATGTTCCCATCGGTGTTTTCATGACCTACAGGATCGGTGTAGGCGGCGTGCTTTTCGCCACGGTGGTCGCTGGAATCGTTTCTCTGCTATTGCAATACCGCTTCGTCTATCCCGCTCTCGCCATGACGTGGAAAGATCATTTGCGCGGCGTGCTTAAGGGGCAATCTATTTTTTGGTTCGTAGCACTGGCATTCTTTCCTTTCTGGGGAATGATTCAGCGAATGGACGGCCTTCCGGAAGTCTTGGCCGCGGGCGCCGTCGTGGGAACAATTTTCGCGGCGGCGGGATGGTTCTTTGTCATGGAGCAAGAGCACAAGAAGCACATCTTTGGGCTTTGGCCGCTGCGCGCGTTCCGGCGGACGCCGAGCCCGGCGTCTTGAGCGCCGGCCTGACAATGGCGACCGATAACCTCTCCGGCAGCATCCAAGAAGAGGGCCGCTGGGTCGTGTTCCTGGCAGTGGACACCATCGCCATCAAGGAATGGTGGCCTGTGGCCGTGCGATTGAAAAGGACTCCGGGGTTGAGGCCCCTGTTCGTTTCCCCCGGTGATTTCCCGCAGGAGTGGGCGCGTCGTTTTGATGATGAAGGCATTTCCCGGAAAGTTTTCTTGGGTCCGGCGGCAATGAAGGTCCTTCAGACGATCCGTTTTTTCCGGCGGATTCCCGGGATGGCCCTGTTCGCGGCGGCGGTTGAATATCGGTTCGGCTTGCAATGGGCGCGCCGCACGCTTCGCGCCACGGACCCAGCCGCGCTGATCGTCCTTTCGGACCGCTTGTTGGGTTGGCCGGCGGCGTTCGTGAAGGCGATGAACGAAAGGGGCGGGGCGAGTTTCATTATCTCCGCGGCCTTTCCGGCGGCGCCGGGCGCCGAGGCGGTTTTGCGGCAACGGTCGCCGCATTTCCGCCGAACCTACAGCCTGGAGCCGTGGATCAACCGCTGGGTGGCGCGCTTCTTCCCGCGTTGGGTCTATACCTATAAGGGGATCCCAACGCTGCTCTATTCATGGGGGGATTCGCTCGCCGCGACGCTGACGGGGATGATGCCGGACAACCCATGGGCTTTCGGCGGCGGGATGGCCGGCAAGATGCTGGTGGAAAGCGAATTGGCCCGGGACATTTTCGCCGCGGCCGGGACGAAACGGGATAAGATGGTCGTGACCGGACGGCCGACGGTGGACGCGCTCTTTGAACTGATGCGGGACCAGAAAAGCATCCGCGCGGCCGTCTGTGAAACATATGGGATTCAGCCCGAGAAAAAGATCGTCCTTTGCTCGGTGCCGCACTTAAAAGAACACCATCTGCTGCCGGAGGCAGAGCATTGGGCCGAGATGGAGTTCCTGTTCTCCACCTTGACGAAAGTCCCGGGAGGGAATGTTCTTTTGAACCTTCATCCGGGTTGCCGGGCGGCAGACTATAAGCCCCTGGCGGATAAATACGGGGCGGTCCTGTGCGAGGGGGCCGACATCTACGGGCTGATCCCCGCCTGCGATATTTACGTGAGCTGCTATTCCACGACCGTGAACCTGGTCATGGGCTGTCTTAAGCCGGTCGTGATCGTTGATTTTTATAAGTTGGATTATCCCACCTATGACGATTGCCCGGGCGTCGCGGTGGTGCGGAACAAAGCGGAGTTGCTGCCCCTGTTGGAGCGTTTCGCGACGGACGATGAGTTCGTTGCCGCTTTTCGACGGAAGCAGGAAGTGGAAGCCCCCAAATGGGTGATGATGGACGGGCGAAATACGGAGCGGATCGTGAACGAGATTCTGTCGGACGTGAAAAATTCATGAAAGTCCTTGGCGTCATTCCGGCCCGGGGCGGCTCGAAGAGCGTCCCGCTCAAGAACATAAAACTATTAGGCGGGAAGCCTCTGTTGGCCCATGCCGTCGCGTCCGCGCTGAAGTCCGGCGTCGTCGACCGCCTTGTGGTGAGCACGGACCATCCGGAGATCGCCCGCGCGGCGGAAGCGGCCGGGGCACGGGTGGTGATGCGGCCGCCGGAGCTTTCGACCGACGAGGCCCGCACCGAAGGCGCGCTCCTCCATGCCGTGGACGCCATGGAAAAGGAAGGGTTCAAGGCGGACGTGGTCCTGACGCTCGAACCCACGTCTCCCTTCCGGACGCCGGAGCTCATCAAACGGTGCGTGGAGATTTTCAAGGCGACCGCCGCGGATTCGGTGATCGGCGTGGTCGAAACGCGAAGCAACTACGGGAAGATCATCGATGGGAAGTACGAGTTCCTTTTCCCCGGCCAGCCGCGCCGCCGGCAGGAGCGGGAACCGCTTTATAAGGAAGCGAGCACGATTTACGGGACGCGCGTCGAAGTCCTCCGCGAAATGAAATCGGTCCTGGGAAAAAACCTTTTCGCTTTGATCGTGCCGGAGCGGGATGCTTTGGACATCAACACGCCCGTCGATTTCGAGCTGGCTGAGTTCTGGATGGGCCGGAAATAAGCTTCAGATTAAACAGGAGAAACCTATGATCAAACCCGTCAAAATCAATGACCGGCTGGTCGGCCCGGGGCACCCGCCCTTCATCATCGCCGAGGCCTGCATCAACCACGAGGGCGACATCCGCATCGCGGAACAGATGGTTTATATGGCCCACGCCATGGGCGTTGACTGCATCAAGTTTCAGTACCACGTGTTGGAGAATGAGATGCTTCGAAAAGCGCCGCAGTCGGACAACTTCGCAGAGCCGCTGTGGGACACGCTGGAGCGGACGAACCTCACCATCAAAGAGCACATCCGGCTGAAAAAACTCTGCGAGCAATTGGGCATCATCTATCTGTGCACGCCCTTCAGCCGGGACGGCGCGGACGTATTGGACAAAGAGGTCGGCGTCAGTTTCTTCAAGACGGGCTCCGGCGAGATGACCAACCTGCCGCTGATCGAACACATCGCCAGGAAAAAGAAGCCCATGATCGTGTCCACGGGCATGAGCCTGGTGGAAGAGGTCCGCGAGACCGTGGATCTCGTGAAGTCCATCGGCACGCCGCTGATCCTGACCCATTGCGTCTCTATTTATCCCTGCCCTCCTGATAAGGTCAACTTGGGGATGATCCCCAAATACCGGGACGAGTTCCAAGTCCCTGTGGGTTTGTCGGACCATACGCGGGACATCTACACGTCCCTCGGCAGCGTCGCTTTGGGCTCCTGCGTGATCGAGAAGCATTTCACCTTGGACAAGATGCAGAAAGGCCCCGATCACCCTTCGTCGCTCGAGCCGCACGAGTTCGGCCAGCTGGTGAAGGGCGCGCGCGCGATCTACGAGGCCATGGGCAGCCAGCGGACGATCTTCAAAGAGGAAAAGCAGATCGTCGCGTGGGCACGGGAGAGCGTGGTCTCGGAGACGACGATCCCCAAAGGCGCGAAGATCACCGCCGATATGGTGTGGGTAAAGCGTCCGAGCCCGGGGCCGGGGGTCGTCCCCGCAAAGGACTTAAAGAAGGTCATCGGGAAACGCGCCAAGGTCGCGATCCCCAAAGACGTCCAGATCAAGTGGGAGAACCTTCAATGAGCAAAAAGAAAATCGCTGTCCTCGCGTCGTCGCGCGCGACATACGGCTATAAGCGCAAGGTCATCGGACTGATCCAAAAGTCCAAGAAGCTCGAGCTTCAACTAGTCGTCACGGGCATGCACCTGCTGAAGCAGTACGGTTATTCGATGCGCGAGATCGAGGCGGACGGCTATCCTGTCGCGGCCCGCGTCGACATGATGATCAACGGCGACACGCCGGCGGCCTGGGCCAAGTCCATCGGCGTGGAGGTCCAGGGGCTGGCGCAGGTCTTCGATATGCTGAAGCCCGACCTGCTCCTGGTGACGGGCGACCGGGCGGAGATGTTCGCCGGCGCCGCCACCGCCGCCTACATGAACATCCCGATCGCGCACATCCAGGCGGGCGACGTTTCCGGCCACATCGACGGCAACGCGCGCCACGCCATGACCAAGCTGAGCCACGTCCATCTGGCGGCCTGCGACGATTCGGCCCAGCGCGTCCTTCGGCTGGGCGAGGAGCCGTGGCGCGTGCACAACGTCGGCGCGCCGCAGTTGGACTTTTTGATCCACGGGCCCAAGATGCCCAAGGCCCAACTGGCCAAACACTTCAAGCTGGACCTGGAGAAACCCTTCGCCCTCGTCATCCAGCACGCGACCCTGGCGGAGGTGGACCAGGCCTATGATCAAATGAAGGAGACCATGCGCGCCATCGAACGGGAGAAACTTCCCAGCGTCGTGGTCTACCCCAACGTGGACTCCGGCGGCATGGAAGTCATCCGCGCGATCCAGGAATCCGAACGGCTCCCGTTCATACATACGACCCAAAACATCGAGAGGCATGTGTTCCTGAGCATGCTGCATTACGCGTCAGTGATCATCGGCAATTCCAGCTGCGGCATCCTGGAAGCGCCCTCGTTCAAGCTGCCGGCCATCAACGTGGGGAACCGGCAGCGGGGCCGCATGCAGGCCTGCAACGTCATCAATACGCCCTACGACGCGGGGAAGATCGCCGCAGCCATCCGCAAGGCCTTGGGCGATCCTTCCTATCGCCGGAAGCTGAAAGGGTGCGTGAACCCCTACGGCGACGGGCACAGCTCGGAGCGCATCCTGAAGATCCTGGAAAACCTGGACTACGGCCCACGGCTGTTAGACAAGATGATCACCTACTAATATGAAAAATACACTGGCGAACAAACAGGTTCTGGTGACGGGCGGCGCGGGTTTTGTCGGACATCATTTGGTCCGCAACCTGCTGTCGTTGGGTTGCCGCGTGCGGATCATCGATGATCTCTCCACGGGCAGGGAAGAAAATATTCTTAAGCCAGCGGAGTTTCAGCGGGGGGACATCCGCAGCGCGCAGGATATGGACAAGGCGGCGCGGGGCTGCGACGTCATCTTCCATCTGGCCGCGCGCGTCGAACTGCAGAAATCCATCGTGGATCCCATGGACTGTTTCTCGGTCAACGTGGAGGGCACCGCCTGCGTGGTCAAGGCGGCGCTGCGACACCGCGTCCGACGCTTGATCTTTGCATCGTCCTGTTCCCTCTATCCGCTGCACCACGCCGGCAAACTGTCGGAAAACATGGCCACCATCGGCGAAACGCCCTACGCCCTGTCGAAGCGCGTGGGCGAACAGACGCTGGAGATTTTCAGCCGGATCGAAAAGTTGAGCGCCTGTTCCTTGCGGTGTTTCAATATTTACGGGCCCGGCCAGCGGGCGGACAGCCCCTACTCGGCCGCCATTCCCAAGTTCATCGCGCAGGCCATGCGCGGGGACCCCATCACGATCTTTGGCACGGGTGAACAGACGCGGGACTTCGTCCACGTCGAGGATGTGGTCCAGGCCTATCTCCTGGCCGCGCAGAGCGACGCGCTGGGTGTATACAACGTGGCGGCGGGGAAGTCGGTCAGCGTGGCTGAGCTCGCGTCCATGATCCAAAGCGTGGAGGAGAAAAGCCGAATTCAGCATTTGCCGGCCAAGCCGGGCGACGCTTCGTTCAGCGAAGCGAACATCGCGAAGATCAGCAAGGTCCTTAAGTACAAGCCGAAGCAGAAACTCTCGGTGGCTTTAAAGAAACTTTATCAGCACTCGCTGCAAAACACACTCGTTAAGAAATGAAGAGGAAATCCATGAAATATAAAAATGTTTTAGTGACCGGCGGAGCCGGCATGATCGGGTTGGAGATTTGCCGGCAAATGTCGGAGCTCGGGCACAACGTCCGTCTGTTTGATTTGGGGGAGCAGGTGAAGCGCGTGCAGGAAGCCATCCCCAAGAACGTCAAAGTCCATTTCGGCTCCATCGTCGACTTGGCCAGCCTGCGCGACGCCTTGAGCGGCGTCGATCTGGTGATCCATCTCGCGGCCATGTTGGGCGTCCAGCGGACGGAGAAGGACAAGCTGCGCTGCATCGAGATCAACGTCGACGGCACGAAGAACGTCCTGGACTGCGCCGTGCAGCACCGGGTGAAGAAGATCGTGTTCGCCTCGTCGTCGGAAGTCTACGGCGAGCCGCTGAAGAACCCGATCACGGAAGAGTCCATCACCCAGGGGAAAACGGTCTACGCGGTGACGAAGCTGGCGGGCGAGGAGCTTTGCAAGGCCTACACCCAGCGCTATCCCATCGCCAATACGATCGTCCGTTATTTCAACTGCTACGGACCTTACCAGACGGCGCAGTTCGTCATCTCGAAGTTCATCAACCGCGCGGTGAACAACCTGCCGCCCGTCGTTTACGGGAACGGGAAGCAGCTCCGCTCTTATACCTATGTGGCGGACACGGCCAAGGCCACCATCCTGGCCGCCCTGAGCGACAAGGCCGACGGCGAAACCATCAACATCGGGAACGGGGTCAATAAGATCTCCCTGATCGGCCTCGCCAACCTTATCATCAAGGTCGCGGGCAAGGAGAAGAAATTGAAGCCGGAGTGCCGCGGCAACTTCGACAACACCGACCGCCACCAAAGCCGTGAGATCTACGAGCGTTATTGCGACGCGTCCAAGTTAAAGCGGCTGCTCGGGTTCACGTGCAAAACCTCGCTTGAGGACGGCGTGCGGCGGGTGATGCTTTCCGGCAAGATCTTCGACCGCTGGGAAAACTTCTACGACGAAGGGAATTAAACATATTGAAAAAAATCAGCGCATTGCATAAAAAGTTTCGCTTTAGGGTTAATGCAGTGCGAAATTATGTTTTGTTTCGCTTTAGGTTATTCGGGTTCGCATTGCATAATCTGAGAGCCAACTCCTCCCGCGCCATCCTCATAGTGAATCTTGATCCCTACGGGATAGTATTCCGGTTGGAATTCATGTTTGTCGTTGCGTTTCTGCTGAAGGGGTATGAGCCGGTTGTTTTGACTATGAAGACCGATTGGACGGAACGGCTTTACCGTCTCATCGGCGTGAAACGGTTCGTCCACCTGCAGGCTTATTTGAACGGCGTGCATGATTCTGTTTCCAGTCCGATGGTTGACGAATTCTTGTCCCGCGCCTCGTCGTTTGAAAAGCTCATGGCCTTCGAGTTCGAAGGAGTGAAGATCGGCAAATACATCTGCTCGTCGCTCGTCCGCAAGACCTACACTGGAAGCGTGGACGTTCTTGATCCTGAAGTCCGTTCGCGGATCAAGGAGTTCTTGAAGCAGACGATGGAAACCACCCGCGCCGCGGCGAAGATCCTTGACGACTGCCGCCCCGACACGGTTTTATTTCTGGAGCGGGGATATACGCCGTTCGGGGAATTCTTTGATTTGTCCTTGGCCCGAGGGCTCGACGTGTTGCAGTGGTGCGGGTCCCACGATGACAACGCCTTCATCCTGAAGCGGTATCACCCGGGAAACGCCACCCAGCATCCGGCCTCGCTGTCCCAGAAGACATGGGACCAGTTGAAGGCGGCGCCGTGGGATTCCGGGAAAGCTGAGATGGTTAAAAAGGAAATATATAAGAACTATGCGGCCGGCAAATGGTTCAGCGAAGTCGGGACGCAGTTCAACACGAAGATGTTCGAGAGGAACGAAATCCTTAAGCAGCTTGAACTGGACGACCGAAAAAAAACAGCCGTGGTCTTTGCCCACCTGTTTTGGGACGCGACTTTCTTCTACGGGAAAGATTTATTCCAGGACTATCAGGAGTGGTTCATCGAAAGCGTCCGGGCCGCGTGCAAGAACACGAATTTGAATTGGATACTGAAGCTGCATCCGGCCAACATTGTCAAACTCAACCGTGACGGTTATACGGGGGAGCTGGTGGAAAAAATCGCCATTCAAAAAAGCATCGGCACACTGCCGCCCCACGTGAAAATTTTGGAATCCAAAACGGACATCAGCACCTACTCGTTATTTTCCTTGATGGATTATTGCCTGACGGTCCGGGGCACCATCGGGATCGAATCCGCGCTTTTCGGAAAAACCGTCCTGACCGCGGGCACGGGCAGGTATGATGCCCACGGATTTACGGTGGATTCCACGTCCCGTGAGGATTACCTGGATAAATTGTCCCGCCTCCAAACGATCCCCGCGCCAACGGCGGACCAAACGTTGCTGGCGGAGAAGTTCGCATACGGAACGTTCCTTTTGCGGCCCTTTCGTCCCACGACCGTGCGCGTTGCCTATCGCAACGATTCCCACGCCACGCAGAGCGTTGGGGTGTCGTTTCGCGACCGCGATGAATTGCTGAAAGCCAGGGACATCGCCTCCTTCGGCTCTTGGGCGGCGGATTCGAAGGATGAGGATTATTTGAACGACGACTTGCTCGCGCCGTCGATTTTGGGCGGCGCGGCCCAGGCTGTTCCGGTCCGGTGAAATAATCATGTGCGGCATCCTGGGCGTAACGCACCGGTCGGATTTCCCGCAGTTGTCCGCGATGCTTGAGCGGATCAAATACCGCGGTCCGGATTCGGAGGGGAGACACGAGGATTTGGAAAGCGGGGTCGCCCTCGCGATGCGGCGCTTGAGCATCGTGGACCTGAACGGCGGACATCAACCCATGTCCAACGAGGACGACAGCCTCTGGGTCGTCTGCAACGGCGAAATATATAATGCCCCGGCGCTGAGGCGCCGTCTTCAGGCGAAGCATAAGTTCAAGACGTCCCATTCCGATACGGAAGTCCTTCTGCACCTTTACGAGGAAAAAGGCGAAGCGATGCTTGCCGACTTGAACGGCATGTTCGCTTTCGTCATCTACGATGTGAAGCGCCGCCGTTTGTTCGGCGCCCGCGACCGGATGGGAATCAAGCCTTTCTATTTTTGCCACAAAGCGGACCGCTTCGCCTTCGCCTCCGAGCTGAAATGTTTACTGGCGTTGCCCTGGGTTTCGAAAGAAATCAGCGCTTCCAGTTTCCACCATTATCTCAGCCTTCAGTTCGTGCCCGCGCCGCAGTCGATTTTCGAAGACGTCCAGAAATTACCCGCCGGCCATTCATTCACCTACGATTTGGACAGAAAAACGTTCCATTCCCGGCCCTATTGGACCCTCCCCATCAACCCGGTGGAAGGGATCAGCCGTTCGGATTGGCGCGACCGGATCCGCGCTTCCATGGAAGCGGCCGTTGAGCGTTGGACGCTGAGCGACGTGCCCATCGCCTGTTCCCTTTCCGGCGGACTGGACTCCGCGGCCCTCGTGGGTTTGTTGGCCAAACAAACCGGGAAGAAGGTTAAAACATTTACTTTGGGATTTCACGGCAAAGAGCATGAGTCCTACAGCGAGCTTCCCTTGGCAAAGCTCGTCGCGGAAAAATGGGACACTGAGCACCACGAGCTCACCGTGGAACCGTCATCGATTTTAGATTCTTTGGATAAAATGGTTTGGCATCTGGATGAACCATACGGCGGAGGGCTTCCGTCCTGGTACATCTACGAGTTCATCGGACGCGAATGCAAAGTGGCCATGACCGGGACCGGCGGCGACGAACTGTTCGGCAATTATGGGAAATGGCGGATCCACGAGCGCCCGGTTTTCTATCGGCCGCTGAAGAGGATCAAGGACATTGCTTTTGGGGGCCATCCCTGGCGCGAGTCTTTCGATATGATTCGGTGGCCGCACGGCCATTTCTACCACCGTTACCTGACCGACGCCGCCAAGCATCAGCTTGTCGCCGCGCGCGGCGGGAGGAACGGGGACGCATCCACGGAGGAACTGCTGGAAAATCTATGGCGCGAATCGAGCGCGCAAAATCCCCGCGATGCCGTCGCCGCTGTGGATTTTCAGATGCAGCTTCCGGAAGAATTTTTGCACGTAACGGACCGTTTCTCCATGGCGCATTCGGTGGAAGCTCGCGTCCCCTTCCTCGACCATGAACTCGTGGAGCTCGCTTTCCAGGTGCCGGCCGATATCCGGACCTCCGCGGCCGATCATAAGGGTTTGTTGAAGACGGTCATCAAAGACCTTTTACCGAAGGGGCTTTTGGATGAACCCAAGCGCGGTTTCGTGCTGCCTCTGCCCCTATGGACCCGCCGGGAGCTCCGGCCCTTTGTGGAAGAGTCCCTTAGCCCCGACCGCTTGAAGAAGCAGGGGCTTCTGTCTCCGGCCGTTTATGAGAAGGTCGTGCGTCCGCACATGGGCGGGGAGCGCGATTACACGGAACAGCTTTGGACTTTGGTCATGTTCCAACGTTGGTATGACCGATTCATCGAGAGCGCTGCATGAGAAAAAAGCATTTCGAAAAATTTCTGGGCGAGCGCTTCACCTTGGAGCCGGCGGAATTCTCTTCCGATGGGCAACGGGTGAAAGAAGGATGGCTTGTGTCCAAGGCCGACGGTCAGCGTTATCCCATCCGGGGCTATATTCCGCGGTTCGTACCCGAGAGCAATTACTCGGACAATTTCGGTTTACAGTGGAACCGCTTCAAGTCGACCCAGCTGGACTCCCGCAACATGAAGGATCTGTCTTCGGAGCGCTTTTGGTCCTGCACCAAATGGCGTCCGGAAGACCTGAGGGGCAAGATCGTTTTGGAAGCGGGAAGCGGCGCGGGGCGGTTCACGGAGATCCTTTTGAGCGCCGGGGCGGAAGTCGTCAGCATGGATTACAGCAACGCGGTGGACGCGAACCTGGCGAGCCATGACAACGAGCGCCTGTTCCTTTTTCAGGGGGACATTTATTCGCTTCCTCTGGAAAAGGCGCGCTTCGATTTTGTCTTTTGCTACGGCGTCCTTCAGCATACGCCCGACGCCGAGAAGGCGTTCCGCACGCTTTTGGATTTCATCAAACCCGGCGGACGTTTTTCCATGGACCATTACGAAAAGCTCCGGAAACCGTCGGTCTGGTCCACGCCGAAGTATTTCTGGCGGCCGGTCACGTCGAAGATGTCGCCGCGGACGCTCCTCAAGATCATCGAATTCTACATCCCCCTTTGGCTGCCTTTTGATACATTGATAAAAAAGATCCCCTATTTTGGGCGCCGCGTCGCGGCCTTGATCCCCATCCCGTGCTGGAACTATCTGGACTGGGGGCTTTCCTATAAACAGCGGCGGGAGTGGGCGATCATGGACACTTTCGACGCGCTGGCGCCGGCCTATGATACGCCCCGCACGTTGGAGGAGATCCGGGAATGGTGCGATCCTGCGGTCATTGAGGACGTAGATCTTTTCATCGGCGGCAACGGCGTTGTGGTCAACGGACGTAGGAGAAGCGTTGCCTGATCTTTCGGTCCTGCATATCAGCCAGACGGACCATTTGGGCGGGTCCGGCCGTTCCGCCCATAAAATCCACGCGGGTCTTCGCGCCCTCGGGGTTCAATCGAGGATGTTGGTGTCCTTGAAGGAAACCGGCGATCCCGATGTGGACCTGATCAGCCGCGGCGTCCTCAAACTGGCGGATGATGTCTCGCGGAAGCTCACTCATTTCCTGGGGCTCCAGTATTTGTTTTTTCCGTCGTCCTTCGCGCTGCTGAACCATCCCTGGTACCGGGAGGCCGACGTCATCCAGCTTTACAATACCCACGGCGGATATTTTTCGCACACGGTCCTCCCGCTGATGGCCAGGAACAAAAAGGTCGTTTGGCGCTTGTCCGACCTTTGGCCTTTGACCGGCCATTGCACATTCTCGGGAAGCTGCGCCGGCTGGAGGACGGGCTGCAAGCCGTGCCCGCATTTGGATTATTATCCCGGCCTTCCGGTGGACACGGCGTCGTTCCTTTTTAACATGAAGAAATATTTATACCGGCGGACCGGGTTCGATGTGGTGGCCCCGTCGTCCTGGGCCCTTCGCGCCTCCCAGGAAAGTCCGTTGTTCGAAGGATTTAAAACGCATTATATCCCCAACGGCGTGGACACGGCGGTGTTCCGCCCGCTGGAACAAGACCATTGCCGCAAGCTGTTGAACATCCCCCTGGGGAAAAAGGCGTTCCTTTTCGCAGCGCAGAGGCTTCCCGACAACGAGCGGAAGGGCGGAGGGTTTTTCCTGAAGGCCTTGGGCGCCCTCGGACGCCGCGACGATTTGATGGTCATGCTGGTGGGCGAAGGGGCCGACCAGTGGGGGAGGGAATTGCCGTTTCCGGTGTGGCGGCATGAACTGGTGCAGGAGGAAGGCCGGATGGCTCAGATTTATAACGCGGCCGATGCCTACGTCCACCCGGCGGTGGGGGAAAACCTCCCCAACTCCTTGCTCGAGGCCATGGCCTGCGGCGTTCCCTGCGTGGCGTTCGACGCCGGCGGCGTGAAAGACGCCGTCGCGCATCTGGAAACGGGCTATCTCTCCCGTGACGGCGACGCAGAATCGCTGAAAGAAGGGCTGCGGTGGGTCCTGTCGTTGGGGGAAGGTCGGAAATCTCTTTCAGAAAAATGCCGCCGGCTGATTTTGGATAGATTCACGCTGGAGAAACAGGCCGGCGCTTTCAAAGATTTATACGAGAACCTCGTAAGGGCTAATTAATGGGTAAGAAAGTTTCCATCGTCGTCCCCAATTATAACGGCGGCCGTTTCCTCCGCACTTGTCTGGATTCCATCCTGGCGCAAACCCATCCCGACATCGAAGTCATCGTGATGGACGGCGCGTCCAAGGACGACTCCGTGACGATCGCCCAGGAATACGCGAAGCGCCATCCCGGCATCCGGGTGGTTTCCGAACCCGATCGCGGGCAGGCGGACGCCATCAACAAGGGATTCAAGATCGCGACGGGAGAATATCTGTCTTGGCTGAACTCCGATGACCGTTTGACCCCGGACGCCATTGCCACCGGCGTCGCCGCGCTGGATTCGGATCCGTCGCTGGCGCTTGTCTATGGTTCGGTGATCAACGTCCACGAGAACGGTTCGTTCCTTTATTTGAACGCGGGGCAGCACCGGCCGCCCGCGGAGCTGGTCTATTCCGATTTCGTTCCTCAGACGGGCGCGATGTTGCGCCGGTATCCGGACGTCGAGATCGATATCGATTTGTTCTGGGGCTTCGATTGGGAGCTTTGGATACAACTCTCCAAGCACGGGAAGGTCAAATGCCTCGACCACCTGATGGGTTACTGCATCATCGAAGGAGACTACGACCGGAAATCCAACATGCTGACCGTGCAGCGGACGCGGGAGATGCTGAAGATCTCAAACCGACATTCGGAAAGCTTTCACGGGCGGATTTTGTTCGTCTACGGGGCCGTCGTCCTGGGCTATTTGCTTTGGCCGGTGAAATTCCTCTATGGGAACTACCACGGGCTCATCATAAAGGTGGTCGGCAAATTTTCGGAGATGGTTCTGCCGGAAGGCAAAGGCATCATGCTGTGATCCCCATCGTCTTGACGGCGACCATCACGCCGCAGGTTTCGTCCCATTCGGCGCACAACGATCCCGGCAAACGAAAGAATGAATACCTGGAGGCGATCAACTTCTACCGACGGTTCTCAAAGGTTTATTTCCTGGAGAACTCCGGATACCCGGTCCGCGATGACGCGGATTTTCCGCGGGAGGACGCCGGGCTGGTTTATAAGACCTATGAAAAGCCGGGGGACAAGAATCGCAACAAGGGATCGCTGGAATTTGAAATGCTCGACCGTTTCGTGCGGGAGGAACTGAAGGAAGAGGGTTTCATCAAGATCACCGGGCGATATATTTACGGGAACTTCCAGGAGCTTTTTGATTTCGCGGAAGGACAGTCCGGCCGCAGGCAGCTGATCATCGACGCCTATTGCCGCAGGAAGAGCGCGTTCACCAGCCTGTTTTATATGTCGCGGCCGCTCTACCTGGAACGCTTCGCCGGCGCCCACGCCGAAATGAGGGACGAGCCGGGCCATTGGGCGGAGCATGTTTTTTATAGGCGGCTCGGGGGTTTCAGCGGCTATGGTTTTTTTCGCCCGCTCCCCATGCTGCGGATGATTTCCGGCGCCGACGGCGTTTCGGTGGACTACGCCCGGACGCCGCTGCGGAATTTTGTGAAGAACGCGCAGCGCGCGTGCCTCGGCCTGGCGGGAGCCAGGGAGCTGTTGTTTTGAAAGGACAACCTATGAAATTATCTCTTCCATCGATTAAATTTCTCAGCGGCGGACAGAAGCGCATTCTGCGTAAGATCATGTCCCCGTTCATTTCCGGCAACCTGAACGCTCTGGCGACCCTCCACCGGTCCGACAAATGGAACGTCCATTGGTACACCCAGCATTATCAAAGGCATTTTTGGGAAATGCGGAAGCGGGAGCTGAACGTTCTGGAGATCGGCGTGGGCGGGTACGACGATCCCCATATGGGCGGGAATTCGCTTTATATGTGGAAGTATTTCTTTCCCAATAGCCAAATATTCGCCATAGATCTTCACGAAAAGAAACTGCCGCCTGAGCCGCGGGTGAAGATTTTTCGGGGCAGCCAGGTTGATAAACCGTTCCTGGAGAAGCTCGTCCGCGAGGAGATGGGCGGCAAGCTGGATATCGTGATCGATGACGGCAGCCACTTGAACGAGCACGTGATCGAAACCTTCAAGATCCTGTTTCCCCTGGTGAGCCCGGACGGCTGGTACGCCGTCGAGGACATACAAACGTCCTATTGGGCCGACGCGGGCGGCGACAGTTCCAACCTGAAGAACCCGTCGACCAGCATGAATTTCTTCAAGGCTTTGACGGATTGCCTCAATCACGAAGAATTCGAGAATGAGGGTTATCAGCCCAGCTATTACGACAAGAACATCGTGGCCATGCACTTCTACCACAACATGGTCTTCCTCAAGAAAGGGCGGAACAACGAGGGGACCAACCGCGTGAAGTCCGCCTCGGCCAAGCTCGAGGTCGTATCTCCTTGAACATTATTTTTGTCACGGTCGCCGACCTGCCCGAGGGCGGGGGGAACACGTCCCGGCTGAGGATGCTTTGCCGGGCCCTCGTCCACGCCGGCCACACGGTGACGATCTGGAACGAGCATGCCCTCGGCATTTCATCGGGCGAGTCCCATACGCCCGAAGGCGAGGTCGACGGCGTTCCCTTTCGGTACGCGCTCGGGACCACCAACCGTTCCTCGGGTTTGCGCGTCGTCCTCGAAAAACTCCGTGCGGTCCGCGTGATCGGCGGCTGGCTGGAAGACGCCTGCCGGCGAAAGGCCGTCGACGTTCTCTGGTTCAACAATTTGTCGTTTTACGATACCTGGTGGCTGACCCGGATGGCCCGCGGCTTCGGCGTGGCCACGATCCAATCCTACGAGGATGAGCGCCACGAGCTGGTTTCCCAAGAAGGCGTTTCCCCGTCGCGCAGACTCTTCGCGCTCAATTCGTCGTTGGGGGACAAGCTGTGTCCCTCGATGGCCGACGCGGTGGTCGTCATTTCCCGCTATCTGGGCCAAAAATATGAGGCGCTTTGCGGCGATCCCCGGAAAGTCCATCTGGTCCCCACCATCATCGACTGCCATGAGTGGCAGTGCTTCGAAAAGCCCGAGTCAGATCCACCGGTCATTTTCTACGCCGGCGCTTTCGGGGAACAGGACGAGATGGAAGGATTGGTGGACGCTTTTCATCTCCTGAAAGAGCGGGGGATTCCATTCCGGGGAGTCTTGCTCGGGGGAAACAGCCGGGAACCGGAACGGTTTGAGAAGATTCGCCGGAAAGTTGAAGAGCTCGGTCTTTCCGGCCATGTTCAATTGCCGGGTTTCGTGGGGCGTTCGCAGGTCAAGGAATGGATGTCCAGCGCGAGCGTTTTGGTGAACATCCGCCGGGACGGGGTCTGGAGCCGTTCGGGACTGTCGACCAAGCTCAGCGAATATTTGGCGTCCGGCCGCATGGTCGTGGCGACCGGCGTGGGCGATGTCGGACATTATTTGAAGGACGGGGAGAGCGCCCTGCTTTTCCAACCGGGCGTCAGGCCGCCGGAGATCGCCGAGGCTTTGTCCCGCGCCCTCGGTTCCGCGGACCTGCGGTGGCGCGTCGGCCGCGGCGGATGGGACGTCGCCAGGAAACATTTCGACCTTCCCGTGGCGGCGCGGCAATTGGACGATCTTCTGCGAACTGTCGTGTCGTCCCGCAAAACAACCTCCGCCATCGCGGCGTCATGACGGCCCCCGCTTCCGCTACGCAGCCGGTCCTCTTCGTCCATAACGTTTACCGCGAGGCGGGCGGCGAGGAAACCGTCGTCCGGAACCTCCGCCAGACGTTGGAGCGCAACGGGCAATCCACGGAATTCTTCGAGCGGCGCAGCGATGATTTCCTGTCCGCTCCCCTTCCCAAAAAGATCCTCTCCACCCTGCAGGTCCCGTTTTCGTTTGAGGTCCATGCCGCGCTCCGACGGAAAATCCGGGAGACCAACGCCCGGCTGGTCCACGCCCACAATATTTTTCCGCTCATCTCTCCCTCGGTCTACGCTGCCGCGCACGGGGCCGGCGTTCCGGTCGTGCATACCCTTCACAACTACCGGACGCTCTGCGTGAACGGTTTGTTCCTGCGCGACGGGAAGCCGTGCGAGCGGTGCATCGGGGGGAATACCCTGCACGCGGTCGGCGGGCGATGCTACGGCGGGAGCCTTTCCCAGTCCGCGGTGATGGCTTCGACGTTGGCCATTCACCGGATGCTGGGAACCTGGCGGCACGGGGCGGACGCCTACATCGCCTTGAGCGAATTCTCCAAGCGGAAGTTTGTGGAGGGCGGCCTGCCCGAAGAGAAGATTCATGTGCAGCCGAATTTTTTGGACCTGTCCGCGTATCCGTTCGAGCCGAATGCGGAGGACTATATTTTGTTCCTGGGACGGCTCTCTCAGGAGAAGGGCCTACAGACTTTGCTCAGGGCCTATGAGATCGTCGCGTCGCGCACGGCCGCTCCGCCCCTGGAGATCATCGGCGACGGGCCGCTGCAGGGATTTCTCTCGGAGTTTATCAGGACCCATCCCGCTCTGCCGGTGCGCTGGCATGGACGGTTGGAAGGCGGACAGAAAGTCGAGAAGCTCAAAAAAGCGTCGCTTCTGGTTTTCCCTTCGGAATGCTATGAAAACTGTCCGTTGGCTGTTTTGGAGAGCCTGGCGACCGGAACACCGGTGCTCGGCTCCCGGCTGGGAGGGACCCAGGAGCTTATCCGCGAAGAGGAGACCGGGGCTCTTTTTGCCGCCGGCGACCCGGAAAACTTGGCTCAAATCCTTGGATCAGTCCTCGACGACCGTCAAAAGCTCGCCGCCATGCGGGTGAACGCCCGAAAAGCGGCCGAGCAGCGCTACGGCGCGTCCGTCGGCGTGGAGCGGTTGTTGTCGTTGTATGATAAAATCGCGCTCCCGCGTCAGCGATGAAAGGCGCGCGGAAAACGCCGAAAACTGGGAATGATTCCGTCTGTGCCGGGTTTGACTTTGCCCGTCGGATTGGTTATGATTCCAACACCCCAACAGGAGAAGGAAAATCGTGAAAAAAGCTCTCATTACCGGTATTACCGGCCAGGATGGTTCATACCTGGCCGAGTTGCTGCTTGAAAAAGGCTATGACGTCTACGGAGTCATCCGCCGCTCCAGTTCCTTCAACACCCAGCGCATCGACCACATTTATACGGACCGCCACGATCCGAAAGCCAAGCTGCACCTCGTGTACGGCGATCTCAACGACGCCAGCTCCCTCAACCGCCTCCTGCGCGAAATCCAGCCCGATGAAATCTACAACCTCGGCGCGCAAAGCCATGTGCGCGTCAGCTTCGACGTCCCGGAATACACGGGCGAAGTCACCGGCATGGGGACCGTGCGGCTGCTCGAAGCCATCCGCGACACGGGGCTGAAGTGCAAGTTTTACCAGGCGTCTTCCAGCGAGCTCTACGGCAAAGTGCAGGAAACCCCGCAGAAGGAAACGACGCCCTTTTATCCGCGCAGCCCCTACGCCGTCGCCAAACTTTATTCTTATTGGATCACCGTCAACTACCGCGAAAGCTATGGTCTTTTCGCGTGCAACGGCATCCTGTTCAACCATGAGTCGCCGCGGCGAGGAGAAACCTTCGTCACGCGTAAGATCACGCGGGCGGCCACGCGGATCAAGCTAGGCCTCCAGAAAAAACTTTTCCTGGGGAACTTAGACGCGAAGAGGGACTGGGGATATGCCAAGGAATACGTGGAAGCTATGTGGCTCATGCTCCAGCAGGAACAGCCCAATGATTTCGTGATCGCCACCGGCGAAACGCATTCGATCCGGGAGTTCCTGGATGAGTGCTTCGGTTATCTCGACCTCGATTGGAAAAAGCACGTCGACATCGACCCGAAATATTATCGCCCCGCGGAAGTTGATCTCCTGATCGGCGATCCGTCCAAGGCCAAGCGGATGTTGAAGTGGGAGCCGAAGACGAAGTTCAAAGATCTTGTGCGCGTGATGGTCGACGCGGACATGGAATTGGCCAAGCAGGAATCCCTCCTTTACGCGGCCAGGTAAGCCTTTTCTCTTCTTTCCGATGCGCGCACGGTACCGGTAAAATAAATTGAGCCAAAGATTCTGGGAAAATAAACGGGTCATCGTCACGGGCGGCGCCGGCTTTTTGGGCAGCTTCGTCGTGGAGAAACTGCGCCAGCGCGGCTGCAGAGATATTTTCGTCGCCCGGCGGCGCGAGTTCGACCTCACGACGGAAGAGGCCGTCATCCGGCTTTACGAAAAATTCCCCGCGGACATGGTGATCCACCTGGCGGCCAACGTGGGCGGCATAGGGGCCAACAGGGCGAGCCCGGGCCGGTTTTATTACGACAATCTTATGATGGGCGCTTTGCTGATGGAGCATGCGCGCCGGTCCGGCATCGCGAAGGTCGTCGCCTTGGGGACGATCTGTTCTTATCCGAAATTCACGCCTATCCCTTTCAAGGAAGACGATATTTGGAACGGGTATCCCGAAGAAACCAATGCGCCTTACGGGTTGGCCAAGAAAATGCTGTTGGTCCAGGCCCAGGCCTACCGCCAGCAATACGGTTTCAACGCGATCACGCTTTTCCCCGTTAATTTGTACGGTCCCAGGGACAATTTCGATTTGGAAACTTCGCACGTGATTCCCGCTTTGATCCGCAAATGCCTGGAAGCGAAGGAGCGCGGCGATAAAGAACTGATAGTGTGGGGGACGGGCAACGCCTCCCGGGAATTTCTCTATGTGGAAGATGCGGCGGAAGGCATCCTTCTGGCCGCCGAGAAGTATGATGAGCCGGACCCCGTGAACCTGGGGGCCGGTTTTGAGATGGTTATTAGAGAATTGGCCCCGCTCATCGCGCGCCTCTGC
>CAYZXT010000025.1:6908-36566 GCA_964482515.1 uncultured Elusimicrobia bacterium | reverse complement strand
AAAGGCATGAAGCCGAAGGGCTTGGAGGCGGCCGCGTCGATGACCTCCCAAGTGTTGATCTTGAGCCGGTCGCACATCAGCGCCACTTCGTTCACCAGGCCGATGTTCACGGCGCGGAAGGTGTTTTCCAGCAGCTTCACCATCTCCGCCGTTTCCGTGGAGGAGACCGGGATCACCCGCTCGATGATGGAGGCGTAGAGCAGCCGCGAAAGCTCAGTGCATTCCGGCGTGATGCCGCCCACGATCTTGGGCGTGTTGTGGATGGCGAACTTCTTGTTGCCCGGGTCCACGCGTTCCGGCGAAAAGACGAGGTAGAAATCTTTTCCGGCTTTGAAGCCGTTTTTCTCCAGCATGGGCTGGACCAGTTCGCGGGTCGTGCCTGGATAGGTGGTGCTTTCCAGAACGATCAGCTGTCCGCGCCGGATATGGTTGCAGACTTTTTCCGTCGATGAAACGATATAGCTGAGGTCCGGGTCCTTGCTCTTGTTGAGGGGCGTGGGAACGCAGATGATGATCACGTCCATCTTGGCGATCTGTTTGAAATCCAGCGTGGCGGACATGTTCTTGGAATCCACAACGGCCTTCAGCGCGCTGGTGGGGATGTCCGGTATATAGGAGACGCCTTTGTTAATGGACTTCACTTTGAATTCATCGAGCTCGAATCCGGTGACGGCGAAGCCCTTTTTGGCGAATTCCAAAGCCAAAGGCAAACCGACGTACCCTTGGCCGATGATTCCGATTTTAGCTTTTTTATTTTCTATCAGTTGTTTGAGCATTGGGCACTCTTTCGTGAAGTGGTGTGAGATTTACTCTCTGTTATCGAATCAAAACGAGTGAAACTGGACCGCGTCATTTTAGCATATTGCCGGCGAATTTCACGTCGGAGAGCGCTTCCTTCGCCAGCGACAGGGCCTGTTCCCGCGTTTTCACCTTGCCGCCGGCCTGCGCCTCTTGGATGAAGTCTAGCAGACGCCCCAATACGGGGCCAGGCTTAAGTTTCAGGAATTTCATGAGGTCGTTTCCATCCACAACCTTCGCGGGATGCACCGCCTGCGGCTGAAGGAAATACCGCTCCAGCATGAAGTGTATGGTATTGATGACAGGGTCCTTTTTATCGCGGCGCTGTTTCTCCGTCAAATAGGTGAAATGGTCCGCCAGGGACACCAGCAGCATCCCCACGGCATCCCCCTCCAGGTCGCGGTAAAAACGGAAGACCGCGCGGTCCGTCAAGACCGGCTGGTGGCCGAGGTTGCCGGGCCGCATGTGGGATTGCACCAGGCGCGCGACGGAGCGCGTCTGCTCGTTGGAAAAACGCAGCCGGCGGCCGATCTCCTCGGTCAGCTTCATCCCCACGTAATCGTGGCCGTAAAAATGCAGTTTCCCCTTTTCCACCTTGGCCGTCGCCGGTTTTCCCACGTCGTGCAACAGCTCGGTGAATTTCAGGTAAGCGTATCGCGGATGTCCGCCCATTTTCTCGTGCGCGTATTTCGTCAGCGGATGATGGATGCGCGGGAAGAATTCCTTCAGGCGTTCCATGAGCCACTCGAAGGCCTCCATGGCCTTGAGCGAATGGTCGAGGACGCCGCCCTTTCCGTAATAAGCGTGGGCCGTCTTGCGCATCTCTTCGGCTTCGGGAAACAGGACGCACAGAAGCTTGGCGTCGTCCATGGCCCGGAACGCGGCCGCGGCCCGGGGCGTCACCAGGATTTTGAGGAGTTCCTCCCGGATCCGCTCCGCCGCCGGCTTCTTGATCATGGCGGCGTTCTTCCGGATGGCGGCCAGGGTTTTCGGTTCCAGCTTGAAATCCAGCTCGGCGGAGAAACGGAACGCGCGCAAAAGCCTCAACGGATCGGCGCGTAAGACCTTTTCCCCCGTCAGACGGATGTTTCGGGATCTCAGGTCTTTTTGTCCCTGAAACAGGTCGATGATCTGTTTCCGCCAGTCCTTACGGTCGGACGCCGTCAAGGGCAGCCCCAGGGCGTTGACGGTGAAATCCCGTCGCGCCAGGTCCTCTTCGATGGATTTTCCTTCGACAGGCGAAAAATCGAAAACGCGCTCCGATGAGGACGATTGCTGGACGAGGCGGTATATCCGGCGCTCCTCATCCAACGCGAAAGCGCGCGCGCCCAGCGCGGCGCCGAGCTTCCTGGCCGCCTTCAGCGGGTCGCCCAGCACCGCGAAATCCACGTCTTTCAGCGGACGGCCCAGCAGCGCGTCGCGAAGCACGCCGCCCACGAGCCATATCTTATCCGCGTCCTTGCCATTTCGGAGCGGCGCGAGGACGGGGCCCAGGGCGGTCAAATCGTCATGCATGGGGATTTTCTTGCCGGAGGTCCTTTTTGAGGATTTTTCCGATGGCGTTTTTGGGGAGTTCCTTGCGTATTTCGATGTCCTTGGGGATTTTATAGGAAGCGAGCTTCTCGCGGCAGAGCTTGAGCAGTTCGCCTTTGTCCGCGGTCTTCCCTTCCTTCAGCGTGACGAAAACGCGGATGGTCTCATCCCCGGTCTCCGTTGGAAATCCCACCGCGGCGGCCTCGGCCACGGCGGGATGGGATTCCAAAACGTGCTCGATTTCCTGGGGGTAGACGTTCAGCCCTTTCACGATGATCAAATCCTTCTTCCGGTCCACGATGGTCAGATAGCCGTCGGCGTCGAGGTGCCCCAGGTCTCCGGTCTTCAGCCAGCCGTCCTGGGTGAATGCCTCTTTTGTCTCGTCCGGCTTTTTATAATAACCCGACATCACGTTGTCGCCCTTGACGCAGATTTCCCCCACCAATCCGATGGGCACCGGTTTTTCGTGATCGTCCACGATCTTGATGTGGACGTCCGGAAAGGCGATGCCGACGGTGCCGGGTTTATGCTTCCCGTGCAACGGGTTGAGGGAGACGGTGGGCGACGCTTCGGTGAGGCCGTAGCCCTCGAGCAGCGGGATGCCGAAGGACTCTTCGAAATCCTTATGGACCTGATGGGGCAGCGCGGCGGCGCCTGAAACGCAGATCCGAACGGGGTTGACCAGGCGCATGAAGAAGGCCTTCATGCCGCGTATCTTCTGCGTGAGGGCCGCGAAGATGGGCGGCACGGCGCAGAAGATCGTGACCTTATAATCCCAGATCGCCTTCAGCACCGGTTCGAAAGGCAGGAGCGATTCAATGATCACCGTCGACGTCCCCAGCCGCAGCGGCAACAACACGTTGGTCGTCCAGGCGTAGGAATGGAACATGGGGAGGAGGCACATGAAGATGTCTTCGCGCTTCAGCTCGATGGCGCCGCGGGTGGATTCCAGGTTGGCGTAGAAATTCTGGTGCGTCAGCATGACGCCTTTGGGCTGGCCCGTCGTTCCGGCGGTGTAGATCAAGAGGACGAGCTCCTCGGGTTTGTTCGCCGGATAGGAATCCGCCGGCAAGGGAGGCTTCAGCAGCGTTTCGAAATTGGGGAAGCCGCTTTCGGCGCCCTTCAGGAAGATGTGCTTGAGGGACGGCGCCTGCTTCCGGGCGTCCAGAACGTTGGCCAGGAATTCCTTGGACGTCAGGCAACCTTTGACCTCCGCGTCCTTGAAGATGAACCCCATCCGCTCGCCCTTTTCCATGAAGTTCACGGGCACGGACACGGCGCCCAGGCGGGCCAGGGCGAAGAAGAGCGTCACGAACTCGACCGAATTGCGCAGGACCAAACCGAAGGCGTCGCCCTTTTTGATCCCCAGGGCGTGGAGCCCGGCCGCGCAGCGGTCGATCCGCTCCGAAAGCTCGCGGTAAGTGATCTGTCCATGTTTAAAATGGAAAGCCACTTTGTCCGGTACTTCCCGGACGGACTGCGCCAGCATGTCGTTCAGGGTAATATATGTCATGTCGTCGTTTCCAAACGCGGGACAGCGTCCAACAGCGCCTTCGTGTAGGCGTCGGCGGGCCGAGATAAGACGTCGGCCGTCGCGCCTTCCTCCACGACCTTCCCCTGTTTCATGACCACCACGCGGCCGGCCAGGTAACTGATGACGGCCAGGTCGTGGCTGATGGTCAGGAGCGTCAGGCGGTAATGGTCCTTCAAATCCATCAAAAGGTTCAAAATCTGCGCCTGGATCGACAGGTCGAGCGATGAGACCGGCTCGTCCGCGATAAGAAGGCGGGGCCGGTCGGCCAGGGCCCGGGCGATGGCGATCCGCTGCTTCTGTCCCCCTGAGAACTGATGAGGATAATAAAAAAGCGCGTCCCAAGGCAATCCGACGGAGACCAGCAATTCCCGCAACGCGTCCTTTTCCGCGTTCGCCGACAGGCGCGGCTCGGCCGGGTCGCTTTTTCTCGCCCGGAGCGCTTCGGTCAACTGGGTATGCACCGTGAGCTTCGGGTTGAGGGACGCGGATGGGTCCTGGAAGACCATCTGCACGCCGTGGGCCCAGTCCCTCCGGGAGATCGATTCCGCCGGCTTGCCTTCCCACAGGAGTTTACCGACGTCCGGCGCGAGCATCCGCAAAAGGATTTTGGCCAGCGTTGTCTTGCCGCTGCCGGATTCCCCCACGACGCCGACGGATTCCCCTTCCTCCAGCCGGAGCGAAACGCTATCCAGCGCCCTGACCGAACCGATCTTCCGGCGGAAGACGCCGCCCTCCACCGGGAATTCCTTTGAAATGTTTTCCGCGGAGAGAAGGATCATAGGGGATAAAGGTGGCAGGCTGCGGGGTTTCCGCCACGCGGCGCCAGCTCCGGATGTTGTTGGGCGCAGGGCTCGAAGACCATCGGGCAGCGCGGATGGAAAGGACAGCCGCTGGGGACATTCTTTAAGTCCGGCGGCTGGCCCGGCAGCATCGGAAGGCGGCCGGCGGTCTGCGTCAATTTGGGGAGCGACCGCAGCAGGCCCTGCGTATAGGGATGCCGCGGTTGGCGGAAAAGTTCGGCGGTCGGCCCGGTTTCGACGATTTCCCCGGCGTACATCACGGCGACGCGGTCCATGCGCTCCGACACGAGGCCCAGGTTGTGGGTGATGAACAGCATGGCGAGCTTCATTTCTTTCTGGAGCAGGGAAAGCAAATCCAAAATCTCCTTCTGCACCGTGACGTCCAGGGCCGTGGTGGGTTCGTCCGCGATCAGGAGTTTGGGGTTCGCCGCCAGCGCCATGGCGAGGATCACGCGCTGCCGCTGTCCGCCGGAAATCTGGTGCGGATAGGACGAATAAAAACGCCCCGGTTCCGGCAGCCGCACGTGGCCGAACAACTCGAGGACGCGCTTTTTGTTCCGCGCGCCTTGGTGGATCTCGAGGACCTCTTCGATCTGTTCGCCGAGCGTGAGCACGGGGTTGAGGGAAGAGTAGGGGTCCTGGAACACCATGCCGATGTCGCCGCCGCGCAAACGGCGCAAATCCTCCGCCGGTAACGAGAGGATGTCCCGACCTTTAAATAGAATTCGCCCGCCGGAGATGTGACCTTCCTTCTCGGGGAGAAGTCGTAGGATCGAAAGCGCCAGCGTGGATTTGCCGCAGCCGGACTCGCCCACGACCCCGAGGGTTTGTCCTTCGGGCAGCTCAAGGGAAACCTGCCGCACCGCGGCCAGGCGCTTCTTGCCGTGGACATATTCAACGGAAAGATTTTCAATGCGGAGCAATGCTTCGGTCATATCAATCCGCCTGCCGCGGGTCCAACACGTCCCGCAGCCCTTCGCCCAATAAATTGAACGCCAGCACCGTGATCAGGATCGCCAAACCCGGGAACACCGTCAGCCACCAGGCGATGTGGATGTAATCTTTCCCCGCCGCCAGCATGTTCCCCCAGGACGGCGACGGCGGCTGCACGCCCAACCCCAGGAACGAAAGCGCCGACTCGGTCAGGATGGCGCCGCCCACGCCGAGGGTCGCGGCCACGAGCACCGGCGACACCACGTTGGGCAGGATGTGGATGAAAAGGATCCGCGGCGTGGAAAGGTTCAGCCCCTTGGCCGCCCAGATGAAATCGCGCTCGCGCAGGCTCAGGACTTCCCCCCGCACCATGCGGGAAAGCCCCATCCAAGAAGTCAGTCCGATGACGGCCATCACGTTGAGGATATTGGGCTCGAGAAAAGCGATCACCATCAGGATGAGGAATATCGTCGGGAAGCAAAGCAGGATGTCGACCAAACGCATCAGCGCGGCGTCGATGGATTTTCCGAAGTAGCCGGCGATCAAGCCGATCAGCGTCCCGATGAGCACCGACGCGGACACGGCAAGGATCCCCACGGCCAATGAAATCCGCGTGCCGAACATGATCCGGGTAAAGACGTCCCGGCCAAGGTCGTCGGTCCCCAGCCAATGGTCCGCCGAAGGCGGCAGCAGTCGGTGGACCACATCCTGCCCCATGGGGTCCTGCCGGAGAATAACCGGCGCGGCGAAGGCCAGCACGACCAGGAACAGCACGAGCGCGGCGCCGGTGAGGGCCAGGGGGTTGCGGCGGAAGCGGGCGAAGAATATCTTCAGCATTTATTTGTACCGGATGCGCGGATCGACGGCCGCGTACAGGAGATCGGCGATGAAATTCCCCAGCAGCGTCAGCAGCGCCGCGATGGTCCCCACGCCCATGATGACGGGGTAGTCCCGGGCCATGATGGCGTCGTAGCCCAGGCGTCCCATGCCTGGATAGGCGAAGATCGTTTCAAAAATGAAACTGCCGCCGATCAACTCCGGCAGATACAATCCCAGAATAGTCACGATCGGGATCAGGGCGTTGCGGAGCGCGTGTTTGTATATCACCTTGGATTCGGGCAGTCCCTTGGCCCGCGCCGTGCGGATGTAATCCTGCCGGATCACTTCCAGCAAACCGTTGCGCATGTAGCGCGACAATCCGGCGAGGCCGGTGAAAGCCGATATCGTGACGGGAAGGACCAGGTGGCGCGCGACGTCCCAGGCCTTGCCGAAGGACGAAAGCTCATCGTAAGAAAGGGATCGCAGGCCGGAGATCGGCAGCCACCCGAGCTTCAGCCCGAAGACGATCATCATCAGGAGCGCCAGCCAAAAGGTCGGCACGGAAAAGCCCAGGAACACGAAGAGCGTCATGGATTTGTCCAGGACCGAATTCTGTTTCACCGCGGACAGCACGCCGATGGGGACCGCGATGGCAAAGATGAGAATCAGCGAGAGCACGTTCAGCAGCAGCGTGGCCGGAAGTCGCTCCGCGATCTTCGTCATCACGGGCCGGCCGTCGCGGAATGACTCGCCGAAGTCCAGCTTCGCCAGCCGCTTCAGCCAGTTTACGTACTGGACGTACCAGGGCTTGTCCAACCCGTAGAGTTTGACCAGCCGCTGTTTGGATTCGGCGGACGCCTTCATGTTCATGTCCGTCAGCGTGTCGGCGAATTTCCCCGGCGCCAGCTGCATCACGCCGAAGGTCAGGACCGTGATGCCGATAAGCATCGGGACCAGAAGCAATATCCGTCGGAAGAAGTAGCCTGTCATGTCAGCTCACCCCTGCGCCGCGCGCTGGTATTTCTGCCACGGTTTCGGCACGAACCACTTGGGGAAATTCCATCCCATCCCCAGCGGCGCCACCTCCGGGCCCACGAAGCGCTTATGGACCACGGGCAGAGACTCCGGGTAATACAGGAAAATGTAGGGGATGTCGTGATGGATGAGCTCATGGATCCGGTGATACATGTCTTTGCGTTTTTCCATGTCGAAGGTGCGGCGCCCCTCCTCCCAAAGCTTGTCGGCCTCCGGATTCTCATAACCCACGAAGTTGTACTGGGTCTCCCCCTTTTGGCTGGAATGCCAGATCACGTAGGCGTCCGGGTCGCGGGACAGGTTCCAGGCGAGGATGACGGCGTCGTAGTCGCGCTTGTTGACGAAGTTGTGGATGAAGGACGACCATTCGATGATGCGGATGTTCACTTTGACGCCGGCCTTGGCCAGGTGGTTCTGGATGATGATGGCGGAAAGCTCGCGAAGCTTGTTCCCCTGGTTGCTGATGAGGGTAAACTCGAAGGGCTTGCCGTCCTTGTCCAGCCAGCCGTCATCGTTGGAATCCTCCCATCCCGCCTCGGCCAGAAGCTCCTTGGCGCGGGCAAGGTTGAATTCATAATCCGCGACGTCCGGGTTGTAGGCCCAGCTCGTCGGTGGAAAGGGGCCCGTGGCGGGGCGGCCGAACCCGAGCAGAACGCCCTGGATGATCTCATTTTTGTCGATGGCGTGGGCCAGGGCCTCTCGCACGCGCCGGTCCTTGAACATGGGACGGTTCAGGTTGAAGCCGAGGAACACATAACTGAAGGAGGGGTAACGGTATTTGTTGTAGTGGCGGAAGAACTCGGGGTAGGCCTTGTACTGGTCCGGCGTGAGCGCGGTAGAATCGATCCCCTGCTGCCGCAGCTCGAGGAATTGCACCGCGCTGTCGGGGATGATCCGGTAGATGAAGCGGTCGATGTAAGGGCGGCCCTCAAAGTAGTCCGGGTTGGCGGACAGAACGATCTTCTCGTCCGTCTTCCATTCGACGAACTTATAGGGACCGGTCCCGATGGGCGCGCGGTTGGCGGGGTTGCTGTTGAAATCCCCCTTTTCAAAGATATGTTTGGGGACGATGCCCATGCCCCAGGATTCCAGGGCGGGAGAAAAGGGTTCCTTGTAGAAGACCCGGAAGGTGTGAGGGTCAAGGATGTCGAACTTTTCGACCAGAAGATAATCCGCGCCGAAGGGCGTCTTCACGTTCGGGTCGATCAACCGTTCGTAGGTGAACTTCACGTCCTCCGCGGTGAACGGAACGCCGTCGTGCCAGCGGACGTTTTTCCGCAGATGGAAAACGATCTCCATTCCGCCCCGCTTGATTTCCCAGGATTCCGCCAAGTCCCCCACGAGTTTGATGTCCTTGTCGTATTTGACGAGGCCGTTGTAGACCTGGCCGACGATGTCGTTGGACGCGGAATCCGATGCCATGAGCGGGTTCAGGTAGGTGGCGTCGCCTATGGAGGCTTCCACATAGGCGTCGCCCGTCGTCGGGGTCTGGGCGGAAGGATCGTAATTGTTTTCCGGCGCGGATTGCGACCGGCAACCCGCGAGGACGAATCCGATGGAGAGCGCCAAGGCGCCGAAACGTTGCGTGCGGTTATGGGGTTTCATGGGCGGCGTGAACTGAAAACGAGAGATGCGCCGGGCCGGGATTATTTATTGGACAGGACTTTCACGATGGTGATGGGCTGTCCGAACAGCCGCTTCGCCGCGTCCTTCACATCGCCGGCCGTGACCTTTTGTATGTCTTCCACGTAGTGGGCGTCGTAAGTGTAGTTCTTCCCCAAAAGCTCCCACCAGCCGAGGTAGCGCGCCAGGGAGCGGTTGGTCTGGTGGTCCATCATGTAGTGGCCGCGGATATAGCGCTTGGCGTCCACCAAAGCCTGGTCGGACAGCGGCTTGGCGAGGAAATCCCCGATCATGCCTTCAATCTTTTTCTGCGCCTTCTCGAGGTTCTTGGGGTCGGTTCCGGCGTAAACCACGAAGGCGCTGCCGAGCCGGCGCGACGGGAAGAAGGACGACACTTCGTAGGCCAGGCCCTCTTCCTCCCGCACCACGGCGAACAACGGCGAGCTCATGCCGCTGCCAAGCAGCGCGTTGAGGACCTTGATGGCGGGGTAGTCCTTGTCGGACACGGCCGCCGCCGGATAGCCCATCATCAGGTAGGACTGTTCGAAGGGTTTCTCCTCCACCGCGGAGGCGGGCCTCGCGGGATAGACCGGCCGTTGCGTGGCGAGGGCGTCCGCGTTCCCGGCGACCGACCAGCCGTCGAAGGTCTTCGTCAAAAGTTTTTCCAAGGCGTCTGCGGTGATGTTCCCGACGCTGACCAGGATGGCGCCTTTGGGCGACACTTCTTTCTTGTGCCATGCCGCCAAGTCGTCACGGGTTAAAGAGAGAACGGTCTGTTCGGTCCCTTCGGTCGGGCGTCCGTAGGGGTGCTCGCCGAAGATTTCCGCCTGAAAACGGTCGAAGGCCACGTTGAAGATCCGCTCGTCTTTCGTGCGGATGTTGTTCAGCAGGGCCTGCTTCTCTTTCTCGAATTCGTCCTTCGGGAAAACCGGGTGGAGCAGCACGTCGCGGAAGACTTCCAGTAGTTTCCCGAAGTTGTCGAGCGTCACCTGGCCCGTCATCTCCCAGAAATCCTCTTCGCTGCCTGCGTCCAGCGACGCGCCAAGCGACTCCACTTCCTCGGCGATCTGGCGGGAAGAGCGCTTCTTCGTCCCCTTGAACATCACAGAGGTCATGAGCGTGGTGAGCCCGGCTTTATCCGCCGGCTCGTCCAGGCTTCCGCCGGGGAAATAAAGGTTGAAGGCCATGATTTGGTTGTGCTGGACCCGCTGGTGGATCCAAATCAGTCCGTTGGGCAAGGTCTTCTTCACGATGGCGTCCGCGCGGGACGATACGGCTAAGGTTGTCATAAGTATGGGCGCAAGAAGGATTCGGCCAATTTTCATGGCTGACCCGGGGCGACGTCCCCCTTTGCTCCTCCGGCTCCGTTCGCAGAAGGCCTTAAAATGACTCCGGAAAGTTCCCGGCCCTGGAAGTATCGCGCCATCAGATCCTGCAGGTCCTGCGGGGTGACGGCGTCCAAATGCTTCAAATAGGTTGTCAGCGATTGCGGGTGGTTGAGCACGGTGTAGAACCCCCACTGGGACGCCTGGCCGTGGTAGGTCTCCTGGGAAAACAGCCAGGAGCTGCGGAGCTGGGCCTTGGCGCGCGCGATTTCGGCGGGAGTGAAACCGTTCGAATCCGCTTCGTGCAGGAGCAGGTAAATGTCCGCCGGCAGAGAACGCGCCTTGTCGGGCGGGCATTCGGCGAAGATCGCGAAGGCGCCGGAGCCGAAATGGGTCATGAAGCTGGAGCCGATGCTCCAGACCTTCTGTTTCTCCTCGCGCAGCGTCTGGTAAAGGCGGGAGCTGTTGCCGCCGCCGAAAGCCGTCGCGAGAACATCCATGGCCACCTGCTGCGGATCATCCAGCGTGGGTCCGATGAACCCGAGGGCGACGTGGGCCTGCTTCGCCGGCCGGGAGATCTCCTTGAGTTTCGCCGACTCCAACGGTCCTTCCACCAAAGAAGGAAAAACAGGGTCCGGTCCGCGCTTGAGCTTGCCGAACAAATCCTTGATCTTCTTTTTCGCGACGGAGGCCTTCACGTCCCCCACCACGACCACCACCATGTTTTGCGGGACGTAAAAAGTCTTATGCTGGCTCATTAACGTTTCCCGCGGCATTTCCTTGATGGTCTTCACGCTGCCGATGACCTGCTGCCGGTAGGGCGTCTGGCGGTAGAGGATCTCAAGGAACTCGTCCCAGAGATCGGACTGCGGATTGTCGTCGCGGCGCTTGATCTCCTCCAGGATGACCAAACGTTCCTTCTCGAATTCCTCGGGCGGAAAGGAGGGATACAGGACCGATTCCGCCAGGACGTCCAGCGCCTCGGCGAAAGAATCGGATGGGACGTCGATATAGTAGTGGGTCGTTTCCGTGCCGGTGGCCGCGTTGATGGACCCGCCGCGGGTCTCCACCACGCGGGCGATCTCGTTGGCGGAGAGCTTCTCGGTCCCCTTGAAGAGCATGTGTTCGAGGAAATGGGAGACGCCGGCGGAGGGGCCGCTTTCGTTCACGCCGCCGCAGCGGACCCATATCTGCAGGGACACGACGGGCGACGTATGGTCTTCGATCACGACGTAGCGCAGGCCGTTGGGAAGCTTGTTGAGGGGCGACGCGGCCGTCGCGGGAGCGGAGGCGATGGACATGGTCAGAAGGAGAGCGAGGAGTTTTTTTTCGTGGGATTTCACCGCGTCAGATGGCTGTGGTGACGAGAGTTTCCGTGGACTGTACGCCCGGGATGGAGCGGATTTTTTCGATCACCACGTTGGTCATATGGGGCAAATCTTCGGCTTCGATATCCACCACCAGGTCCCAGCGGCCGTACACCGCGGAGACGTGGGCCACTCCCTTGGTTTCCTTGATCGACTTCAGGGTCACTTTTTCACGACCGGGGCTGAGTTTAACCAAAACCAATCCTGTCACCATCCGTGATGCCTCCTGTTGTTAAACTGGATTCCGGCCAGAAACATGCCGGAATGACGGCAACTACTTGAGGAACCGGCGGACCAACGGCCGAGGAAATCCGATGTCCGCCACGAGCAGCTTCCCGACAAAAAAATTGGCTTTCGAGCGCAACAACCCGGTTTTGGGAAGGCCGAGGGTCACGGTCAGCCGCGCTTTGACCGCCGCGCTCCGGACCGAACCGCTGTCCGCGTCCAGTCCCGACGGCACGTCCACCGCGATCACCGGGCAAGCCAAACCGTTCACGGCGTCGATCAGCGGTAACATCGCGTCCTTGAGCGGGCCGTGAAACCCGGTGCCCAGGAGCGCGTCCACCGCCGCAACCGGACGTTGTGTGATGAATTGTAACAACTTTTGGCGGGAATGGAAAATCTGAAATGGGATTTTTAAGCATTTCGCGGCGTTCCATTGGACCAGGGCGTCGCCTTCATACCGCTTCGGCGAACGATCCAGGACCAGTTTGACCGCATACCCCCAATTAGAAAGATAGCGTGCCGCGGCCAAGCCGTCGCCGCCGTTGTTCCCCCCGCCGCAAAAGATGACGATCGGTTTCTTCGAGCCGCGAGCCATCCGCCGCGCCGCCAGGGCCACCGCCCTTCCGGCGTTTTCCATCAGAAGGAGCGCCGGCATCGCGAAATTTTCCGCCGCGAGGCGGTCGAGTTTGCGCATTCCCGCTGAAGAAATGGGACGGAAATGTTTGGGGTCGCAAAGAAAATCCGTCATGCGGAATCATCGTCCGGCGGGAGCGTCTCCTCCGGAGGCGTCTGCGTCTGCTTCGCGGTCCAATAGGCGTCCGCCACGCTGTAGAGCCAGGCCGCGAACATCAGCAGATTGAACATCAGCACATAATCGGAATTCTTTTTCAAAATATCCTGCATCACGGACTGCGCCTTGACCATGTCGAAGGCCGTCGCGTCCACCGGCAGGCGCTGCCGGATCTCTTTTTCCGCCCCAATGACGAAGGAGAAGCAGAGCAGAACGCAGAGTCCGACGAGAACGAAGCCCTTTTTGAATTCCCGGTTGTAGAACTGTCCGGCGCCGGGCCAGATGAAGGCGGAAAGCAATACCGCGAGCAGCGGATTTTTCTTCATAGAATTCCCACGATGTATTTCTTCAGCGCCAGGGAGCCGATGATGTAGACCGACACGCCGCAGATCAGGGCGGGCACGATACCTTTCTTCGGCAGCAGCCACATCACGCAGGCGACGTAGGCGAGCCAGGGAAGGTTCATGCAAAGCAATCCCTTGGCGTAGGAGAGTGTGCGCTCCGAGCCGCTTTCATGGTATATCCCCAAAAACGTCACGACCGTGATCGCCGGAAACACGGCGATGAAGGACGCCCAGAATTTCTGTCCCTGGGACCCGAGATAGGTCACGCCGGAGACCAACGTCCCCCCGAACAGAAAATAAAATATCCATTTACCAAGACTCAATTGAACCCTCCCTCATAAAACATTGATCGTATTTGGATTATACAAAACAGGGGACATCACCCGCGATCATACCCACATCATGTCTCGGTTTATGAGAATCCTTTCGATCCCGATGGTGTTTCGTGGATTCGCCATAGTGAAAATGGTATAAGTTTTTTCATGTGCGGCATCGTGGGAAAACTTAACCGGGACGGCGCGGCGGTCGAGCGCGGCCTCCTCGAAAAAATGAACGAGTGCCTCCGCCATCGCGGCCCCGACGAAGGCGGCGTATGGACGGATGGCCCCGTCGGTTTGGCCATGCGGCGGCTCAAGATCATCGACCTCACCTCTGGCCAGCAGCCCATGGACAACGGCCATTGCCCGCACGCGTCCAAATCCGGCCCCCTCCGCCTCGTTTACAACGGCGAGATCTATGGGTTTGGCGAACTGCGCCGCGAACTCGAATCCCGCGGGCACAAATTCCACTCCACCTCGGACACGGAAACCATACTCCACGCCTATGAAGAGTTTGGCGAAGATTTCCTCGAACATCTTAACGGCATGTTCGCCATCGCCCTCTACGTGGAGCGCGATGAGACCCTGATCCTGGCCCGGGACCGCATGGGCATCAAGCCGCTCTATTACCGCCACACGCCGAAGTCCTTTTCCTTCGCGTCGGAGATCAAGGCCCTGCTCGCGGACCCGGAAACGTCTCGCGAGTGGAACTCCCGGTCGCTGGACGAGTTTTTCTCCCTCCGCTACGTGCCCACGCCGCGCTCCGCGTTTAAGGAAATCCAAAAGCTGGAGCCCGGCCACTGTCTCAAGCTCCGCCGCGGTCAGATCGAAAAGAAATCCTTCTGGCATTTCAACCCGGCGCCGCCCGTCAACCGTCCCATCGGCTATTATCTGGAAAAGCTCGACGCGCTGCTGAAGAACGCCATCTCCACCCACCTGGTCAGCGACGTTCCCCTCGGCATCTTCCTTTCCGGCGGATTGGATTCCACGACGCTCGCGGCCTACGTCAAGGACGCGGGCCGGCACCTCGACAGCTTCACGATCTATTTCGACGACGCGGCTTTCTCCGAGCGTAATGAGGCCGCGGCCGTGGCCAAGATGTACGAGCTGAACCACAACGAGCGCGCCGTGCATCCCGACCTTCGCGCACTAACGGAAAAGCTGGCGTCCATCTATGACGAACCCTTCGCGGACCCGTCCATCATCCCGACCTATTATCTCTGCCAGTTCGCCCGGGAAAAAGTCACCGTGACCCTGTCCGGCGACGGCGGCGACGAACTTTTCGGCGGTTATCCTACCTATATCGCCGACCGCGTGGCGGCCTATTACCGGCATTTCCCCTCCCTGGTCCAGAAGATGCTCCGCCAGGCAGCGCAGATGCTGCCGGTGTCCCACCAGGGAATCAGCTTCGATTACCGCCTGAAGACGTTCCTCCGCGCCGCGTCCCGTCCCCAGCCCCGGGCCCATTTCGGCTGGCACGAGATGATGCTGCCCGAGGAAAAACCGCAGCTCTATACCGAGGATTTCTGGCGGAAGGTCCAACCGTCGGCGCCGGAGGAAAGTTTCGTCCGCGCCTTTGACGAAGCCTCGGCGCGCGCGGACCTGGAGCGGATGCTCTTCGTGGACCAGCGCACGCATTTATTGGACGAATATCTGGTGAAGGTGGACCGTTTGAGCATGGCCCATTCGCTGGAGGTCCGCGTCCCGTTCCTGGACCGCGGCATGGTGGAGTTCGCGGCGGAAATCCCCGCGGCCTACAAGATCGCGGGCTTCAACACAAAATACATCATCCGGCGATTGATGAAGGGCCGCTTGCCGGACGCCGTGCTGCACGGGAAGAAGAAAGGGTTCACGCCGCCGCTGGGCAAGTGGCTGATCGAGGACGTCCGCGACTGGGCCGAGGAACGGCTGTCACCCGAACGCGTGGCCCGCACGAGGATCCTCAACCCCGAGGAACCGCGCCGCCTGCTTCAGGAACACGTGGCCCGCAGGAAGGACAATTTCCGCCGGCTCTGGACGATTTTGAGTTTTATGCAGTGGTATGAAAAGTGGTGCGGGTAGGAAAAACTACGACATTGCGGCAAGGATTTCGTCCACGGGGATGAGGGCGAAGCTGGTGATGCTGTCCGATCTTATCGGGTTTTTGTCGTTGCGGTCGTTTCTTTGACTTACGCTGGAAGCGCCTGGACAGCGGCGTCGATCTCGTCTTTGGTCATCTGGGCGAGTCGGAAAAAATAGTAATAGGGCATCCCCCGTTTCTCGGCCATGGCGCGGAGCGCGGCCCCCTTTTCTCTCTCTTTGACCAGTTCGTCCCAGTTCTCGCCGGTCTTCTTCTTCATCATGACGAGCAGGATCATCTCCGTCCGGGCATAGCCACTCGACTCCAACTTATAAAGTTTATCCACCGGCCACTCCATGCGGCGGGAGAGCTGTTCCACGAAAAGGCTGGGCCTGTCCAGATAGAGGGTTGCGGTGGACGGCTGGACGTCGAATGGGTATGAGGCGGGTTCCATGAAAGGTTCTTCCGCCCCGGCGCAGGAGGCCGCCAGCGTCACGACCGCGGACAAGACCATCGCGAAAAACCTGCCGTCGTTAACGATCACGCTATCTTCCGTTGAAATATTTCATGTAGATCTGGCAGCGGTCATGGGAATCCTTCGGCTCGGTCCGCACGGCCACGAAGGAACGGCTGCCGCGGGCCGCCGTGTTGGCTCCGGGCTGAAAGCGGGCGGTGACGGAAACGGAGGGCTTGTCCGCCGACAGCTCGACCTCGTTCGTGGATAGTTCCACGTCCGGCGGCGAATATAGCTTGGCCTTCACCTTGGCCGCGTCCTTCGCGTCAGCGAAGGCGATGGTCACGGCCCCGGCTTCGCCCTGACGGACGGTTTCCGGCACGGTCAACACCAGCTTATGCGAAAGCACATTGTTCGCGTCGCGCAGGCCAGTGATGGAGGCGCCGGCGGCCAGCATCCACTCCAGGGATGAATAGGGCCCGCGGCGCCCGCGCATGGCGCGGCGGTAATCGTGAACGAACAGCCCGCGCGACGGCCCGTCGGAATGGAAACCCGTGACGGCCATCATGTTCCGGTTGATGTAGTCCTCCGGGCCCGCGGGGTTCAAGGTCTTCTGGTGGAGCGGCCAGTCGATCACATCGCCCATGGTCAGGTTCACCTGGCTCGCCTTCACGTATTCGTTCCACTGGTTGACCAGCGTCCGGAACTGGTGGCTGTCCGCCTCGTAGAGCATGATGGAATCGATGTCGATGCCGGCGTCCCGGAACATCACGGGGTCCTGGCCATGCTGCCAGCCCTTTTCCCACGACAACGTGAACGCCCACAGCGGTTTGGTCGGGTTCAAGCCGGATTTGATGGCGCGCACGATTTGGGCGGAGCGGTGGGCGCGGTACCAAAACCATCGGTCGATGAAGCTGAAGTTCTTCAGCTCGTTCATGTAGAGCGTGGGCGCGAGGATGCGGCTTTTCGCCAGCCACATCATGCGTTCCTTGAACGTCCTCTTTGAAAAGTCGGCGGGCGCCTCCACGGGCATTTCACGGACGAAGTCGTCAACCAGTTCATAGCCGCCGAAGACCGGGCGGATATAATCCAGTCCGACGATGTCCACCTCCGGCATGTCATGCCAGTGTTTCAGCATCTTGACGATATCGCCCACGCGCTTCGGGTCCGTGATGGAAATTCCCCGGCGGGTCTTCATGTCCAAACCGTAAACCAATTCTCCGCCGCGATAGTCCCAGCCGTAAGTATAGTTTGGTGAAAACTCAGGCTTTCCTCCGCACATGAAGCTCAGGAGGTAGACGCCGAGCTTGAGCCCGCGCTTCTTGCATTCCGCCCCCAGTGTTCGGATGGCTTTGTCCGATTGGGTGAACCAGGGCTTATCGTCCGGCTGCTTGGCGCTGTAGCCGCCCGACTCCGCGCCCTGGATGACGATGGCGTTGGCGCCGATGAAATCCGCCCAGTCCGCCAGCGCGGTGGCGTCCTTCTTGGTGCCGTCCGGCGCGGTGAGGTTGTTGAGGCTGTTGAGGTCTTCCAGCGTGAGGACGCCCCACCCTTTGGGGATGGGATCGAACTCGCGGGAAACGATCTTGAAAGGTTTGTATTTCAGCTTCGGCCATTCCGGAAGGAAAGATGTCGTGTCGACGCGGACCTGGTACTCGCCGTCCGGCGCGTTCCAGGGCACGGGCCAACGCGCGAGGAAATCGTCTTTGGCCTCCTGGGGTTTCAGCGCGACCTTGGCGACTTTCCCCACGGTCGGAACGATCTGCCCTTCCTTGGTCGTCACGACCATCTCCGGGTTCAGCTTCAAAAGGGCCTTCCGGATTTTCGGATCGGCCACGATGAAGCGGTATTCCACGAACTGGTCGTGATAGAACTCGGGCGCGGTCGGAACAAGCGCGAATGTTTCTTCCCGCTCGGCTTCGGCGAAGGAAAATATCTTGGGTTGCTTATAGATGAGGAAGGCGCCCAGGGCCAGGGTGAGCAAGGCGAAGGCGGCCGCGCCGATCTTTTCCTTGCGGGAAATGTTCTTAGCGCGCGCGACCAGGCGGTCCGACATTGAGGGCGCGGCGGGCGGAGGTGGTGTCGACTGAGGATTTTTTTCGACCGGAGCGGCGGCCGGCGGAACGTTCTGCGCTTGTTCGTCTCCACCGAAGGGCAGCTGTTGCTCGCCCTTCGGCCCGTTCCGGTTCTTTTTCGAGCGGCTCATGGCCTGGAATCCAACGGGATCGTGACCGGGCCCTGGTTGACGAGCTGAACGTCCATCATTGTGCCGAATTCTCCTGTGGTGATTTTGGGATGCTGGAGCCGAAGCAGTTCCACGAAGACCGTGTAATGCCTCCTGGCCTGGTCCGAGGGCGCTGCGGCGGAAAAGTCCGGCCGGCGGCCCTTGGCGGCGTCCGCGTAAAGCGTGAATTGCGAAACGACCAGGATATCCCCGTTTATTTCCTTCACCGATTTCTCAAACTCTTTCGATCCGTCCTCGGACGGGAACAGCCGCATGTCGATGATCTTGTCCGCCAGGAACTTCGCGTCCTGCTCCTGGTCCGCGACCTTGACGCCGAGCAACACCACCAGGCCGCGCCCGATGGATCGCTTCTCGCCGTTCTCCCAGGAAACGGTAGCGGCGCTCACGCGCTGGATCAGCGCGCGCATGACACCTTCCGCATGGAATGTTTATGGTCGTCCATTTTTATATCGGGCGTCTCGGCGGGCGATGGTATTCTGCGACGGCTGCGTGCCCGGGGGGACTTGAACCCACAACCTTTGCCTTCGGAGGGCAACGCTCTATCCAGTTGAGCTACGGGCACGGAGTCATCGCAGAACGGGTTGATTTTACTATTTGCGCAAAAATTCCGACAGGTTCTCGAAAACCTTTTCCAAGGGCATGGTGCGCTTCCCCCCGCCCTGGGCGAAATCCGGCCGCCCGCCGCCGCGGCCCTCCACCTTTTTGGCGATGGCCTGGGCGATCTTTCCCGCGCTCCAACCCTCTTTGATGAGGTCCGGGGTCAAGGAGACGACGAAGGCCGTTTTGTCGTCGTTCTCCGAGGCCGCGATCACGACGCCGGAGGGCATTTTCTCTTTCAGCCTGTCCGACAGGGTGCGCAGCGATTTGTCGTCCAACCCCGCGGCCAGCTTCAGGGCGTACTTAACCCCGGTCAATTCCTGCACTTTATCTTCCGAAGTGGACCCGCCGCCCTGGGCGAGCTTGAGCTTCAGCTCTTCCACTTCGCGCTCGAGCTGTTTCTGGCGCTGCAGCGTTTTATCGATCCGGACCGCCAACTCCGCCGCCGGGGATTTCATCATCTCTGACGCGCTGTCCAGGATGGTTTCCCGGTCGCGCACGTAATCCAAAACCTTCATTCCGGCTACGGCTTCCAGACGGCGCACGCCCGAGCCGATGGATGAATCCGAGAGGATCTTGATCAGCCCGATCTCCCCCGTCCGCTCCACATGGATGCCGCCGCAGACTTCGGTGGTGGCTTTGCCGAAGCCCACGACATAGACCTTCTCGCCGTATTTGTCGCCGAAGAACGCCATGGCGCCCTTTTGCTGCGCCTGCTGCAAAGTCATTTCGCCGCGTTCCCGGCCGATGTCGGCCAATACGTTTTTGTTGGCGTCCAGCTCGATGAGCCGGATATCTTCGGCCGTGACCGCGCCGGGATGGGTATAGTCGAAGCGTAGCCGGTCCGGCGTGACGATGGAGCCGGCCTGGGTGATGTGGGCGCCCAGCACGCGGCGGAGCGCGGCGTGCAGGAGGTGGGTGGCGGTGTGATGCCGTTTGATGGCGTCGCGGTTGTCCGCGTCCACCAGCGCTTCCACGACATCGCCGACTTTCAAGGTTTGTCCGTCCATCAGTTTCACTTTATGGACGATCAAGCCTTCGACGGGTTTTTGCGCATCCGAGACAACGATGGCGGATTGGCCTTCCTTTTTGATCTGCCCCTTGTCGCCGACGGGACCGCCGCCTTCGGGATAAAAAGGCGTTTCGGAAAGCACGACTTCGGCCTCGCCTTGGGAAACCTCATTGACGCTTTTGCCGTTTTGCACGATCGCCTTCACGAGGGTTTTGTCCACCTTCGTCGCGCCGTAGGAACGGTAATAGTAGGCGGACACGGGCCCCGATGTCTTCAGGATTTCGTTATAAACGCTGACGTCTTCCTGGCCGGAGCCCTTCCATCCTTCCCGGGCGAGGCTCTGGGCCTTCTTCTGGGCCTCTTCGAAATCTTTCAGGTCGAAGGACATGCCTTTGTCTTCCAGGATTTCCCGCGTCATGTCCGGCGGGAACCCGTAGGTGTCGTAGAGCCGGAAAACTTCTTCCCCGGTCAAGGATTGGCGCTTGGCTTTTTTCGCGGCTTCGGCGAGCTCTTCCAACCGCGCGGTGCCGCTTTCCAATGTCTCCAGGAAACGTTCCTCCTCCTGCTTGATGATGGAGGCGATGTTTTCCCGCTTGCCCGGCAGGTCCGTGTAGGCGCCCTTCATCTGTTCCACCACTTCGCCGGAAATCTGATACAGGAACGGGTCCTGGCGGCCCTGGAGTTTGGCGTGGCGCACGGCGCGGCGGATGAGCCGGCGCAGGACGTAGCCGCGCCCGTCGTTGGCGGGCACGATGCCGTCGGAGATCATAAAGGTGGCGGAGCGCGCGTGGTCCGCGATCAAGCGGAAGGGCGCGATGTCTTTTCCTTTAAGGCCGGCCATCTTCTTGCCGAGGAAATCTTCCGTCATCTTCATGTAGGGCGTCAGAAGGTCGGTCTCAAAATTGCTGCTCACGCCCTGGACCACGGAGGTCAGGCGTTCGAGGCCCATGCCGGTGTCGATGTTGGCCTTGGGCAGGGGTTTCAGGGAATTGTCCGGCTGGCGGTCGAACTGGGTGAAGACCAAGTTCCAAATCTCGAGGAAGCGGTCGCAATCGTTCTCCGGGCGGCAGTTAGCTCCGGCGCCGCAGGTGCAGGCGGCTTCGCCCTTGTCGATCAGGATTTCCGAGCAGGGACCGCAGGGGCCGGTGGGACCCATGTTCCAGAAGTTTGTGTCTTCGCCCATGCGGACGATCTTGGATTCCGGCTGGAATTTTTTCCACAAATCGAATGCTTCGTTGTCTTCCTTGTAGACCGTGGAATAAAGCTTCTTCTCGTCCAGGCCCATTTCCTTGGTGAGGAATTCCCAGCCCCAGGCGATGGCGTCGGTCTTGAAATAATCGCCGAAGGAGAAGTTTCCCAGCATTTCGAAGAAAGTCAGGTGGCGGGCCGTGAAGCCGACGCGTTCGATGTCCGTGGTGCGCAGGCATTTCTGGCTGGAGGCGGCGCGGTTTCCGGGAAGGCTTTTCTGCCCGAGGAAGTAGGGCTTGAACTGGACCATGCCGGCGGAAGTGAAAAGCAGCGTCGGGTCGCTGGACGGAATGAGCGAGTCGGAGGGCATGACCTTGTGCTTCCGGTCTCCCCCTTCGAAATATTTGAGAAAGCGCGAGCGAACTTCGTTGCCTGGCATCATGGGCGTTTGGTTTCGATCAATGCCGGAAGTGGCGGACGCCCGTCACGATCATCGCCATGTTGTGGTCGTTGGCGGCCTGGACGCTTTCCTCGTCCCGCACGCTGCCGCCGGGCTGGATCACCGCGGTCACGCCGATCTTGGCGGCCTCGTCCAGCGTGTCGCGGAACGGGAAGAACCCGTCCGACGCGAGGACCAGAGGCTGCGCGGAAACCGCGAGGCCCTGGGACTGCTGCATCTTCATCACCGCGACCTTCAACGAATCGACGCGGGACATCTGCCCGGCGCCCACGCCGAGGGTCTGCCGCCCGCGAACCAGGACGATGGCGTTGGACTTCACGTACTTGGAAACCTTCCAGGCGAACTCGAGGGACATCTGTTCCTCGGGCGTCGGCTTGCGGCGGCTGACGACTTTCATTTCCGTTTGGGGATTGGAATCCTGGTCCTGGAGCAGGAACCCGCCGGAGATGCGGCGAACGTCCCATTCGTAGGGATCGGCCAAAAGCGTCGGCTGCTCCAGCACGCGGAGGTTCGTTTTCTTCGCGAGGATGGCTTTCGCGTCGTCGTGATACCCGGGAGCCATGATGCATTCCAAAAAGAGCTTGGACAATTCCTGCGCGGTCTCGGCGTCCACGGCGCGGTTGAATCCCACGATGCCGCCGAAAGCGGAAACGGAATCCGCGGCGTAGGCGCGTTTGAACGCGTCCGCCAACGATTCGGCCTCGGCCGTGCCGCAGGGGTTGTTGTGCTTGATGATAACGCAGGCCGGGTTCTGGAAGGACGACACCAGGCGCCAGACCGCGTCGCAGTCCAGATAATTATTGAAGGAGATGGCCTTGCCCTGCAGGATCTTCGCGCCGACCACGCCCCAGGGCCGCATGCCGGACTCCTGATAAACGGCGGCCTTCTGGTGCGGGTTCTCGCCGTAGCGCAGGTCCTGCTGTTTTCGTAATCCGATGGAAAGCTCGCCTGGGAAATCGTGGACGTTCATCTTCTGCCGGAAGCTTGCGGCGATGACGGAATCGTAATGGGACGTGTGTTCGAAGGCTTTGGCAGCCAAGCGGCGGCGCGTCTGGTAGGACAGTTTCCCCTTGTTCTGCTTCAACTCTTCCAGCACCGGTTGATAATCCGCGGGATGGCAAAGCACCACGACCTGGTGGAAGTTCTTCGACGCCGCGCGCAGCAGCGAGGGTCCGCCGATGTCGACGTATTCGATCCACTCGAGTTCGGTCAGGGAGTTGTCGTTGCACATGGCTTCGAAAGGGTAGAGGTTGACGACGACCATGTCGAGCGGCTGAATGCCGTGCTTTTCCATCTGCTGCACGTGCTCCTGTTTGTCGCGCAGGCCGAGGAGCCCGCCGAAGACCTTAGGGTTGAGGGTCTTCACGCGGCCATCAAGGATTTCCGGGAAACCGGTCAGGTCGGACACGTCCGTCACTTTGAGTTCCGCCTGGCGCAGTGCCTTGGACGTTCCGCCTGTGGAGAAAAAGTTGACGCCCAATTCGGAAAGGCCGTGGCAGAAATCCACGAGGCCGGTTTTGTCGGACACGGACAGCAACGCGCTTTTCACGGGCAAAGACTCGGGCATGAGCTTATCCTCCAAAGAAGCGGAACGGGATTCCATATTTAGTTCTCCTCGTTGAAATTTGACTCGGCAACAAAACGTTCCATCGCCAGTTCGATCACGTCCGGCTCATATCCCTGGCGGGCCAGGTAATTCGTCAAGCGGCGTATCACCACGGCCGGCGGCGCGTTCGTTAAAGTCTTGGCGCGTTTCTGAAGGGCGTCCCAAACGCGATTGTCTTCCGGCGAAACGTTTTCCACGGACAAGACGTCGTTCACGCATTTCTCGGTGAGGCCGCGGCTCAGCAGCCGTTCACGGACCTTCGCGTCGGACTCGCCGGCGGTCCGGTATTTGTCCGCCAGGTCCGCCGCAAGCGCCGGGTCGTTTAAATAGCGTTGGGATTTCAATCGGCCCAGGACTTTGGAAACGACATCCTGCGCAAAACCTTTTTCAATCAAGCGCGTCGTCATTTCGGCTTCGCTGCGGCTGCGGGCTTTGAGGATCCGGTAGGCGGAATTCAGCGCCAGAGAAAAGTCATCGTCCTTCACGCTTCGCTTCACGACGGCCATTATTCTAACAAAATTGGCGCGGTCGTGTCATAGCCCGGCCCGGCGGCGGAACTCTTTTTCATCGATCACTTCGACGCCGAGCTTCTGGGCCTTCTGGAGCTTGGAGCCGGCGCCCGGCCCGGCCACCACGAAGCTGGTTTTCGCGGATACGGACCCCGCGGCCTTGGCGCCCAGGCCGTGGGCGATCTTTTCCGCCTCGGGGCGGCTGAAGGACGTCAGTTCCCCGGTGAAAACGATGGTCTTCCCGGCGAAAGGTTTCGGCCCGGCCTTTTGAACCTCTTCTTTCGGGTCGACGCCCAGCTTCTTGAACTTTTCGATCAGTTTCCGGATCGGCGCTTGATGGAAGAACGCGGTGATGGATTTGGCCATCTCCGGCCCGATGGAATGGATTTCCTGGAGTTGTTCATCCGTGGCGGACATCAGTTCGTCGATCCCGCCGAATTGTTCGGCCAGGAGTTGGGCGGCTTTTTCCCCCACGTCCGGAATGCCGAGCCCGAAGATGAAACGGCCCAGGGGTTGTTTCTTCGACGCCTGGATCGCCTCGATCAGGTTGTCGGTCTTCCTGTCCTTGAACCCTTCGAACGCCAAAAAATCCTTCCGCGTCAATTTATAGATGTCCGCCAGGTCCTGGACTTTGTTCTGGTTGAGGAGTATTTCCACGACGGCGTCGCCCATGCCGTGGATGTCCATGGCGCCGCGGCTGGCGAAATGGAGGAGGCTGCGGTAAATCTGCGCGGGGCAGGATTGGTTGAGGCAGCGGAGATAGACTTCCTCCTCTTTGATCTTGCCGATCCTTCCGCCGCAGACCGGGCATTTGACCGGCGGTTCGATCGGCTTTTCATCGCCCTGGCGCTTGCTCGCGACGACCTTGACGACTTTCGGGATCACGTCGCCGGCGCGCTCCACCAGGACCCAGTCGCCGACTCGGGCGTCGAGGCGTTTCACCTCGTCGAAATTGTGCAGCGACGCGTTGGAGACCGTCACGCCGCCGATCTCCACCGGCTCGAGCTTGGCCACGGGCGTGATGGCGCCGGTCCGTCCCACAGAGAACTCCACGTCGCGCATGCGCGTGGTGGCCTGCTTGGCCGGGAATTTATAGGCGACGGCCCACCGGGGAGACTTGAAGGTGACGCCGAGCTTTTTTTGCAGATGGATCTCATCCACCTTCAGCACGCAGCCGTCCGCTTCGAAGGCGAGCTCGTCGCGCTTTTCCTGCAGCTCCAGGCATTTCTTCACGGCCGATTCCAGAGTCCGATGATGGGACAACCGCTCGTCTACGGCGAGACCGAGTTCGCGGCAGGCCTTCAGGAATTCGGAATGGGACTTATAATCCGCGCCTTCGACCCACCCGAAGGAATGGACGAAGTAGCGAAGAGGGCGCAGCGCCGTGGTCTTCGGGTCCTTTTGCCGGAGGCTCCCGGCCGCGAAGTTCCGGGGGTTCGCGAAACTCGTTTCTTCCCCGGTTTCTTTGAACGTATTGTTGAAGGCCTGGAAATCCGTTTTGGTGCAATAGACCTCGCCGCGAACCTCCAGGACGGCCGGCGGGTGGTCGTGTAACCTCAGGGGTATGGAGCGGATCGTCCGGACGTTGGCCGTAATATCTTCCCCGATCTCGCCATCCCCGCGGGTGGCGCCGTAGCTCAAAAAGCCGTTTTCATAGGTGAGAGCCAGCCCGACGCCGTCGATCTTCAGTTCCACGGTGAAGGTGGGGCGGTCCTCCGGATCGAGTCCTTTAAGCACGCGCTTCCCCCATTCGGTCAATTCATCGACCGTGTAGGTGTTGTCCAGGGAAAGCATCGGGACGCGGTGCCGGACCTTGGGAAAGGCGCCGGTGAGCTCGTTGCCGACGCGCTGGCTGGGCGAATCCGGCGTGAGGAATTCGGGGTGGTCTCGCTCCAGGGACTGGAGCCGCTTCATCAGGAGGTCGTACTCTATATCGGAAATTTCAGGCTGGGCGTTGACGTAGTAAAGCCGGTCGTGGCGGCGGATTTCGTCGCGGAGTTTTTCGATCTCTTTGCGAATGGCCGGTGCTTTGGCCATGTTACGCGGCGCTGCGGGTCCCGTCTTGGTCGTTGTCCGACGGGGGAGGGGCCGCGGGCTGGCGTTCGAGCTTGATCTTGTCCAGTATCCCGTTGACGAACTTGCCGGAGTCCTGGGTGGAATAGGTCTTGGCGATCTCCACGGCCTCGTCGATCACCACGGAAATGGGCGTGTCCTGCTGGTGGAGGAGCTCGAAGGCCGCCATGCGGAGGATGTTCCGGTCGATGGTCGCCATGCGCGATATCTCCCAGTTCTCGGCGTACTTGGTGATGATCACGTCCAGCGAGGCTTTTTGACCGGCGGTCCCCAGGGCCAGCTGGTCCGCGAAGCTCCTCGCCCTCGGCGGCACGGGATTGTCGCGCCAAAAAACGGCGGAGGCCTCCTCCAGCCCGAGGCCGCCGATGTCCATCAGATAAAGGATTTGCAGGGCCGATTCGCGGGCCTGACGCCGGGCTCCCATTATTTCCGCCTCTTCGCTTTGGATTTCAAGGTGCGCATCAAGTTCGCCATCCGCAGCGCGGCCAGGGCCGACTCCCGGCCTTTGTTCAACGGGCCGGACCCAGAACGGGCGCGGGCCTGTGCCGCGTTCAGCGTCGTCAGCACGCCGAAGATCATAGGCACGCCGGTCTGCAGCGCCGCCTGGCCCAATCCGCGGGCCGTCTCCTGGGAAATATAGCGGTCGTGGGGCGTCTCGCCCCGGATGATGCAGCCCAACGCGATGACCGCGTCGTATTTCTTCGTCTTGGCCAAAGTGAGCCCCGTCAATGGCAACTCAAAGGCGCCCGGCACGCGGAGCACGGCCACATCGGAGTGCGCCACGCCGGCGAGCTTCAGGGTCTTCAGACAATAAGACAAAAGTCCGTCGGTGATGGGAACATTGAAATCCGACACCATGACGGCGAACCGTAGGCCGTTGCCTTTGATCCCATCCAACCGGGGCGTGTGCCGTTGAAGTCTCATAGCTTTCCCATCTTGAGAAGGTGTCCCATACGTTTCCGTTTGGTTTCCAGATAGCGCCGGTTGTTCATGTTGGCGGGCATTTCGAGGGGGACGCGCTTCACGACTTTCAAGCCGTATCCTTCGATGCCCACGATCTTCCGGGGATTGTTGGTCAGGATACGCACCGTCGACAAACCGAGGTCCACAAGGATCTGGGCGCCGATGCCGTATTCCCTCAGGTCGGCCGCGAAGCCCAGTTTCTTGTTGGCCTCCACGGTGTCCAGCCCCTTTTCCTGCAGAACGTAGGCGTGCAATTTGTTCACGAGGCCGATGCCGCGCCCCTCCTGGTGCATATAAACCAGGACGCCGCTGCCCGCGCGGTCGATCTGCTCGAGGGCCGCTTGCAGCTGCTCGCCGCAGTCGCAGCGCAGGGAGCCCAGCACGTCGCCCGTGAAGCAGGACGAGTGCACCCGAACCAGGACGTTCTGTTGCCCGGAGACGTCTCCCTTCACCATGGCCACGTGGTGCTCGCCGGTGGGGATGTCCTCGTAAAGATAGATCTGGAAATTGCCGAAGCGCGTCGGCAGTTTGGTGTTCACCACGCGCCGCACCAGTTTTTCGTGCAGGCGGCGGTACTCGATCAGGTCTTGGATCGTCATGGTCTTCAGCTTGTGCTGCTTGGCGATCCGCAAAAGCTGCGGCAGACGCGCCATGGTGCCGTCCTCGTTCATGATCTCGCAGATCACGGCCGCGGGCGTCAGTCCCGCCAGGCGCGCCAGATCCACGGCCGCTTCGGTGTGTCCGGAACGGACCAAGACGCCGCCTTCTTTGTAACGCAATGGAAAGATATGACCGGGTTTGGACAGGTCTTCGGGACGCGTGCGCGGGTCGGCCAAGGCCTTGACGGTGCGCGCCCGGTCGTGGGCCGAGATGCCGGTCGTGACGTTCTTACGTGCGTCGACGGAAATTGTGAAGGCCGCTTCCCGAGGCGTGCCGTTTTCCACCATGGGGAAAAGCTGCAGCTCGTCCAGGCGGTCGCCCAGCATCGGGACGCAGATCAAGCCGCGTCCGTATTTGGCCATGAAGTTGATGGCGGCGGGCGTGGTTTTGTCGGCCGCGATGACGAGGTCGCCCTCGTTCTCGCGCCCGGGATCGTCCACCACGATGAGCATCCGTCCGCGGCGGAACTCCTGCACGGCTTCCGGAATCGATGAAAATTTAAAGGTCATGTTTCCCCACTTCTTCCCACGAAACGATTTTCTTCTCGAACAAATTCTCCGGCGGCGCTTCCCGCCATCCGGCCAAAAGCCGCTCCACGTGCTTCGCCAGGATGTCCATCTCCAGGTTGACGGGATCGCCGATCTTCTTCCGCCCGAGAGAGGTGTTCGCCTCGGTGTGCGGGATGATCGCCACGGTGAAGGAGTTTTCCCGGATGTCCACGACCGTCAGGCTGATCCCGTCCACGGCCACGGACCCTTTGGAAACCAGATAACGGCGGAGCTTCAAGGGCACGGAAAATTCGTAAATGAAGGAATCGGCCAGGGTTTGTTTCGAAACGATCTTGCCGGTCCCGTCCACGTGGCCGAGGACCATGTGCCCGCCCAAGGCGTCGCCCACGCGGGCCGCGGTTTCCAAATTCACGGGCGAAGACGTTTTCAGTTGCCCAAGGGTCGATTTGTCATAGGTCTCTTCGGAGACGTCAAAGGTCAGCGTCGCCCCCGAACCGGAGGGTTGAAGGACGACAACGGTCAGGCAAACCCCTTCCACCGCCACGGAGTCCCCCAGTTTCAATTGCGTATAGGGCGTGGCGATCTCCAGCTTGGGGCCTTTGCGGGATTTGACTTCCCCCACCGCCTGCACGATCCCGGTAAACATCAGGCCACCATCCCGTGGATGAGAAAATCCCGTCCGACCGGCAGGATTTCCATGTCCCGGAGCCGCGGTCCGCCCTGGGGATCGGCCCAGCCGGTCCCGGCCACGGACGAAAGGGCGCTTTGCCCTCCCAGGAACCGCGGCGCGGTGAAAAGATAGACTTCGTCCACCAGTTTTTCTTTTAGGAGGGCCGCCGACAAGGTTGGCCCGCCCTCAACAAAGACTTTATGCAGGCCCATTTTCCAAAGATCGCTAAAAACATCTTTAAGGTTAATGCCGCCGTTTTTCATGGGATACGTTAAGAATTGGACGCCGCGAGAAAGGAGTGCTTTTTGGCGGGCCGGCAATGCCTTTTCCCCGGTAACGACCCAGGTCGGGGCGTCGGCGTTGAAGACTTTGGCTTTCAACGGCAAGCGGAGGGATGAGGAAATGATGATCCGGACGGGATTGGGACCCGCGCCGTGGCTGGTCAAGCCGGGATTGTCCTGACGGACCGTTTCAGCCCCCACCAGGATGGCGTCGCTGTCGGCCCGGAGTCTGTGGCCGTAGCTTCTGGCCTGGGGTCCGGTGATCCAACGGGATCGGCCCGTGAAGGAGGCGACTTTCCCATCCAGGGTTTGGGCTATTTTGAGGGTGACGTAGGGACGGCGGCGCGATTGGGCGGTGAGAAAGGGACGGTTGAGGGCGAAGGCTTCGGATTTAAGGAGGCCGACGTCCACGCGGATTCCGGCTTGGCGGAGGACGCGAAAACCGCGTCCGGAAACAGTGGGATTGGGATCTTTAAGGGAGGCGACGACGCGGCGGATGCCGGCGTGCCGGACGGCGGAGGCGCAGGGCGGGGTTTTTCCCCAATGGCTGCAGGGTTCCAGATTCACATACAAAGTGGCGCCGCGGGAACGGGATCCTGCCTGTTTCAAAGCCTCGGCTTCCGCATGGGGTCCGCCGAATCGCCGGTGCCAGCCTTCTCCCACCGAATGGTTGCCGCGCGCGACCACGCAACCCACCAAGGGATTGGGATTTGTGAAGGGACGGCCGCGTTCCGCCAAAGAAAGAGCCCGTTTCATAAAGAAAACATCCTGTTCCGCCGACATGCGAGAACCCCGATATCAAAACCCGTCCCTGAAGGACGGGCAAGCCTGTAAACAAGGAGGTCATTCTAGCTTTTTTGGGCGGGAAGAGGCAACCTTGCCGTCATTGCCGCTAGACAAGGTCCCTGATTGTGGAAAGGGATAGGTAT
>CAYZXT010000025.1:0-6898 GCA_964482515.1 uncultured Elusimicrobia bacterium | reverse complement strand
CCTGTTTGTCGGAAGGGGGCGAAGGAGAAAATGGGTTATTCGAACTCGGCGGCCAGGAAGGTGTGGTCGGAGGGGCGTTCGCGCTTCCGCGGTTCACGGTCGATCCAGATCCGGCGCAGCCTCTTGACCATGGGTTGAGTCCCCATGATATGGTCGATGCGCCACCCCTTATTCTTGGCGAGCGTGTCGGGCTGACGGTAATCCCAGAAGGTGTAATGGTCCGGACCTTTTTCTTTCTCGCGGAAAAGATCGATCCAGGTGTCGCCCATGGTTTCCTGAAGGGCTTTCCGGGCCAGGGGGTGGAAGCACACATGTTCCTGGTTTCGTTCCGGGTCCCACAGGTCGATTTCCGTTGGAGCCACATTCAAATCCCCCATCCAAAGGACCGGGTCCGTTTTCTTAATGGACTTGGCGAAATGCTTCTTGAGGTCCGCATAAAATTTTAATTTCGTTTGGAACTTGGGGGAGTCGATCAAAAAACCCTGGGGAACGTAGGTATTGACGAGGAGGATTCCTTTCCAGCGCGCGCTGATGTAACGCGCTTCCTCCTCCGGGTTTTTCGGGTCGAGGGCCAGCCGGATATCGTCCAAGGGTTCACGGGAAATGAAGGCCACACCGTTATAACTCTTCTGCCCGCGGATGGCCAAATGCCAGCCGGCTTTGACAAAGGGTTCCCGCGGAAAGTCGGGGTCCATCACTTTGGTTTCCTGCAGGGCCAGGACGTCGGGCTTCTCGGACTTCAGCCAGTCCAGGACGATGTCCAGGCGGGCGCGGATGGAATTGGCGTTGAAAGTGGCGATCTTCATGGGCGCTCTAGCCTCTGAGGATGGATGACGTGATAATGGATCTCGACGAACGAATCTCCGCGCGGGACCGCGGACAGCAGTTTGAGCGGAGGATTCGTGATGCGGCGGGGCAACAACGGCGCTCCGCCGCCGAGAGTGACCGACGCCACGCTGACAAAGATTTCGTCCAGGAGCCCTTGGTCGTGAAATAGCCCGACCAACTCGCCTCCGCCCACGAGCCAGATGTTCTTGTCTCCCGCCGCGGCGCGCATCGCCTCGTGAACGGGTCGGACGTCGCCTTTGACGAAAGTGATCTTTGCGCCGGGCACTTCACGGAGCTTGCGCGAGGTGAACACCCAGGCCGGCTGCTCGTAAATCCATTGTTTGGGTTTGGAGGTATCTTTGTACATGTACTGGTCGAGGATCCATTCGTAAGTGGTGGAGCCCATGGCCAAAGCGCCGACGTCACGGATGAAGCGGTCGTAGCCTTCGCCGGGGCCTTCGCTCAGCTGCATGAGCCACTCCAGCGAATTGTTCGGGTCAGCGATAAAACCATCCAGGCTGACGGCGGTGTAATATTGTGTTTTCATGGCGACGTTAGACCCGCGCGCGAAGGACTTTCCAGGCGAAGACCGGCAAGCCGAGCATCCGTCCGATACGCCGAGGTTCCTGACACAAACGATACAACCATTCCAGCCCGGCCATCTGCATCCAGCGCGGCGCACGCCGAAGGCGGCCGGAGATCACGTCGAAACTTCCCCCCACGCCGATGACGACCTTGGCCTTCAGCCGCGGCAGGTTGGCGCGCAGCCATATTTCCTGGCGTGGAACGTTGAGCGCCACGAACAACAAATCCGGCGAAGCCTCGACCACGTTGCGGATGACGTCGGCTTCCTGCTGCTCCGAAAAATAACCGCTGACGGCGCCCGAGACGCGAAGGCCGGGATTGTTCCGCCGCAATTCCACCGAGGTCTGCGCCGCCACGCCCGGCGCGGCGCCGAGGAAATAAACGTTCCACCCTTTTGCCGTCGCGCGGCGGCAAAGGTGCTCCACCAGCTCGACGCCGGGGACTTTCTGCGGGAGCGGGCGACCGAGGCGGCGCGCGGCCCAGTCCACGCCGGCGGAATCGGGCACGACGAGGTCGGCGGCGGAAAAAGCGTCCATGAGTTCGGGATTGCTTTGGGCGGCCAGGATCATGAGCGCGTTGGCCGTGATGACCTGGTGGGGCGTTCCTTCGGCGACGAAGGAATCGATCAATCCGAGCGTGTCGGAAAGGGTGACGACGTCGACGGCAACTCCCAGGATGCGCAGCCGTTCCCGGGAAGGAGCCAAGGTGGGCATAGGGAAAAGCGGAGCGGCGCTAGGAGCCCTTTCCGGCGAGGACGGATTCCGGCGTGATGGCCTTGCCGGAGCTCCCCTCTTTTTTCAGGCGCGCGGAAAGGATGTTGGAGACGCCGAGGGTTTCCATGGTGACGCCATAAAGCGTGTCGGCCGTTTCCATGGAACGCTTGTTGTGCGTGATCATGATGAACTGGGACTGGTGGGTGAAGGCCCGCAGCAGCGTGATGAAGCGCGTCACGTTGGCTTCGTCGAGCGGCGCGTCCACCTCGTCCAGGATGCAGAAAGGCGAGGGGCGCACCATGAAGAACGCGAACAGCAGAGACACCGCGGTGAGGGCTTTTTCGCCGCCCGAGAGCAGCGTGATGTTCTGCAGCTTCTTGCCCGGAGGCTGGGCGTAAATCTCGATGCCCGTGTTGAGAATGTCGTTCTCGTCCGTGAAGCGGAGGTCCGCCTCGCCGCCCTGGAACAGCTGCCCGTAGAGCGTCTTGAAGTTCTCCCGCACGCGGTGGAAGGTCTCCCGGAAATTCTCCCGCGTGGTGGCGTTGATCTTTTGGATGGTCTGCATCAAATCTTCCTTCGCCTTGAGCAGGTCCTGCTGCTGCGTCAGAAGGAAATTGTACCGTTCTTCCAGCTGTGTGTGCTCTTCGGGCGCCGCCAGGTTGACGGGCCCGACGCCTTCCACGCGGCGGCGCAAACGTTCCAGATCCTGGACGTTGGCCGGGCCGGCGGGGGCTCCGTGGATTTCCACAGCCTCTTGCAGCGAGAGCTGATATTTTTCCTTCATGTGGGTTTCGGTGGTCTCGAGCTTCACTTCGGCGTGGCTGATCTGGATCCGTTTGTCCTGCACGGTCTGCCGGATCGCTTCCGTGGCCTCGCGGATTTCCGACAGGGCCGAATCCACCTCCGTCACCTGCGCGTGGTGGGATTGCCGGTGGCCCTGTAATTCCTCCAGGGCCTGCTCCACTTCCCTGCGTTTGGAGGCCTGCTGGTCCACGGTCAAAAGGGATTCCTGCTGGGCGCGTTCCTGTTCCTCGATCTTTTGCTGGGACTGCGAACGTTCCTGCCGCTTGGTTTCCTGGGAAGCGGCCAGCGTCTGGGATTCCGTCTCGGCGTCGTTCAACTGCGTCTGCTGCCATTGCACGCGCTGGTCCTGGTGTCCGGCCCGCTCGCGCGCCGCGGCGAGGCTGGCGCCCGCGTCGGCCGCCCGCTGCTGCTGCGCTTGCACGGACCCCTGCATGTCCTGCCATTCGCGCCGGAGATTATCTTCCCGCGCGGAAAGTTCATCGATCAAACCCTGGATACGGAGCGGCTCTTCCTGGGCCTTGCGTTCCTCGCCGATGACACGTTCGATCTCGACGTCGATCATCTGCACTTCTTCCTGCGCGAGGGAAAGGAACGTCTTCTGCCGTTCCTCTTCCTGCTTTTGGAAGTTGCGCCTCGCCCGGACGGATTCAAGTTCGTGGCGCGCTTTTTCCCATTCCGCGGCCACGGCTTGGCGCCGCGATTCCAATTGGGATTTCTGTTCCAGCTGCGCGTCCAACGACGCCTTCAGCTGCAGCATCTCGCGCTGGAGGTTTTCCATGCGGAGGATGTCCGGTTCCTTGGGCGTCTGGAAATCGGACCCGCCCTCCAAAACCCCGTCGCCGTAAAGCGTGTTCCCGCTGGCGATCCAGCGGCCGATGAGCGCGTTGATGGCGGGGCGGAAACGCGGCTCGCACTGGATCATGTCCATGACCGAACGCTGCCCGAGGGACGTCGCCGCCGGCCGGGCTTCCGTGGTGGGCAGACGGTCCATCACCCAAAGCCGCGCGCGGCCCTTCTGGTTCTCCGCCAAAAAGCTAACGGCCGACTGGGCGTCTTCCAGGTTGTCCGCCAGCAAATCGTTCAGGTGCGCGCCGAGCAGGCGCCGGACGACGGCCTCGTCCGAAGGCGCGACGTTGATCAGTTTCCCCACGGGGCCGTGGATGCCACGCCGTCCGCCGCCGACGAGCGCGTGGGCGCCCTGGGCGTAGAGGTCCGCCGCGTCCCAGTTCTGCTGGGCTTCGTATTGCGCTTTGACGCTGAAATATTTTTCCTGGAGCCGGGAGACTTCTTCCATCGTCCGTGCGATTTGGGATTCGGATTCGTCCAAGGACTGCTTGGCGCCTTGGGCCGCGGCCTCCAGGTCCTGGATGGTTTTCTCAACCCCGGCGTTTTCGGTTTGGGCGGCGGCGAAGCTCGTTTCCGCGGCGCGGATCTTTTCCTCGGCGCGGAGGCGGTCCTTCTGGAGGACCTTCAGCTCGGTTTCCAGCCGGGCGGCCAGGGAGCGTTGCGTCGTGATGTCGTTATGGAGCTGGGTCCGCTGTTGGGTGATGTTCCAAAGTTCGTTCTGCAACGCATGGGACTGTTTCTCGGCGGACTTCCATTTTTCCTGGAACGCGTTGTAGGTTTCCTCCTCTTTGCGGAGGGTGGCCGTCATTTCCGCGGCGACCTGGCGTTCCTGCTGCAGTGTGGCGGAAACGTTTTCGCAGATTTGCTGGAGCTCCTTCAGGCGTTGTTCGCCCTGGGTGAGCTCCCCGTCCAGTTGGAGGTCTCGGTGCCTGATCTCCTCGATCCGCTCCTTGGCGTTGGCGTGGCGCTGTTCCGCCAGACCGATGAGTCCGTCGATATCGGACAACTGGCGGTTGAGGGCGACGAGCTTTTCCCCCAGTTCGATTTCGACCACGCGCAGTTCGGACGACCGCGCCTCCAGCTGGTTGATGGACGTGGTCTTGCGCTGCAGCTCATCCTCGGCGGTCTGCAAAGCGGCCTTGCCGGTCTTCAATTCCTCGGCGAGCTGCGTCATTTCCCAGGACCAATGGGCGATCTCGATGGACTTCAGTTCGTCCCGCAATTTCTGATACTGCCGTGCCTTGCGCACGGCCGCCTCGAGCTTGTCCATCTGTTCCTTGGTCATGGTGATGACGTCGGCCAGGCGGTCGAGGTCGATCTGGGTGCGGTCCATCTTGCGGATGGCTTCTTCGCGGCGGGCTTTATATTTGGAAACGCCGGCGGCCTCTTCAAAGAGTTCGCGGCGGTCTTCCGGGCGCGCGTTGAGGATGTACTCCACGCGGCCCTGTTCCATGATGGAATAGCCTTCTTCGCCGATGCCGGTGTCCAGGAACAACTCCTTAATGTCTTTCAGTCGGCATTGGGTCTTGTTGAGATAATATTCGGATTCGCCGGAGCGGAACAGCCGGCGGGAGATCGTCACTTCGGAATAATCGATGGGCAGACGGCGTTGGGAGTTGTCGAAAGTGAGGGAGACTTCGGACATGTTGGTCGGCGCGCGGTTGGCGGCGCCGTTGAAAATGACGTCCGTCAAAACTTTGGAGCGGAGCGACTTGGCGGACATTTCCCCAAGACACCAGCGGATCGCGTCTATGACGTTTGATTTCCCGCAGCCGTTGGGGCCGATGATGGCCGTGACCCCGGGTTGAAAATCCATACGCGTGCGCTCTGCAAAGGATTTGAAGCCAATCATTTCGAGTCTTTTTAAGTACATCTATTACCATCCTTTAGCGTTTAATGGCGCTTCCCTGCCGCTTAGTCAGCATTCTAACAAAACCCGTCCGGAAGTCAAGCGGATTGTGAAGATCCTGTGGAAGGATTGTGGAAAAGAGGCGGGTTGTGTTACAATCGTGACCATGCAATCCGACAAACCACCTGTTCCTTTCCACAAACAGGAGCCATGCCTAATGGCGAGGGCGGCAACGTGAAGATCGTGGTTCGAGCGCCCAATTGGCTGGGCGACGCCATCATGTGCGGGCCGTTCCTGAAACGCTTGGCCGAAAACAATCCCCAGGCCGAAATCCATATCCAGTGCCGCGCCTCGCTGCAGGAACTTTTCCGCGGCGCGCCGGGCGTGGCGGGCGTCATCCCCTTTGCTTCCGATGAACCGCTTTTTTCCCGCGTCGGCAAGTTGCGCGCCGGACGTTTCGACATCGGATATATTCTCCCCCCCTCATTTTCCTCCGCGTTGCTTTTCGCCTTGGCGGGAATTTCCGAGCGTATCGGCTACGCCGCGGACGGCCGCAGCCTGCTGCTGACGCGGGCCTATCCGTTGGACGAACGGTATCACTATGTGCGGCGCTATTTGGGATTGCTGGACGAGCCGGGCCGATCCGTGTCCGTCGCGGACTTCCATTTCCCGTCGCCCGTCCATCCGCAGGACCACTTGGAATCTTTTCTGGCCGCGCAGCAAATTCCCCTGCGTACTCCGTTTTTGGCCGTGGCCCCGGGTTCTCGCGCGCCGGCGCGGCGATGGTTTCCCCAGCGGTTCGCGGACCTCATCAACAGGATGACCCCGGATGATTTCCCCTCGATTTTTCTTTTGGGCGCCCCCGAGGACATTCCCATCGCGCAGGAGGTGGTGGAGAACGTGCAACGTCCGGTCATCAACCTCTGCGGCAAGACGAACCTGGTGGTCCTGGGCGAAATCCTTCGCCGGGCCTCGGCGCTCGTGACCAACGAATCGGGCTTGATGCACGTGGCCTGGGCCGTGGGCACACCCACAGTCGTATTGGCCGGGCCGTCCAATCCACGATTAACATCGCCGTTCGGGTCACAGGTCAAAATCCTCCAGCACACGGAAGTCCCCTGCGTGCCCTGCATCAAGAACGAATGTTTCCGCGCCGGGTCCGACTATAAGGAATGCATGACTCGCCTAACGGTGGATGAAGCCCACGCCGCCCTGCAATCGTTGCTCGCCAACCGTTCCGCCACCACCGCCGTTGTCCGCTAAATGAAAAACC
>CAYZXT010000024.1:0-38382 GCA_964482515.1 uncultured Elusimicrobia bacterium | reverse complement strand
GTTTATATTTCGGAGCACATGGTGGGACACAAGGTCGGCGAGTTCGCTCCCACGCGCTTTTTCAAAGGCCACGGCGCGGCGCACACTAAAGAAGCTACGTCGCTCACGTAAAAAGGCAGGTTCTGACATGCAGGCAGTCGCACATTCCAAGTTTGCTCGTTATTCCTACCGCAAGGTGGGGCAGGTTTTGAAACTCATCCGGGGCAAGTCCGTCTCAAAAGCGATGGAGATGCTTCCCTGGGTGCCGCGGATCTCCCGCGTGCTGGTGGAGAAAACGCTGAAAAGCGCGTTGGCCAACGCAGGCAAGGGCGTAAATCCCGCCCAAGTTCGCGTGGCCAAGGCCTGGGTCAACCACGGGCCGGCTTTGAAGCGCGTGATGCCGAAGGCCATGGGCAGTCGAGCCCTTTTCAAACGGAAAACTTGTCACCTGACGATCGTCGTCAGCGACGAGTCGATTAATTAGCACGGAGGCTTCAGTTGGGTCATAAAGTTCACCCGAAAGGGATCAGACTCGGATACATCAAGGATTGGGATTCCAAATGGTTCAATCTGCGGGAAATGCCCGCCCTGATTGAGCAGGACCATAAGATCCGCACATTTTTGCGCGACCGCCTGAAGATGGCGGCGCTCTCGCGCATCGGCATCGAACGACGCGGCAGCCACGTCGCCATCAATATCTACACGGCGCGTCCCGGCATCGTCATAGGTAAGAAGGGCTCGGACATCGAGGGCCTTCGCTCGGCGGTGGAAGCCATCACAAACCAAAAGACCACCATCAACGTGATGGAGATCAAGCGCCCCGAACTGGACGCGCAGCTTGTGTCCGAGGGCGTGGCCATGCAGCTGGAGAAGCAGGTCGGTTTCCGCCGCGCCATGAAGCGCGCGATGGAACGGGCCATGCAGGGCGGAGCGCTCGGGATCAAAGTCCGTGTCTCCGGACGCCTCGGCGGTGCGGAAATCGCGCGCACGGAGTGGATGATGGAAGGCCGCGTGCCGCTTCAGACATTCCGGGCCGACATCGATTACGGGTTCACCGAGGCGCACATCACCATGGGCCGCATCGGCGTGAAAGTTTGGATTTTCCGCAAGGAACTCTTCAAGAAGACGGACGCGGATCTGATGGAAGAGGTTCGCGTGATCGAGAAGGAGAAACTTGAGGAGTTGGCGAAGCAGGCGGAGGAATCCCCGGTTTCGCCGGACGCGGGCATCATCCCGGACGTCCCCGCGAAGGAAGTCGAAATCATTGAAGAAAAGGTACTTGAGGAACTCACCAAGAAAGCGGAGCACGAGCTTCGCCGCGGCGAGTCCAAGGGCAAGGGCGAATAATCATGTTGATGCCAACACGCGTTAAATATCGAAAGTCACACCGCGGCCGCCTCAAAGGGCGGTCCAAGGCCGGGACCTACGTTGCCTTCGGCGAATACGGCCTGCAGGCGCTGGAGTCGCACTGGATCACGGCGCGCCAGATCGAAGCCACGCGCGTCGCGTTGACGCGGTTCATCAAAAAGGGCGGGAAGCTCTGGGTCCGGATCTTCCCGGACAAGCCCGTTTCCAAGAAGCCGGCGGAAACCCGCATGGGTAAAGGAAAAGGGAATCCCGAGTTTTGGGTGGCCGTCGTGAAGCCGGGACGCATCATGTTCGAATTGGAAGGCGTGGCGCCCGATGTGGCGAAGCAGGCCATGAAGTTGGCCGGGCACAAGCTGCCGATCATGACCCAATTCGTAATACGCGAACACTTTTAAAAGGAACAGGCAATGGCGAAAAAAGAAAAAATCAATTTCAACGAATACACGCCGGACGAGCTGAATCGTTCCCTGGCCGAGACCAAGGAAAAGCTCTTCCAAATGCGCTTTCAAAACGCGACGGCGCCTCTCAAGAACCCTAACGCCATCTCGGCGGCGAAGCGGAACATCGCGCGGATTCTCACCGCGCTCAATCAGAAAAGTGCGGCGCAAAAAAGCGCGGCGAAGAAATAATCTAAAAGGGGTGATGGCGCAATGACGTCGGAAACCGTAGAACGCTCGAAACGAAAAACTTTGGAAGGCTGGGTCGTCAGCGATAAAATGGACAAGACGCGAGTGGTGCGCATCTTGAGGCGCTTTCGCCACTCCCTATATGAAAAGGTATTGACCCGCCACACGAAGGTCTATGCCCACGATGAAAAAAATGAGACGCGGATCGGCGACAAGGTCTCCCTCATGGAGACGCGGCCGCTTTCGAAGTTGAAGCGCTGGCGAGTCGTTCAGGTTTTGGAAAAAGGCGCCATCAGAGAAGCGGCGGAGCAAACGTCCACTGCGCCGGTTGCGGGGAAATAAACCATGATTCAAGAACGAAGTATTCTCAACGTAGCGGATAATTCGGGAGCGCGCAGGCTTCGCGTGTTTCGCATGCTGGGCGGATCGGACCGCCGTTACGCCTATATCGGCGACGTCTGTGTGTGTTCCGTGCAGGACGCCCTGCCGGACTCGTCCATTAAGAAGGGCGACGTGGTCAAGTGCGTTTTGGTCCGCACCCGCAAAGAAGCCCACCGTCCGGACGGTTCCTACGTCCGGTTCGACGACAACGCCGGCGTCCTGATCGACGACAACGGCGAACCCAAGGGGACCCGCATCTTCGGCCCGGTGGCGCGCGAGCTGCGAGAGCGAAACTATCTCAAGATCATTTCGCTGGCGCCGGAGGTCATCTAACATGCTGCACATCCGCAAGAAAGACAAGGTCGTGGTCCTGTCCGGCAAGGACAAGGGGAAGCAGGGCGAAGTGGTGGAGGTCGATTCGAAGAAGTCCCGCCTTCTCGTCACGAAAGTCAATTTCGTCAAGAAGCACAAGCGTCCAACCCAAACCGAGCCGGGCGGCATAAAAGAGAAAGAGGATTATCTGCCGATGGGGAAAGTCATGCTTGTCTGTCCCAAATGCAGCCGTCCGACCCGGTCCAAGTTCGACTCGCTCGCGGACGGCACCAAGTCCCGCGTGTGCCGCAGCTGCGGCGAAATGATCGTTTAAATTTCGAAAGAGCAAGGAGCTAGGCAATGTCCGCTGAAACGAACAATTATACTCCCAGGCTGAAGACCGCCTATCAAAAAACCGTCGTCCCCGGGATGATGGAGAAGTTCTCTTTCAAAAACCCGTATGAAGTCCCGCGGCTTAAGAAGATCGTCGTCAATATGGGCCTGCCGGAGGCTCGCGAGAACGTTAAAGTCGTCGACCTGGCGTCCGATGAACTCACGAATATCACGGGCCAGAAGGCCCAGGTCCGCCGGGCGAAGAAAGCCATCTCGAACTTCAAGCTTCGCGCCGGGATGCCCATCGGCCTGCGGGTTACCCTGCGCGGCGCGCGCATGTTTGAGTTTTTCGACCGGCTCGTCAGCATTGCCCTGCCCCGCATGCGCGACTTCCGCGGTTTGGATCCGCGCGGTTTCGACGGCCACGGCAATTATAATTTGGGATTGAACGAGCAATATGTGTTCCCCGAGATCAATCTGGAGAAATCCGACAAGCCCCGCGGCATGAACATATCCTTCGTCACTTCGGCGGGGAAAGACGATTTGGCCCGTGAGTTTCTCGTTATGATGGGGATGCCCTTCAAAAAGGAGAAAAACTAATGGCGACCATTGCTGCGATGATGAAGATGAAGCGCCCGCAGAAATTCGGCACGCGCTTCCGTAGCCGCTGCCGGCTGTGCGGCCGTCCGAGGGGTTTTTACCGGGACTTCGGGCTCTGCCGTATCTGCTTCCGTCAGTTGGCGTTGAAGGGCGAGATTCCCGGAGTGACCAAGTCGAGCTGGTGAAAATTTTGGATTTCGGATCGCGGAATGCGGAACGAAAAGCGGCAGTAAAATCCGATATCCGAAATCCGCAGTCCGCAATCGAGAATAACGAGGAGTAATATGAGCTCTGATCCTATCGGCGATATGCTCGCCATGCTTTGGAACGCGAATCACAAATATCACGAACGCATCGACCTGCCGGCGTCGAAACTTCGCCAGGAAGTGGCCCGTGTCCTCAAGGACGAAGGCTACGTCACCGATTTCAAGGTGCTTCCCAACCGGAAGCAGAACACGCTCCGCGTCTTTTTGAAATACATGCCGGACAAGACCCGCGTGTTGACCGGATTGAAGCGCGTCTCCCGCCCCGGCCTGCGCATCTATCGCGGCTGGTCCGAGATCCGCAAAGTGAAGGGCGGACTGGGGATTTCCATCGTCTCCACTTCCAAGGGCCTGATGTCGGACAAGCAGTCCCGCAAACAAAAGATGGGCGGCGAGATCCTCGCCCAGATATGGTGATATCATGAGCCGCCTTGGACGAAAACCGGTTTCAATCCCGGAAAAAGTGAAAGTAGCGATTTCAGGCCAGAACATCCATGTGGAAGGTCCGCTGGGGAAGCTGGACCGCGTCATCCCGCACGGCATCACCGCGAAGATCGAGGGCAAGGACATCATCGTGACGCGCCAGGACGAAAGCACGCGCTTGAAGTCCATGCACGGAACTCTCCGGAAGATCATTTTAAACATGGTCGAAGGCGTGTCCACCGGGTTCACGAAAAATCTGCAGATTGAAGGCGTCGGTTTCCGTGCGCAGAGCGCGGGAGACAAGATCACCATGACACTGGGATATTCCCACATCGTGGAGTACAAAGTCCCTGCGGGCATTAAAGTCACGATCGACGCGAAACAAACCGCCCTGACGGTGCATGGAGCGAACCGCGAGCTGGTGGGCGAAGTGGCGGCCCAGATTCGCCGGTTCAAGCCGCCGGAGCCCTATAAGGGCACAGGAATCCGCTATCAGGATGAACACATTCGCCGCAAGGCCGGCAAGGCCGCGGTCGGCGCCGGTACCGCGGGCGCTGGAGGGAAGAAATGAGCGTATTGACCCCGATTCAAAGATACGAATTCCGAAAGATCCGGACGCGCCGGAATATTTTCGGCACCGCGGAGCGCCCGCGGCTGTCCGTGAGCCGTACGTCCAAGCACGTCTACCTCCAGATTGTGGACGACGTGCGCGGGCACACGTTGGTGGCGGCTTCCACCTTGGACGCCGAAGTGAAGAAATCCACAAAAACAGGAGCCAACGTCCAGGCGGCCAAGACTGTCGGGAAAGCGATTGCGGAAAAAGCAAAGGCGGCGGGAATCAAGAAAGTGGTGTTCGACCGCGGCGGTTCGCCCTATCACGGGCGCATTCAAGCCGTGGCCGAAGGGGCCCGCGAAGCCGGCCTGGAATTCTAGAAACCGAGGAGACGACGTGGCGAGAATCGATGCATCCAATTTAACTCTAAAAGAAACTGTTGTCACCATCAACCGCGTGGCGAAGGTCGTGAAGGGCGGCAAGCGCTTTTCCTTCAACGCCCTCGTGGTGGTGGGCGACGGCGCCGGCCATGTGGGCGGAGCCGTGGGCAAGGCCAAGGAAGTCCAAGCGGCGATCCAGAAGGCCGTCTTGCGGGCCAAAAAAACCATCATCAAGATCCCCCTTAGCGGCGGGACCATCCCCCATGAGACCGTGGGGCATTTCGGCGCCGGGTCCATCTTGTTGAAGCCCGCCGCTCCGGGAACCGGGGTTATCGCGGGCGGCAGCATGCGCGCCGTGCTGGAAGCCGTGGGCATCAAAGACGTGCTGACCAAGTCCCTCGGCAGCCAGAATCCATTTAACGTCGTATACGCCACTTTGGTGGGATTGCAGTCCCTTCGCACCAGGGAAGATGTGGCTCGCCTGCGCAATAAAGAAGTCGCGGCGATCTAGGAGGATTCACTCATGTTGCGCTTAAACACTTTAAAACCCGCTCCTGGCTCCCGGCACCGCCGGAAAATCATCGGACGCGGCGAAGGTTCCGGCCACGGCGGCAAGGGTTCGACCCGCGGATTCAAGGGCCAGACCGCCCGCTCCGGCGATTCATCCATGCGGCCCGGTTTCGAGGGCGGACAGATTCCGCTGATCCGCCGCATCCCGAAGCGCGGATTCAACAATAAGATTTTCCGCATCCACTATTCCCTGGTCAACATCGCCGACCTTGAATTTGTTTTCGACAGCGGCGCGGAGATCCATCCGGAGATATTGTCTTCCTCAGGGCTGGTCCGCCGGAAACAGCCTGTCAAGGTTTTGGGTGCGGGCGAGCTCACGAAGAAATTCAAAGTGCGTGCGCATGCGTTTTCCAAAAGCGCCAAAGAGAAAATCGAAAAGGCCGGCGGCAGCGTGGAGCTGATCGTGAAAAAACCGGCCGCGACCGAGGGCAAGTGACCGAGCAAGGCCGGATATAAATGCAATCCGTCGCGGACATTTTCAAGATCCCCGAGTTACGCAAGCGCATCCTGATCACCCTCGGGATATTGGCCATATACCGCGTGGGGGCCATGATCCCGATCCCGGGCGTGAACGCCGAGGCGCTGCAGCGCATTTTCCAGGCGCAATCGAACAATTTGCTGGGGTTCCTTGACATGTTTTCCGGCGGCGCTTTGGGCCGCATGTCCATCTTTTCCATGGGCATCATGCCCTACATCAACTCGTCCATCATCATGAGCCTGCTCCAGGGCGCGCACGTCATCCCCTACCTCGACCGTTTGGCCAAGGAGGGGGAACTCGGACGGAAAAAACTGAACCAGATCACCCGCTACTTCACCCTGTTCCTCGGCGTGATACAGTCCTTCGGTTTGACGACTTTGATCATGCGCATCCCGTTGCCGGGCGACATTCCGGTGGTGAAAGACGCCGGCGGCCTGTTCATCTTCACGACGGTGGTCACGCTCACGACGGGCACCATTTTCGTCATGTGGCTTGGAGAGCAAATCACGGAGCTCGGCATCGGGAATGGGATTTCCCTGATCATCTTCACGGGAATCGTGAACGGTTTGCCGGCGGCCTCGAAGAACCTGATTCTGGAAGTGTTTCAGCTGCAGCAGCGGTCGCTCTTCGGCGCGATCTTCCTCCTGGTTCTTGTCCTGGTCGTGACCGGGCTCGTCGTCTGGGTGGAAACCGCCCAAAGGAAGATCCCTGTTCAGTACGCCAAGCGCATGGTGGGCCGCAAGATGTACGGCGGCGCCAGCACGTTCCTGCCGCTGAAGGTGGACCAGTCGGGCGTGATCGCGGTGATCTTTGCCGTGTCGCTGTTGTCCGTGCCCGTGACGATCGCGTCCTTCTCCCAAAGTTCCGGCTGGGCGCAGAAAATCATGCAGATGTGGAACAACGGCGTGTGGTGGTATGAAATTTCCTACGCCGCCCTGATTATTTTCTTTTGCTATTTTTATAACTCGGTCCAGTTCAATCCCACGGATCTCGCCGATAATCTCAAAAAGTGGGGCGGTTTCATCCCGGGCATACGGCCGGGAGAACATACCGCTAATTATATTCAGAAGGTTTTGGAGCGGATCACGCTGGGCGGCGCCATTTTCGTCGCGCTCCTGGCGGTCCTGCCAGATTACCTGAGGCGCGGAATGAACGCCCCGTTCTTTTTCGGGGGAACATCCATTTTGATCGCCGTCGGCGTGGCCCTGGATACCATCGGTCAGATCGAGTCCCACCTGATCATGCGACACTACGAGGGCTTTTCCAAGTCGGGTCGCGTCAAAGGTCGGTGGTTCAACGTGGGGGCGGGGTCATGAACATCGTTTTACTGGGCGCGCCGGGATCCGGCAAGGGAACTCAGGCCGTGAACCTCATCAAGAAATACGGCGTGGTGCATATCTCCACCGGGAACATGTTCCGTGAACAAATTTCCCAGAAGACGGATCTCGGTTTGAAAGTGGAAGAGTATTTGAAGTCCGGGCGCCTGGTGCCCGATGAGCTGACCGTCGAAATCGTCAAGAAGCGTTTGGGCCAGCCGGATTGCCGCGGCGGGTTCATGATGGACGGTTTCCCCCGCACCGTGGCCCAGGCCGAAGCGCTCGACAACTATTTGTCCTCGGTGCAGTGGAAGCTCGACACCGTCATCTATATCGAATTATCCGAAGAAGAAGCCGTTCGGCGTTTGTCCACGCGCCGACAGTGCGAAAAATGCGGGAAGATTTATAACCTTTCCAGCCAGCCGCCGAAGGAAACGGACAAGTGCGATGTCGACGGCGGAAAAGTTTTTCAGCGACCGGACGATATGCCGGAGACCATCAAGAAACGGATGATGGTTTTCCAGGATTTGACGCAGCCTTTGATCTCTTACTATCGCGGCGCGGACGTACTGCAGAAAGTGAACGGCGACGAGCCCGTGGAAACGGTGGCCCGGAACGTTTACGCGATTTTGGACGGGGTCGCCCGCAAAAAGTGAGCAGCTCCGCGGGACGCCGCATCGAGTTGAAATCTGAAAAGGATTTGGCGTCGATGCGGAAGGCTGGACGGCTGGCGGGATTGGCCCTCCACGAAGTGTCCAGGATTATTGCCCCCGGCGTTAGCACGAAGGATTTGGACCGGGCCGCGGAAAAAGCCATCAGGCAGGGCGGGGGAATCCCCACATTCATCGGCTACCGCGGGTACCCTGCCAGCATATGCGCCTCGATCAACGAAGAAGTGGTCCACGGGATCCCGAGCGCGAAACGAATTTTAAAGGAAGGCGACCTCGTCAGCATCGATGTGGGGGCCACGCTCGAAGGGTTTGTCGGCGACACCGCCGCCAGCTTCGGGGTAGGGAAGCTCTCGCCGAGGAACCAGTCCCTTTTGGACGTCACCCGGGAATCTTTGGAAAAAGGCATCGCCAGGATGAAGGCGGGAAACCGTTTGGGCGACGTGTCCTACGCGATCCAGGAATGCATTGAAGCGCGGAAGTTCGGCGTTGTGAGGGACTTCGTCGGGCACGGCATCGGCCGGGCCATGCACGAGGACCCGGCGGTTCCCAACTTCGGATCGCCCAACACGGGGCTTCGTTTGGAAACAGGCTTGGTCCTGGCCCTTGAGCCGATGGTGACCGCCGGCGACTGGCGCGTAAAAGTTTTGGATGACGGTTGGACCGTGGTGACCGAGGATGGCGGATGGGCCGCCCATTTTGAACACACGGTGGCGATCACCGAGAACGGTCCGGAAATTCTGACCTTGAGGCCCGAATGACCAAAGAAGAAAAGATTGAAGTGGAAGGACGGGTGTTGGAGGCTTTGCCCAACGCCATGTTTCGGCTGGAGATTGAAGGCGGACATAAAGTGTTGGCCCACATCTCGGGAAAAATGCGGATGCACTACATCAAGATTTTGCCCGGGGACAAAGTTCGAGTGGAGTTGTCCCCTTACGATCTGACGCGCGGGCGAATCACTTATCGGGAGAAATAGTCATGAGAGTTCGAGCATCAGTAAAGCCCCATTGCGACAAATGCCGCGTTGTTCGGCGCAAGGGAAAAGTATACATCCTCTGCACGAATCCGAGGCACAAGCAGAGACAAGGGTAGATGTCCGCGGCCGGTTCCGGTCGACGGAAAAAGCTGGACCACACAAAAGGAGTCTCGATTTATGGCGCGTATAGCAGGATTGGATCTTCCCAGACACAAGAGAATCGACATCGCCCTGTCCTATATCTATGGGATCGGGCGTCCGTTGGCCGAAAAGATTTTGCAGATCGTCGAGATCGACCCGGCGACCCGCGTGAAAAATTTGACGGAGTCGGAAGTCTCCAAGATCAACTCCGAAATTTCCAAGAACTATAAAGTGGAAGGCGATCTGCGTCGCGAAATCCAGCAGAACATCCGGCACCTTATCGAGATCGGCGCGTACCGCGGCCTGCGCCACCGCCGCAATTTGCCCGTGCGCGGGCAGCGGACGAAGACCAACGCCCGCACCCGGCGCGGTCGTCGTAAGACAGTCGGTTCGGCGAAGGTCCAGGCGCCGGCCACCGCCGCGAAATAATTTCCGGCAAATTTACCAGGAGGCTTACCAGTCATGGCAGATCAGAAAGACGCACCTAAAGAAGCGAAAGAGGCCGCAAAGCCGGCCCCGGCAGCCGGAGCAAAGCCGCGTGGAAAAAAAGTGTGGCGCGACATCGCCTCCGCCCGCGTCTACATTCAGTCGTCTTTTAACAACACCATTGTGAACATCACGGATGAACGCGGCAATTGCATCGTCTGGGGCTCTTCGGGCTCCAGCGGGTTCAAAGGCACCAAGAAGGGCACACCCTTCGCGGCGCAGATGACCGCCAGCACCGTGGGCCGCAAAGCCCTCGAGCTCGGCGTCAAACAGGTGTCGGTGTTCGTGAAGGGCCCCGGTTCGGGACGGGAAACCGCCATCCGGGCGCTGCAGGCCGCCGGATTGATCATCACTTCGATCCGCGATGTGACGCCGATTCCCCACGACGGTTGCCGTCCGCCCAAGGCGAGGAGAGTCTAATAATTTCGGAATTCGGATTGCGGAGTGCGGAATGAAAAATGTGGTTGATTCCGAAATCCAAAATCTGCAATCCGCAATGAATTAAGGAGGCAGTGTGGCTCGTTATACAGGACCAGTTTGCAAGTTGTGCCGCCGCGAAGGCGTTAAACTTTTTTTAAAAGGCGAACGTTGTTACGCCAAATGCCCCATCGATAAAGGGGAGCACGGCGCATTGCCGCCGGGTCAGCACGCCAAACGGCGCGCCAACAAGCCCACGGAATACGGCAAACGCTTGCGGGAAAAACAGAAAGCCCGCCGCATCTCCGGCGTTTTGGAAAGGCAGTTCCAGCGATATTTCACCGTGGCGAGCCACCAGAAGGGCAACACGGGCGAAAACCTCCTCCGCATCCTGGAGACGCGTTTGGACAACGTCGTGCGCCGCCTGGGCTTCGCGGCCTCTTTGGCGGGTTCCCGCCAAATCGTCCGGCATGGGCACGTTCAAGTGAACGGCCATCGCGTCGACATTCCGTCGTGCCAGGTGAAACCGGGCGACCGCGTTGCCGTGTCCGTTTCCATGACGACGAACGTTTTCGTGAAGAAATCCTTGGAGAAGACCATTCAAAGAGGATTGCCCGCCTGGCTCGAGTGGGATGGGGATGTGGCCGGCGCCGTGAAGAAGGCCGGAGACACCGGCACGCTGGAAGGCGTGACCTTGGCCGGCAAGATGCGCGCGTTGCCCAGCCGCGAAGAGATGTCTTACCCTGTCAACGAGCAATTCATCGTCGAGTTGTACAGCAAGTAGAACGGCCGGCTTTCAGCCTCGGGCTGTAAGTTGCGGGATATTATTTTGAGCATTTTAGCCGACAGCTGAATGCACCTTTAAGGAGGAGTCAAGAAATGATGACCTCGGGTTTAGTGTTACCGCAGAAACTGGATGTTGACTCAGGAGCGCTCTCGGAGCGCTACGGCAAGTTCGTCGCCGAACCTTTCGAAAGAGGATATGGACACACGGTGGGGCATTCCCTGCGCCGCATCCTGTTGGCGTCCCTGGAAGGCGCCGCCGTCACGGCGGTCCGGATCAAAGGCGCGCCGCACGAATTCTCCAGCCTCAAGGGCGTGCGTGAAGACGTGATCAACATCATCATGAACCTCAAGAACCTCCGCCTCAAGCTTTTCTCCGCCGGCCCGGAAACCCTCCGCCTGTACGTCAAGAAGGAAGGCGAAGTGAAGGCCAAGGACATCGAGGGGAACAGCAACGTCGAGATCCTGACGCCGGACCTCGTCCTCGCGACTTTGGACGCGGGCGGCGAACTGGACATGGAGATCGAAGTGAGCCGCGGACGCGGGTATATTTCCTCCGACAGGCTGCGCCGCGAAGGCCAGCCCCTGGGCACTATCCCGGTGGACGCGATGTTCTCCCCCGTCACGAAGGTCCACTACGAAGTGGAAAACGCCCGCGTGGGACAGATGACCGACTACGACAAGCTGATCATGGAAGTCTGGACCGACGGTTCCGTGGCGCCGAGCGACGCTCTCGCCTACGCCGCCAAGATCCTGAAGGATTCGCTCTCCACCTTCATCACCTTCGACGAGAAGGAAGAACCCTCCGCCGCGGCGCTCCCGCAAGCGGACGAGAAGAGCACCCGCATGAAGGACATGCTGGGGCAGCCCGTGGACATCATCGAATTGTCCGTGCGCGCCTCCAACTGTCTCAAAGCCGCCAAGATCAAAACCATCGGCGAGCTGGTCACCAAGACCGAGGAAGAATTGCTGTCGTTCAAGAACTTCGGCAAGAAATCCCTGGACGAAATCCGTGACCGCCTCAAAGAAATGGACTTGAACTTGGGGATGCAGATCTAAAAGGCAGAGGATCAAGACATGAAAACTCATTCCGGCCGCAAACTAAGCCGCCCCACGGGCGCGCGTATTTCCCTGCTCCGCAACATGGCCACCAGCTTGTTGCGTCACGAGCAAGTGACGACGACCTATTCCAAGGCGCGGGAAGTGGCGCGCTTCACCGAAGGTCTCGTGGCTCAGGCGAAAAAAAAGAACCTGTCCGCGATTCGCCGCGTCAGCGCGGAGATCCAGGACAGAGCCGTGACCAAAAAGCTTCACGACGTGCTGGTTCCGCGATATCAGGAGCGGGCCGGCGGTTGCACCAGGGTTTTCCGCCTGGGCACGCGCAGGGGCGACGGGGCCGAGATGGCCCTGGTTAAATTGATCTCCTAGCGTTTTCCATGCTATAGTCTCCTGGATGAAAGAAATTAACAAAACATCATCCAGTGTCGGACAACATCGGAAGTCGCTTTGAATAAGAGGGGTCGATCCTAATGTTCAACTATGTGTTCAGCCTGTTCTCCAACGATATGGGGATCGACTTAGGTACGGCGAACACTCTCGTATACGTGAAAGGCCAGGGGATCGTGCTGCGGGAACCTTCCGTGGTGGCGATTGAGCGCGATACAAAGCGTGCCCTGGCCTTTGGTCTTGAAGCCAAACGCATGTTGGGCAAAACGCCGGCGAACATCTTGTCGGTTCGCCCTTTGCGTAACGGCGTGATTGCGGATTTTGAAGTCACGCAGGAGATGATCAAATACTTTATCCGGAAGGTGCACAACCGCCGGAGTCTGCTTCACCCGCGGGTGGTCATCGGAATTCCTTCGGGGATCACCGAGGTGGAGAAGCGGGCCGTGCGCGAGTCGGCGGAGCAAGCCGGCGCCCGGGAAGTGTATTTGATTGAGGAGCCTATGGCCGCAGCCATCGGCGCCGAAATGCCGATATCTGAACCGTCCGGGAATTTGATCGTGGACATCGGCGGCGGCACCACGGAGGTCGCGGTCATATCCTTGGGTGGAATGGTGGTCTCGAAGTCGCTTGATGTCGCGGGCGACGAAATGGATGAGGCCATCGTGCAATATTTTCGACGAAAGTATAACCTGCTGGTCGGCGAGACCACGGCGGAAGACGTGAAGATACGCGTTGGGAGCGTTTTTCCTCTTCCCGAAGAGCAGACCATAGAAGTCAAAGGCCGGGACCAAGTGACCGGCCTGCCCAAGACCATCACCATCACTTCCGAGGAGATCCGCCAGGCGTTGTCCGAGCCGGTGAAGCTCATCATCGAAGTGGTGAAACAGACCCTGGAAGAGACGCCCGCGGAATTGTCCGCGGACCTCGTGGACCGGGGCATCGTGTTGGCCGGGGGCGGCTGCCTTCTCCGGGGTTTCCCGGAGCTGCTTTCGCAGGAGACCGAGCTGCCGGTGACGCGCTCCGCGGATCCCTTGTCGTGCGTGGTGATGGGATGCGGGCGCTATCTGGAAGAGCTCGACAATCTCAAGCGTGCCCGGCGGGCCCTTCTTTCGTCGTAATATAGCCCTTCCTTCCGTCCTCTCATCGTTCGTCCTCCTGCGGCTTCCTTGAAGGTTTTTGCTTTGGAGGATTGATTGTTTCAGCGGCACTTTTCCGTTTTCCTCCTCGTCGGTTACTCCCTTTTTTCCCTGGCCTGTCTCTCCTGGGCTGCGGATCCTCTGGTTCGTACCTTCAAGCAGACCTTCTATTATCTTATGTCTCCCGCGACGGTCCCGCTCCTTTCGGAGATGGACCAGTGGGGATCCTTCGGTAAGAACACGCTGCGCCTCCTCCAGCTTGACCGGAAATATCAGGAGCTGGAAGCCAGGTGGCAGAGAGACCAGCTGGACCGGAAGCGTTTCCAGGAGTTGGAAGCCGAGAACCAGCGGTTGACGGCGCTGCTGAACATGCCGCCGCACTCGGAGTATAAGGCGGTCGTGGCCGGGGTTTTGTCCCGCGACGCCAACGATTGGTTCCACAGTCTCCTTATCTCCCGCGGGGAAGTAGACGGCGTCAACGTCCTCGACCCGGTGGCCGCGCTCCAAAACAGCCGCGAGGTCCTGGTCGGCCGCGTGGCCGAAGTGTACGCGAATACCGCGCGGGTTCTGTTGGTGACAGATCCTCTATCATCGGTGTCGGCGAAGGTGTCCCGGACGAACGAACAGGGCGCCGTGGAAGGCGAGGGGAGCTATCGCCTCAAGATGAACTATCTTTTCTCCGACAGCGACGTGACGGCCGGCGACGAAGTGGTCACGGCCGGTCTTGGCGGGGTTTTCCCGGAAGGGATTTTCCTGGGAGTGGTGGAGAACGTCGAACGGGAATCGCGGGAAAGCTTCAAATGGGCGCGGTTGAAGCCGGCCGTGAGGCTGAGCGACCTGGAAGAAGTGTTCGTCCTGCGTCGCGAGTCGAGGGGCGATGAAGAGATGCGCCGCGTCCGGCGGCTCTATACGTCGACGCAGGAACGCATCAACAGGAGACCTGAAAAAACCGGTTCCTCCCCGCTAAGGCGAAAATGAAGCGGCCCTGGCTCTTCGGATTGGTGACGTTTCTGGCCGGCTGGATTCTGCAGGTCCTCCTTTCAAACCTCAGCCTGCCGGGGATGGCGTCTCCGAACCTCGCCCTCCTGATCGTCCTGACGCTGGGAGTCATGGGACACGTGAACATGGCCCAGACCCTGGGCTTTTCCTGGGGCCTCGGCATGGACGTGATGGGCGTCAGCCTTTTCGGCTCCCAAGCAATGCTGCTTGCGTGGGTCGGATACATATCGGCCCGTCTATCCCGGCAATTGAACGCGGAAAAACTGGTGACCCAGGAGGCGATGTCGATGTTCGGCACGTTGTTCCTGGCCGTGGGCATCAACATCCTTGAGCAATTGTTCCGCACTACGCCCTCCGCCCGCGTCGGTTCCGTTCTGGGCCTGTTGCTGGAGATCGCGCTTAACGGTTTCCTGGCTCCCATCGTGTTTTGGGTGATCCAGAGGTGGTGGTACTTCTGGATGATCATGGAAGGCAGCCACCCGATCCATGAGTGACGAGGCGGTTTTCTCGGAACCGCTCGAGCGGCGACTGCGGGTCCTGATTTTTCTGACCGCCGTCGGCTTTTTTATTTTGGTTTTCAGGCTCTTTCAATTACAAGTGCTCCGGGGCGCCGAGCTCTCGCGCCAGGCGGACTTAAACCGCACGCAGATCATCCCGCTGCAGGCGCCGCGCGGCCTCATCATGGATCGCACCGGCGAGGTGATGATCGACAACATGCCGAGCTTCTCGCTTTTTTATTCGGCCCAGTCCGTGCCGCGGGACGAACAGCAAAAGCTCGAGGAGGAGCTCGCCGGTTTCTTCCCGGAGCAGACCGCGGTATTACGCCGCAAGATGTTGGAGGCCCGCCGGTCCGGAAAGATGGTCCGCGTCTTCCAGGGAGTGCCCCGGGAGACGGCCTTGGCCTTGATCGAGCGCAAACTGGCGTTGCCCGGCATCAACGTTTTCGCGGAACCCAAGCGTTGGGCGCGTTTCGGAGCGCTGGCCAGCCACGTGCTCGGCTACGTGGACGAAGTCAGCCAGGCGGAAATACGGCGTTCCCGCGACGAGTTCAAGATGGGGCAATTGGTGGGGAAGATGGGTTTGGAGCGGATCAACGACTCCGTCCTTCGCGGAGTGGACGGCGGGCTACAGTTCGAAATGGATGCGGTCGGCCATTATGTCCGCACGATGCAGCAGATACCCTCCACCTCCGGCAACGATATCGTTTTGACGCTGGACCGCAGGGTGCAGCAAGCCCTGGAAGAGGCGCTCGAGGGCCTCGGGAAATACAGCGGCGCCGCGGTGGCCATCGATCCGCGCACCGGCGCCGTGATAGCGATGGCGAGCCACCCCAATTTTGATCCGTCGGAGAGCATGGCCCAGTACCTGAACGACAAGGGGCTGCCGTTTTTCAACCGGGCGCTGCAGGGCGCCTATCCGCCCGGGTCGGTCTTTAAAATGCTGACGGCCGCGGCGCTCCTGCGGGAGCGGGCATGGAACATTCACCGCGTCATCCCTTGTCCCGGAGTTTTCCACCTGGGGAAGAAGGATTTCGGTTGTTGGAAAATACATGGCAACCAGAATTTCATGGACGCCATGGCTTGGTCCTGTGATGTTTATTTTTACAACATGGGATTGAAGGCCGGGCCGGACGCCCTTGAACGGGTGGCGAAAGAATTCGGGTTTGGCGAAAAAACCGGCATCGACTTGCCCCTGGAAAATGCGGGGACCATTCCCGGCCGCGAGTGGAAAAAGAAGAACCTTAAGGTGTCCTGGTTCGACGGCGACACGGTGAACTACTCCATAGGCCAGGGATTCGTCACAACGACGCCGCTTCAGGTGGCGATCTACATCGCCGCGTTGGCGAACAACGGAACGGTTTGGAAGCCCTACGTGATGGACAAGGTCATGGACCCCAACGGACAAGTCCTCCGCCAGACACAGCCGCAGGCGCGCCGCCGGGTCGAATTCACGCGGGAAGTGTGGTCGATCCTGCACCGAAGCATGCAGGCCGTGGTTCAGACCGGGACCGGCCGCGGCGTCTGGCGGCCCGATTTGGTGGTCGGCGGGAAAACCGGGACGGCACAGAACCCGCATGGCGAAGGCCATGCCTGGTTCGCCTGTTACGCCGGACTTCCGGGCGAGCCGTCCGAGGTCGCCGTCGCGGTGATCGTGGAAAATGCCGGCCACGGTTCGACTTACGCGGTGCCGGTGGCGCGGGCGATTGTGAACGCGGTCTTTCCTCCGCCGGAAAAGCCGAGAGCAGCTGTGGCGCCGAACGCCGGCGTGAACGCGCCGGGCTCGGCGACGCCTGTCCCGGTCGCGGTGGGCACGGCAAGATGACGATATTTTGGAATGCCGTCATTCCGGTGATAACCGGAATCTCTTGCCGCTAGGCATGATCCTCTGATTGTCGGAAGAGGACAAATAATAGACTGGACCCCGGCTTCCGCCGGGGTGACGAACTTAAAAGTGCGTATGAAAGACGACTTTAATGGCTGACATTATCCCTCGTTTTTTCCGGACCGATGAAGATTCCTCCGTTTGGCGCCGCACGCTGACGCGGATGGATTGGAGCCTGGTCGGAGCCGTCATCGTTCTCTCCCTGGTGGGATTGCTGTCGATCTATTCCGCCACCAGCCCGTGGGGCCTCGGACAAGCTTATTTGACCCGGCAGGCGTCCGCCTTGGCGTTGGGATTCATGGTGATGACCGTCTTGCTTTTGTTTCCCTATCAGATCTTTCGCAATTACTATGTGTGGGTTTATTGGGCCAGCGTGGCCATCCTGATCGTCGTTCTGATTTTCGGGGTCCGAATGCGCGGGAGCAAATCGTGGTTCAATTTCCAAATCTTCTATTTTCAACCCGTGGAAATGACCCGGCTGGCGCTGGCTTTGGCCCTGGCCGCGTACGCCGACGCCCACTTCCGGGAGATGCGGGATTGGCAGGCCTGCGTTCCGCCCTTGCTGATGCTTGCTCTGCACCTGGGGCTCATTTTGCTGCAGCCGGATTTTTCCAGCACGCTCAGCATGTCGCCCATGACCCTGGCCGTGCTGTTCGCGGCGGGAACGTCCATCGCTTTCCTGGCGGGAGTGGTGGCGACGGGCGGCATCGCCCTGGGAATTCCGCTGGTCTCGACATATTTCCGTCTTACCGGGAACAAGTACACGGACCAGCCGGTGATGCAGTGGCTCAGCCAGTCGTTCCTGGGCGGCGCGGCCTTCTATCAGCTGTGGGGCGGCATCTGCCTGGCGATGATCGTTGGGTGGTGGTTCCTCCGGAAGTGGCGGGTTTTCATTCCGGGATTTTATTTGGCCTGCAGTCTGGCCGTCGTGGTGGCCGGGGTGGGCGGGTCCTTCGTTGTGAAAAAAGGGTTGAAGGACTACCAGCGGAAGCGGCTCATCGCTTTCGTGGATCCGAAGCTGGACCCCTTGGGGTCCGGATACAACATTCTCCAATCGGAGATCGCCATCGGGTCCGGACGGTTTTTCGGCAAAGGGTATCTGTCCGGGAGCCAGTCGCAGCTGGGGTTCCTCCCCGAGCAGCATACGGATTTCATTTTCTCGCTCGTCGCGGAGGAGCAGGGCTTTTTCTGGACGGTCTTCGTCCTGGCCCTCTATTTCTGGGTCGTTTGGAGGGCCTTCGACATCGCGTCCGTGGCCCGGGACCGCTTCGGCCGTTTCGTCGCCGTGGCGATCGGGGCCATGTTCGCCTTCGCCGGACTGTTCAACATCGGCATGACCATGGGGCTGATGCCCGTGACGGGCGTGCCGTTCCCGTTCATGTCTTACGGGGGCTCGTCCGCCGTGGGCGCCTACGCCGCCGTCGGGATTTTGCTGTCGATTCATTTAAGAAGATTCATTCTGTAATCAGTTACAGCTGTTTCAGTGTTTTACGATTTGATCGTCGCCCCGGCGTGCTTCTGGCCGGGGTCCATGTTGAGATTCATGCCCTCTTCCGACAATAAGAGGGCCATGCCTAGCGGCAAGGGATTCCGGCCAGAGACATGCCGGAATGACGGCAAAATAAATTCAACCAATAGAGAGGAAGTAAACCAAATTGCAAACCATAGATAATGAGTCCCAAAAGCCGTCCCACGGCGCCCCCGGAGCGGGGGGTTCGTCCCGGAGGCACGAGGGACGCGACCGTGATCGTGAACGTGATCGTGACCGCGAACGTGAACGCGAACGTCCGAGCCACAACACGAGCGGTTCTCGAGGAGGAGTCATGAAAAAGGAGATCATCGCCAACGTGATGCCGGAAGAAACGCGCGTGGCGGTCTTGGAAGACGGCCATCTGGCCGAGATGTTGTTGGAGCGCCCCGCTTTAGGCATGGCGAAGCTTGTCGGAAATATTTATAAGGGCCGGATCGAAAACGTCCTGCCCGGCATTTCCAGTGCCTTCGTCAACGTGGGCTATGAGAAGAACGCCTACCTTTACGTCACCGACGTGTTGTCCGAATCCAAGGACCGCCACATCGAAAAAATGATCCAGCGCGGACAGACCATCATGGTCCAGGTGGCGAAGGAAGCCATCGGCACCAAGGGCATGAAGGTCACCATGGATATTTCGTTGCCCGGCCGCTACCTCATCTACATGCCCAAGAGCGAGCACGTGGGCGTGTCGAAGAACATCGAAGAGGGAGAGGAGCGGGAGCGCCTGCGCAAGATCATCGATGAGATCCGCCCGCAGGAAGGCGGCGTGATCGTCCGCACCGAGGCGGAAGGCGCCGAGGACCGCGAGCTGCGCCGCGAAATGCGGTATCTTCTCAGGTTGTGGGAAGAGATCCGCAAGAAGTTCGAAGCCGCGCCGACGGGTTCCATGATCCACCGCGAGCTCGGGCTCACGTTCCAGGTCGCGCGCGACCTCCTCAACGACGAAGCGCAGATCTTCATGATCGACGACAAAGAGGAGTACAAGGACGTCCGCGGTTTCGTGGAGATGCTGGCGCCGGAACTTGCGGACCGCGTGCAGCATTACACCGGCCGCACGCCCATCTTTCAGGCCTTCGGCGTGGAGCACGACCTCAGCAGCATCCGGAAACAGCGGATCGACCTGCCGTCGGGCGGCTACATCATCATCCAGGAGGCCGAGTCCCTCTGCGCCATCGACGTCAACACGGGGAAGTTCATCGGCCATAAGTCCCAGGAAGAGACCGTGACGGCGACAAACCTCGAGGCCGCGGCCGAAGTGGCCAAGCAGCTGCGCATCCGGAACATCGGCGGCATCGTGGTCATCGACTTCATCGACATGCGGCGCCGGCGCAACCAGCACAAAGTCGTGGAGGCGCTGCAGAACGCGACGCGCATTGACCGGGCGAAGATCAAAATCCTGCCGATCACGCGGCTGGGCTTGGTGGAAATGACGCGGGAGCGCCGGCGGGAATCCTTGCTGACGCTTCTGACCGATCCCTGCGAACAGTGCGCCGCCTCGGGCCGCGTGCTGTCCCGCGAATCGATCTACCTGAAGATCCAGAAGGAAATCAACGAACTGACCCAGGGTCGGGGCGAAGGCCGGCTCAAACTCGTCCTACCCCCGAAGGTCGGGGAATTCATCAAGGAGCGTCAGGAACGTCTCGAGAAGAACGTTAAGCGGCCGGTGCAGATCGAGATAGACGGCACCATGATGTGGGAAGACTACCGGATACTGATCGATTAAGAGTCCATTCGTCATTCCCGCATGTTTCTGGCGGGAATCCATGGTTTGATTTTGTGGGCCTCCGCCGGCGGCATGCGGGGGTGACGATTTTTTATGAAGGATTACTCTTTTTCCACGTCGGTAATGTCCTGGAACTGGACGCCGACGCCCTGTTGGACGTTCCGTTTGTCGCGGATGATGAGGGTGGAATAGCCGATGAGGCGGTTGCCTTTGCCGGGCGTGTGGATGGTGAAGTTGTGCCGCTTCACGCCTTGGCTGCTGACGAAGGCCGCCTCGATGGCCTGGATCATGGCGTCCTGCCCCGCCAGCGCGGTGCTGTAGCGCACGCCGACGACGTCCTTAGTCAGGCCCAGGATCTCCAGCGCCCGATAGTTGCAATGGGTGATGCGGTTCCGCATGTCCACGCCGACAAACCCGCCGGACAACCCGTTTAAAATATTGTTCACGTAGTCCTCGGACTTCTCCAGGGACTGGTAGGTTTGCGCGTTGTCCAGGGCCATGGTCGCCAGCCAGGCGATGGAGCTGAGGAAGTCGGCGTCCTCTTCGGTAAAGCCGTCCTGGTCCAGGCGGTTGATGAGCTCGATGACGCCCAAGATCCTGCCGTGGGCCATCATCGGCGTGGCCATGAGGTTGCGCGTCTGGAAGCCGGTCATCCAGTCCACGTCGGCTTTAAATCTCGGATCGTCTTTCGGCGAATTGACGATGACGGATTGCTTGTGCGCCGCCACCCAGCCCGCCACGCCTTCGCCGGGGCGGAGGTGGATGTCCATGTTGCGGAGCGCGTTTGAGTTCTGGCCCTTCACGATGGCGAAATCCAGCATCCAGGTTTCCGGGTTCATCAGGAAGAGGGAGACGCCCTCCGATTTGATCACTTCGGCGGCGCGCGTCACGAGCTGGTCCAGGAGAAGGTCCACGCTGCGAGTGAAGCAGATTTCTTTGGCGAGGGAGAATAGGATGTGGAGTTCGTCGAGGCGGTTTTTCCATTCCTGCTTGAGCTTTTTGAGCTCGGGGTTGGACCCCTGGGACATGTCGGACCCTCCAAGAAGTTAATTCAACACAATCTACCAAGCGAGCCCCGCTAAGTCAACATGAAGGAAAACATGCCCACCTTGCCCGTCGACAACAAAGTTTTATATAGTGACGAAATGCCGGTTTTATTCACGCGTCCGTTCCTCTTCCTGGTCCTGGGGACGCTGCTCGCCGCCTCGTCCCTTTTCGCCCAAGGCCGCCGCCCCCCGCTTCCCCACGAACCCCTGACCGTCGTCAACGACGGCCGGATCCGCACGGATCTGGAGACCGTCACCGTGGAGGGGGTTTCCTGCCTCGCGCTCAGCGACATTCGCGGAATCTTCGGCGGCAAGGAAGCCTGGCGCCGCGTGTCGCGGGAAGTGTCCTACGAAATCTACGGCCGCCGCGCGGACTTTACGCTGGATTCGGCCACGGCCGCCGTCCTCGGCAAAGACGTCGCCATGGAATCCACGGTGCGTTTTTGGACGGGCCATGCCTATGTCCCGCTTTCCTTCCTGGTGTCGCCCGAATTCCAGAACCTCACGGGGACGACGGTCCGTTGGGACGCGCCCACGCGCACGCTCACCGTCGAACCCAAGCCCAGCGTTTCCTCGCCGGAACTCCAGTCCCTCGGCAACAAAAGCCGCGTCATTGTGGAGATCTCGCCGCGGATCAATTACCGCGTCATGGACAACCGCGAGGGCCGCTTGCTCGTGCGGCTCTTCGGCGGGCGTTCCCAGCGCGCGGAGACGCTGGAATCCTACGACGGGCTGATCGAATCCGTGCGCCTGGAATCCCAGAAGCAAAGTTGCAACCTCACGGTCCTGTTGACGACCGCCGCCGCCGCGCCGCAGGTCCGCCTGGCGGAGAACCCGCGCCGGATCGTGGTGGACGTGCCGGCGAAACCCGGCGTCTACGTCGCGTCCAAGCCCGCCTCTCCTCCCGACATCATCAAGGCGCCTCTGGTCACGCCGCTGCCGGTTTTGCGGGCGACGCCGTCAGGCACGAGTGTCGCCGCGGGGCGACCGACGCCGCCGGTTGCCGACTCCTCCGTCCCGGTCCCCGCCGGAAAACCTGCGTCCGCCGCTTCGACGTCGCTGGCGGTCCTGTCGCCCATCCGCACCATCGTCATCGACGCCGGCCACGGCGGAAAGGACACCGGCGCCCTGGGCGCGAAGGGGACCATGGAGAAAGACGTGAACCTCCGCATCGCTCGGGCGCTGGCGCAGGCGCTGCGCCGCGAAGGACGCTTCAACGTTATCCTCACCCGTAACTCCGATGAGTTCATCCCGCTCCAGGAACGCGCCGAGATCGCCAACAAGAGCAAGGCCGACCTGTTCGTCTCCATCCACTGCAACGCGGCGCTGTCGAAGAAATCCAACGGCTTCGAGATCTACTTCCTGTCGGAGAACGCCTCCGACGACATCGCCGCGGCCACGGCCCGCCGGGAAAACGCCGTCGTGGAATTGGAAGGCATCACGGGAAAAGCGAAGGAAAAAATCCAAGAGCTCCTCTGGTCCATGGCGCGCACGGAGACCATGAACGAATCCTCCGAGGTGGCGGCGCTCATCGCCCAGCAGGTGCGGCAGAGCGTCCCCATCCCGTCGCGCGGCGTGCGCCAGGCCAACTTCTACGTGCTGCGCGGCGCGAGCATGCCGGCCGTGCTCGTGGAGTCCGGCTTCATCACGCACCCGCAGGAAGAGTCCCATTTGAAGTCCGACAGGTTCCAGAACAAGCTGGTGCAGGCGGTCTACGCCGGCATTCTGGATTATGAGAAACGGAAGATCCAAGCGCGGCAATCCAAATCCGCCACGGGCGGTTAGGAGATCCATGAAAAAGAAACGGGCAGGGAAAGTCGATCAGCGGGAAGCGGCCATCGGGGTGTTCGATTCGGGCGTGGGCGGGCTGACCGTGGTCCGCGCGCTAACGGAGCTCATGCCGCGGGAAAGATTCATCTACGTCGGCGACACGGCCCGCGTGCCCTACGGAAACAAGTCCGCCGAGACCATCCGCCGCTACGGCGTGGAAATCGCGACCTTTTTGAAGAAACGCGGCGTGAAGATGGTTGTGGTGGCCTGCAACACGGTCTCCGCCCTCGCGATGCCGGAAGTCCGTCGGGCCCTGACCGTGCCGGCTCTCGGCGTGATCGAGCCCGGCGCCCGCGCGGCCCTCGCCGCCACGCGTTCCGGGCGCATCGGCGTCATCGGAACCGACGCGACGATCAACAGCCAGGCCTACGCCGAAGCGCTGAAGCGCTTGGACACAAAAGCCAAGGTCTTCAGCGCGCCCTGCCCTTTGTTCGTCCCGCTCGTTGAGGAAGGCTGGATCCACAGCCCGGTCACCTGGCAGGTGGCGCGGCATTACGTGGAGCCGCTCCTGAAGCATAAGATCGATTCGCTGGTGCTGGGCTGCACGCACTATCCGCTGCTGAAGCCCGTTTTGAAAAAAGTGGTCGGGGGCGTGGAGCTGATCGATTCCGCGGACGAAACCGCCAAGGCAGTGCGCAGCCGTTTGGAGCAGGACGGGTTGCTGGCATCCTTCGGCCGCGGCGGCGTGGAATTCTTCTCGTCGGACGATCCCGCCAAGTTCATGTTCACCGGCCAGAAGTTTCTCGGCGAATCCGTTCGCCAAGTCCAAAGAATTAATTTGGATGGGATGTAATTTTTGTCCACCGCCATAATCCTTCTTTCCGGCGGGTTGGATTCGGCGACGGCGCTTTACTGGGCGCTGAAGGTGAAGAAGTGGCGCTGCCAATGCCTGCTCTTCGATTACGGTCAGCGGCACCTCCGCGAATTGGAATCCGCCCGCGCCGTGGCCCGCGCGGCTGGTTGCCCAACGAAGACCGTCCGGTTCGAATTGCCCTGGGGCGGATCGACCCTGCTCGGGCACAAAGGGAAAGTCCCGAGCCACGCGCTGAAGAATATCGGCAAGGGCCCGATCCCGTCGACCTACGTCCCCGCGCGCAACACGATCTTCCTTTCGTTCGCATTGTCCTGGGCGGACGCCATCGGCGCGGAGAACATCGTGCTCGGCGCCAACGCGCTGGACTATTCCGGTTATCCCGACTGCCGCCCGAACTATTTTTCCGCCTTCCAGAAAACCGCGAAGCTGGGCACGCGCCTCGGCGCGGAGAAACACCGCCCCATCAGGATCTGGGCGCCGCTCATCCGTTGGAGCAAGGCGGAGATCATCCGCCACGGACTGAAGTGGGGCGTGCCCTACGGGCAAACCTGGTCCTGCTACGCGGGCGGATCGAAACCCTGCGGCAAGTGCGACAGCTGCCGCCTGCGGGAAAAAGGATTTATAGAAGTCGGCGAGAAGTATTCTCTAAAATGACCACCGGCTACATCACCGAAATCTTTTCTTCCTTGCAGGGCGAAGGGCCGCACATGGGCGAGCGGGAGATCTTCATCCGCTTGGCCGGCTGCCCCTGGCGCTGCGACTATTGCGACACGCCGGACAGCCTGACGACCCAGGGCGCGAAGCAATATTCCGTTGAAGACGTCCTGGACGAAGTCCATCATTTGCAGGAAGAGCGGCGGCACGGCGTGGTCAGCCTGACCGGCGGCGAGCCGCTGAACCAGGCACCGTTCCTGTCGGAGCTTTTGCCTCTCCTTCGCCGGCTCGGCCTGAAGACTTATTTGGAAACCAGCGGCACCGCGCCGGAGCTCCTGCGCCGCGTGATCGATCATTGCGACGTCGTCGCCATGGACATCAAGCTGCCGTCCGCCATCGGACGCGAATTCTGGAAAGAGCACAAGGAGTTTCTGGCGATCGCCGGGAAGAAGGCCTTCGTCAAAGTCGTGCTGACCAATAAAACCACGGAAGAGGAAGTGCGGCGGGCGATGGACGTGGTGTCGTCGGTGGATCCGTCCTTGTGCTTCGTCCTCCAGCCCGTCACGGCCACGAACGATTTGCGGAGCCGGCTTAAGGAAAGCGCGGCCGCCGGGAAGATAACCCCGCCGGACCCGAAGACCGTGGCGCGCTGGTGGGGGGCGGCCCTGGAAAAACTGTCCGACGCGCGCCTGCTCACGCAGATGCATCCCATATGGGGGTTGCCCTAGTTCGTCACCCCGGCGGAAGCCGGGGTCCAGTCATCCAGAATCGTCTGGATTCCGGCTTTAGCCGGAATGACGAGAAAATATGGCTGACGTAAAGAATTTAATCATCACCGGCAAGGTCGGCTGCGGCAAGACCACGCTGATAAAGGAAGCGACGCTGCCCTGGCGGGAAAAAGTGGCCGGGTTCTACACGGAGGAAATCCGCGAAGGTTCGGAACGAAGCGGTTTCCGGTTGAAGACGTTTTGTCCGGCTCTGCCGTCCGACAAACCGGCACGTCACCTGGCGGCGACGGAAGGCGTCCTCGCCGCGAAAGGGCTGAAGAGCCGGGCGAAGCTGAACAAGTACGGCGTGGATTTGAACGTGCTGGAAAAAATCGGCGTGACGGCGCTGGAAAAAGGGTTGGCGGACGGCGGCAAGCTGATCGTGATCGACGAGATCGGGTCCATGGAAATCCTGTCGCCGGCGTTCCGCGCGGTTTTGGCGAAGTGCCTTCAGTCGGCCAGGCCGGTGCTGGCCACGATACGCTTCAATTCGCAGCCTTTCACGGATGAAATCAAAAAAATGGCCGAGACGCGGCTGGCCCTTTTGACGCGGGAGAATTACCCGCAAATGAAAGAAGACGTCCGCCGCTGGATGGAGGAAAAAATTTCCCAGGAGGAACCTCGTGCCCAATAAACATCATAAACGCCCGGCGAAAGCCGTTCCCGCGCCCGACCGGCTGCGGCGCCAATTGGCGGCGACGCCCAGCGTGAGCGGTTTGCCCGCGGTGATATTGAAAGCCAACGAAGACCGGCGCGTGCGCCGCGGTCACCTATGGGTCTTTTCCAACGAGGTGGAGACTTTCCCGTCGGAGATCGGCGCCGGCGACGCGGTGGCGTTCTACACCTCGCACAAGGAATTTCTCGGGACGGGTTTCTACAACCCGCACTCCCTCATCGCGGGGCGTTTGATCGACCGCCGCGACATAACGTTGGACACGGCTTTTTTCGAAGGGCGCCTCCGCCGCGCCATGGAACTGCGGGAGTTGTTTTATCCGGGAGGATCGTACAGATGGATTTTTGGTGAATCGGATGATCTTCCCGGATTGATCATCGACCGTTACGGGGATGCGATCGTCATCGAGTCCTACGCCGCGGGCATCGATAAACTTTTACCGAAGATCATCGAAGCGGCGAAGCTGATCCATCCCTGGAAAGCCATCGTCCTGCGCAACGACGTCGGCCCGCGCAACCTGGAGCACCTCCCGCAGAAAATCGAACTGCTCGAAGGGAATCTGGAAGAGCGCCACCGGTTTGACCTGGACGGCCTGTCCCTCGTCGCGGACCTGATGGGCGGACAGAAGACCGGTTTCTTTTTCGACCAGCGCGATAACCGGGCGACCGTGGCCGCGCTGTGCAAAGGCAAGCGCGTGGCGGATGTTTTCGGCTACACCGGCGGTTTTGGGCTCTGTGCCGCCAAGGCCGGCGCCGCGTCCGTGACCTGCGTCGACAATTCCGAACCGGCCCTCGCGCTGGCGAAAGAGAACGCGCGGCTCAACGGGTTGGAAGAGAAAATCCTTTTCGAAAAAGCCGACGCCTTCGACTGGTTGTCCGTCGGCAAGGAGAAGTTTGACGTGGTGGTCGTGGATCCGCCGAAGCTGGCGCCGAACCGCAAAAGCCTTCCGGCCGCGATCAAGGCCTACGTCCGGTTGAACACGCTGGCCATGAAGCGCGTCGCCGGCGGAGGGTTCCTCGCGACCGCGTCCTGCTCGCAGCACGTCGAGCGGGAGGAGTTCCGCCAGATCCTTTCCCGCGCGGGCCATGAGTCGGGCCGCCGCGTGCGCCTCGTCCATTGGGGCGGGCAGGCGAAGGACCACCCCGTGCGGCTGTCCATGCCGGAGACGGAATATTTGAAATTCGCTATACTTCATGTGAGCTAAAGTTTTAGGCTGTCATTCCGGCGAAAGCCGGAATCCAGTCCCCACTTAGACTTGACCCCGGCTTCCGCCGGGGTGACGGCATGGAAACATAGAGGACCGAATGTTCAAACGCATTCAACACATTCATTTCGTCGGGATCGGCGGCTCGGGCATGAGCGGCATCGCCGAGGTCCTGCTGACGCTCGGATACAAGGTGTCCGGCAGCGATATGAGGGATAGCGCGGTCACCCAGCGCCTCAAGGATTTGGGCGCGGTGATCTTCATTGGCCACAAGGCCAACCAGGTCGCCGGCGCGCACGTCGTGGTGACGTCCACCGCGGTGCTGACGGAAAACCCGGAGGTCGTCGAGGCCGTCAGGTTGAAGGTCCCCGTGATCCCGCGCATCGAGATGCTGGCGGAAATCGCGCGGCTGAAATACACGATCGCCGTCGCCGGCACCCATGGAAAGACCACGACCACTTCTTTAACGGCCCTCGTGCTCCAGGCCGGGAACCTCGACCCGACTGTCGTGATCGGCGGGCGGCTGCAGAACATCGGGACCGGCGCCAAGGTCGGCCGCGGCGATTTCCTCGTGGCCGAGGCGGACGAGTCCGACGGCTCCTTCCTCAAGCTCGCGCCCACCATCGGCGTCATCACCAACATCGACAACGACCATCTGGATTATTGGCGCCGCATGCAGTCCCTCTACGCCGGCTTCGAACAGTTCGCCAACAAGGTCCCGTTCTACGGGGCGGTAATCCTCTGCGTGGACGATCACGGCGCGCGGAAAATTCTGAACCGCATCCGCCGCCGCATCGTGACCTACGGTTTGTCGGCGGACGCGGAAATTCGCGCCTCGGACGTGACGGTGTCCCCGGGGCGGTCGACTTTTACCGTGCATCGGAAAGGCGAAACCCTGGGCCAGGTCAATTGGGCGGTACCCGGGCGCCACAACATCATCAATTCCCTGGCCGCCGTCGCGGTTGGCCTGGAGCTCGGCGTTCCCTTCAAGACCATCGCTGAAGCCTTGTCCTCTTTCAGGGGCGTGGGCCGGCGGATGGAAGTGAAGGGGGAAGAGGGCGACGTGGTGGTTGTCGACGATTACGGCCATCACCCCACGGAGATCAAGGCGACGCTCGCGGCCGTGAAAGAACGCTGGCCGGACCGGCGCCTGGTCGCGCTCTTCCAGCCGCACCGCTACAGCCGCACAAAGATCTTGGCGGAGGATTTCGCGTCCAGTTTCCAGCGCGCGGACCAGCTTTTCCTTCTGGATATCTACGCGGCGGCGGAAAAACCCATCGAAGGCGTGACCAGCCAATGGCTGGCCGAGCGCATGACGGCCAAGAAGGTTTCCGTCCAGCTGATCCCGCCCGGCGACGTGGCGTCGTCCCTGGCCAAGCTCGTCAAGCCCGGCGACGTGCTGCTCACCGTGGGGGCGGGCGACGTCTGGAAGATCGGCGAAGAGCTTTTAAAGAAATTGACATCCAAGAAGACCGCCCCCGCAAAGGCTTCATGAACCAAACCCCGGACGCGACCCTTCTGGCCGAACTGTCCGCCATCGTCGACCGCGTCAAAACCAACGAACCTCTTTCCCGCCATTCCACCTTCGGCATCGGCGGCCCCGCGGATTTCTACGTCGAAGTGAAAACCGAAAAACAGATGCGGGACCTTTGGCGCTGGGTCCGGGAGAAAAACCTGCCGCTGTTTCCCATCGGCCAGGGCTCGAACCTGCTGATCAGCGACAAGGGCATCCGCGGCGTGGTGGTTCGGCTGAAGGGCGAGCTTGAGGAGATCGTTTTCGACGGGGAAACCGTCCGGGTCGGCGCGGGCATCATGTGGCCGGTGCTGGCTAAGCGCTGCGCCGAGGAAGGGCTGTCCGGTGTGGAGCCGCTGGTGGGCGTGCCGGGGACCGTGGGCGGCGGGCTCATGAGCAACGCGGGGACTCCCGAGGGCGACACCGGCTCGCTGGTGGAGTCCGTGGACGTCCTGAACCCCTCCGGGGAGGTGGAAACCGTCCTCCGGAAGGACATCGATTTCCGCTACCGCTTTTCCAGCCTGGCTGGGCGTTTCGTGCTGCGCGCGAAGCTCAAATTGCGACGAGAAAACAAAAATGTTATCATCCCCCGAATCCAACAACAACTCGATCGGCGCGCGAAAAATCAGCCTTTGGGAACGCACAACGTGGGCTCGATTTTCAAGAATCCGCCCGGGGACCACGCGGCCCGTTTGGTGGAAGATTGCGGGCTCAAAGGCTATCGGATCGGCGGGGCCCAAGTGTCGCCGAAGCATGCGAATTTTATCGTGAACGTGGAAAACGCCAAGGCGCAGGACGTGCTCGACCTCGTGGCGCTGATCCGCAAGACCGTGAAAGAGAAACACGGCGTCGAACTCGATTTGGAAATGGTTTTCGTAGGGGAAAAATAAGATGTCCGATGGAATTGTTTCCGCGTTGCGCCGCAAAAAAGTCGGCGTCCTCTACGGCGGCTGGTCCGCGGAACGGTCCATTTCCCTGAAAAGCGGGGCCGCGGTGCTGGCGGCCCTCAAGCGGATGAAAATCCCGCACGTCGGGATCGACGTGACGCCGCGTATCGCGGAGCAGGTCCGCCGCGCCAAAGTCGACCTGGTTTTTCTGGCGGTGCACGGTCCCTACGGCGAAGACGGCCGGCTGCAGGGCCTGCTCGACATTCTCGGGATCCCCTACACCGGGAGCGGCGCCCGGGCCAGCGCCGTGGCCATGCACAAGCCGTCGGCCAAGAGGCTCTTTCAAACCGCCGGGCTCCCCACGCCGGAATGGTTCGTTCTGCGGAAGGGGGAAACCCCGCGGACGCCGTCCTTCAAACATCCCTGGGTGGTGAAGCCCGCGTCGCAGGGGTCCGCCATCGGCGTCCACGTGGTCAGGCGCGCCTCGGAATGGGTGCCCGCCCTGCGCAGCGCCTTCAAGCTGGAAGATGAGATCCTGGCGGAACGCTTCATCGAGGGGACGGAAGTCACGGTCGGCGTCTTGGACCGCCGGCCCCTGCCCGTCATCGAGATCGTCCCCAAGCACGACTTCTACGATTTTTATTCCAAGTACGCCAAGGGCGGTTCCCGGCATCTGATCCCGGCGCGGATTTCCGACGGGACGGCGCAGGCGGTGTCCGAGTTGGCCGTGGCGGCCTACGGCGTTTTGGGCTGCCGGCACATGGCGCGGGTGGACATCATGGTGTCCAAGTCCGGCGCCCCGTTCATTTTGGAAGCGAACACTTTGCCGGGCCTCACCGACGTCTCGCTCTTTCCGGACGCGGCCCGGGCCGCGGGCATGGGTTTCGATGAGTTGATCGCGGAGCTTTTGTTCCTGGCGATGTCCGAAGGCAAGAAATAATAAACATGGCAAAGCCGAAGCCGCGCCGCCGTCAGAAAGTCACCATGCGCAGAAGCCACGCGGTTTATCAGTGGAAGGTTCTTTCCAAGATTTGTCTCGTCGTCGCCCTCTGGTCGGGTTTGATCCTGGCCGGCGTTTTCATGTCCCGCGCGGGTTACGAGTTCTGGCGGGAATCCGCCTGGTTCCGGATCAAGAACATCCAGGTCGATCCCAAGGCCCCGGCGGGGTTGGCGCAGTCCTTGGGGCTGAAGGTCGGCGGACACTCCTTCGGTTTTTCGGCGTCGATCCTGGAAGCGCGTCTCGCGAATTCCTATCCGGAACTGTCTGCGGTCAACGTCCGGCGATGGTGGGACGGCGGCGTGAGGGTTTCGGTGAAGCGGCGGGTCCCGCGCGTCAGGGTGCCGGACGGCGCCCAGTGGCTGGGGATGGACGATACCGGGACGTTGTTCCCGCTGCGTTCCCCGGTGGTCGCGCCGGAGACATTGCCGATCCTGTCCGGCGTGGCGGGCCCGGCGGCCATCCCGGTGATGAATTTCATCGAGCGGCTTAAAGAGCAGGATCTGGCCTGGACGCGGCGGCTCATGAAGATCAAGGCGGACGCGGACGGCGACGTGTTCCTGTTCCTGGACGACGGCACGCCGGTTTACTGGGGCCCGGTCCCGTTGTCCGATGCGATTTTGAAGAAGAAGGCCTCTCGCTTGGAGCGCGTTTTGAAAGACGATTCTCTGGCCGCGGGCGCGGCCTACGTCCGCTTCGTCGATGACGCCCGGATCGCCGTCAAACCGGCGCCGGCGGAAGCGGAACAGGGGAACGGGAGAAAATAACATGGCGAAACCCGAAATAGTGGTGGGCTTGGATGTGGGCAGCGCGCAGGTGGCTTGCGTCATCGCGCGGCGGGACCCGAACACCGAAGCGCTGGAAGTGCTGGGCGGAGCGCGCCGGGCCTGCAAAGGTTTGAAGGGCGGCGTGGTGATCAACATCACCGAGACCGCGTCGGCCATCACCCGCGTGGTGGAAGAGGCCGAGGAAATGGCCGGGATGAAGGGCGCGGTGCGCGAAGTCCTCATCGGCGTGCGCGGCTCGCACATCCAGACCTTCAACCACCACGGCGCCATGAACATCGCCCGCACGGACAAGGAAATCACCGTCGAGGACCGCGACCAGGTCATCGAGAACACCAAGGCCGTTCCCATCTCGCCGGACCGCGAGATCGTCCACGTCATTCCCCAGGATTTCATCCTCGACCGCCAGAACGGCGTGCCCAATCCCGTCGGCATGGAAGCCAGCCTCCTCGAAGTGGACGTCCACATCGTCACCGCCTCCCAAAGCCATCTCAACAACATTTGGAAAGCCATCGGCCGCGCCGGTTTCCACGTCGAAGAACCGATCTACGGACTGCTCGCCGTGGGCGACGTGGTCGTGACGGCGGAAGAAAAGGATCTGGGTTGTTTGCTCGTGGACCTCGGCGGGCAGAACACCAGCCTCGGGATCTATGTCGACGGCAGCATGCGTTACACCAAGGAGCTTCCCATCGGCGCCGACGCCATCACGCACGACCTGTCCCACGCGCTGCGCACGTCGGTCTCGCAGGCCCAGGCCGTGAAGGAACGCCACGGTGCGGCCAGCCGCGACGCGCTGCAGGGCGATCCGGAGGAGAACATCGAGTACATCAGCGTGGACGGTCGCACGTCGCGCCACATCAAACACCAGACTTTGTTCGACTACGTGGCGCCGCGCGTGGAGGAGATTTTCTCCGTCATCGCGGAAGACCTGCAAAATTCGAACTACGCGGAGCACGTGTCCGGCGGCGGCGTGATCCTCACGGGCGGCGGCGCGCTCATGAAGGGCATGGTGCAGGCCGCGGAACAGATTTTGGAACTGCCCGTCCGGCTCGGTCTGCCCCAGGAGATTTCCGGCCCGCCGGACATCGTCAGCCACCCGAGCTACGCCACGGCCCTGGGGTTGATCCATTACCGCCATCTGGGCGAATGGGCGAGGTCGCGCCGCGCCACGGTGCGAAAAGTTTCCGTCGGGGAAAAAATCCGATCGTTCGTCGAGGAGATGTTCTAAATGGTCAAGATCAAGTTCGCGCAGTCGGACTTTGAAGAGCAGCCGGCCCTCATCCGGGTGATCGGTTTGGGCGGGGCGGGCGGCAACGCCGTCAACCGCATGATCGAGGCGGGGATTTCCCACGTGGAATTCATCACGGCCAACACGGATTCCCAGGCGCTGCGCCGCAGCCATTCGCCCATCAGGCTGCAGCTCGGCGAGACCATCAGCAAGGGACTGGGCGTCGGCGGCAATCCGGTGCTGGGGCGCCAGGCGGCGGAGGAAAGCCGCGAGCGGATCAAGGAAGTCCTCGTGGGCGCGGACATGGTCTTCATCACCGCGGGCATGGGCGGCGGCACCGGCACGGGCACGGCGCCGGTCGTCGCGGAGATCGCCAAGAGTTTGAACCCCGCGCCGCTCGTGGTCGGCGTGGTGACGCGGCCCTTCGAGTTCGAAGGGCTGGTCCGGAAGGCCCAGGCCGACGCGGGCATCCGCGAACTGCGCCAGCACGTGGACACGATGCTCGCCATCCCCAACGAGCGGCTTTTCGATATCATCGACGACAAGACCACGTCTCTGGAGGCGTTCCGCGTGGCCGACAACGTTTTGCGGCAGGCCGTGCAGGCCATCACCGACGTCATCACGCGCCACGGTCTGATCAACGTGGACTTCGCGGACGTCCGGACGATCATGGCCGGCGCGGGCGAGGCGCTCATGGGCATGGGAGAAGGCAGCGGCCGCGACCGCGCCCTCGCCGCCGCCAAGCAGGCCATCCACTCGCCGCTGCTGGAAAGCATTTCCATAGACGGCGCCAAGGGACTCTTGGTCAACATCAGCGGCAACAAGGACGTCACGCTGTTCGAGGTAAAGACGGCCATGGACTACATCAAGAACGCGGCCAGCCCCGACGCCCACGTTTTCTACGGGCAGGTTTTTGACGACGCGCTGGAAGACCGGCTGCTCGTGACCGTGATCGCCACCGGTTTTCCGCCGGTGAAGTCCGGTGCTTCCTCTCCCGGGCGGTATCGGCGCGGCGACGTCGTGGAAGCCACGCAGGACGCCCCCGGCAGCCGCGGCGTTCCGTCTTTGGACCCTTCCCTGGACAACCTCCGGCGCCCGGCCTATTTGCGCTGGAAGGTCCGCAAGCTCCATTAATAATTCATACGACCTGCCATGAACGTTGAATCCTATTTGGAAGTCATCCTGCGGGAAATGCTGGACCGGGGCGCGTCGGACATGCACGTCCGGGCCGGCGCGACGCCCGTCTTGCGCATCATGGACACGCTGCAGCCGAGCCGCACGGGAGAGAAGCTTTCCGCCGAGCAGACCCGGACCCTGGCCTACGCGCTCATGACCGAGCGGCAGCGTAAGCGTTTCGAGGAGCGTCTGGAAGTCGACCTTTCCTATTCCCTTTCATCGGTGGGACGCTTCCGCGGCAACGTCTATCAGCAGCGCGGAACGATCAACATCGCCTTGCGCGTGGTGCCGGTGACGATCCCGAGCGTGGAGGAACTCAACCTGCCGCCCGCGGTCACCAAGCTGGCGGACCGGCAGCGCGGACTGATTTTGGTGACGGGCATCACCGGTTGCGGCAAATCGACCACCCTGGCCGCCATGATCGACTACATCAACTCGACGCGGCAGGACCATATCATCACCATCGAAGACCCGATCGAGTTCCTGCATCAGGACAAAAAGTCCATCGTCAGCCAGCGGGAATTGGGATTGGACACCTTCGGTTTCGCGGACGCGCTTCGGAACGTGGTGCGGCAGGACCCGGACGATATTCTGCTGGGCGAAATGCGCGACCTGGAAACCATGCAGGCCGCCATGACCTCGGCGCAGACGGGCCACCTGGTCCTTTCGACGATCCACACCATCGACGCCGGTCAGACCATCAGCCGCATCGTGGACATGTTCCCGCCGCACCAGCAGACCCAGATCCGCGTCCAGCTGGCGGACACATTGCAGGGCGTCATCAGCCAGCGGCTCATCAAACGCGCGGACAAGCCGGGACTCATTCCAGCGGTTGAAATCCTGGTGGTCACGCCCCTCGTGAAAAAAGCCATCGAGGAGAACAACCTGGGCGACATCGCCAGCGCCATGCGCCAGGGCGGTTATTACGGAATGCAGACTTTCAACCAGTCCTTGGTCGCCCATTTCAACGCCGGACGGGTGAAGCTGGACGACGCCATGGCCGCGGCTTCCAATCCGGAGGAGCTGATGCTGGCCGTGCGCGGCATCGAGTCGGGTTCCGATCCAACCAAATTTTACGGCGGCTGATCCGTTCTTTCCATGTGGCGGGTGACCTGCGGGTTTTGCCGGGACAGTTCCTTTGAGCGCCGAGGCGGCTTGGCGGCGGTGGTGACGACCCGAAGTTTGGGCGACATGCAGAAGCCGGGGTTTCTGGCGAAGGCGTTGCGCCGTTTGGGTCAGGTCGGAAATCGCTGGGTCGCGGGAGAACAGGTCCATGGCGTGCGGGTGCGGACCGCGCTGAAGCCTTCGGCGCCGAAACGATTGCCCGCGACGGACGGGTTCGTCACGCGGCGTAACGATTTGTCCTTGTCCATTCGCGTCGCGGATTGCGCGCCGGTGTTCATCGCGGACCCGCGGCGGAAGGTTTTGGCCGTGGTGCATGCGGGCTGGCGGGGAACGCGGGCGGGGATTTTGCGGAAGGCCGTCGCGCGGATGAAAAAAGAGTTCGGCTCGCGCGCGAGGGATTTGCGGGTCGCGGTGGGACCGCACATCCGGCCCTGTTGTTATGAGATCGGGCCGGACGTGGCGCGGTTTTTTCAAAAAGGCGGAATACAGCGCCGCGGGGGAAAGTTGTTTTTGGATTTGGCCGCCGTCTTGCGCCGGGAAGCGCGGAGGGCGGGCGTGCCGGCCGGGCGGATTTCCATTTCGACGCATTGCACCGCGCATGACGAGCGGTTTTATTCTTTTCGGCGGGACAAAACGAAGGAGCGCCAGGCGGCCCTGGCCGCGATCCTCTAGCCGGATTTGGGCGGCGACGGAGAAACTATGACAGAGCTTGACCGGGAACTGAAAGAGCTTCGAACGCAAATCGACAAGGTCGACGATCAATTGCTGCGCCTGCTCAACCAGCGCGCCGCGGTCGTCCAGAAGGTCGGCCAGGTGAAGGCCCGCCGGGACGAGGAAGTCTACGCGTCCAACCGCGAGCACGCCATCATCGAGCGCATGGCCGCGGCCAACCAGGGGCCGCTTCCCGAAGAGGCGGTCGAGGAGATTTTCCGCGCCGTCATCAACAACTGCCGGCTGCTGCAGAAGAAGCTACGCATCGCCTACTTCGGCCCCGAGGCCACCTTCACGCACCAGGCGGCCATGAAGCAGTTCGGCCGCGCCGCGGATTACGCCCCGCTCAAGACGATCACCGACGTTTTCGACGAGGTGGAGAAGGGCCGCGCCGATTACGGCGTCGTGCCCATTGAGAATTCCACGGAAGGCGTCGTCAACCACACGCTGGACATGTTCATGGAGTCCGAGCTGGTGATCTGCGCCGAACGGGAAGACCCTATCTCCCAGTGCCTCCTGGCCTCCCAGCCGGAGATCAAAAAGATAAAGGCCATCTATTCCCATCCCCAGGCGCTGGGGCAGACCCGGCGCTGGGTGGAGTCCCGCCTGAAGGGCGTGCCGGTGCACGAGTCCGCGTCCACGGCGGACGCCGCGGCCCAGGCCGCGCTCGACGCCGGCGCGGCGGCCATCGCCAGCCCGCTCGCGGCGGAAATCTACAACCTCAAGATTTTGGCCGCCAACATCCAGGACTCGCGCCACAACGTGACGCGGTTCCTGGTGATCGGGCGGAAGTTCTCCAGCCCGTCGGGCCGGGACAAAACGTCCCTGCTCGTTTCCATCAAGGACAAGGTGGGCGCTCTGGAGGAACTGCTGTCGACCTTCAAGCGGCACAGGCTCAACCTCACGAAGATCGAATCGCGCCCGACCAAGAAAAAGGCCTGGGAGTACGTGTTCTTCATCGACCTCCTGGGGCACTCTCTGGAACCGCGGGTGGAGAAGGCGCTGAAGGAACTGCAGAAGCATTGCGTGTTCGTGAAAGTCCTCGGCAGCTATCCCAAGGGAGACGCGTGATGCCCGGAAGCCAAAGCGATTCCTTTTCGCCGCGCCCCCAGGTGGCCGGTTTCGAGCCCTACACGCCGGGCCGCTCCCTGGAGCAGGTGAAGAAACAATACGGCTTGAAAAAAGTCATCAAGCTCGCCTCCAACGAGAACCCCCTGGGCCCCTCGCCCAAGGTCACGGCGGCGCTGAAGAGCGTCGCGGCGCGGGCGAACCTCTATCCGGACGGGTTCAGCACGGACCTGCGCGCGGCCATGGCCAAACACCTGAAGGTGAAACCCGCGGAGCTCATCCTGGGCGCCGGTTCCGACGAGCTGATCGAGATACTGGCGAAGGCCTACCTCAATCCCGGGGACGAAATCATCGTCTCCGAGCACGCCTTCATCCGCTACCGCATGGCGGGCGAGCTCATGGGCGCGAACGTGGTCAGCGTCCCCATGAAGAATTTGACGCACGACCTGGAGGCCATGGCGGCCGCGGTCACGCCGCGCACGCGTTTCGTCTTCGTCGCCAACCCGAACAACCCCACGGGGACCTACAACACCCACGACGAGGTGGAGGAATTCCTGATCACTCTCCCGGCCCGCGTGATCCCCGTGATGGACGAAGCCTATTTCGAATACGCCTCCGTGCGGAAGGATTATCCCGATTCCCTGGATTTCTTCAAGGCCGGGCGGAACCTGATCACGCTGCGGACGTTTTCCAAGATACACGGAATGGCGGGTTTGCGTTTGGGCTACGGCGTGGCGGCGGAAAGCATTATCGAAACGCTGGACCGCGTGCGCCCGCCTTTCAACGTTTCCGTGGCGGCCCAGGCCGCGGGCGTGGCCGCGCTGACGGACAAGAACCAGGTGAGGCGCAGCCTGAAGCTGGTGGCGGCGGAGAAGGCCAAGCTGGAAAAGGCGCTCCTCGCCCTGCGGGTGGAGTGGGTCCCGTCGTCCGCGAATTTTCTGTTGATCAACGTTGCGCCCCTGCGCGGCGCCGACGTTTTTGAAAACATGCTGCGCAAAGGCATCATCATCCGGTCCATGGACGAATACGGGTTCCCCAATCACGTGAGGGTCACCATCGGTTTGCCCGAGGAGAACCGGCTCTTCTTGAAAGCGTTCGCCGAATTACGCCGGGAAGAAAATCTCGGATAACGGCGGGAGGAAAAACAACCAATGATTCTCACACTCAAGACAGGCGTCAAGAAAAAAGAAGTGGAAGCGGTCGTCGATAAGATCAAGGAGCTGGGATTTTCGCCCCAGCTGTCCAGGGGCGCGGAGCGGATCGTCATCGGCGTCATCGGCGAGGGCAACAAGGCCATCGCGTACAAGGACGTGTTCGAGTCCATGGGCGCGGTCGAAGCCGTCACGCCCATTTCCAAGCCGTATAAACAGGTCAGCCGCGTCTTCAAAAAAGACGACACGGTGATCGACGTGAACGGCACGAAGATCGGCGGCAAGAACATCGTCGTCATGGGCGGGCCCTGCTCCGTCGACACCCGGGAAAATCTCATGCTCGTCGCCAAGGAGATGAAGAAGTCCGGCGTCCAGATCCTGCGCGGCGGCGCCTTCAAGCCCCGCAGCTCGCCCTACGCTTTCCAGGGACACGGCGAAACCGCCCTTCAATATCTCGCGGACGCGCGGAAGGCCACGGGCCTG
>CAYZXT010000023.1:0-38610 GCA_964482515.1 uncultured Elusimicrobia bacterium | reverse complement strand
GATTTGTAACCCGATGGTGCTGACCAAAGCGTTGAGCGCGACGGCGTCGGCCGCGTTGATGTATTCCCCACCCAGTTTGCCGAAATCGGCCACCATGTCGCCGAGCTGAGCGTCGTACCTTTCGCCCTGCGCGATCAGGCGTCCGTCCTTGTCCATCCCCACCCGGGATTGCGTCCGGCCCTGGAGGTCGACGCCCACCAACCAGGTTTCGCCGGTCACGCTATTGGTGCCGAGCACCCGCAATTGCCGTTCCAGCCCAAAACCGGACCACTGCAGGTTGGCCAATCCGATGACAAGGCCTTTGCTGGCCAATTCCGCGTTCAAGCCGGCCGTCTGTTCCGCCGAGATCGCCTGCCCGTTCAGCAGGCCGCCCTGATGCAGGGCCGTGACGCCGCCTCCCTCGGCGGCGTCTCCACGCAGTTCGGTTCGCAGTTCCACTCCGCCGACAACGGGATTGTTGACCCCCATCAACGCGAAGATGGCCCCCACGACCCCGCCCCGGCGCTGCTGGGCGAACCCAAGGGTAACGCCGAGGCCGTTCTTATCCACAAAGGACATTTTGATCTGGCCCTCGTCCACGTAGATGCCGCTGAAATCCCTATCGGCGTCGGCCATGGTCGTTTTCAAGGTTTCGGCCATCTCGGCGGTCATGAGGGCGTTGGCGCCGTCCTTGATGGCGCCCTTTACGACCAGGTTATCGACCATGGCGCCGAAGAACGCCCGGTCTTCCGCGGTCACCTCGCCGTTTTTTGTGAAGTTCACGGCGATCAAATTGCGGTCCTTATCGGTTCCCAGGGATACGGCGGTGATCACTTGGTTGGCCTCGTTGTATCTCACCAGGCTGACGCTGCCACCGCTGATGACGAGCCGTGCCCCTTCCGCGTAAGAATTAAAACTCGAATTGCCCCCCATGGCCGTGCTCAGGACGTTGGTCATGCCGCCGTTCGATATCGCGGCCTGCACCTGCGTCAGGGTGGCCTTCACCTCCGGCGTGAAGACAGAACTTGAAATACTGGAAATGGATTGAATGAAGCCGATGGTGTCGGCCGTCGCGGCCGAACCCAGTTGGACGCCGCTGAAGGTCAAGCGCCCCTCTGAAACCGAAAAGGAAATCCCGAAATCGCTGAAATAGGCCCCGTTGTTGTTCCCCAAAACGGTCACTTGACCATGGCCGTAGGTGATCATCCCGGTGGTCTGAGTGCCGTCGGAATGGTTGACCAGGACGGTGACCTTGGCATCGATCTGAACGTTGTTCTTCGCCGCGTTGCCCAGGAACGTAAGTGTGGAGGCGATGGCGCTGAAAATATTGCCGCTTTCGCCCAAGGCGGCGGTGAAGACGCTGGCGGCCGCTTCGAAGTTGTTAGACTCGCCCACCTGCACTTCGGTGGGAGAGACCCAGGTGCCGTCGTTCAAGCGGAGGTAAACGGATGATGTCTTCGTCGCGACGTTGTAGACGTTCATGAACGTGTCCCCGGCGATCACCTGGGACGTGGTGATGGTGCCGGTCTGGCTGACGTCCACGGTGGTGCCGTCCGCGTTGTGGAGCGTGACGGAGGTGGTGTTATAGAACCCATTGCTGAACTGGCCGTGTTGGGTTTGGGTGGTGGTGCCGACGAATTTCCAGTTGTCGTTTTTGTCCTTGATGTAGGTCCCTTCGTAGGCGGTTTTGACCGTGGCGCCGTTCTTGTAGGTGGCGATGGACAACATCACTTGATCGCCCTTGGCGTCCAACGAATAGGATTGGATGACGGAAGCGCCGTTGGAGTCCAACGAGAGGCTGGTGGTGACGTAGCCCATTTCGGGGGTGTACCCGTCCGGCACAAGCGCGGTGGGGCTCACGGGCACGACGCCGCCCACTTGGATGGAGGCCCCTTTAATGACTCCCGAATTCATCAGGCTCTGGCCGGCCCTGTTGAAGCTCGCCTGAAAGCCCGCCATCGCGTTCGCCGGAATGTTGGGGGCGGTGCGCATCAGTTCGCCGAAGGCGCTCAAGGCGTTCAAACTGGACTGTGAAATGGCGCCCCCGCCCACGGTCAGCCCCCCGATCACTTCGGCGCCCTCGGGAATAGCGCCGCCCGGGGCCAGCTGAACGCTGTAAATCTGAACCTGGGCGGTGAACCCGCCCGTGCCCAAGCCGATGGATCCCCCGGCCACCCACCCGCCGGCGGCCGCGGCGCCCGCGTTGATGTTGGCCGCCACCTTGGGGGTGATGACCGTGCCATTGTAGGTGCCGCCGGCCTGCAGCGCGCCGTTGACGACATAATAATTTGTTTTTCCGTCGGAAGAGGTGGTGTGCGCGACCATCGTGGTGGAAGACGAGGAACTGACGACGTGGGAATTGGAAGACTTATCCTCTTTTTCACTGTAACCGATGAGCCGCCCGTTTTCGTCGTAAGAATAATTTTCCGTCTTATCGTAAGACCACGACCAAGCGGTTTCAACGCGCCAATGAGTCGTGCCGCTCACGACCGTGGTATAGACGACGCCTGTCTTGGGGTCGGTGTACTGCGTTTCGTAGGACCAGTTGCTTGTCCCCTCGCTGACGTCGGTGCCGGAGTCCTCGGCGTGGGTCTTGGTTTTTGAAATCTTGGCTTCCCCGTTGATGATGATGTACCACTGCTGAATGGTCCCGTGCGGGATGGTGCCACTGCCGTGGGCCCCGATCAGATGCCCCGCGCTGTCATATTTGTAGGTGACGGTAACGGTGCTTCCATCCCCTCTGGTGGTCGAAGTCGCCAGAAGAGCCTGGCCCTCAAAAATTTTGTAGGTCTGCGTGATGGTGCTGTTCGTTTCATTTTCACCGGGCTCTTTGCTTTTGGACGTGCCGGAACCCGTGGCGCCCGTGAGCCGGCCCTGGGCGTCGTATTTATAGGTCGTCGTCATCGTTGAACTGGAGGTGGAGCCATCGGCCCCGTTGGTGTGGGATTTGGAAGTGGACGTCTTCAGTTTGGCCTGCCCGTTGATGATGACGTAGGTCTGGGTGATGGTGCCGGTGGTCACGCCGCCCTTGGGAGCGTCCTTGTCCGTCGCTTTGTAAGCCGCCCGGTCGTCGCTGTAAGTCGTCCCGGTGCCTTTGGCCCCGGTCAAATGGCCGACGGCATCGTAGGTATAGGTGACGGTGAGGACCTGCACGCTGAAGGAGCCGTCCGGGTTCGGCGTGGCGTAGGGACTGCGCGTGTCCGTGGTGGTGGTCTGAGAGGCGAGCAGGACTTTGCCCATCTTCAGGGTGTATGTCTGAGTGAAGGACGAATAACTGATCTTCTGCGACCAGCCGCCCTTGCCGCCGTCGTTCGTGGGGTCGCTGTAGACTTTGGACAGGCTCATGCTCCAACCGGACCCCGTGGCCCCTACCTGGTGGCCGACCTTATCAACGACGTAATCCACCTTGCTGAAGGAAATCGACCCCTCGATGCAATTGCTCCGCTTGACCCAGTTTCCAGGAACGGTTTCGTCCCAAATCCCATTATTGTCCTTCACGACGCTTCCCGAGACATACATATGGTCGTTGGAGGGCCTGGAAATACCGTTGGGGTCCTTCGCGTCCTTGTAGCGCGACACGATGGCCCTCAACGCATCCTGGTCATAGTTGCCGCTTTCCAGTATGGCGCGAATTTCGGGGTTCTTCAGGAGGTCCCCGTCGATGGTCACGCTGGACTGGCTGCTGATCACCGGCTTGTTGGCGCGGATCACATAGGTCTGCGTAAAATAGGTTTCCGATCTCTTCGTGACGTAGCCTTGGTTCGTGTCAAACAACACTGCCGTCGTGACAGAATGACCGCTGCCCGTGGCGGACTCATAGTGGCCGACCCTTTTCAGCCGGATGTCTTCATCGGTCTCCCCGTGATACTTAAAATTGACCACGGAATCGGTCACGGTCACGGATCCATCGACGGACTTGGAAACAGAGTGGGTGTTGGTCTGCGACACCCTGGCCTGGTTCCCGATGATCACGAACGTTTGGGTGGTCCAGGATTCCGTGGTGGTTTGCGTAAAAGGATCCGTGGTGACGGAATGGACCGGGCCCAACAATTCCGCGCTTTTCAGCGCGCCTATCTTCAGCGTCTGGCCGTTCGCGAGAACCTTCGCGGCCATGGCCTTGATCTCTTGGGCGGAGAGCCCTTCGCCCTCATAGCGATAGACGGTGGTCTGCGGGTCGGTGACGGTGATTGTGCCATCCAAGCTGACGGTCTTGGACCAGGTAACGGCACTCTGAAGTTTCGCCTGGTTGGCGATGATGACGAAGGTCTGGGTCGTCCAGGAATCGGTGGTGGTGCCGAACCAGGTGTCCGTGGTCACCGAGTGGATCTTCCCGACAAGGTTGGCCGCCGTCAGGAATCCCAGCTTGTCGTAGGAATAGGCGACGGTGTAGGGGTCCGTCTTGGTGACGGCGCCGTCCACCCCCGTCGTTGTGGACCAGCTCGTCACGCTGGACATCTTGGCCTGGCCGTTGACGATGGCGAAAGCCTGCGTGGAATAACTTTCCGTCACGTTCCCGAAGGAATCCCGCGTCGTGGAGCGGATCTGCCCGTCATAAGTGTAGTACCCGCGTATAGGGTCAATAATGATCGGATCCGGCCTGATAGGACCCGGCTTAATAGGACCCGGCCAGATAGGATCTGGACGTGTAACGATCCCGCGATCGTTATCGGCGCCGGGAACTTTCTCCCATGGCATCGATCCAACCGACTCCCTGTTCGCGCCTTTGTTAGACGAGGCGGAAATTATCTGGTCGCCATTGGAGCTGATCCGGTCGGTCGCGAAATAGATGGGACCGCCGTTGCTCGGATAGTCGGGCATGGGCCGGCGTTTAGGGTCCGACGGATAGGGAAGAGGCCGTTTCTTGTTGTCGGGAACGGGGTACGGCATCGGACGCGGGATGGGGCGCGGCTGAATTTTTCCCGGAACCCAAGTTTGCGTTCCGAGCAATTGAGCGCCGACAAGGTGGCCAACGGTTTTTGTAAATTGATGATAGGTGGTGTTCTGATTGTAAGTGTATTTGATGGTGTAAGGCTGGGTGTCCGTCACCGAACCGTCGATGCTATCGGTATGCGACCAGCTCGTGACTGTGTCGAGCTTGGCTTGTCCCGCGATGATAATGAAGGTCTGCTTACTGCCGGAAGTCGTTTCATTTCGAAACGCGTCGACCATGAAAGAGTGGATCGTGCCGTCATAAACGCCGTTCGTCAACGTGCCAAGCAGCACGGCCGAGCTCATCAGGCCGACCACCTTATTCGTGACGTTCAAGTCGTTATGAGCGTTGTAAAAATATTGGATTGTGTAGGGCTTTGTCAGCGTCTTGGAGCCATCCACGGAAACGCTTTCGGACTTGCTCGTCACCGTCGAAAGCTTCGCTTGGCCCGCGATCACGATGAACGTCTGGCTTGAATCGGAGGTCGTGAAGTTGCCGAACGCGTCGGTTGTTTCGGAATGAATGGGATAGGTCGAGAAGCCCAGGAACGCCGAAACCGCATCGACCGTATCGGCCATGAAGCGGGGCAAAACCCTGGAGCCGTAGGGGACGACCCAGGCAGCGACAAGCTCCCCGATCCTCTTCCCGGCCGCGCGGTTTTCCGGCGTGTCCTCAATGTACCTGTAGAGCATCGTATAGGGGAACGTGTCCGTGACGGTCCCGTCCGCCCCCTCGGTGCGGGACGCCGAGGTGACCGAAACCATCTTGGCGTTGTTGTTGATCACCCGGAACTCCTGGTGGGAATAGGACATTGTTTTATTTCCGAAGGCGTCGGTGGTGTAGGTGTATATCTGGTAGGCAGGCCCGACGAGCGGCGCCGAGATGCCGGCCTGTTGGTCGGGCGTGAGGGTGGACGAGACCCGGGCGGTACGCAGCCAGCCGATCTCGCCGATCTTCTCCCTTTCATACGTATAGGTCATGGTGTATGGGTAGGTGACGGAAACCGATCCGTCGATGGAGTCCGACCGCGAGGCGGAGGTGACGCTCGTGAGCTTCGCCTGGTTGTTGATGATTTCAAAAGTCTGGCTGGAGAGGGAGACGGTGCGGTTCCCGAAAGCGTCCACCGTGAGGGAACGGATCTGGTAATCCCCGCTCACCGTGTTGTTGTTTTGGTCCTTGAACTTGCCGAGGTTGCCCGATGATATGGAGGCGGAAAGCAGCCAGCCGATCTGACCGTCGATATTTTTTTCATAGTTATAGTTCGTCGTATAGGGATAGGTCACGGTGACGGAACCGTCCACCGACACGGACCGGGAGGTCGTGGTGACGCTGGTCATCTTCGCCTGGTTGTTGATGATCTCGAAAGTCTGGCTTGAGTACGAAGTGGTGGTGTTCCCCCACACATCAACGGTCACGGAGCGGATGGGGTAGCTCCCCTCAACGACGTAACCGTCCTGGTCCTTGAAATTGGGCCAGGCCGAGGACGTGATCGCGGCGCGCTTCAGCCATCCGATTTGTCCGGGGACGTTCCGCTCATAGGTGTACGTCGTGGTGTACGCGTCCGTCGTGGTGACCGTGCCGTCTATGCTGGCCGTCCGGGACGTCGAGGTGACCGTTTCCAGCTTCGCCTGGTTGGCGATCACGGTGAAGGTCTGGTTGGACCAGGAGTCGGTCACCGTTCCGAATGCGTCCGTCGTGCGGGAGTGGATGGGATAGTAGGGCGCGCGCCGAATGACCGTCTTTGACAGGGAATCAAGGTCGGAGTCCACGACCCCCGGCATCGGGACAAAATCCCGGCGCGGGAAATCCCCCCCGATGAAAGCGTGAGACAGCCACCCCACGTTTTTCTTTCTGCGGCTTGCGTCCTCGTCCAAGACGTATTCATAGTTCGTGGTGTAGGCGTCGGTCACGGTCACGGAGCCGTCCACCGAAGTTGAACGCGACGCGGTGGTGCTCGTGGACATCTTGGCTTGCCCCGCGATCACGATGAACGTCTGGTCCGACCAGGAGTGCGTCTCCGTCCCGAAGGCGTCCGTCGTGACGGAATGGATCGGATAGCTGAATTTCCCGATCCTCGGCTCATCGCTCGCGATAAAAGTTTGAATCACACTAAAGGAGGGTCTCTGAAGATCCGCCGCGTACATGAGCCCGACCCTGCGAAGACCTCGGTTGACGCCCGCGTCATCGTCTTCATAGTAGGAGTAAATCGTCGTGTAGGGGAAGGTCTCGGTCTTGGACCCGTCCGTAGAGGTGCTGTCCGATTTCGTCGTCGAAGAAACCATCTTGGCCACGTTGCCGATGACGCGGAATTCCTGATGTGAATAAGAATTGGTCACCGTGCCGAAAGCGTCGCGGGTCTCCGAGCGGATCGGCCATTTGGTGTTGCCCTCAATGGTCGCGGAGAGCAGATGCCCCACCGTGTGATTAACCTTATCATTGGAGTACTCGTATTTGGTGGTGTAGGGGTCGGTGACGGTGACGGTGCCGTCCACGCCGCTGGTGTGGGAGGCCGTGGTGACCCGGTCAAGCTTTGCCTGGTTGCCGACAATGATGAATTGCTGTCGGGACAAGGCCGTGGTCTGGCCGCCCCACGCGTCGACAGTGACGGATTGAATGTTGTACCCCTCCCGCACCCGCCGCCCGTCGAAACCCGTAAAGCCTCGAACCAAACCGGAGGTGATCTCGGCGCCCGTCAGCCAGCCGATCTGGCCGGGCTTCTCTTTTTCATAGGTGTAACTGGTGGTGTAAGGGGATGTGACGGTGACGGACGAGTCGGTGTTCTCGGTGCGTGACGTAGTCGTCACGGTGGAAAGCTTCGCCTGGTTGTTGACGATCTCGAAGGTCTGCGCCGAAAGGGAGGTCGTTACGTTGCCGAACGCATCGGTGGTCATGCTGCGTATCGGGTAATGGCCGGAAACCAGGCCTCCGCTGAAATCCTTGAACCTTTGGACCAGGGACGAGGTGATTTCGGCTTTGGTCAAATGCCCGACCACCTTGGCCTTGCGGTTCTCTACGGTGTCCCCGTTATAGGTGTAGCTGGTGGTGTAGGCGTCCGTGACGGTGGTGGACCCGTCCACGGACAAGGACTTCGATTCGGTGGTGCTGCTCACCATCTTGGCCTGTCCGGCGATCACCGTAAAGGTCTGGTTGGTCCAGCTCTCGCTCACGTTGCCGAAAGCGTCGACCGTCGTGGAGTGGATGGCGTAGTACACGCCGCTTGGCGCGCGGTAGTTCTTGACCAACTCCACCGCCGGTCTCCCCTTTTCGGCGTAGGAATACTTGAAAAGCATGGGATCAGTGATGGTCGTGGCGCCGTCCGTGGAGGTCTGCGCCGAGGCAAGCCGCACAGTTCCTCCGCTCAGTTTTCCGTCGGAATACAGGAAGTCCTGTTGGGACCATGACCGCGTCGTTTGACCGAGGGAATCGACGGTTTCGGTATTGTCTTTCCCGGTAACGCTGGTCAGCTTATCGCTGGAATCAAAATGATAGACGAGGTCCCATTCCCGCGTGGTCGTGCCCTGGGCGTCCTTCACCGTCGTGCGGATGTCCAACCCCTCGGATGAAGTCCCGTCCGCATAGCCGATCCGGGGAGAGAAACCGATGCTTCCCTCCATCGTTTTTCCGTCAGAGAGGGCCATGGAAAAAACGATCCTGCCGTCTTTAACTTCGAAGGACCGCACTTCCCCTCTCACGCCCAATATCCCGGGAAGGTCGCCCTGGCGGATCACGGCCCGTTCCGTCCGGGTCAACGATTTCTGCAACCCCACCGAAATCAGCCTTCCGGCGTCGTCATATGTATAAATGGTCGTATAGGGATCGTTCACCGTCCGGGAACCGTCCACCCCGAGCGTGACGGAGCTGCTTGTGGTTCTCATCATTTTCGCCTGGCCCGTCGGCACGTGAACGGCGAAATGCTGCACGGTCACGGAATCCGTCACGTTGCCGAAACCGTCAACCGTATGGGAAACCACGGTGACGCTCGGACTTACGCCGGAGAGATGGCCGACGGTGCTCTTCGTCATGTCCTGGGAGTTGATATATTTCTTCCAATCGCCGTTCTCGCCGTTGTAATAGTATTCGATCGTGTAGGCCTCGGTGTCGGACACGGTGCCGTCCGCGCTCACGGAATGGGACCAGGACGTCACCGATGACATCTTCGCGACGCCCGCCACGACCACGAAGGTCTGCATGGACCAGGAGTCCGTTACGCTCCCGAAGGCGTCCGTGGCGCGGGTGTGCACGCCGTACGGCTGTTTACCATCCGGGCCGATGGCCGTCATCTCGGAAGCATTGAGGTGACCGACCAAACCGGCCTCGCGGTGCTTGTCGGTATCGGCGTTGTAAGAATAGGTGACGGTGTACGGATCGGTGATCGACACGGAACCGTCCGTTGAATCCGTCCTGGAACTCGTCGTGACGCTGCTCATTTTGGCCTGGCCGGCGATGGTGATGAACTTCTGTGTGGAATAGGTGTTCGTTTCGTTTCCGTAAGGATCGGTGGTCAGGGTATGGATGCTTCCATTCAGTTCGGCCGCGATAAGTTTTCCCACCAATTCCTTCTCGCGGTTTTCCGGAGTGTCCTCGTAATACGTGTAGGAGATGGTATAGGGATCGGTGTCGGACACCGTTCCGTCAATGGAATCGGAGTGGGAACGCGACGTTACCGCAGACATCTTGGCCTGCCCGGCGATCACAATAAAAGTCTGTTTGGCCCAGGAATCCGTCTTGTTGCCGAAGGAGTCCGTGGTGGCGGAATGGATTTCGCCCTGCAGAGCGGCGGAGGCAAGCAGCCCGACCGTTTTGTTGTCGCGGTTGTAATCGGAATATTCGTTGTATTGGTAGTCGACAGTGTAAGGATCGGTGACGCTGACGCTGCCATCGATGGACTGCGTCGTGGACGTCGTTGTCACGGACGACATCTTGCTCTGTCCGGCGATCGTGGTGAACGTTTGCCTGGAAAGGGAGCGGGTGACGCTGCCGAAGTAATCCGTGGTGGTGGAGTGGACCTGGCCGTCGTATTCCCCCCGGGCCAGAAGTTTCTTGTCGGCCCCTCCCAGGAGCGTCCCGAGGAGGACCGTCCCGGTCAACGACCCGACGTCCTTGGCCGCCCTATGCGCGTCATCGTCGGGATTATAGGAGTAGGAAACCGTGTAGGGGTCGGTGACCGTCACGGAACCGTCTGTGGAGACCGAACGCGATGAGTTTGTGACGGTCTTGATCTTGGCCTGATTGGCGATGACGACATATTCCTGAGTAGACCATGAATCGGTGACATTGCCGAAGGAATCCGTGCTGACGGAATGCATCCGCCCGGGTCTCCAGACGATGTTGTCGGGAAGGATATCCCGTCCAACCGCAGGCAGTATTTTACCGATGAACGTCTGCGCCGCCAGCATCGCGCTCTCCAGATGGCCGACCTCGCCGTTGGCGCGGTTCGCCGGGGTATCCTGTTTGTAATAATATTTCATCGTATACGGATCCGTCACGGTCACGGTCCCGTCCATGGAGCGGGACTCGGAGCGGGTCGTCACGTAATCCATTTTGGCCTGACCCGCGATGATGACGAATTTCTGGAAAGTGTCCGTCTTCGTGACGTTGCCGAAGGCATCGGTCGTCACCGAGTGCATCTCGCCGTCGTAATCGGGCTTGATGGCGACCGTCTTGGCAAGGTCGTCCGCCGGCCGGACCGGAGAGCCCAGGAAAACCGCGTCGATCTGATGACCCACAACACCCTTTTCCCGGTTCTTTGCCGTGTCCTGCGCGTAGACGTTCCGGACGTCGTAGGGCGAGGTGATGGTGACGGAGCCGTCGTTGGAATCAGAGCGGGAGGCCGATGTCACTATTTCCACTTTGGCCTGATTGGCGATGACGTTAAAGGTTTGGTTCGACAGGGATATGTTGATATTGCCCCACATATCCACCGTGCTGGACTTGATTTTGAAGCCGGCGGGCAACCCCTCCGGGGATTCCACGTCCTTCGAAACGATCTCGGCCTGGCTCAAATGCCCCACGATATTGCGCGCCCGGTTGTCCTCGGTGTCCTGGTTGTACGTGTACTTGACGGTGTAAGGGTCCGTGACCGTCACGGAACCGTCCGTGGACACGGAGCGGGACCAGCTGGCCGAGGTGTCCAGTTTGGCCTGACCGGCGATGATGACGAAGGTCTGTTCGGAGTAGCTGTCCGTCGTATTCCCCCAGGCATCCGTGATCGACGTATGGGTGGGGCCCGACATCTGGGCGGATTTCATCAGGCCCAGCCGGTGGTTGCCCCTCTCATCCGTGGCCTCGTGCGGGCGGTAATAATCATACGTCGTGGTGTTGCGGTCCGTGATTGAAACCGAACCGTCGGTGGATTCGGACTCCGACCAGCTGACGACGCTGGCCAGCTTGGCCTGTCCGCCGATGATCATGAACGTCTGTTCCGAGTGTGATTCCGTCTTGTTGCCGAAATAGTCGGTGGTGTGTGAGTTGATCACACCCTGAACCACAGCGCTTTCCATCTCCCCCACGCGGCCGTCCAAACGGTTCTGCGGCGTGTCGCCCGCATAGCGATAAACGGTGGTGTAAGGATCGGTGACTGTGACGGAACCGTCGGTGTTTTCCGATTCGGACCAGGAAGTGACGGATTCCAGCTTGGACTGGCCCGCAATGATGACAAACGTCTGCTTCGAATGGGAAAGCGTAATGTTATCGAAGGCGTCCCGGGTCTGGGACTCGATCTGGCCTTCCAGGGACGCGCCCAGCATTTCCCCCACCCGCCGTGACGCCTTGTTGGCTTCGTCCAGTTCCGCGAACCGATAGGAGATCGTGTACGGCTTAGTCACGCTCACGGAACCGTCGGTGGAGCGGGACTCCGACCAGCTCGTCGTTTTGACCGCTTTGGCCTGGCCCGCGATCACGGTGAACTCCGATTGCGACCAGGACTGCGTTTCATTCCCGAAATAATCCGTCGTAATGGAATAGCTGGGGTTCGCTTGCCGCGCGTCCCGCAAAAGCCCGACCCGCCGCTCCGCCCGGTTCTCCACGGTATCGTGATAGTTGAAATAGTTCGTGATGGATGGCTTGGTGACTGTGCTGGATCCGTCCATGGACCGAGCCTCGGACCAGGAGGTGACGGAACTCATACGGGCCTGGCCCGCCACGATCTCAAAATCCTGGTGCGACCAGTTCTCGGTGACGTTTCCGAAGGCGTCCGTGGTGGTTGAATGGATCGCTGAAAGGGACATCGACGGAATTACTTCGCGGACCAACACGCCCAAGAGGTCCCGTTCCTGCCTGAGCAACGTGGCTTCCTTCATGATGCCGCGCGAATCGTATTCGTAGTGGATTGTGTAGGGGTCCGTCACGCTTTGGGCGCCGTCCACCATCCGGCTGGCCGAGGAAGTTGTCACGGAATCGAGTTTTGCCTGGTTGCGGACCGCGGTGAAGGACTGTTCCGTCTCCGATGTGGTGACGTTGCCGAAGTTATCCACGGAATAAGTGGCGCCGGAGCCATGGGCCGCCTGGCCCGCCCCGGTCTGCAGCAGCCCCAGGCTGTTGTAGTGGTATACGATCTCCGAGGACCTGCCGAGCAGTTTGCCGGAATCGTCTCTCCAACCCGAATAGGTCGTGTTGCCGTCGACGCCTTCGGAATAGGACGAGCTCACCACGTGGGTTATCTTGGCCTGGTTGTTGAGGGCCGTGAAGGTTTGAGCGGTCCTGGACAAAGAGGTGGAGCCGAAGGCATCGACGCTGAAGCTCAAGGAACTGCCCTTCGCGGCCTGGTCCGGGCCCTGTGTCAACAGGCCGGTGTTCGTGTCGTAGGAGTAGACCACGCGGCTGGCCTCGGAACCGTGGGTCCCGTCCGTCCAGCTCTCGGAGCCGTCCACGTTCACGGAGTGGGAAGCCGTGATGGCTTCGCGGATTTTAGCTTGCCCTCCGATAATGACGAATTTTTGTTCCATCTGGCTGGTGGTGAGGTTGCCAAACCCGTCGTTGGAAATGGACGACCCCGTGCCTTGGGCCCCGACCAGACGGCCTTTATCGTCATAGCTGTAGGTCACGGTGATCGTCTGGCGGTTCGTGGCTCCGGCATACCCCAGCTCATTGGCTTCGATTCGGGCTGAAGCCGGTTTTGGGTTGGTCGGGACCGCGATGCTGCCGGTCACCTTGCCGCCTTCGTCCGTCGCCATCGAAAAAGAAATCTGGCCGGACGCCGTCATCCGCACGTCGATGACATCGCCCGACACGTTCAATATCTGGCTCAGCCCGTCGGAGGTCAATCCCAAAGACTCGGGGGCCTGAACCCCGGACTGGGCGAGGCCGGCGATCAAGGCCGCATCCATCTCCTGGGAGGATGGCGCGCCGGCGCCGATTTGGTTCACGAAACTGTTGTATGTCTGCGTTAAGTAATCCAAGGCGGAGGAGGTCGGAGAAGCCGCCGGCACTGTGGACGAAGGGGTCTGGGAAGGCTGCGGCGATACCGCGGGAGCGGGAGCCGGTTCGGGGGTCAGGCTTTTTTTAATGGAGGTATAGAGCGATGACATCACGCTCGTCAACGAGCCCGTGCTCGAAGCCGCGGATTTTACGACGCCTTCCCACGACACGGATCCGAAAAGGGAGGAGGAAGCGAAGCCGGATGTGGCCGGAACGCCCGAAGAGTTGACACCCGTAATGGTCACCGTCCCGCCGTTCCGGGTAACGGAGACTCCGCTGATGGTGAAATTGGTGGCGCTGCCGGAAGGCATATGGGAAGAGGGATTATAACCCGGAATGTCGTCGCCTTCGGCGTCCTGGGCGGAAACAAACTCCCATGTGTTGCCGCCGGTGTTCTTATAGGTGTATCGCCCGTTGTTGTCGATGTACTTGACAGCGTCCCTCACGTACTGCGGGTTCTCGGGATCGGAGGAAACGTTGATCTCGCCCGTGATGACGCCCTTCAGGGCGCCGGTTTGCAGATTCTTTTCCATGGAGCCAAAAGTCACGTAGTTGGTCGCTTTGTTGACCGTCGCCGTGTCCTTGACGACCCGGCTGTCGCCATAACGGTACATCGTGCTGGCGCTCATGATGTTGTCGTAAATCTTATCGCTTTCTTCCGGCGGGCTGCCCGCGCCCGGCTGCAGTCCAATGAGCCGGCGGCCGTCATACCAGGTGGACTGGCCGACGATGCGGTTGGCGCCTTCCCCGACCTTCGCCATGAGAGACCGGCTCTTATTGCCGTCCTTGTCGATGGCTTCGGTGTAGCGGGCGAAGGCGGAAGAGTCGTTGGGATTCTTCCACTCAACGGTCTTGGAAGTGCCGGAATCCTGGGAGGAGCCGAGATTGTATGTGGTGCGATAAAGCATTTTGCCGTCGTCGCCCTTCACCATGTGTATATAGGTGGTGGGCTGCCAGTCATGGACGTCGTCCTCGGTGTTTTCGTCCCGGTCCTCCCGGTAGACGATCCACATATCCTTGCCGTCGTTGCTGGTCCAAATGGCGAAACTGTCGTAATCCTTGCCGTCCTTCAGCGTTCCCGGCGGAATGAAGTTCGCGGTCACCTGGTTCCAGTACGGATCCATGGCGATCAACGACTGGGAACTGACGTTGGTCGAGCCGAGCGACACTTGCAGCGCGCTGATCGCCTGGTTGACCAAATTCGTTAGGTTCATGGTGCCGAATTCCGAGGAGGACGCGATGGCGTGCTCCGGCACCGTGCTCCAATTCTCATGCACTCCCTGGACCATGTAGCCCAGGGCGACGGCCTCATCGCTATATTTCTTAAGGTTATCCCAGGTAATCTCGTGGCCGAGGGCCTTTTCCTGCAGATACCCGGCGTACTCATGGTTTTCGTGTTTCAGGGTGAGGTAAAGCGCATCCTTCAAATCGAGTCCCTGCGCGGCCCATTCCTTCAAAACGTCTTCGTGGATGAGGACCACGCCATCCGCCGACCAAGTGATGAAACTCTTGGTGTCCACGATCGCGCTATCCGACGGCGTTCCCGATATCAGCTGGACGGATTTGATGTCCATCGCGAGCCCTTCCTGGGCCAGCTGATTGAGGGCGCCTTGGAGCGCGTTTTCATAGGGGTTGGAGGAGGATTCCGGAGTGAACACGGAGGCCAGGAATTCCGTCAGGGAAAAGTTCAGCGTGCTTTGCAAAATGTCGAACATCTGCTTGAAAACGCTGAAATCCACGATGAACGGCATATTGCCCAGCGCGCCCAACAATGAATCAAGCAAAGCGTTGCCTGTGGTTTCCAGGGCATCTGTTTCACCCGCGGCCGCCCCGCCTTCATTCGCGTCGGAAACGGTACCGTCTCCGCCTTCACCCGCGAAAACGTCCGTGGAATCGGATGTGGACTGCGAATTCACCATACGGAACTGTCCGCCGATGAAGGAATAGACCTGAATCGAATTGTCCGTCGTGACGGTGCCGAAGGCGTCATCGGAAACACTGTGCCCGATGCCGATCCCGAAGGTGCCGATACCGCGATTGTTATAGCTGTAGTTGACGGTGGTGATGTTGTCGCTGCTGGAACCGTCCAAACTGGAAACGTGGCTGTTGCTTACCGAAGTGACGGCTCGAAGTTCGCCCTGGATGGAAATCATCAACTGGGAGGATTTCGACTGGGTGACGCTGAAGCCGAATACGTCTTCGGAGGTGCTGGTGCCCTGGGATGTGGCGCCCAGGAGCCGACCGTTCGCTCCGTATATATAGAAGGTGTTGGTAACGCTGACCGTGGTGGTGCCGTCCAATCCCGTCGAATTGGAGGTGCTCAGTCCGGAGACGAGCTGCGTCTGCCCGTTGAAGACGCCGAACTCCTGACGTGAAGAGGACGTCACGGGATCGGACGCCACTTCTTCGTCGACAATTCCGTCCATGTCCCTGTCGGTCCAGACGGGCGCGTCGTACGAAGTGCTCGTTCCCTCCGAGGTGGCCCCCAGGAGTTGGCCGTTCGCGCCGTACCTGAAAGTCATGACGCTCTGGGAGTGCGTGACGGCTCCGGTATCGGTCACCGTCATGCTCAGAGAAGTTTGTTCGGCCACGGAACCGTTGCTCGCGTACGTCATGTCGACGTCGGTCTCCTGACTGACGATGCCGTACTCTACGTCGCTCGTGCTGTCATGGTAGGAGGTCATCTGGCCGTAACCGTTGTAAACGATGCTGGTGCGGGCCGAACGGCTCGTTTTTTCCAAGTACTCGGCGTTTGGGGATTCGGTCACCTGCAGGTTGTATCGTGCATCCCTTCCTGCCATGAGTTCCCACATGCTCAGGCCGGTTTCCACGAGAATGCCGTTGAGGACTTCCGACGAAACGTCCGCGCCGTTCAAACGGAAGGCGAGCTGGCTCACCGAGCCGGACTGGTTCACGTCCGACACGTAACTCAGAGCGTGACCGAGAGAATCATACTTCGTTTCGGAGGTACGGTTCACGGTGGTGGTGCCGTCCGGATTCAGGATCGTGTCCGTGTAATCCGTCATCAAACCGAATTTGTCGTAGGTGATGTCGCTGCGGGAACTGCTGCTCCATTCATCCACCGCGGTCTTCCGCCGGGCTTCCGCGACTACCCCGGATTCAATCAAACCCGCCAGCGTCTGCCCGTCGCTCGTGAGCGCGGCCAGTTCCCAGGAAGAGAGATCGCGACCATCCATCGTATAGACCGTGCGGAACTCATCGCCGGTCTTATGGGAAGTCGTATGGGTTTCGGTCATGCGGCCCAGCGAATCATACCGGATGTTCGACGCCGTGTTGACCGTCGTGTAGCCGTTTTCCGTGATCGTATCGGTATAACCCGTCACCATTCCGGCGGCGTTGAAAGTCGCGCCCGAGCGCGTGGTGTAGGAAACGGCATTAAGCTCGGCGGAACCGTTGATGACGAAACGGCCGGCGGCGTCATGGGAGACGGCGGAAGCCGTGACGTCATGGCGGGTCTGGGTGAAGCCCGACATATGGCCGTAGGGATCATATTGGGCGTTTTCCATCACCGTTATGGTCAGCTTGTCCGGTGTGGCGCTGCTCAACATCTCTTCGGTGTAGCCCTGCATGTCGCCTTCCAAATTATAGGTCATGCCGTAGGTGTTCGTGACGTCGGTCACATCGTAAAAGTTGTCGCCGTCCTGCCCGAAGCGGTGCGTCGTCTGCTCGGAGGAAGCCACCTGGCCCACCGTGTTGTAATCGCCGAACCATGTGACGTCCTCCGTGAGCGAGTTATCGCTACGGGTCGTCACTTCGTGATAGGACGCCACGTCGCCCAAACCGTTGTATTGGATCTGGTCGCGGGTGACGATGCTGACGCGGCTGATCCCGTCGGCCTCCATATGCGTCGTCATATCGTATTTCATCAGCCGGCCCATGATGTCATACTGCATGTTCTGCCGGTCCATCGTGGTCACCGCGCCAAGAGCGTCGGTCGTTACCTCATGGGACGCGATGTTGTTCCCGTTCACGTCGTAGCTCATTTGGCTGACTTCGCGGCGGGTGCGGCTTTCCGGCTTGAAATTCTGAACGGTTTCTTCCGCATAGTTCAGCGCGCGGCCGAACCCGTCAATGACGCCCGCCTGCCGCCACGTTTCGACCGTGTTCTTCAGGATCTGCCCCGTGGGGTCCGACGTCGTCCTGGTTTCGTGGTAATCGCCCTTGATCGTGATGCCGTCTCGCTTGGTCACCTCGACCAAATCCCGGACCACGTCCAAGGATTTCGTGTCGACGCCATGGGTGGTCTTGGTCTCCTCGAAACTGTCGATCAAGCGGATTTTCATGGAAATGTTCATGCCCGCGTCAAGGACGGCTTCGCTTTCCTGCACATGTTCGGAATCGCGGCGCACGACAATCCGGGTCATGGTGTCCACGGCGTCGCCGTTGGGCAGCTTGCCGAAAGTGTGGTCCAATTGAACGCTGCCGCTTTGCTTGCCGACCGCGTTATAGGTGATGCCCGTCACGGTCTGGTCGACGGTGAGATCGCCGTAAGTCACGACCTGATGGTATCCCTGCAGCCGTCCGTTGACGTATCCCATGCCGTCTTTGGAGGCGTCGGATTCCCAGCTCTTGGTGGTGATCCGGCCCAGGCTGTCGGTCAATTGCTCGAAAGATTTCACCAGGTTCTTCCGGTCGTCGTATTTCATGCCGCTGGTGACGCGGACTTGGGTTTCGCCGTTCTCGGTCAAAGTCTCTTTCTGGCTGATCAAATCCTCCCCTTCGTAAACCATGTCCGTCAATTCGGTGGTTTGCACATGGCCGAAGGAGTCCGACGCGACCTGGTTATAACCGATCACGTGGTCAAACTGGTCGTAATTCGCCTTCCACGTCAGGTTCGTTTTGTATCCTTGAAAATCCGTCGCTTCCTTATTGTATGCCGTGAGATTGCCGAATTCATTGTAGGCCATTCCGCTCCAGACTTCCTTTTGGGTGGACCCGTCGCCCTGGCGGATGTCCTGCGTGTAGCTGGTCAGCAGCCAGCGCGGGCGGCCCATCGTGTCCGGAGAGTTCTCGTCCGTCGATCCCATCGGTTTCCCCTTCCAATTGGGATTCTGTTCGTATTTGGCGCCCTTCCAGTCCACGAAGGTGTCCATACCTTCCGAAGAAGAGAGCTGCTTATAGGAAAGAAGGTTTTTATTATCGTCGTAGGTAGCGCCCCACCAGGTCCGCGTCGTGGAGCGGCCTTTTTCGTCCGTGGCTTTTTCGGTGAAGCTGGTGAGGTTGCCCTTGGCGTCGTACTCCATGTTCTTGCGCTCCAAGGTGGTTTGGATCCCCGTGGGAGTCGTGGTGATTTCCTTGAGCTCCTGGACTTTCTGCGTCTCGGGATCGTAGAATTTGGCGCCTTCGTGATATTTGTATTCATGCCGGGTCTTGGTGGTCAGGCCCACGTTGTTGGTCGAATCGTCCTCGGAGGCGACCATGAGGCCCGACTGGTTGTATTCCATCTTGGTGATGTTCTTGATCAGCGTGTGCCCGTGGGCGTCCTGGCTGCGCTGGTTCATGACGCGGCTGGTTTTGCTGTTGATGAAATACGTCATCTTGAGGGTTCCGTCAAAATTCTTGGACGGCTGATATTTGAACTCCGCCCCGGCGCCCATGAGGTTTTTCATCTTTGACCGCGCGGCCGCAATCTCCGCCTGGATTTCGGCCGAAATACCGTCGCCGGGCAGGAGCTCGTTCATGTCCTTCAAATCGGAAAGGTTTTCCTGCGACGATTGCTGACCGGGCTGGTTTTCTACTGTGGGCAACTGGAACCCTTGGTTGATCTTGTTTTGCTGCTGGATGTCCATTCTGGCTTTTTGCCGCTCTTCCTGCCGGGTGATGCTGTCGGCCGAGGAACCCGGGTTCAGCACGCGGTTGCGGTCTTCCCACTCGCTCGCGTGGAAAACGTAGGTCAGTATATCGCTGTTTTCGTTCGTCCAACTCTTCAAGCGTTCGATAAGAGAATTCTTCTGCCAGGGCATTTCGAACGGCAGCTGCGGCAGGCTGCCCGTGCCGGCGCAGACGACCTGGGAGTGGAAGGTGATCCCCGCGACCGTCAGGCACAACACGCGCTTCAAAGCCGCGGCCGAGGGTGTGTAGGCATGCAAGGGGGGCGTATAGGGCATGGGACGAAGAAAGACCCTGCGAAGGGTCTTTCTCACCCGGAATAGCCGATGCGCTATTATCGACTCATTCATCATGGCCTCAGTATATCCTAAACGCTGTTACAGTCGCCTTAAGGAACGGTAAATTGGCGGAAAAATTGTGGTAAAACGCTTGTAATCCCATGATGAAAAACATGTAAACAGGCATCGGGAAAGCGGCGACAATCTCCCGGAACGGGGCACATATCGGTTGGGTAGAAGCGAAGAAATTCACTAGGGACACCGGGCCTCCACGCTCATTTCCCTCGATCTCGAGCAATACACACACGCGCTCTTTCCCTAATTCCTGAAATGCACCGGATTAGTGTAACAGAGGTCCATGAATTCGTTTGTAAAATGTGCGCAAAATGTTCGTAAAGACGGTGTAAATACGCAATCCACGGGCCGGATTTCTCCGTCGGGAAATCATCAGGATGCACGCGGAAACCGGCTTAAATGGAATTGGCCCTTGACTTTCGAAGAATGTTTGAGTACATACAAGGAAAGGTGAATTCAGTCCGTATACATTGGAGAGTGAGAAAATGATCCCATTAAAATTCGGTTGTCGTTTTGGATTCGCCTTGGCTCTGCTCCTCACATTTACGTTGGGATGCAGTCAAAAGCCTTCTGACGCCCCCCGAGTGAGCAACAGCATGACAGACCCGTTAAAAGCTGAAAAAGCCCGTCAGATAGACAAGACCTCCAAATCCTTGGCGGCCGACCGGCAGGTCCAGGTCATCAACCAGCAATTGGGCCGCCCCCCCGCGCCTCTCCCGGTCAACCCCACAATGGATGTCCAGCGGAGCCTGAAAACAGTGGAAGAAATCAACCGGATAAATCGCGTCAACCAGCAACTGAAACAGAACCAAACCCAGAAACGGTAGTTTTCGCCGTTTGCCTACGCTGTCCCCTCCACGGGCTTTACCGCGGAGGGATTTTTTTGCTCCAAACGGCTGCGGTAGTGATCCAAGTCGCGGATCATCAGATAGCAGGCCGGAACTACGAACATCGACAAGATCGTCGCCCCGATAATCCCCCCTACCACAGTGATGGCCAACGGTGACCACAGGGATGACGACGAGCTCTTATCCCAAATCATGGGCAAGAGGCCCAGGATCGTGGTCAATTGGACCAGGGCGATGGCCTTCAGCCGGCTGTTGGCCGCCTTCAGGACGGCGCGAAGGATGTTCTCGCCGGGCTTCGTTTCCTGGATCCGCTCCAAGAGCAGAATGGCGTCGGTCACGACCTTGCCGCCGAGCATGATGAGGCCCAGATAAACGCCGATGGTAACGCTGATCCGGCCGATGAGTAGCACCGGAACCACCGAAATCACGGCCAGAGGCACCGTCAACATGATCAGGAGCGGAACGGCGTAGGATTCAAAGAGACAAGCCAGCAGGATGTAAAGCAATCCCACCATGATGAAAAAAGCGAACCGGAACTCGCGTTCATTGTCCAGCATCTGCTCGAAATCGCCGCCGACCTGGTAATAGTATCCCGTGGGAAAATCGAGCTTCCTTAATTTGGCCATAGTCAGTTTAGCCGCCTTGCCGAGCGCCAAACTTTCGCGGTTTGCGCTGACCTGGATCATGCGCTGCTTGTCCTTTCGATAAATCTCGCTGGGGGTGAGGCCGTACTCCATGCTGGACAGTTGCATCAGCGGCACGATGGTCCCGTCCGGGCCGACGATGGTCAAATAATTCAGGTCTTCGACGGTCTTCCGGTCCTTCTCCTGGAGGCGCGCGACCGTTTCGATCTGAAGGTTTTGAGTATAGAAATAAGTCGCCCGTAGACCGCGGATTTGCGCGTGCAGGGTTTCGGCGATGTCCTTCACCGTGAAACCGAACAGCGCGGCCCGGTCCTTGTCGACGATGATTTTGATTTCCGGCTGTCCGGGTTTGTAGCGCAGCTTCACGTCGGCCAACCCGGAAATTGTCCCCAATTCCTTCGACACGGCCACGGCGATGTCCCGAAGCTTTTCATATTGGAGGCCGAACAGGTCGATCAGAAACTCCTTGGAACTGGACGGTTCGGAGAAATAGACGAAGGCATCATAGACCGCTCCCACCTCCGCTACTTTCGGACGAAGGTTGTCGATGATTTCCTGTACCGTGCGCGTGCGTTCCGATTGGGGCGAGACCGTCACATAGACCTTGGAGGACCACCCTTCAACCCGCGCCGCCGCGGTTTTGACCATCCCTTTGATGTCCGGATCCTCCGAAAGTATTTTCTCCACTTCCCCCACGACCTGGTCCGAAATCCCCAGCTTCGTGCCGGAAGGCAATTCCACAAAAATGACGAACTCATCCTGCTCCGTCGAACCCATGAAGTCTTTTTCCAAAAACCGGCCGTAGGCGTATCCCGCGATCAGAAAGGCGATGAAAACGTACAACAGAAGTCGGTAGCGGTGCCTGACCGATAACGAACGCAGCCGCCGATAGACGTATTTCGGATCGCGGTGCTTGGGTTGCGTGCGCGCCGCCACATGCCCCCACAACAGCCTCGCGCCGATGCGTCCTTTTTCATAAGCCTTGACGGCGAGCCCGGAGAGCGGGGTTTTGTCCAGGATGGCCTTGGTCTTTCCCCACAGGCCCAACAGGAACAGCCTTTGCCCGTCGGACAGCATCTGTTCCGTCGCTTGGCGCTCCATGGGAATCCGGATGGCGAGCATGGGAATGATGGTCAACGCGACGAAAAACGAGCAGACGAGAGAATAGGTCACGGTGAGAGCCAGTCCCGTGTAGAGGATTTGGATCTGCTTGTTGATGAACATGATCGGAATGAAAACGATCACGCAGGCCAGGGTCGAAGCGAAGATCGGCAGGACGATCTCACGGCAGGAATGCAGAACGAGGTCCTTGGAGGTTTCCGAGTCGACGCGGTCGACGCCCGGATGCTTTGCGAAGTAGTCCTGCTTGTTCTGAATGATGCGGAAGAGCACGACGATGGAGTTGTCCACCAACATGCCGATCCCCAAGGCGAGGCCCGAAAGCGTCATCACGTTGATGCCGATCTTGGAAAGATACATCATACCGAAGGTCAGGATGACGGAAAGCGGCAGCGACACGAGAATGATGGCCGTGTGCTTCAAATCCTTGACGAAGATCCAAAGGATGATGGCGGTGAACAATGCGCCTTCGTAGAGGGCTTTTATGACGTTGGAGATGGCTTCCCGGATGAAGATCGATTGATCGGAAACGACGATCATCTCGACGCCGGGCGGCATGGTCTCGGTTTTAAACCGCTTCATCACCTGTTGGATCTTTCGGGCCGCCTTGATCGTGTTCGACTGAGACTCCTTTTGTATATAAACCGCCACGTTCGGTTTGCGGTTCAAACGTGAAAAACTGGTGGCTTCCATGTAGAAGTCCCGAACCTCCGCCACGTCGCCCAGTCGGATCCGCGAGCCTTCCTTCGTCACCGCGATCCCCAGCTTCTTCATTTCGTCGATGGTTTGGAATTGTCCCATGGCGCGCACGTAATAGGAATTCCGTTCGTCCTTGGTTTTTCCGGTTAGGATGTTGAGGTTGTTGACGCCCAGCTCGCCGATGATCCTTTGAATGGGCAGCTGGTAGGCCTGCAGGCGGCCCTGGTCGAACTCCACCAGGATTTTTCTTTCGCGGCCGCCGCCCACTTCGATGTTCGCGACGCCATCCACGCGCGCCAGGGCCGGCTTCAAATTGTTGTCCACCAGGTCCCGTAATTGCTCCGGCGTGAACTTGTCGCTGGTGAGGGCCAGGATCACGACCGGATAATCGGCTTCGTTGTAATGGGCGATAAGGGGTTTTTCGATGTCGCGGGGAAGCTTATTACGGATCTTGGCGATGCGCTCCTGCACGTCCAGCGCGACGTAGGAGAGGTCCGTGCCGGGCTCGAACTGCATGGTGACGACGGCCCGCTCCTTGCGGGAGACGGACATCATTCCTTTCAGCTTGGCAGTGGAGCTGACCGCGTCTTCAATGACTTTTGTGACGAGAGTTTCAATGTCTTCGGGAGGAAGGCCGCCGCGTATCCCCACCGTGACCGTGAGGGACCCCGATTGCGAATTGGGCATCAACTCCACAGGCATCCGGAAGAGAGCGAAGACACCGAGCATCATGAAGGCCAGGTACATCATGAGCGTGCTGATGGGCCGCTCGATGGAGAAAGACGTCATGCTCATGGCCGAGACGCCTCATCCCGCCGGAACGATGGCCGACGAGTCAGGGGGAATGTCCCCCTCTCCTTCCGTGGCCGGCTCCCCCAGGGACGCGGCCTCTTCCCCGGAAGCGGCATGCTGAGCCGCTTTCCGAGCCTGCCACTGTTCGAAGTAATAGTAGAAGACCGGCACGACGAACAAAGAGAGGAGGGATGAAACCAGCAGCCCGCCGAAGGTCACCTTCGCCACCGGGGATGAAATCTCCGAGCCCTCGCTGAAACCGAGGGCCAAAGGTAACACGCCCAAAAGTGTGGTCAGAACGGTCATGGAGATGGCCCGAAGGCGCGTGGTGCAGGTCGTGAGCACGATCTCCCTCAGGTCCAGTTTTCCTTCCCCTTTAAGATGGTTCATGAAATCGATCAGGATGATTCCGGAGTTCACGACTTGTCCGGCCAGGATGATTGTTCCCAGGATGACGGGAGCGCTGATGGGAATCCGTGAAAAGAAGACGGTGAAGGCCACGCCTATGACGCAAAACGGAACCGTCGTCATGATGATGAGCGGCTGGACAAAAGACTCGAACTCCGCGGCCATGATCATGTAAACCAACAGCGAGGCGAAAATTAAAGCGATGGAAAGGCCGCCAAACGCTTCCTTGACCTCCGAACTTTCTCCGGTGAGGAACAGGTTGTAGTCCGCCAGGTGTTCATAGGAATCGACAATCCCCTGGACATCCTTAAGCACGTCGCTGACGCTGCGCTTGAGCACGTTGGCCGACACCACGATCGTCCTCTGCTGGTCGACCCTCTTGATTTCACTGGGCCCCTGCCCCGCCTTCAAATCGGCGATTTCCGAGAGTGGAACCATGACGCCGGACGGCGCCCTCACAGACAAGCGGCGGATGTCATCCACGGACGCTCGGTCCTCGGGGCGCAGCTGAACGCGGACGTTGACCTCCTGCCCGCCCTCTTTATACGTCGTGGCCACATAGCCTTTGATGCCGATCAGGGCCGTGCGCGCGATTTCGGCGACGGAGAGCTGATAGGCGGACGACCGGTCTTTATCGATCGACACTCTCGTTTCTGAAGACGGAAGGGCGAAGCTGCTCTTCACTCCGAATATTCCCTGAACCCCGTTGAGCTGCTCCATGATGTCCTGCGAAATCTTTTTCAGCGTGGTCAAATCCGGGCCTTTGATTTCCACAACCACCGGCTCAGCGGTCTCGAAGAGGGACGACAGGACGCTGTCCTGTAGGACGAATATCACGTCGGCTCCTTCCACGTTCAGCTGCTCGAACCGGTCCTTCAGCTCCTCGATCACGTCCACCGTGGGCCGATTGATATTCTCCCGCTCCAAGCTCACGACCACCTGGCCCTGGTGCGACCCCAAAGCCTCCACGGCTTCGGAGCTGGCCGAACCCACGTTGGCCGTCAAATCTTTTATGCCCACGGTCCCCTTCAAGACCTCCTCGATCCGGTGCGTCACACGGTCGGTGACTTCAAGCCGCGTGCCCACTGGCATGTTGACGCGGATAATGAACTGTCCCTGATCGAACTTGGGCATGAAGACCTTTTCATGAAAAACAAAAACCGTCACGGCGAACAGGATCAGCCCGCTGAGGATCAGGAAGAGCCTTTTCGGGTAGGTAATGAAGTGATCCAGCAGATTTCTGTATTTTTGCGTGATGACCCCGAACCCTCGGGATGAGTCGCACCAATATTGCAGGAAGCGGGCCGGTTTCAGAAAAATGCTTGCCACCGGATTCTTCGGCTGAGTTTCGGCCTCTCCGCCCATGTAGGACGGGGCATCCTGTTGTATTTCCCGCCTAAACGTTCGTCGCAATGACGCCAGGATTTGATCCATGACGCCCACCGGGAGGAGCGGGTGCGCCACCAACCTGGGAATCAGGGTCAAGGAAACGAACATGCTGATGATACCTGCGCCGATGGTCGAGAAGAACAGATCGATGAACAGCTGCTGGGACAGACCCTTGCCGAACAACAAAGGCAGAACGACGGCGGCGTTGGTCAAGCCGGAAGTGACCATCGAGGCTCCCACTTCGTCAGCCCCTTCGATGGCCGCGCTTTCGATGTCCGCGCCGTTCGAGCGGACGCGCGCCGCGTTCTCCACCACGACGATGGAGTTATCCACGAGGTTCCCGATGGCCAGGCCCAACCCGGCCAGGGACAGCATGTTGATGCTGATCCCCTTAAAAAACATGAGGATAAAAATCGCCAGCACAGACATGGGGATGGCGATGCTCACGATCGAAGCGTCCTTTAAATTGTTCAGGAACAGCAGCAATACGAGGAACGCCAAAAAGGCACCGACGACCCCGTCCATGAAAACCCCGTTGATGGCGGTCTTTATGAAAGACGTCTCGTCGTAGACCAGCTCCAAACGGACGGCGTTCGGAAGGGCGGTCTTGATTTCCTCGATGGCGTTCTTGACCCGCACGGCGGATTTGATGGCGTTGGCATCGGACTGCTTTTGGACCGAAATCGAAACGTTCTCCTGCCCGTTATAGCGCGAAAAGCTGGTGGTTTCCCTGAATGTGTCCCTGATCTCGGCCAGGGCGTCCAGATGGACGAACCGTTCATCCTTGGAATGGCTCATGCGGCCGGCTTCCATGTTCTTTTGCTGGAAAAAATCTTCACCCGGGGCCCGGTCCATCTGGATCACGGTCCGGCCGATCTCGCCTATGTTCTTGAATTCGCCGATGGTCCGCACCAGATACTCATAAAACTTCCCCTGCGTCGTACCCGCCGGGTAATTGAGGTTGGTGTTCTTTAGGGAATCAACGATGCCGGCCAGCGAAACTTTCGAAGCCTCCATTCGTCCGCGGTCCACTTCCACCAATATCTCGCGCTCCTTGCCGCCGGAGATGGTGGCCGAGGCGACGCCGTTCACCTTCTCCAGGCGCTGCTTGATCACGCGCTTGGCGATGTCCGTCAGGGCCGGCATGGGGACTTCCCCGCTGATGGAATAGATCATCATCGGCCGGGCGAAGGGATTCAACCGGTTGATGATGGGTTCCTCGGCTTCGGAAGGCAATCGGTCCTTGATTTGGTCGATCTTTTCCCGCGCCGCCAAATGGGCCAAGCCCATGTCCGTTCCCCAATCGAATTCCAAAGTGACCAGGGAAACGCCTTCCTTCGATATGGAGCGTACGCGCTTCAGGTTGGGGACCGTCCCGACGCCTTCTTCGATCAGCTTCGTGATGAGGTTTTCCATTTCTTCGGGGGCGGCGTTTCCGTAGTGGGTTATAACGGTCAGTTGGGGGAAGGAAATATTGGTGAACAGCTCGCGCGGCATTTTCGTCCAGGCGATCATTCCGATGAGGATCAACGCCAAATAGATCATGGTGGTCGTGACCGGACGTTTGACGCAAAAGCTGGAGACGCTCATGTAGGATTACGCTCCTGGCTGTCGATCATTGACGGAAGTTACTGGGATCCTTTGACCGTTTCGTAGGGAACTCCCAAGGCTTTATCCAACGAAGCGACGGACACCTTGTAGAAAGCCATCGCATCCTCGGCCGCCACACCCGCTTCGACGAAGTAGGATTCCGCGCTCATCCGCTGGGAGGGGTCGGCGAGGTTCAACTTCTCCTTCTGGCGGACGATGTCGAGGTCCTTTTTCCGGTAATCCATATCCTGCATGGTGGAACGAAGCTGGAGGATGGCCTTCTCAACGTTGTAATAGGCTTCCTTGACGTCCATCGCCACTTGTCGGCGCATCTGTTCAAAATCATTGGCGGCCCGTTCGCGGGCGATGCGGGCCTGGCGGCGATCCGCCATTCCCTTGATGCCGTCCAAAAGGCCGAGTTCGGCCGTCCGGGCGTTGGTCTGCGTGCGGCTGGTCTCGCCCAGGTCCGGGCTTGTCTTCTCACCCGTGCCGGTGCCCTTCATGGAGTTGCCGAGGAAGAACATCCGCGCCTGAAGCCCCACATTCCAACTTGAACGGAGTTGAAGATCCTCGGCGTCGAATGCGCCGCCGGATTTTCCGACGAATCCGCTGGCGTCGATACGTAGGCGCGTGTCCGCCTTCGCCACTTTTTCCCCGTAATTGTGATACCGCGCGGAATAATCCGCGGAAATGAGATCGGGCCGGTGTTTTTGCGCGAGCTGGACCAATGTCGCCAAAGGCGTCTCGATCCGCAATACGTGATCCGGGGAGACATCGTCCTTGGGATCAGGGATATCTTCCTGCAGATCCTCGGGCAAATTCAAGAGGGCCGCCATTTTCAACTGCGCCAGTTCCAGGTCCCGCTGCTCGGATATCAACTTATACGACATCTGCGAATACTGGGATTCGGCGCTCAGGGCTTCCGTCTGCGTCACCATTTCCAACTGCTTCTTCTTCCGCGTCATCTCGACGACCTGCTCGACGTTGGCCTTGGCGGACTGGCGGAGCTTGACCGCCCTTTGGGCCTTGATGAGGTTGTAGTAGGCCTTTTTAATTTCAAAAGCGACTTCCTCGCGCGTCTTGCGGACGTTCTGCGCCGAAACGGTTTTTTGCATGGACGCCTGACGCATGGCGTAATACAGGCGTCCGCTTTCAAAGATGGGCTGGCCGACCTGCAATCCGAATTCCCTCCGTTCGAAATCAACGTCGTCGTCGGGGATCGTGGGGTCGAGCAACATGGTCCCATGGGACTCCACGTACCGGCCGGTCAGCGCGGGGAACATGGCGCGCGAAGCGTCGAAGAAGCGCAACTTGGCCACGCCGTGGTCTTGTTCCGCCAACTGCAGGGCGACGCTGTTGCGCAACCCCACGTCCAAAAAATCCTGCAGCGTGGGGTTCGGAGGCAAAACGGCCACATCCTTCTTCCGCTCGCTCCGCGGCTTATAGGCGTTATCCTCCGGATTGAACTTGGCCGCGGCCCTCGTGTACTTGTGCACGCGATTCTTCAATTCAACCACGGTGATCCAATCCTTCTGCACGACCGTGTAGCCGGTCGGTTGTTTGAGTTTCAAATAGATGTAATTCAAAGGAACCGGCGCGCCCATGGGGCTTTTCATGTCTTTATAAACGAACCTGATTTCCTCTATCACGTCGTTATAAATCTTCTCCATCGCCTGGCGGCTGCTCACGGTGGGGGCCGTCATATACAAATAAACGCCGGGAGGGTCTTCCTGGCTGGTGTGGCGGTAGGACATGGGAACGTTGCTCTGTATGATCACCTGGATGGAATTGGCGCCGGACTGGACGCTGACGCTGTCGACAACGATGGCCCGGGCGGATTGGTCCAGAGCGCCCGCCGAGGACGGCGCCCACATCATGGATGCGGTTAGCATGCAGACCGATGCTTTTTTTAGTGTGATCATTGTCGTTTAGCCTCCGCCAACGCCTTGATGAGCGCCTGCCGGGCCCGCTGATAATCGGGGTCGACGCGCAGGGCCGACTGCCAGCTTTTAATGGCTTCCTTGGGAACTCCTTGAGAATAGGCTTCCAGTCCCTCTTTGTAAAATTTTTCCGACAGCTCAACCTGTTTCTTTTTGATTTCCTGCATGGCGCTCTTGGCGCGCGCTTCATCCGGATATTTTCTCAAGTACCGGTCCAAATATTCCACGGCTTCGGCGTACTTTTCCTCCTTCGCGTAGGACATGGCTTTTTGGTAGCCGTTTGTTTCCTCGGGTTTGTACGCATCGGCGAAGTACGAGCTCTTAGACGTGTAGGAATAACCGGGGTCGGAAGCGTATTCGCTCCCGCGCCCGCGCGTCTGGATGCGTTTCAGATAATCCTTTGCCAGCGTGTTGTCGGGATCAAATTCCAGAATCTTCCCCCACAATTCCTTGGACTTGCCGTATTCCCGCTCGATGTAGGCGTCCATCGCTTGCTGTGACATCGTCTGAACTTCCTCCTGGCGTTTGCGGACGGTGTCCTTGGCCTTGGCCTCCTCGGCCTGTTGGATGCCTTCCTGTGCCACTGAATTGTTGGAATCGATGGTTAACAGTTCTTTCCAGGCTTTGATGGCTTCTTCATAGTCGCCTCTTTGAATATTTTCCCAAGCCGTGTTCTGCAGCAAGCTCATGCGCTCCAGCTTCTGCTGATCCTCCAGGTTCTGTTTGGCGCGGGAGATATGTCCGACCAGAGACACCTGATCCGGATTAAACGCATAGACCTGTTCCCACAACTGGGCGGACTGGAACCAATCGCCGTTCAGGTAGGCCAAAACGCCCTTGAGATAGAACCATTCATTGCTGTTCGGCGCCGCCGCCTCGAATTTGTTTTGGGCTTTCTTTCGAATCTTGGCGACCAGCGACTGGGCCCTGGGGTGATCGGGTTTCCGCCGCAATATGGCCTTCAGGCGGTCATAGGATTCAACCCACTCGCCGCGGGAGAGATACAGTTCGGCGAAATGGAAAGCCGGACGCTCCATTTCCTCCTGCTTGGCCTGAAGTTCCTTGCGTTTCCTTTCGGCGCTCTTCAATCCCTGCCGTGCGGCCTCGTTGCGGCGGTCCACTTCCAACGCCCGCCTGAACAATTCGATCGATTCCTCATAGCGTTGATCCAAATATAACTCCAAGCCGCGTTGCACCAGTTCGGAAGCGGGCAAATTGCTGGGAATTCGGTTTCCCCACAAAGGGAGGGACGATAGGACGGAGAGGAACAGGCCTAGAAAGGCGATGGAGGCGCGTGAAGTCCGACGTTTATCGGTCGATGGAAATGAAAAAATTCGCTGGGTCACGGATGCCACCGGGGTGTCAATTGTGTCAGGGATTGCGTAAGGATACCGGGAGGAACCTATTCCTTTTCCCGGCCCTTCTCCTTAACGTAATGATCAACTCTATCACGCAATTTTCGAAAATTGATGGGTTTGGTGAGTATCGCCTGGGCCGCTGAAAGCAGGCCCTGACGTTCCGCTTCGCAGGCGAGGATCGAAACGATGATGACGGGAATGTTGCGCGTAGCCTCATCGCTTTTGAGCTGTTTGAGTATGTCGAAGCCGTCCACTTCCGGCATCTGCAGATCCAGCGTGATCAAAATCGGTCTTAATTCCTTGACGGCCTGCAGCGCCCGGGTGCTGTCGGTCAAGGTTTGGACGGAATACCCCAAACCGGAACAGAAATCCGAGATCAATTCAGCAATGCTTGGATCGTCGTCAATTACCAAGATGATTTCGTTGGTGTGTTCCGAACTCACGGGGCCTCCTCATCGCATTGCGATTCGCTTCGACAACAGTAAGTCTTTATCATGTTTACTCCTTTGTCAACAGCGTTTTCAATTAACAAAAAAACAGACCGCGGAGGCAATCCGCGGCCTTGATAAAACTCATCGTTTGGGGGGTTATTTAATTTCCGCGCTGCGACAGACGCTCCAATCCGCGCTTGGCCTCCAGGTTCTCCGGATCCAAATCAACGGCCTTCTGCCACAGTTTCAGAGCCTTGCTTTGGTCGCCGGCCAAGAAGGCCTCCAAGCCTTCCTTATAGAGGTCCTGGGACTCGGTTTTCTTTTGCTCACCCATCTGGCCGCGGACCTTGCTTAACGCGTTCTGGGCTTCGTCATAATCGGGCTTGTATTTCAGGGCCATTTTGTAGTTTTCATTGGCCGCCTGCCAGTTGCCCGCTTGGGCGGCCTTGTTGCCTTCGTCGAAGGCGTTTTTGGCCAGGATGTCCCGGCACAGGCCGCGGTAGCGTTTCGCTTCGTTGTTGTCCGAATCGATCCGCAGGATTTCCTCAAACTTATTGAGGGCCTCCACATAATCTTTCCGCTCAAAGGCGCTGAGAGCAGCCATATAGACGGGCCGAACGGCTTCCATCTTGGCCCGGTCCTTGGCCTCGGCTTCCGCCTGGGTCAGCAGTCTCTCGGTCCGGGTCAACTGTTCCCGCGCTTCGGAGTGGTTCGGGTCGACCACCAGGACTTTCTGGAACTGCTCTTTGGCCTGAGCATAGTCGCCCGACGCGAAGGCCCTCATACCGGCCTCGTAGAAGGTTTGGACGAGGCTGGCGAAACGGTCGTCGATGCGTTTCAAATAGGTCCGGGCGCCCATGTGATTGGGCTGCAAGGCGAGGATGGCTTCGAACTCGCGTTTGGCGGACAGGAGCTCGTCCAGCTGGAAGTACTGTTCCCCGCGGGAGAAGTGGTCGTCGATCTGGACCTGCAGCTGTTCGCGGCGGGCAATGTCCTCAAGGTCCTTGAACTCCTGCTGGATCTTGCGCATCAGCAGGCGGGACGGACGGTGCCACGGAGCCACGTCGATGATCTGGGAGGATTGGATATAGGCGTCCACCAGGTAGCCTTGCGCGTAGCGGGCCTCGGCTTTTTCATAGGCCTGTTTGATCTGGGTCTGGACCTGGGCCCGGCGGTAGGACTGGCCGAACCGGAAACCGAGGCTGACGCGATGGCTGTCGCCCAGCTTCCCAAAAGGCACGAAAGCATAATCCAAGCGGATGCGTTCGTTGCCGAAACCCACGCCGTAAGTCAAACCTGTGTCCAGATCATTCTGGCCTTTCAAGCCGAGACGGAAAGCCACGATGTTCCAGAGGCGGTATTCAAAACCAAGGTTTGTATAGAGACCGTTATCGGAAGGTTTGACGATGTCGCCAGCGACCGTCATGTTGTCGCCGAACAGAGGGTAGGCCAGGCCCAGTTTCATCATCCGCGGGAGCGGGGAGGACTGCTCGATGAATTTCAAGCCGGGGCCGAAATTCTGAAGAACGAAAGCCGTTTTTAACTGGTGGAACCAGCCGCTCTGGATTCGATAGGCCAGCCCGAAATCCCCCATCATGCCTGAAGCGGAATCGTTGCCCAATTTTTTTTGCAGGAATTTAAAGTTGACGCCGGTCTCAAGTCCGGCGAAACGCTCCAGTCTGTCCCAGGATTTCCCCCATCCCACGGTATACAACGAATCGGAAGCGGAAAGCTGCTGGGTCGGAGTGCTCGATGCGTCGTAACCCTGAATGTCGCCGACGCGAAGCAGAGAGAACCCGATGCCGAAGGTGCCGAATTGACGCGTGGGTTGAATGTAGTGAAGGACGTCGTGGTTGATGCCCAAAAGATAATTGTTATGCATGAAGCCGACTTCATTTTGATTCAAACCTCCAAGCAAGGCCGGGTTCCAATAAAGGGCCATGGCCTCGTTGGCGGACGCAATCTGGGCGTCTCCCATGGCCACGCCGCGGCCGCCCACTCCCATCTTCAGAAAGTTGGCGGTGCTGGTCCCTGGCCCGCCCGCAAAGGACGGAAGGACCTGCGCGAAGACAAAAATGACGGCGAGAAGGGCTTTCTGCCCCTTCTTGATCACACCGTCTTTTTTGAGGTCCGCGCTCTGTTTCATGTTATCTTACCACCAGTAGTTTGCCTGACTTGGTTTGTTCGCTGCTTTCAATCACGTACAAGAAAACGTCACTGCTGAGTCGGTTTCCCTTATCGTCCGTCACGTCCCATTTCAAAATACCACTGTCTGACTTAGAAGCATGCAATGTTCTAACCATAGTGCCATTCACATCGTAAATACGCACTGTTGCTTCACCCGAAAGATTGATAAAGCTTATATAGGGTTGTCCGAGGGACGGCTTAAAGGGAACCGGGAATGCGTAGGCATTTGACAGGTCCGCGGCCGGCGCACCCTGCGGCCGAGCCGAGCCCAGATCGGTCAACTGGGATCCCAGGTTCGTTCCCAATAGGATTTGCCCTAGAGCCAGGATCGTCGACGTTAAAATGATTTTGTTGAATTTGCGCATCGTATTTCTCCCTTTCAAACGCTTACATCAAGCATTTATGCAACAATATAGCTAATCAAACCAATTATTAGCATATTATGTTGAAAATTCGCTACGAATAAATTCTTCTATGACAAAAAAAGGGCTGGCCGCAGCCACCCCCGACTTGTCGGCCAGCCCAAAATCTCTATGATTTATCTCTGTCTGAGCATACCAATCCCGTATGGAGATATTCTGTTTTGATTCTGAATTTTTGCTAAAGAAAATGAGGGGCTACTTAGGAATTAGTGCTGGCGGTCGGCGAGGCGGCGGGAGATGTCGGCAAGGAGCCGGCGGGACGGATGATCGGGAAGATTGGCGAGGGCCTGGTCGGCTTGCTCCAGGAGCGCGATGACTTTTCGGCGGCTATAATCGATGGACCCGGAATCGCGGACCCGCCGTATCAGGTCCGCGACATGGCCGTCGGGATTGCGCATCATGTTGAGAACGGCGTCTTTTTCGGAAGGGTCCTTGATCCGGCCGAAATAATGGATGAGAGGCAGCGTCATCTTTCCGTGCAGCAAATCGGTGTGGAGGGTTTTTCCGGTTTGGATTTCTTCCCCTTCCAAATCCAGGATATCGTCCACGATCTGGAAAGCGATCCCGACATGCCGGCCGAAACACTCCAGGGCGTTGACCTGTCGTTCGGGCAAACCGGCCAAACGCCCGCCGGCGCCGCAGCAGGCCGCCATCAGCGCCGCGGTCTTGCGGTCCAGGAAAGACAAATAGGCTTCCTCCGTGAGGTCGAACACATACCGGTGTTCCAACTGGTCGATCTCCCCCTCGCACATGGCCATGGTGCTGTCCGCCAATACCCGAACGAGTTCCGGGTCACCGAGGGAAGCGAGCCGTTGAAACGCGCGCGCATAGACGTGGTCGCCCAGCAAAACCGCCGCGCCGTGACCGAACTTCACGCCGACCGTGGGCTTTTGCCGACGCATCGCCGCTTCGTCCACCAAATCGTCGTGCACGAGCGTGGAGATGTGGATCATTTCCACGGCCAATGCCGTTTCCTTCACCGAGCGAGGGTCAGCCTTGCCGAACTGGGATGACACATAAACCAGCCCCGGACGGACGCGTTTTCCGGAGCCATTGAAAATGTATTCCGTCAGTTGCGCGAGGAATCCTTTTTGGTCTTTGGCGAAAGCGGCCAGGTCCTGCTCAAACTCTTTCATGAAAAGAACGAGACCCTTGGAATCACCGGATTTAAGCAAGGGCTCAAGCCGCGCGAACACGGTCGTCATAGGGCAGCCCTCACTAGCGCGAAGGCTGCCACTTGCCCGTTTCCATCGGGCAAGTACGGAGCACTATTTGATATTGAAATGGAGGCTCTCGTCATTGGACGATCCTCTGCACCCAGGCGAGCAGAGCGTTGGGGAATATCCCCGCCACGACCGTTATGAAAAGCGTGACCACGACGCAGCTGACCAGCGACGGCGACATGGAAAACTTCCCGGTGGCGCTCGCCGAAGGCGCGTTGAAGAACATCCGGTGGACGATGCCGAAATAATAATAAAGGGAGACGACGCTGTTGACCACGCCGATGACGGCCAGCCATACCCATTGCTCTTTCATGGCGGCGGCGAAGATGGCGAACTTACCGACGAACCCGATGAGAGGCGGAATACCGGTCAGGGACAGCAGGAAGATCGTCGTCACCAAAGCCAATGGCAGGGATCGCTCCCCCAACCCGGAAAATCCGTCCAGTTCCTCCGTCTGTGATTCATTGGCCACGGCGATCACGCAGGCGAATGCGCCCAGGTTCATGAAGAGATACGCCAGCGCGTAGATCAAAACGGATTCCATCCCCAGGGAACCTGCCGCGACGAAACCGACGAGAACGTATCCCATCTGGGCGATCGAAGAATAACCGAGCAGCCGCTTGATGTTCGTCTGCCTGAGGGCTGAAAGATTGCCGACGGACATCGTGACGGCCGCCAGGAGCGCGAGGAGCCAAGTGATCCCCAGTTCCTGGTGGTTCGGGAAGGCGCGGACGATGATCCCCAGGGCCGCGGCCTTGGGCGCCACGGAAAGGAAAGCGGTCACCGGCGTGGGAGCGCCTTCGTAGGTATCCGGCACCCACATGTGAAACGGCGCCATGGCCAGCTTGAACCCGAAACCGGCCAGGATCAAAACGATCGCGCCGATGAGCGGCAGTTTATGCGAGCCCTTAACCAATGCCTCGGACACGGCGGAGAGAGCGGTCGACCCGGTCAGACCGTAAAGCAACGAGATACCGTAGATCATGAGGGCGGAAGAGAAGGCGCCGATCAGGAAGAATTTAATCGCCGCTTCGCTGGAACGACGTTCATCCTTAAAATAGCCCGTCAGGATGAAGGAGCTGATCCCCAGCAGTTCGATGGAGATGACCACCATGAGAAAATCGGACGAAGAGACCAGGAGCATCATGCCCACCGTCGCCAGGAGCAAAACCCCCAGGTATGTCCCCCAGGTTTTGATCGTTCCGAATCCATGGAAACTGTCCGACATCCAGACGACGAGCAAGACGCCGGCCAGAAGCACCAGTTTGAAAAACTGGGATAGGTCGTCCACCGCGGCCATGCCGAACAAGGTCCCGGAGCGGCCCAGGTCCTGGACGATCAGGGCGGCCGCGGCCAACAAGGAAAAAGAGGCGATGTTCAGCAGAAGACGGCGGTTCGGCCAGAGGGTCTCCGCCACGAACAGGCAGAGGGCCACGACCGACAGAAGGATTTCCGGCGCCAGGAGCATGAGGTTCATTTAGATTTCTATCCCCCCACCACTTTTTGGATGAGCGCGGTCAAGGTCGAATTCATCAGGTTCAGGGCCAAGTGCGGTTGAACGCCCAAGAGAATCGTCAACACCAGCAACGGAACCACGGTCACCAGCTCGCGCGGGCTCATGTCTTTGAGATGGCCTTCCCATTTGGGATTGAATTCGCCGAGGAACACGTCCTTGATCAGCTTCAGGAAGAACGCCGCGGTGATGACGATGCCGAGCACCGAAAGGATCACCCACCAGCGGAATTCCGGCTGGCCGAAGGCGCCGAGGAAACAGAGGAATTCGGAAATGAACCCCGCCAACCCCGGCAGTCCGAGGGACGCCATCGCCTGCACGATCATGATGCCCGTGAAGATCGGCAGCTTCGCGCCGAGGCCGCCGAAGTCGTCGATATTGCGCGTATGGGCCTGGTCGTAGATCACGCCCACCAAAAGGAACAGGGACCCGGTGACGACGCCGTGGGTCACCATCTGCAGGACCGCGCCGGACATCCCGGCGGATGCGTTCTGCCCGGTGACCGCCGCCATGCCCAACAGGCAATAGCCCATGTGGTTGACGGAAGAGTAGGCGACCATGCGCTTCATGTCGCGCTGGGACATGGCGCAGAACGCGCCGTAGACGATGTTGATGAAAGCGATGATCACCAGCGGCAGCATGAACCACTGGGTGGCCTGGGGCAGGATCGGATAGGAAACGCGGAGGATGCCGTAGGTTCCCATCTTGAGCAGCACGCCGGCCAGGATCACGGAAATCGCCGTGGGCGCTTCCACGTGGGCGAGAGGCAGCCAGGTGTGGAACGGGAAGGCCGGTATCTTCACGGCGAAGCCGACGTAGAGCGCGAGGAAGATGATGATCTGCAGTCCTCGGGCGAATTGCGACGACTGGGCGGAAAGCTCCATCATGTCGAAGGTGTGCGGCGTGCTGTTGAAATAAAGCGCCAGCATTCCCAGCAGCATGAACACGCTGCCGGCCAACGTATAAAGGAAGAACTTAACGGCCGCGTATTCCTTCTTGGGTCCGCCCCAAATCCCGATCAGGAAATACATCGGCACCAGCGTGATTTCCCAGAAAACATAAAAGAGGAAGAAGTCGAGGGCCACGAACACGCCCATCATCCCGGTTTCGAGGACGAGGAACCAGAAGAAATATTCTTTCACGCGGATTTCAATATTGAAGGAGGCGATGATGGAGATCAGGGACAGGAGGGCCGTCAGAATCACCATGGGCAGGGACAATCCGTCCACCCCGACGGTGTAGTGGATATTGAACACGGGGATCCAGGCCGCTTTCTCCAAGTACTGGATGCCGGCGTTGGCCGTGTCGAAATTGAAATATAGCCAGGTGGACAGGACCAGCGGGATCGCGGCCGCCGCCGTCGCGAACCAGCGGATGGCGGTTTTGTTGTCCTTCGGCAGGGCCAGGATGACGGCCGAGGCGAATAAAGGGATGAAGGTGATCCAACTCAAAATGCCCATGAAAGACTCCTTATAAAATATTTTTAGCTGAAAGTTTTGACCGTCCAGAAAATCATCAGCCCCATGCCGGCGGCCAGCAACAGGAGATAAAACTGCACATAGCCATTTTGCAGCAACGGAAGGCCGGTGCCCAGGACCTGCGTGAACCGGCCCACGCCATTGACGAGGAAACCGTCCACCACGACATCATCGAACCATTTCTTGCCCAAGCTGATCTTCCGCGCTGCCCAGCCGAAACCGTCCACGATGAACTGGTCCAGCACGTCGTAATCGAACCGCGCGAAAACGCGGGAAAGAGGATGGTAAATGTTTCCGATGAGCCACAGGTAGATTTCGTCCGCCACCCGGCGGCCGAGGAACGCGTGGACGCCCTTCCATCGCTGGACCAACTTGGCGGGGTCCGGCGAACCGATGCGATACATGCCCCAGGCCAACCCGGCGCCGAGCAGCATGGCGCTCAAGGACGCGACCGGAACGACCATATCGTGGTGCGCGGCTTCTTCCAACGAAGGAATCCACCGGCCGATCGACCAGACGTAGGTGAAGAAAAACCCGGCGATGGTGGAAAGGACCGCGAGTACAATCAGCGGGATTGTCATCGAGAGACCGGACTCGTGGGCGTGGGCGAAGAGGTGCGGGTCGCGCGGATCGCCCAGGAACGTCAGGAAGAACAACCGGCACATGTAAAACGAGGTCATGAAGGCCGTGAGGACGGCGATCACGAAGAGCGCGCTGTGGTGTCCCCCGTAGACCGCGCCCAGGATCGCCTCCTTGCTGAAAAACCCGGAGAACATGGGGAAGCCGATGATCGCCAGGGTGGCGCAGGCGAAGGTCATGAAAGTGACCGGCATTTTCTTGGAGAGTCCGCCCATCTGCCAAATGTCGTTGGTGTGGACCGCGTGAATGACGCTGCCGGCGCCGAGGAACAACAGCGCCTTAAAGAAGGCGTGGGTCGTCAGATGGAACATCCCGGCCTGGACGTTCCCCACGCCCATGGACAACATCATGTAGCCCAACTGGCTGATGGTGGAATAGGCCAGAACTTTTTTGATGTCGTTGG
>CAYZXT010000022.1:0-38628 GCA_964482515.1 uncultured Elusimicrobia bacterium | reverse complement strand
CGCCGATGGAACATGTGGACGCCCGTCCAGGAAAAACTCGCGCACAGCGGGGCGGACGGGACGTCTCCCCATTCCCGCGGCGACATTTACAGCTACGTCCCCCTGCTGCTGAAGGGCGCCGTGGTCACGATCGTCATCTCCCTTCTCTCCATGGCCCTGGCGGTAACGCTGGGTTTGTTGGTCTGCCTCGGAAAGCTCTACGGCGGGCGGTTGGCAAGGACCGTCTGCAACATATATGTCGAGATCGTCCGCGGCACGCCGCTCTTGATCCAGCTTTACCTGATCTACTACGGCCTGCCGAACATCGGGATCCACCTGAACGCCTTCGTCGCCGCTGTGTTGGGCATGGGCTTCAACTACGCGGCCTACGAAGCGGAAATTTACCGGGCGGGGCTGATGTCGATCCCAAAGGGTCAGGACGAGGCGGCGAAGTCCCTCGGCATGACCGGGAAGCAAAGCCTCCGATACATCATCCTCCCCCAGGCCGTCCGGACGATCCTTCCGCCCAGCACCAACGATTTCATCGCCCTGTTCAAAGACACATCCCTGGTCTCCATCATCACGGTGACGGAACTGACCAAAGCTTACGGGATCGCCTCCACGGCGACGTACCGGTTCTTAGAACTCGGATTGCTGACCGCTGCGCTCTATTTCGTCATGAGCTATCCTTTGGCGCTTTGGTCGCGCCGCCTGGAGAAAATACGCCATGTCCTTGTGCATTAAGGTCGACGGCCTCACGAAATACTACAAAGACCACCTGGTGATCGACGGGCTCACGTTGTCCGTCGACGAAGGGGAGGTCGTCGTCTTCCAGGGACCGTCGGGCGTGGGCAAAAGCACCTTCCTCCGTTGCCTGACTTATCTCGAGCCTTTCCAAAAGGGTTCCGTGCGGGCGGGAGACTTGGAACTGCGGGCGGGAATGGACCTGAAAATAGACTATCCGACCATACAGCTTGTCCGGGAGCGGCTGGGTTTCGTGTTCCAGTTCTTCAATCTCTTTCCCCACCTGACCGTCCTGCAGAACCTGACCATCGGCCCGACGAAGGTCTTGAAGCTCCCGGAGGAAAAAGCGACGGCCGAAGCCATGGCCCTCCTGAAACGCGTGGGACTGGAGCAAAAAGCCGGGGCCTTTCCCGCGGCGCTTTCCGGCGGACAACAGCAGCGCGTCGGCATCGCCCGTGCGCTCGCCATGCACCCGAGGGCCGTGCTTTTCGACGAGCCGACCTCCAGCCTGGACCCGGCCATGAAGCACGAGATCATCGAGGTGATGGAAGGCTTCGCCCGGGACGGACTGACGATGCTGATCGTCACACACGAACCGGCGTTCATACAAAGGATCGCCACGCGGACCGTGGAATTCGGCCCGCATTGCAAAATACTGTCGGACGATCGGAAGCGGGGAAGTTGAGGGGAGACGCGAGGCGGGCTACTTCTTCTTTTTCTTGGTTTCTTTCTTAACAGCCTTTTTGCTTTTGGAATCTTTCTTCGCGGAGGCAGCGGCCTTCGAAGGTTTGGCCGTTTTTTTCTTGGAAAGTGTTTTTGTCGCCTTCTTGGCGGACGGCTTCGGCGCGACGGCCTTCGCCGGGACGGATTCGGAACTTTCTATCCGGAGCACGGAGCGCCGCCGCGACGAGGAGGGCGCGCTCCTCATCTGTTCGCGCATCTTGGCGAGCGGTCCCGACGCGCCCGATACGTCCACCGCGTGGATCTTGTAGGTTTCCTGCAGCCCCTCCAGCTTCAGTATTTTTTCCTGCAGGCCCATCTCCGGCCCGGCGTTTAAGATTTTACGCAGCTCCTGGTTGAACTGGGCCGTCAATCGGTCGAACTCCTTCTTGAGCCGTTCCTGCTTTTCGATCTCCTGCCTGACCTGCGTCAAATCCACGCGGGTCTTCGCGTAACGCGCTTCCAGCTCGCGCAGCGCCGCCAAATCGGATTCCCAATAAACGCCGCTCACGCCCATGGGAAGCTTCGTCTTCCATTCATCGCGGAACGCCGCTTCATCGGCATTGCGCACGCCGTCCCAGCCCACGACGCCGCGCACGACGGCGGAGAAGAGGATCAACGCCGCCAGGGTACCGCCGAAGGTCGAACCCAGGCGTAATTTTGGTTTGGGAAACTTTTTTACGAAAGGATAGAGGGCCAGTCCGATGAGCGGGCCCAGTATCGAAAGGACGAGGACCGCTTTGAAGGCCGGGCCCGCCTTGTGCAGGCCCTTCTCCGCCAGAAAGATAAGCAGGGCGCCGAGGACCGCGGCCCCCGCCCCGGCGGCGCCGGCGGCGAACAGGATGCTCCGGAAAATCAGCGTCTCCCTCTTACCCAACAACTGGTGCGACTCCGCGTGGGCGGGGTCGTAGGTCAGGGTCTTGTTCGCCAACGCCACGGCGTTGTCCCAATCCCCGGCGTCCGCTGCCTTCTTCGCCTGTTCCCAGGCGGTGCCCACAAGGTTTTGAAAGGGGTTGGTTTCCGGAACGATCTTTTTGGATTTCGGATGGAGCCAGCAGACCAACTCGAGTCCGTCGAAGACGCCCGCGATCCGGACGACGTCTTCGCGCCCGACGGTCAAACGCTGGCGGACGGGACGGCTCCGCTGGGTGGCGAAGGGTTTCAGTTTTCCCGAGAGCTGGACGAGCTCTTTTTTCAGCGCCTCCGGCAGGGCGGAACCGCGGACATCCTCTTCCGTGAAAGTATCATCGCAGGTCTGGACAGGGGCGGCCGGGCCGGGAGCACCGAACAGCGTATTGATGATGGAGGCGGGAACGGCGGCCGCCGCGGCGACGCTCGCATGGCGGACGATCTTGAATTCGCTCGTGCAGGAATATCCCGACGCGATCCGTCCCTTGCCCTGGCAGACCGAACATTGGCGCCGGCCGGCCTTGTCGCATTTGGGGCAGGGCCGCCGGCCGGTCGACTCGCAAAACCCGCAGGGCATCTCGCCATGTTCGCAGCGGGCGCAGACGACTTTTCCGTCGCCCTTGCACCCCGGGCATGCGTCCTCCGCCGAAAGCAGCAGTTTGGACCCTTCCTTGAGGCCGCGGCCGTTGCACCGGAGGCAGTTGCTCTTGCCGAGGCCGTGGCAGGACTCGCAGGCCTTTTTACCTCGCCCGCGGCATTCCACGCAGGCGGAACGGCCTTCGCCGTTGCACGCTTCGCAAGCCGTCGTTCCTTCGCGGCGGCACTCCACGCAATCCTTGACCGTCAAAGTCTCGGGCACCAAGCGGCTGGCGCGGAATTCCCTGAAATCCGCGGGGGCTTCGAACGAGAGTTCCCAAACTTTGATTTTATCGTGGGAGAGCGGGCGTTCGGCCGTGGACATGCCCTCTTCGTAGGGTTGGACGACTTGTTCCGGGAACACGTCGCGGGTTTCGATCAACGACTGCAGGCTGAAATCGTAAACGGGGACGCGCTGCGCGGCTCGAAGCTCAAGCTGCCGCTCCAAGGCGCCGGATTCCAACCGGCTGACGGAACGGGCCCAATCCAGGACCGCCTCCCTGAAATCGTTCAGTTCCGATTCGGGCAGGTCGACGGCGGGATTCAGTTTAAGGGAAAAAGTCATAAAATCCTCTGTTCAAACGGATAAAACATGAAATCGCGTTGTCCTGGCAATAAAAAAGCCCCTTGGCAGGCGTGATGCGGATACTTTGCTGATAGATTACAGCGCGTGTTTCCCGCTGGAATTTGATAGTTCCCAGTCTAACTGATGGCATCCTTGAATTCAAGGGCATCCTGTTTTTCCCTAATATAAGCGGCTTATCTTCCTTTTCTGAAAAGCCGAAACTTATAGTAGAATACTTTTTGCATTTCCCGACCCGAAAATTTAGCTCTCAAACATACTTAAAGATGAGGTGTTTATGATGAAATACTGGAAGGATCGCAAGACACTCTTCATGGGCACAGGCTTGCTGTTCGCCTTTGTCGTGGCGGCCTTTGCCGATGTAATGGCGCCCGCGACGGAAGCGGCTCACGAGCAGTTCGTGTTTTTCTCTTTTTTGAGCTCACCGTTTTACGCTTCCTATGAAAAGATCGCCCTCTGGATCGTCCTCGGCGTCGCCGTGGCCGGATTGCTCTACGCCCTGTCCCTCGTCAAAGAGGTCTACGGCGCGGACAAAGGCACTCCCAAGATGCAGGAAGTGGCCCTGGCCATCCGCGAAGGCTCCAACGCCTACCTGAAAAAACAATTCACCGCGGTGGCGTACCTCATCATCGTCCTCGTCGTCCTCCTGTATCTGAGCCGCGCCGTGACCACCAGCTACGGCGATCCCATCGCCTTCGGCCGAGCGTTCGCGTTCCTGATGGGCGCGGTTTTCTCCGGCTTGGTGGGTTTTGTCGGAATGAGACTGGCCACCGCCGGAAACCTCCGCGTGGCCGCCGCGGCGAAAACGAGCTTCGGCCGCGCCCTCCAACTGGGCTACCGCACCGGCACGATCACCGGGATGTTGACCGACGGGCTCGGATTGCTCGGCGGCACATTGATCTTCATGGCCTACGGCGAAAAAGCCTATGAGGTCTTGCTAGGCTTCGGCTTCGGCGGAACGCTTCTGGCCCTCTTCATGCGGGTCGGCGGCGGAATCTACACAAAGGCCGCGGACGTGGGCGCCGACCTGGTCGGCAAAATCGAAGCGGGAATCCCCGAAGACGACCCGCGCAATGCCGCGACCATCGCGGACAACGTGGGCGACAACGTCGGCGACTGCGCCGGGATGGCCTCGGACATCTTCGAGTCCTACGAAGTGACCATCGTGGCGGCCATGATCCTGGGGTGGGCCTCCTTCGGCCACAAGGGCGTGATCTTCCCGATCCTCGTCCGCGCCATCGGCGTGTTCGCCTCCATCATCGGGACCTATTTGGTCCGGGCGGGAGACAAGGGCTCCGTGAAGGAAGCCATGGGCTCCATCAACGTGGGTTTCTGGGTTTCCTCGGCCCTCTCCATCATCGGCTTCGTGGTGCTGGGCTTTTTCTACCTGCGCTTTGACGCGGACTATTTCGCGCGCTTCCCTCAGGTGGCGGAAGCGGCCCAGAACCTGCCCTTCCTCTTCACCCTCGGCGTTCCGGGACTGGACATGCGCGCGGCCTGGACCTGTTTGATCGGCATCATCCTGGCCGTCGCCCTGAACCGCTGCACGGAATACTTCACCGGCACGGAGTTCTCGCCCGTTAAAGGCATGGTGCGCAGCTGCTCCACCGGCCACGCCACCAACATCATCGAAGGCCTGGCCGTCGGCTACGAATCGAGCGTGTGGGCGGTCTTGATCATCGCCGGCTCCATCTTCGCCTCGGTCCTGGTTTACGCGGGCACCAACCCGATCTTCGTCGCCTACGGGGTCGCCATGTGCGGCATCGGCATGCTGACGCTGACGGGCAACACCATCTCCATGGACGTGTTCGGACCCGTGGCCGATAACGCCAACGGCATCGGCGAGATGGGTTACGACGAAAAGGAAATGGGCCCGGAAAATTACAAGAGCGCCCGGCAGATACTGTCGGACCTGGACGCCGTGGGCAACACCACGAAAGCCATCACCAAGGGGATCGCCATCGGTTCCGCCGTGATCGCGGCCGTGTCGCTGTTCGCGTCCTTCATCACCGTCATCGCCTCGGGCGGACAGGGCGAGGACGCCCAGATCCCCATCGAGCTCTACAACGCGGTGGCCGGACTGCTGAGCATCTCCAACCCGACGCTGATCATCGGCATGCTGATCGGCGGAGCGGTGCCGTTCCTCTTCTCCTCCATGACCATCCGAGCCGTCGGCCGCGCCGCGTACCTGATCGTCCGCGAGTGCCGTGCGCAGTTCAAGATCCCCGGGATCATGGAAGGCAAAGTGAAGCCGGATTACGCCAAGGTCGTCGGAATCTGCACGGCCACGGCGCAAAAAGAACTTGTGGGGCCCGGCGTGCTGGCGGTCATGACGCCGATCCTCGTGGGTTTCGCCCTTGGGCCGTTAGCGCTCGCGGGCTTCCTCGCGGGCACGATCCTCTCCGGCCAGCTCATCGCCGTCTTCATGGCCAACGCCGGCGGCGCCTGGGACAACACCAAGAAATGCATCGAGGACGAACCCAAGGACCCGTCCCGCAACCTGGGCAAGGGTTCGGAGCGCCACAAAGCCGCCGTCACCGGCGACACCGTCGGCGATCCCCTGAAGGACACCTCGGGCCCGGCCATCAACCCCCTCATCAAAGTGATGAACATGGTGGCGCTCCTCGTGGTCCCCATGGTCATTCCCTTCGACAAATCCATCGTGGCGACCCTCAAAGAAACCACGATGAAGCTGTTCCAGGACAGCAAGGTCGACGCGGTCTTCAACGAGACCATGGCGGCTTTCAACTCGAAGCCCCTGGACGCGGCGGCTGTCATCGTGATCCTGGTTTCCCTCGGCATGATCAGCTGGGCCGTGTGGCAGTCGAAGCGCGAGAGCGCGGAGATGAAAGCCATCCAGGACGAACTGGAAAAAGCCAACAGCTAATCCGTCCCGCCTTAAAAACGGAAGCCCCCGGTCTCCACTCGAGGCCGGGGGTTTTCTATGCCGCCAGGCATAGTCCCTGTTTGTGGAAAGGGATCGTGCGAGGAGGCAAAATAGTAAAATATCGCCATGCCGTCCCCCAACCCCGTTTCCTTCCGAAAGAGGCTTCTCGACTGGCACAGAAAATCGGGCCGCCACGACCTTCCCTGGCGCGCAAACGACTGGTCACCCTATTCCATCCTCGTGTCGGAACTGATGCTGCAGCAGACCACAGTGGCCACGGTCATCCCCTATTACCATCGGTTCATGAAAGCCTTCCCCACCGCGCAGAAACTGGCCGCCGCGCCGCTGGACCGCGTGATGGAACTCTGGTCCGGGCTCGGTTATTACGCCCGGGCGCGGAACCTGCAGGCCGCGGCGAAAATGATCGTGGAGGACTTCGGCGGCCGCATGCCTTCCACCGCGCAGGAAGTCCAAAAACTTCCGGGCGTCGGGCGATACACCGCCGGAGCGATCCTGTCCTTCGCCTTCAATAAACCGGAGGCCCTGGTCGACGGGAACGTCATTCGCGTGCTCAGCCGCATCTACGGCATCCGCGAAAACGTGAAGGACCCTAAGACCGTGGAAAAAATCTGGGCCATCGCCTGGCGGACCGTTCCGCCCTCCGGCGCGCGGGACTTCAACTCCGCGTTGATGGACCTCGGCGCGACGGTCTGCCGCCCATCTTCGCCTGATTGTCTGGTCTGCCCGTTCTTCGACGCCTGCTGGGCGCGAAAACACGGCGAGCAGGAAAAAATCCCCTTCGCCGCCGCCGACAAACCCCGCAAGGAGGTCCACATCCATGTGGCTTTGGCTGAGCGCAACGGCGCCTGGGCGCTGACGCGGCGTCCCGCCAAGGGACTCTACGGCGGGCTGTGGGAATTCCCCTCTGTCCCCATGGCCCGTGATTCCTCGCGGCTAGAAATCGCCGCGGCGATGGAAGAATTATTGTCCGCCCGTTTCGGCGGGATGAAACCTCTTCCTCTCATCAAACATGTTCTGTCCCATCGGGAGATGTACCTGCATCCGTGGATAATCCAGCTCCCTCTCCTTGAAAAGGAGAGGGCTGGGGAGAAGATTCGATTTTTAAAACAATCCTCATCCGGCCTTCGGCCACCTTCTCCTTTCCAAGGAGAAGGAAATGAGTCTTTAGTTTGGCGGCCGATGAACGAGATCGACCGGATGGGGATTTCCTCGCTGACCCGTAAACTCCTGGTTTCCCTTCGCGGCAATATGCGAGAATTATCTAAGGTGACGCTGTCATGAAACGATCCACGCCCCTCCTTCGAATATCCATCGGCGCAATCCTCCTCGGCACCTTCATGCTCACCGTACTGAAGCGGGCGTCAACGGAAACGATGACGCCGTCCGGCCCGATTTACATCCTTTCCATAAAAGGGATCATCAGCCCGGTCACGTCCGATTATCTTTCGGACGGACTGGAGAAAGCCCGGGCAGCCGGCGCGCAGGCCGTGGTGCTGAAGCTCGACACACCCGGCGGACTGCTGGACGCCACCCGCGACATGGTGGAGAACATCCTCAATTCGCCGCTGCCGGTGATCGTATACATTTCCCCACGGGGCGGGCGCGCCGCCTCCGCGGGAGTCTTCATCACGCTGGCGTCGGACCTGGCGGCCATGGCGCCGCAGACCCACCTCGGCGCGGCCCATCCGGTCTCATTGGGCGGCGGAATGCCGGGAAGCAAGGGCGACAAAAACGAAGACAAGGAAGAAAAGGGGTCCGACGGATCTTCGGTCATGATGGAAAAGGCCGTGTCCGACGTCGCGGCCTACGCCCGGACCCTCGCCCTGGCCAAGGGGCGCAACGCGGAATGGGCGGAAAAAGCCGTGCGCGAAAGCGTCTCCCTCACCGCCGACGAGGCCATCGCGCAGAACGTCGTTGACCTATTGGCCGAGGACGACGACCCCCTCTGGAAATCGCTGGACGGCAGGACCCTGGAAAAGAACGGCCGGATAATCATTCTGTCGACGGTCATGGCTGAAAAAGTCCGGGACGACATGAGCGCCGCGCGGAAATTCCTCCAGGTCCTGGTGAACCCCAACGTGGCCTACATCCTGCTCATGCTCGGCTTCTACGCCCTGATCTATGAATTCGCTTCCCCGGGGATCGGGTTCGGCGCGGCGGCCGGGGCCATCTTCCTCTTGCTGGCCTTCTATTCCCTCCAGGTCCTTCCCGTCAACTACGCGGGGCTTGGACTGATCCTCCTGGGGTTTCTATTCTTGTTTCTGGAAATCAAAGTGGCCAGCCACGGGCTTCTGGCCCTCGGAGGTCTGTCTTGCCTGGTGCTGGGTTCCATCCTGCTTTTCGATTCGCCTCTGCCCTATCTTCGGGTGTCGATGCAGGCCGTCGCCGGAGTGACCGCCGCGTCGGGAATGTTCGTCCTAATCGTTGTCAAGAAGGTCCTGGAGTCCCGGAAACTGAAACCCATGACGGGCATCGAAGGCCTCATCGGCGAAATCGGCGAGATGCGTGACGACGGGATGGTCTTCGTCCATGGGGAATATTGGTCGGTGGAAGAACCGCGGGGGTTATCCGCCGGAGACAGGGTCCGTGTCCGGGCGTTGCAGCGTGGAAAGTTGGTGGTGGAGCGCGCGGGGCCCGGGGATTTAAACTAAAGGAGGCATCATCATGTTGGGATTCATTCCGTTTATCATTATCCTGGTCATTATTCTCAGCAACGCCATCAAGATCGTGCCTGAATATGAGCGGGGCGTCATCCTGCGGCTGGGGCGCATGGTCGGCATCAAAGGCCCGGGACTGTTCATCATCATCCCCGGCATCGACCGGATGATCCGGGTGGGACTGCGCACCGTCACGCTCGACGTCCCGACCCAGGAAGTGATCACCAAGGACAACGTCCCCTGCAAGGTGAACGCGGTCTGCTATTTCCGGATCATCGACCCGGGCAAGGCGGTGCTTGAGATCCAGGATTATTTTCTCGCCACCTCCCAAATCGCCCAGACCTCGCTGCGGAGCGTCGTCGGCCAGGCGGATTTCGACGAGCTCCTCAGCAACCGGGAGCAGATCAACACCCACCTGCAAAAAATCATCGACCAGCAGACCGATCCCTGGGGCGTGAAGGTCAGCATCGTGGAAGTGAAGGACGTCCAGATCCCCGACCAGATGCAGCGGGCCATCGCCCATCAGGCCGAGGCGGAACGGGACCGCCGCGCGAAGATCATCGCGGCCGAAGCGGAATTCCAGACGGCCCAGAAACTGGCGGACGCGGCCAAGATCATCGCGGAGCATCCCGTCGCCCTGCAGCTGCGCTATCTCCAGACGGCCCAGGAGATCGCGGCGGACAAGAACTCCACGACTATCTTCCCGCTCCCGATCGAGCTGCTCAAGCCCTTCCTCGCCATGGGCGAAAAGTTCGCCTCCAAAAGCTGAGGCATCCTCCTCAAACAGAAAGGCCGGGGATTTTTCCCCGGCCTTTTTTATTGGGATCGATAATTAAAAAAAACTATGCGCCGACGCCGACTTCTTTCTTCGTCTTCTTTACCCATTTTTCTTCCCGCAGCTTTTCCCCATCCCACACTTCCAACGAATCCAGCGATTCCTTGATCAAAGCCTCCAACCCCAGCTTTTCCTCCAGGTTCAAAATGCGGTCCACGCGCGACATCGTTTTGGGGTGTTTCGACATGAGCGAACAGCAATCCTTATAGGCCTCGTTCGAAACGTCATAGGTGCCGATCCGCTGGGCCACCTTGATGATCTCTTCCTTGTCGTAGGCGATGATCGGAAGGAAGATCGGCATGTCGAGGCCGTTCTGCGCCGATGCGATGTTCTCGACGGTCTGGCTCGCGACCTGGCCAAGGCTGTCGCCCGTGATCAGGGCCTGCATCTTCCGGCGGCGGGCCAGTTCCTGGGCCGCGCGGAACATGAACCGGCGGAACAGGACCATCTCGTATTCGTTGGGGATTTCCAGCGCGGCCTTCACCTGATAATGGTAATGGGGGACGAGGTACAGCCTGGAGTTCGGGTCGTAGGTGCGGAGGATTTTATGCAGCTTGAAGATCTTGGTGTCTTTCAGTTCGGCGGCGCTGCGGAACGGATGGAAGTGCAGCAGGTTCACCCTGGCGCCGCGGCGCATCATGAGCCAGGCCGCCACCGGAGAGTCGATCCCGCCGGAGAAAAGACAAAGCATCCGGCCCGAGCTGCCGCGCGGCAGACCGCGCAGCCCCTGGATCTTTTCCGAAAAGACCAGGGCCATACCCGGCAGGATCTCCACGTGCAGCGCCAGATCATGGTGGTCCAGGTCCACTTTCAGTCCCAACTGGTCGCAAACGGTTTTCCCGATCCGGCGGCCGATGGCGTCCGAGGACATGGGAAACGTCTTGTCGGCGCGCCGGGAAAAAACCTTGAACTTCTTGGCGCCGGGATATTTCCGCGCCTCGGCCAAAACAGCGGCCTCCAGGGCGTCAATATTCCAGTCAACTTGCGTCGCCAAGGCGAACCAGGCAATGCCGAAAATTTGGTCCAAGGCGAGGCGGATGATTTCCGGTTTATGGCTCGGCGTCAACGACGCGACGACGCGCCCGGATTCGATCCGCACGTTCGTGACGTGTTCGGGCGCCAGCCTCTGCTGGATGGAATCCCGCAAACGCCGTTCGAAATAGGAGCGGTTCTGGCCCTTGGTGCCGATCTCGGAATAATGGACAAGGAGGATGTCGGACATGGCGGATATGATATCAAAAATGGAAAGTTTCCGTCGGAGGATCGGGCGCTAATCGCCCAGACAGATGCCCAGCCTGCGGGCGGTGAACACCGAATCGGAATCCAAGGGGACGGTCTTGAGCTTCGCGACGGCCTCTTCGATGGGTACCAGCTCCACCGAAGGCGGCTTGAGGGCGACCATGCAGCCGAAGCGCCCGCGCTCCACGGCCTCCACCGCTTCCACGCCGAAGCGCGCGGCGATCAGGCGGTCGAAAGACGTGGGCCGACCCCCGCGCTGGATGTGTCCCAGCACGACGTTGCGGGTCTCTTTGCCCGTTCGCTTCTGGATTTCATCGGCGACCAGAGCGCTGATCCCGCCGAGGCGGACCTCCCGGCCGATTTCTTTTTCGCCGACAGTGGACATCGCCCCGTCCAGGGGCCGGGCCCCCTCCGCCGCCACCACGATGGTGTAATGGCGGCCGCGGGCTTCCCGACGGCGCACGGCGTCGCACACTTTTTCGATGTCGAAAGGTATTTCCGGGATGAGGATCACGTCCGACGACGAGGATATCCCGGAGTTGAGCGCGATCCAACCCGCGTATCGCCCCATCACCTCCACCACAATCACGCGGCTGTGGGATTCCGCCGTGTCGTGGACGCGCTCGATGGCCTCCGTGGCCGTGGTGACCGCCGTGTCGAAACCGAAGGTCGTCACCGTGCAAAGCAGGTCGTTGTCGATGGTCTTGGGGACCGCGACCACCGGCATGCCCAGGTCCTGCAGCCGCTTGCCGATGCGGAGAGAGCCGTCGCCGCCGATGGTGATCAACGCGTCCAGCCCGAGCTTCTTGAAGTTCGCCAGCAGCTCGCCGGAACGGTCGGCGGCCTTCACCGAACCGTCGGCCTGGGGCGTGGGATATTCGAAGGGATTGCCGCGGTTGGTCGTCCCTAAAATCGTCCCGCCCATGTGCGAGATGCCGCGCACACGGTCTTCATCCAGCTCCACCGTCTCGGAAACGTCGAACAGGCCCGTAAGGCCCTTCTTGATGCCGGTCACGCGCCAGCCTTTTTGGCGGGCGGAGATCGTCACCGCGTGGATGACCGCGTTCAGGCCCGGCGCGTCGCCGCCGCCCGTGTTCAAACCGATGCGCTTGATGGTTGGACCCATATGGCGCCCATCATACCCAATTTTGACGGCCTTCGTTCATGATTCACGTCATGCCCGGCATGGTTGGTTTTTTTAATCGATCCTTGCCATTGAGCGGAACTCCTGTTAGTCTAAAACAACATGAGATTGCCGATCAAAGCCAAAATCTCCCTCGCCTCCGTGATCACGGTTTCCCTCGTGGCCTGGCTGGTGGGCTTCATGCTGAACGCCCAGCACAGCGTCGTCTCACTCATGGAAGCCATGATCCAGAAGAACATGGCCGCCATGCGCATCGCGGAGCAGATCAAATACAACGCCGTCCTTTACGACGACCTGGTGTTCCGCTACCTGCTCACCAACGACCCGATGCTTTTGAACGAGAGCGGCCGCGTGCGCGACAAGGCCCAGGGCTGGCTCGGGCAGATGAAGGTGCTCGGCCGCGGTGAGACGGAACAGGAACTGCTGGCCGAGATCCAGGAGGAAATCTCCAACTACGACCGCGACGTGAAGCTGCTGGTGACCGCCTCCCAGTTCAAGACGGAGGACCAAAAGCGGAGCGTCATGCAGTTGATCAAGTCCTTGGAGTCCGGCGAAAGCGCCATCCCGCGCTCCTCCGGGAAATCCCATCAGCAGACCATGGCGCTGTTGTCCGCCGAAGGGCGCGCCCGCCTCACCCGGATCTATTCGCAATGCGACAAGCTGGTGGACATCTCCCGCTCGAAACTGGAGGACGCCCAGGAACGCGTCCGAGACACTGTGGAGAAAACGGAGTTCGCCGCCATGGCCGCGGCCGGCGCCGTGATCATCGCGACGCTCCTGGTGTCCTTCGTGCTCGCCATGAGCCTGGTGAATCCCCTGAAGAACCTGCTGCGCGGGGTGCAGAAAGTGACGACGGGCGAATTCAATTTGGAACTTCCGGTGGAGGGCTCCGACGAAATCGGCCGGCTGACGCGGGAGTTCAATACCATGGCGCGGAACCTTGAGGAAAAACAGCAGCGGCTGGTGACGGAGACCATCACGGACTCCCTGACGGAACTCCACAACTTCCGTTATTTCCAGACCCACCTCAAGGAAGAAATCTCCCGGGCCACGCGCTACAAGCACACCTTCGCCCTGCTCATCATAGACATCGACCATTTCAAGCACTACAACGACACCAACGGCCATCAGATGGGAAACGTCATCTTGAAGGAGATCGCCACCACGCTGAAGGAAACCTTGCGGCGCGAGGATTTCATCGCGCGCTACGGTGGAGAGGAATTCGTCGTAATTCTCCCCGAAACGGACAAGATCCACGCCCATCCTGTGGCCGAGCGGCTCCGCAACGCCATCGAACAGTCCGATTTCCCGGGGCGGGAGAAGCAGCCCCTCGGCAAGATCAGCGTGAGCATCGGGGCGGCCATCTTCCCGGAACACGGCGGCGTCCCCACCCGCATCATCGAAGCGGCGGACAAGGCGCTCTACGCGGCGAAGGCCGCCGGCCGCAACAAGGTGATTTGGGCCGATGAGGCCAAGCCCCATGCGCCCAAGGCATAGCCCATTGACCGTTTTTCATCGAAGGCAACATACGCGTTCCTCTAGGGGGTTTCCATGTACTTGATTTTGCCGTTGGTTTTGATTCTCGTCCTGGCCGCCGTCACCATCGCCATTTACAACCGCCTGGTGGCGTTGAATACGCGGTCCTCCGAAGCCTGGTCCGACATCGACACTCAGCTGAAGCGCCGCTATGACCTCATCCCCAATTTGGTGGAAACCGTGAAGGGCTACGCGTCCCACGAGAAGAGCACCTTCGAAGAAGTGACGAAATGGCGGTCCAACGCCATGCAGGCCACGGCGCCGGCGGAAAAGGCCCGGGCCGAGAACCAACTCACGGGGGTTTTGAAAAGCCTTTTCGCCGTGGCGGAAAGCTATCCGGACCTGAAGGCCAACCAAAACTTCGTGAAGCTTCAGGACACCCTGCGCGAAGTGGAGGACCACATCCAAAGTTCCCGCCGCTACTACAACGCCGTGGTCCGAGACCTGAACATCGCCGTCCAGTCCTTCCCGAGTAACATGATCGCGACGCAATTCGATTTCAAACCCCGCGAGTTCTTCGAGCTCGAGAACGCGGAGCAGCGGGAAACCCCCAAAGTCAGCTTCTAAACCGCCATGCGGACCGTCCGTCTCCGGCGGATTCTGTTCCTCCTCGTTCCGATACTCCTCAGCGCGCCCATCCTGCGGGCGCGGTCCTATTCGATCGAATCCTTCCACTCCAAGATCATCCTGCGCCGCGACGCGCGCATCACCGTCCAGGAAGACATCACTTTCCGCTTCGCCGGCTTCTTCCGCGGCGTCCACCGTTTCATCCCCGTGAACTACCGGACCCCCTGGGGCGCCGGCTATTCTCTGCACACGAAGCTACGCGACGTCCGCCTTGAAAACGGGATCCGGCCCGTTTTCGAGGTCGACCGGGAGGGCCGCCACTGGAAGACCACGATCTTCATCCCCAACGCGACGGACGCCGTGCGGACGGTCACGCTTACTTACGACGTCTGGCGGGCCGTGCGGCCGTTCCAGGACCACGACGAACTGTACTGGAACGTGACGGGCAACGAATGGGACGTGCCGATCAACGCCGCCTCGGCCGAGATGGTTTTCGACGCCCCGGTTTCGCCGCCGGAGATAAAAGCCGCGGCCTACAGCGGCGTCTACGGCAGCGTCGCGCAGGATGTCGCCGTGGAACGCGGCGACGGCGTCGTCCGGTTCACTCTTCCCCGTGCGCTCGGCTACCGCGAAGGCATGACCATCGTGGCGGGCTGGCCCAAGGGGCGCGTCGACTATCCCGGCCCCCTGGCCGCGGCGCTCTGGTTCCTCCAGGACAACCCCGTGCTCTTCATACCGGCCGGGGTCTTCGCGCTCTGCCTGCTGATTTGGTTCTACCACGGCCGCGACCCGGTCATGGGATCGGTGGCGCCGGAATACACGCCGCCCGCGGGCCTCACCGTGGCGGAGATGGGCTCCCTCATAGACGACAGCGTGGACACGCGGGACATCTGCGCCATGGCGGTGGACCTGGCCGTGCGGGGCTATATCCGGATTGAAGAGTTGGAAACGGAAGTGGACGGGAAGGACTATTTTTTCAAAAAACTGAAGGAGTTCAAGGACGACGCGTCGCTCCGCCCCTTCGAAAAACACTTCCTCTCGGTCCTCTTCAGGGTGAGCGACAGCAGGATGCTCTATGAAATGAAAAATTATTTCTACCAGGACTTGGCGGAGCTGAAAAGACAGGTGGACCGGCACCTCATCGGCCAGGGATACTACCTCCGCTCGCCGAGGACCGTCCGCGCGGCGGGGCTCGTCCTGGCCCTGGCCGCGGCCGCGGGCGGCGTCCTATGGGGAATTCAATCCCAGTCCCTCGTCGTTTTCATTTCCCTCTCGCTCTCAGCGATCAACATCGGCGTGTTCGGGTACCTGATGCCGCGCAAGACGCACCGCGGCGTGCGGATGCTTGAAAAAGTCTTGGGGTTCCAGGAATATCTCCACTGGGCGGAAAAGGACCGCATCCGCCGCGAACCGCCGGACGTTTTCCACAAATGGCTTCCCTACGCCATGGCCTTCGGCGTGCTGGAGCAATGGACGAAGACGTTCGAGGGGCTGACCGTGCCCGCGCCGGCGTGGTATTCGTCGAAGCGCGCGTTCAACCCGGTGTATTTCGGCCACCGGATCTCGCTCATGTCCGTCAGCATGGGGAACGTTTTCGCGTCGGCGCCGCGGCAAACGGGCGCGGGCGGCAAAGGCTGGAGCGGGAGAAGCGGATTCGGCGGAGGGTTTTCCGGCGGAGGGTTCGGTGGCGGCGGAGGCGGGGCTTTTTAGCTATCTCGTCAGGATGCCGCGGATGATTTGCTGGAAGGACTTCAGTTCGATGGGTTTGTGCACCACGGCCAGGCCTTTCTTCTCCAACACCTTGGCCAGCGATACGTTGATCACGTCTCCCGTCAGGAAAATGAAATCCGGCCGCGCGTGGCTCGACCAATCGGTCCAGTGGTCGTATAGATCGATGCCGGTTCCCTCCCCCAACTGGATGTCCGTCACCACCAAATCGAAATCCTCCTTCGAGGCCTTGTCGATGGCCTCCTTCAGGCTCGCTGCGGTTTGATAACGGTCATTCTCGCGGTCGAACAGTTTAGCCAGGAAGTTGAGGACATCCGGCTCATCGTCCACAACGAGGATCGATTTGCCCTTCACCGCCGGGATTATCGGTCCCGAAATCTTCGCCGTGGCGTCCATATAGGTGGCGATGGGGACCTCCAGCCAAAACGACGCGCCCATTCCGGGCCGGCTGTTGACCCCGATCCTCCCCTGGTGCTCTTCTACGATCTCGCGCGAAACGGCCAGACCCAAACCCGTCCCGTGGCCCGCCCCTTTCGTGGTGAAGAACGGCTCGAAGATGTGCGCCTGGATCTCCGGCGGTATGCCGGGGCCCGAATCCATGATTTCCATGTGGATGACGTCGCCCAGGTTCCTGGCGTGGATCTCGATCCGCTTCGGTCCCGGCCAGGTTGACATGGCGTCACAGGCGTTGTTGATGAGGTTCACGAGGACTTGTTGGAGCTGCTGAAAATTCCCCCTCATCGGCGGAAGATCCGCAGGAATGAACTGATCCACTTTGATCGTCCCCTTCTTCCGGAGCTTATAGTCGAGGAGCTGAAGTGTCGCCTGCAGCACATCCTGCAACGCGACGGGCTTTTTCTCCACTTCGCCCTGACGAACAAAGAGCAAAAGGTTTTCAATGATCTTCCGGCAACGGGCGGCGTTCTCGGTAATGATCTGAAGGTCCTTTCGGACCATTTCCTTGTCGAACGCTTGAGACTCTACCAGCTCGTCTTCCGCCAGCAATTCCGCGTAGCCCACCACCGCGGTCAAAGGGTTATTGAGCTCATGGGCGATACTGGAAATCAACTGCCCGACGACGGACAACTTTTCCGTCCGGATCAGTTGCTGCTGCAATTTCTTGGCCTCCGTTACGTCGCGGATCACCACAGTCCATTCCTGGTTGAGCAAAAACTCCCGGTGGGCGCCGCCCCAGGATACGCTCAGGTCCAGCGGGGTCCCGTTCTTGCGCACGCCCGATAGGGAATGGTCGCGCACGGAACCGTTTTCCATCACGCGGCTCAAGAGGGGCCTGAACTCCTTTTCCATGTCGGGCGGGAAAAGGACCGTCATCGGTTTCCCGATCATGTCCTCCGCCGCATGGCCGAAGATGCTCTCCGCGCCGCGGTTCCAGGTCGTGATCCAGAATTCCCGGGAAAGACCGATGACGGCCTCCGGTGAATTGTCCAGGACCGTCCGATAACGGGCCTCGGACTGCGCCAGGTTCTGGAACAACGTCACATTCTCCAGGGCGAGCCCCAGCGCGTTGGCGAACAGAGCCAGCCCCTCCTTGTCGGATTCCTCCAGGGTTCGACCGCTTATGTGGTTGTCGGCCGTGATCACCCCGAAGACGCGGTCCTTCCCGCAGATGGGCGCAGCCACGAAAGCGCGGGTCTTCAACCCTTCCATCATGGAGATTCCCGGAGGCCCATCGCCCAATTGCTTCACCAGCACGGCCGCCCGCGAGCGGACCACATCACAAAGTATATCCCCGCCGTCCAGCGTGGCACGCCGCTTCTGGAACGTCTCCTCCGACAGCTCCCGGGGGCCGACGTTGTAGATATGCCGCCCCGCGATCTCCTTCTGTTTGTGGTCCACCCAAAAGAGCGCCACCCGGTCGAAAGAAAAACCCCGGGCCACCGCCTCCAGCGAATTGCGGAGGATCGTGCTTTCCTCCAGCCGCTGCGTCACCAGGTTTTCGATGTCCCGGAGCGCGGTCAATTGCTGGATGCGCCGTTCGAGCTGCCGGGTCCGCTCCTGCAGGCTGCCGGCCATGTGGTTGAACGAAGAGGCCAGGACTTTCAGCTCTCCGATCTCCGGCTCGTCGATGCGGAAGGCCAAATCCCCCAGGGCGAAACGACGGGTCCCCCTCACCATCTCCTGGATCGGCGCCACCGCGATCGAAACCCGCCACACGATGAACAGCATGACGGAGAAACAAGCGAAGGCCAGGAAGAAAATGGTCAGGTGCTGGATTTGGGTGAGGAGCGACAGGAAATCCTCCGCCCGCGTGGCGACCACGACCCGCAGCGTCGAGCCGGCGATCTGCGACGACCCGATCAACGGCTGGGAGAACGCCGGGCGCTTTCCCAGGATGAGCCCGCCTTCGTGGTCCTCAAGATAGGCCGTGCCCTTTTCGCCGACCTGCAGCCGCGACAGGATGTCTTCCACGTAGGTCAGATCGCAGTCCAGCACGACTCCGCCGCGGAAGCGCCCGGACTCGTCGAACATGGGTTTCGCGTAGCGCCGCACCATGGAACCACCGCCGTAGCCCGCCAGGGGGGCCTTATAGACGGAGCCGCGCCGCAGGACCGCCATGAAGTCTTCCAAATCCGGATTCCCGGGCCAATTTGCCTCGTGCGGGTGGCTCGTCGCGCAGATTGTCCGCCCGTCGCGGCTGACTAGCGAGATCGAATCGTAGACCTGCGCGCGCGCCGAGAATTTGACGAAATAATTCTCAATCTCGCGGCGGTAGACTTCCGCCTCTTCGCGGAGGCCGTACTCGACGTTCTTAAAATAATCGCGGATGAGTGGAGTTTCGGAAACGGATTCCAGGTCATTGAGGCGCTGCTGGAAAAAGGATTGCAGGCTGATGGAAGCGTTTTCCGCCAGCGTGTTGACTTCCTTCTGGACGCCCAAGATGATCTGCCGGCGGACCAGAATGTAACTGAAAGTCCCCAGCAAGAGGATGGAAATGACAATGACGGGCAGGACGCCCAGGACGATCTTTTGACGGAGGGTGGAGTCCGTGAGCCGGGAAAACCAACTCCGGAGTGTCGCAAATAGCCTGCGCACTGAATGTCTCATTTGAACAAGCCGAAGAAACTCCTCATTTTGTCTTATTCATCTGGCCCTCAAAATCTATTGATTATTTGGAGTGTTGTTCGTGAGCCTTGAAAGCGATTTCTTCCCCCAAACTCGGTGACATGGGAACACATAATGCTGGCGGCTCCGCCCAAGTAGACCAATCCGGGCCCTGCCGCGTATCCCTTTTCCTTGCTTCCCGCGATTTTAAACCCATTCAATTCATCATCGTTGAGCTGTTGCAAGACGTATCCGGCCGCACCCAACCTCCATTTTTGAGTCAATCCATACGAAAAGGCGTAGTTGACATGCAACACTTGCCCAGGTTTTATCTGGGTCTCCTTATTTTCCGAATGAAAAGCGTATTGAATTCGCCAACTTGTTTCAATCCTCGGGCTCAAAAAAGTCGTAAAAGCGTAATAGGTCTCATATGTGTGGATGTTAGATCCAGGATTAACAATGAAAGATTTTGCGTATTTCCCGGAAGGAAGAACAGTATACATCTCCCAACGCTGAAAAATCGGAATCCCTTTTATCTTCGTATCGTTCCATTGCAGCGCGGGGCCTATGGCGACATCGCCCAAACCCGCCGTGTTAGCGCTTATCGGAATTGGGCCGAGATTTCCGCGAACCGTCGTGGCGGAAACCGGCGCTAACACGTCCAACCCAACGTTGGCTCCCCATAATTTCAGCGGGGATAGATAATAAAACTGATGCAAGCTGACCAAGACGTTAACACGCCCGCCGCCAGGAATGGAGCGACCGTTGTTATCGACGGCTTTTTCCCCATTTATAAACTGTACATATTCCATCAGAAAGAATCCCGGGGGTGCGCCACCGCCGTCCAAAAAGGTAGTAGCGCTCAAATTTAGAGGAGGCTGGTTAAAAGCGAGGCTGTTCTGCCTCATTGACATTATCAACAGCAGTGTCGCTGCCCCAAGAACAGTGCCTTTCCCAAAACTTATGAAGCCGTTGACCTTGCGTTGTGCAGCGTTTCTCATTATAGGACACCCCCTGGTAGACATCATCGTTCTTTCCAAGCCTATTCATTTATGAGTTCGCGCATCTTTCACTTTTACATTAGCTGGTCCTTTCTGATCGGGACCTCCGGTTGTCAATTTCCCTGGGGCGGATCGTCTTGACCATTGACCATGCTCGTTTTGAAAAAGTGCGGCATCCCGGATATATACGGAACGAAATTGACCCTCTCATCCATGCCGTAGGTTCTGATCTTTTGGTAGGTGAATAGACCAAAAGCGTTTTCGTAAATATATTTATCCAACTCGCGGGCCAGAAGCTCGCGCTTATCGTCCTCAAGCGTAGTCAGCATGTTTTCCAACCGTTTATCGTACTCGGGATTCTTCATGAGTGAGAACGGGGACTTGGAATAGAACAGCGTGCTTTGAATGAAGAAAGAGTCACACATTGGGTCGGGAAGACCGGCGAGCCCGATGTCCCATTTTTCGGTATGTAAACTTTGCAGGGACTCGGCATCGGAAAAAGTCTTGATCTCCAATTCCACGCCTACCCGCGCCAAATGCGCCGCTATAATCTTCGCCGCCCTTTCACTGTAAACCCGGGCATGGGTCTTAAGCCTCAAGGGCAAGGTGACGCCGGCGGCGGCGAGGAGTTTCTTGGCCTTTTCCGGATTGTATGGATAAGGGGTCAGTTCTGGATTATGCCCGCGTTCCCCCTCCATCGAAAGACTCGCCAGCACAACACCGTTCCCGAAACTATCGTATCGAACGAGGTCCGCTTTATCCAAAGCAAAATTTAACGCCTGCCGAACCGTTGGATTGGAAAGCACGGGGGTATCCGTGTTCATAGTAGCGCCGACCGTCCAAAACGCTTTTTGTTTCATCACCTTTTTGCTTCTTTCCTCCATTACGGTCGATGTCATAGTGCCAGGCATCTCAGTGATTAGGTCAAGCTTGTTGGTCAAGAGCATGCGGACTTGCTTGTCCACAGGGACGAAGTAAAACTCAAGCCGATCAAGTTTAAGATGTCCCCTTTGCCAATGGGACGGATTTTTTTTCAAACTGATTCGGCTTCCTTTTTCCCAATTTTCAAATGCGAACGGCCCCGTCCCTATGGGATGTGCGGCGAAACCCGCATCCCCCACCCTTGAATAGTAATCAACGGGAACTATCAACACAAAAGCCGCCAGCCGATTAAGCAAAAGCCCGTCTGGGAACAAAGTGATAATATCCACAGTATAATCATCGACGATCTCCGCGCGCGAGATGGAGCCGACGAACCCGATTCCGGGATAGCCGGTCGCCGGGTTGATATATTTCTCCAAGCTGAATTTAACCGCGTGCGCATTGAAAGGTTCGCCGTTATGAAAAAACACATTTTTCCTTAGGTAAAACCGCATTATTGTTGGACTGATCCTCTCCCAGCGTTCCGCTAGGGCGAACTCCAATTTTCCGTTCTCATCGAAGCGCAGGAGCCCTTCCAGCATCTGCTGGATCACCGTATAGCTTTTCTCATCGAAAACCTTGTAGGGGTTGAGGCTCACAGGATCCCGGACATCGTCGCAAACACGCAGAATAGATTCAGCGCGAACGCCTGTGACCGCCAAGAAGAAAGCAAAAAACACAATTATCTTTTTCATTTTAGACAATCCCTCTTCAAGTTTGACCTATAAAATCCCTCTCAAAAAAACGATCAGGTAGACGCTAGCCTGGAATGCGAACAAAGAGACCATCCCGTAATGAGCAAAGCGTGTAACCCAACCGGGCGGCAGCAGGTGCCCATACAGAAAAACCTGCGCCGATCCTCGGTAAAGCCAAACTAGAAAAAGAAATCCGCTGAAAGCGGTGCCCAGACGCCCGCCGCCCACAATCTCGCCGGGAGCCAGCATGACCAAGACGCCCGTCCCGAGGACCAAAATCAGCATTCCACCGGTCATTACTCTGAAAATCCGCCGGTTTATCTCGGTCAGTTTCGCCAAGTCTTCTTTCCAGTGAAACATCGCCGGCGCGAAGCGCATGCCGACCAACTGGCAGAACTGAAGCGCGCCGCACATGAACACCAAATTCTTCATTGAAAATAGCGGCTCAACGGTCATTTCCCCTCCCCCTTCGTGGCAACGATGGCCGCCGTGGCGCTCGGCGCGTCCTGGCACACCGGGAAGTGTTCGATGACCCTGAACCCGGCGGCCCGCAGCCATTGCCGGTAATCCGCCCGGGAATAGCATTTCCCCTTTTCCGTATAGACCAGCATCTGGACCCCGAACAGAAGGCTGAACAGCGGCCCCGCGCTTTCTTCGTCGGTCACGAAATCGTGGATGACCAGCCGGCCACCGTTTCCCAGCGCGGCGTGGGATTTTTTGAAAAGCCGGACGTTCTCCTCCGGGCCTTCGTCGTGAGTGACGTGCGACATCAGGACCAGGTCGTATTCCCCGTCTCCGAATTCCGCCGAGTGATAGTCCCCGGCACGCAGTTCGATCCGGTCCCTGTCCGGGCAGTCGCGGATGAACTCCGCCGTGCGTTCGAGCGTCTCCGGCAAGTCCAGTATGGTCGCTTCCATCTTTGGGTTCTTTGCCGCCAGAGCCATCGTAAAAATCCCATGGCCGCCCCCCACGTCCAACAGCCGCCGCACGCCGGCCAGGTCCAATGTTTCCGCCAGCTCCGCGGCGGGCTGCCGGGCGATCTCCGCCATTCCCAAAATATAATTCCGCACGAAGTCCGGCCGTTTCGACAGCAGCTCTCCCAGATTCTGCTTCGGGCGCCCGTCCCGTATGGTTTGGGTTAGGTCCGCGTATCCCTGGGAGAGAAATTCCTGGTACCGGATGTTGTTGACCAGGGACCGCTTCCCCTCCGGTCGCAGCCAGTCCCTGGAAAACGCCGTGTTGTGATAGACTCCGTCCTTCTTTTCAATGAATCCGAGTGCCGCCAAAGGGTCCAGCAGGGCGCTCAAGTAATGTCCCTTGAATCCCGTCCGCTCGACCAGCGCGGCAAGGCTGCCGTCCGCTTTCTCCAGGGAAGCGAAAAGATCCAGCTCCACGGCGACGATGAGCGCCTTAAAACCGCGGAACCCCATTCCAAGCTGGGCGTAACGGTTCAGGTGGGAATGATACAACTCGCGTTCAGACTCCAGGCACGGGGGGTTGTCCTTCATAGGAAGCCCCCGCGCTAACTTTTTATTCCGACCAACAATCCGTGGTGGAAGGGAAGACCGTCGACCCGTTCGATCCGGTCGAACCCGGCCGCGCGCAGGAAACTCTCGTAGTCCTTCCAGCGATAGAGCATTCCCTCGCCGGTCGCGAGCGTCAGGAAATACACGGAACCGAAAGCGGGCATCATCGGCCCCATGTCGTCGTCTCGCATCATCATGTTGTAGATGAAGACCGCGCCGCCGCTCGGCAGCGCGTCGTAGCTTTTCTTCATGAGCGCGATGTTCCGTTCCTCGGACCAGATGGGCAGGATGTGGTTGAACATGATCCCGTCCGCGCCTTTCGGGAACGTGTCCTGCAGGAAGTTGCCGGCGTGGGTCTGCACTTTACCTCCGAAGCCCAGCTTGCGGATGTTCGCTTTCGCGATGTTGCAGACGGATTCCATGTCGAAGACGGTGGCGGTCAACAAGGGAAATCGTTTGACCAGTCCGGTGGTGTTCGTCCCGTCGCCGCCGCCGACGTCCAGGATGTGGCTGAAACGGCCGAAGTCGTAGGCGTGAAAAAGGGCCTCGTTGGTTTTTTGGGAATTCGCGCTCATGGCCCGCTGGAAAATCCGCTCCATTTCCGGATGGGAGACCAATCGCTCATAAAGCGTGTTCCCGTCACCGGGGAAGTGACGCAGTCCCACGTTCCGGTTCCCGCGCAAGGAGTCGACGAAGTCCACAAGCGTCGGATAAACGATCCGGGCGTGCCAGGCGAAAAGCGGCGCCATGGACCCCGGCCTTCCATCCACCAGACTTTCCTCGGCGAGCGCCGCGTTCAGGTAGGAATCGTCCTCTTTTTCTATCAGGCCCAGAGAAAGCAGTCCGACCAGCAGGATCCGCACGGGTTTGTTCTCGAGTTTCAGCTCCCGGCTGATCTCCGGTTCGGTGAGCGCGGGACGCCGCGAAAGCAAATTGAACAATCCGAGTTCGACCCCCGCCCATAGGAGCTGGAACGCGGTATGGCCGCCCGCTATCAACTCAAGTTTTTCCCGGTCCATCGCGATCCTCGCGCTTTTCGGCGCATCCATTATGTCAGGCATTTGTCCTCCAGCGGATATGGCGTAACGGCAAATCAATCCTGGTTGAAAAACTTTTCAAGCGTTTCAATACGAACGCCGGTCGGCGGCGCGGTGCGCGGATCGATCTGGACGTCGATGACGGTCGGCCGCTTGGCGGCGATGGCGTCCTTGATGGCCTTTTTCAACTCGCCCGGCCTTTCCACCCGGAAAGCCAGAGCGCCGAGGGCCTCCGCCATCTTGGCGATCTCCAGCGGCTTCCGGAACATCGACGTGTTGAACTTCCCCTTGAACTGCATGGTCTCGCCGAAATGGACCATCCCGTGCCCGCCGTTGTTCTGCACGATCCAGATGACGGGGATGTTGTTCTCGACGGCGGTGTGCACTTCCATCCCGTTCATGGCGAAGGCCCCGTCGCCCACCAAGGCCGCCACCACGCGGTCCGGCGCGGCCATCTTTCCGCCGATGGCGCCGGCCACGCCGTGCCCCATGGAGCCGAAACCCATATTGATGAAAAACGTTCCGGGTTCGCGGACCGGATAATAGTGCAGGGCCCAAGCCATGACGTTGCCGATGTCCACGAACAGGATGGCGTCGTCCGGCAGGGCCTGGCGCATCTCGGCGACCGCGCGCTGGGGCTTGAGCGGAACCGATTCGTCCTCCATCATCGCCCGGTCGATGAAACGCGGATGCAGGGCCTTCAGCGCGCGCACCATCGACAACCTCTTATCGTAATCGATGTCCGCGTCCAGCCATTGGTTGTCGCGCTCGATCTGGAAATTAAGTTCCGTGATCACCTGCTTCGCGTCCCCCACCACGCCGACCTGGAGCGGATAGTTTTTCCCCATCTCGCGCGGGTCGACGTCGATCTGGATGAGTTTCTTGTCCTTGACCAGCCGAGGGTCCCAGGCGTGGGTCGCCGCTTCGCCGAAACTCGTGCCGACCGCCAGCAGGAGGTCCGTGTCCTCGGAAAACATCATGGCGTCCGCCTGTGGGGATCCGGCCAGGCCGAAGACGCCGAGCGACAGGACGTGGTCCTCCGGAAACACGCCCTTGGCCTTGGGCGTGGTGGCCACCGGCGCGCGCAGGCGTTCGGCCAGCGTCCGCAGTTCCGCATAGGCGCGGGACAGGTGCACGCCGTAGCCCGCCAGGATCACGGGGCGCTGGGCGCGCAGAACATGCTTGGCCGCCTCCTTCACGGAATGGCGGTCGAACTGCTCCATCTGAGGGCGGTACTGAGCGGAGGGGCGGTAATCGTCGGGGACGCGGCGCTTCATCATGTCCGCCGGCAGGTTGAAATGGACGGGACCCGGGCGCCCGCTCAACGCCGTCCGCAACAAGTGACGCGACATTTCCGCGGTCTTTTCGGGCGAGACCAGCATGAGGCTGGCCTTGGTGACGTTCTTGAACATGTCGACGATGTCGATTCCGAGGGGGGAGCTTTCCTGGGCGGCGCCTTTGCCGAAGGCGGAGGCGGCGATCTGGGCGGTGAGGAGGAGGATGGGGACGGAGTCGCGGTGGGCGCAGGCCATGCCCGTCAACGCGTTGGTGGCGCCGGGACCGGTGGTGGTGCAGCAGACGCCGAGTCGGCCGCTCACCCGGGAGTAGCCGTCCGCCATGAAGGCCGCCCCCTCCTCGTGCTTCGCGATGATGGGCCGGATGCGCCGCCGGTCAAAGATCGCTTCATACAGCGGCATCAGCGGTCCGCCCGGAATCCCGAAGATGCAATCCACGTCCTCGCCCTCCAGGTAGCGCATCAGCAGCTGGACGGCGGGTACTGTCTGCGGGTCAGGCTCTACTAAATGCCCATCGGTCCTTAGCGCGTCTTGACCGGCATTGGCAGCCCCATGAGAGACATCGATTCGCATACGAGCTCCTTGATGGTGAATGGTTTAAAGAAGAACGCATCGGTATGTCGCCGCATAAAACCCAGCTTGTCGGGGGCGAGATGGAGCTGCCCCGTGATTCCTACGACTTTCACCTTCTGCGTTCGCGGGTCGGAACGCAGGGTGGCCAACACCCGGCATCCATCCACATTGGGCATGACAACATCGAGGACGATGAGGTCCGGCGGATTCTTACCGACGGAAAGGAGGGCTTCCACGCCATCCTGTATCCATTCGGCTTCCACGCCTTTCGCGGCCTTGCGGAAGGCGCGGCTGATCATCTGGCCGATGTCCTTTTCGTCGTCGACGACCAGGACGCGGCGGACAGGCTTTTGGAGCTCTTCGGGGACGGGAATCCTGTATTGCTTGATGAACGCCAGCAGATCGGCTTCCTTGATCCGCCGGTGCCCGCCCGGAGTCGTATAGGTCAGGAGAAGGTTTTGATTGGCCCACTTAATGACGGTTGAGGGCTGTACGCGACAGAGGGCCGCGACCTGGAAGGTGGTATAAATTTTCTCAGCCATGGCTGGTTCGAAGCCTCCTAATTAATAAAGAGAATTATTACAAGAAAGGTAATTATCAGCCAAGTGGCTAAAGACTACTGTTGTCGCAGGCAAAAGTCAAGCGGAATCTGACCCTGCGCCAGGGGAGGATGGTCGAAACGCCGGATGGAAGGTTATTCGGGGTCGCCCAGCGGCGGCTCGATGAGGATTTTTCCGTTTATCTCGGCGGCGGAAAGGCGCGTCAGCCCCTGGCCGTTGCAGGGGCCGCCCGCGCAAGAACCGTCCGCGGGGATGAAGAGCGCGCCGTGGGTCCGGCACATCAAAAGCGTTTTATCTTCCGTGAAAAAATCCCCGTCGCCGTAGTCCAGCATCGTCCCGGCGTGGGGGCAGCGATTCACGTAGGCCGCGAGTTTTTTCCCGGCGCGGATGACGAAGCCCTCCTGAAAATACCCGTTCCGTTTGAAACGGAATTTCAGGGCGCCCGATTTTTCCAGCTCCGCCGCCGTGCCAGCCGCGATCCTCTTCGCCGCCTTCATGGGGAAAACCTCTCCGGCCGACTCAACCCTGATTCCTGGGTGTCAGTACTGCCTCGTCTTTATTTCCTTCACGAAACCTTCCAAAATCCCGTAGAGCTCCCGCGCTCCATGCGAGCTCGCCGTGTGGATGTGCACCACGCGCGGGCGCCTGTCGTCCGGCAGCGTGACGATGAACCGCGCCACGGGCGAAAAATTCTGCGCCAGGCTGTCGCCGATCATATAATCCAAACTCACTTCGTCCACCGCGTTCTTCCCGAGGAACTCCACGGCTTCCTGCACCGTGCGGGCCAGGCTCCAGCCCTGAGGCGGGGTGCGGACGTCGTCGACGAAAAGCTTCATGTCAAACTGCGCTCCAGGATCTTGCCCACGTTCTTGACGAACACGCCGAGGTCGAAGCACTCTTTGACTTCCGCGGGCGTCAGGCGGCCCGCAATCTCGCGGTCGGCGCCGATCAGCTTGCGGAAGTCCGCGCCCTGGGTCCAGGCGTCGAGGGCGTGCTTCTGCACCAGCTCGTAGGCTTTCTGTTTGGGCAGGCCCTTCTTCGTCAGGGCGATGACGATCCGCTGGGAACAGACGATGTCGGACGTCTTCGCCATGTTCGTCCGCATGCGCTGCGGATAGACCTGCAGGCCGGACAGAACGTGGTGCATCCGCACGATCATGAAGTCCAGGGCCTCGGTGGCGTCGGGCAGGATCACTCGCTCGACGGAGGAATGGGAGATGTCGCGCTCGTGCCAGAGCGCCACGTTTTCCAGCGCCGCCAGGGAATAGCTGCGCAGCAGGCGGGCCAGTCCGCAGATGTTCTCGGACGCGATGGGGTTGCGCTTGTGCGGCATGGCGCTGGAGCCCTTCTGTCCCTTGGAAAAAGGCTCTTCGGCTTCCAGGACTTCCGTGCGCTGAAGGTGGCGGATCTCGGTGGCGATGCGGTCGAACCCCGCGCCGATCAGGGCGAGGGTCTGGATGAAATGCGCGTGGCGGTCCCGCGGGACGATCTGCGTGGACGCGGGCTCGGGCTTCAGGCCCAGCGCCTTGCAGACCTCGCGCTCGATCTCCATGTCCATGTGGGCGAAAGTCCCCACGGCGCCGGAGATCTTCCCGTAGGCGACCTGCGCCTTGGCGTCGGCCAGGCGGGAGAGGCCGCGCTTCAGTTCCGTGTACCAGTTCGCGACCTTGAACCCGAAGGTGACCGGTTCCGCGTGGATGCCGTGGGAGCGGCCCATCATCAACGTGTCCTTGTGCTTCAGGGCGAGGCGCTTGACCACGGGGAGCAGGCTCCGCAGATCGCCTTCCAGAATCTCCGCGGCGCGGACCATCTGCACGGCCAGCGCGGTGTCCAGCGCGTCGGAGGACGTCAGCCCCTGGTGCAGGGCCTTGGCCGCCGGCCCCACCACTTCCTCGATCTGCGTCAGGAACGCAATGACGTCGTGCTTCGTGGTCTTTTCGATTTCCTGGATGCGGTCGACGTCGACCTTGGCTTTGGCGCGAAGGACCCTCACGGCCTTGGCGTCGACTTTTCCGCGGCGCGCCAAGGCCTCCGCGGCCAGAAGCTCGATCTCCAGGATGGTTTCCCAGCGGTATTGGTCGGTCCAGAGACGGCCCATTTCAGGGCGGGTGTAGCGGGGGATCATAGGGGCTCCTTAAATTTTATGGATGTTTTTCCGGCGGACGTTTCTTCGTCAGCGGCGTCTGTTCCGAAGGCGGTTCGATCTTCTCGGTCAGCGTCAGGACGATCCGCCGGACCGCCTCCGGGTAAATCCGGTGTTCCTGCTCCAGCACGCGCGCGGCCAGGGTCTCCGCCGTGTCGTTGGGCAGCACGGGGACGCGCGCCTTGAGGATCGTCGGGCCGCGGTCGAACTCTTCGTCGACGAAATGCACGGTGCAGCCCGATTCCGCCTCGCCCGCCTTCAACACGGCCTCATGCACATGGTGGCCGTACATCCCCTGTCCGCCGAACTTCGGGAGAAGCGCGGGATGAATGTTCACCACGCGCCGGGGGAATTCCTTCAACAAATTGGGCTCAATCTTGAGGAGAAACCCGGCCAAGCAAACCAAATCCACCTGCCGCTTTTTTAATTCGTCGATGATCCGCGCATAATAGGCGATCCGGTCCGGAAAATTCTTGGGCTCCAGCACCAGCGCTTCCACGCCCAGCTTCGCCGCGCGGTCCAAGGCGCCCACGCCCGGCTTGTTGGAGACCAGCAGCCGGATCTCCGACCGGGGAATCCGCCCGCTGCGGACCGCTTCGGCCAGCGCCTGGAAGTTCGATCCGCCGCCGGAAACCAAAACCCCTATGCCGACGGTCCGGACTTGCACCTAGACCAATCTCACCAATCGCTTGCCCGGGGCCACGCGGCCCACGCGGTAGCAGGTCTTCAGGAACTTCTGGACGGCGTCGGCGCGCTTCGGGTCCACGGCCAGGACCATGCCGAGCCCCATGTTGAAGGTGCGGAACATCTCCTTGTCGTCCACGTTGCCGCGGCGCTGCATCTCGGTGAAGACCTCCGGCACGGGCCAGGTGGCGCGGAAGATCACCGCGTCCAGGTTCTTCGGCAGGAAGCGCGGCACGTTCTCCAACAATCCGCCGCCGGTGATATGGGCGATGCCCTTCACCGCGCCGGGGAACTTGGCCAGCGTCTTGACGATGGGGCGGACGTAGAGCTTCGTGGGCGCGAGGAGTTTCTTCCCCCACTTCTTCAGGTCTTTTCCTTTAAACAGCGCCCGCACCAGGGAATAACCGTTGGAATGCACGCCGCTGGACGGCAGGCCGAGCAGGATGTCGCCGGCCTTGATCTTGTCGTTGCGGACGCGCTTCTCCTGGTCCACCACGCCGACGGCGAAGCCCGCCAGGTCGTATTCCCCCACCGGGTACATGCCCGGCATCTCCGCGGTCTCGCCGCCGATCAATAGACAGTCGGATTCCTTGCAGCCCGCCACGATGCCGTTGAGCACGCGCTTGGCGGTCTTCAGGTCCAGCTTGCCGGAAGCGTAATAATCCAAAAAGAAAAGCGGCTTGGCGCCGCAGCAGATCAGGTCGTTCACGTTCATGGCCACCAGGTCGATGCCGATGGTGTCGTGCATGCCGAGCTCCTGGGCGATGGCGAGCTTGGTGCCGACGCCGTCGGTGCAGCCCACGAGGCAGGGCTTCTTCATGCCGCCGGGCATCGGGAAGAGCCCCGCGAAATCACCGATGGCCGGGTTCTTTTTGCGGATGTAATCCACCAGCGCGTCGCCCGCGTCGATGTCCACGCCGGATTTCTTGTAGGTCCACTTGGTTGCCATGATGTCGTTCCCCTTAAACTTTTTGTGCGACGCCCGCGGCCGCCCGCAGTTGCGACGCCTTGAACAAACCGGTCAGTTTCAGTTTCTGCTCCGCGAGCTTCTCCGTGCCGCCGGACTCGCGGTCGATCACGCACAGCACGTCGTCCACGATCGCGCCCCGCTTCCGCAGCTCGGCCACGCCGTCGATGATCGCGCCGCCGGTCGTCACCACGTCCTCGATCACGGTCACGCGCTTACCCTTGAAATCCAGTCCCTCGGCGATCTTGCAGGTGCCGTATTCCTTGGCTTTCTTGCGGACGAAGACCACCGGGAGGCGCGACTTCAGCGATATGGACGTGGCCACGGGGATGCCGCCCATCTCCAGGCCGGCCAGGATCTCCGTGCCCTTGGGAAGGAGCTTCGCCATCTCCGCGCCGATGGCCTCGAGCAGGTCGGGCCGCGACTCGAACAGGTATTTATCGAAATACTCGTCGGAATATTTGCCGGAGCGCAGAAGGAACCTGCCCTTGAGGTTGCAGGTTTCGTAGATCTTTTTGGCGAGCGCGTCGTTCACTTCGTCCCCGTCCTACTTCGGCAGGCTGTCCCCGGGAAAGCTGCGGCAGGGATGGACTTCGTAGGACAGGATCCCCTCTTTCACGCCGGGGTCCTCGTCCATCAGCTTTTTGACTTCCTTGGCCGAGGCGTCGAAGATCCCGACGCCGTTGAGGTAGCTGCCGTCGCTGATGGGGCAGACGATGGAGAGGAGCCCGTCTTCGCGCAGGGCGAAGTTCCGCCGCGCGTGCTCCCAAAGGATTTTTTCCGCGCCGGGCGCGCCGTGCTTCGGGCCCGCCTTGAGGATCACGACGCAATATTCCTTCGCCGTGGTGATGCTTTCCTGCATGTATTCGTCCGTGATTTCAACCATTAGGATTTCCTCGCTAGAGATAAAATTTCGTTCGCGGCCGCCGAAGGATCTTTGGCTTCCAGGATCGCGCGTCCGATGACTAAATAGTTGGCCCCGTCTTTCCAGGCCTGTTCCGGCGTCGCCACGCGGGTCTGGTCCTTGCCCGCGATGCTGCCGAACTGGATCCCCGGCGTGACGAGCGGCAGGGTGATGCCGTTCTTCCGCAGCAGCGACACTTCCTGGGCCGAGCAAACCAACCCGTCCAGGCCGTAATTCTGGGCCAGCCGGGCCAACCGCAGCACCTGGTCCTGAGGCGCCGAGTTGATCCCCACTTCGCGGAGGTCCACCTCGCCCAGGCTGGTCAGCACGGTCACTCCCCAGACCTGCGGACGCGGGCTCGCGGCCAGGGCCGCTTTCATGACGGCCGTGCCCGCGCTGGCGTGGATGGTGCAGGAAGTGATCCCCATGCGCCCCGCCGTCTCCACGGACCGCTGCACCTGGGAAGGGATATCATACCATTTGCAATCCAGGAACACTTTCTTGCCCTGGTCGATGAGCCAGGGCACGAAGCCCGGGTCCTTGAGGGTCATGGAGGGCGCGACTTTGTAGAAGTCGACCGCCGCGCCGATCTTTTCCACCAATTTCTTGGCTTCGGCGGAGGTCTCGACGTCGAGGGCGATGATGATGGATTTGGTCGTCATGGGTTCCCGTCCATTATCTAAATTTTAACCCGGAGAAGGAATGGCTAAATTCTTGGGCCATGTCTGAATTCCTGGCGGTCGGATTCGTCCACTCCTGCGGACACCTACCCTCCCCCCAGCCCCCGTCTTCGACGGGGGACAGTCCGGTGTCCTTAGGAGGAACGAATCCTCCCCCCATCAAGATCAGGAGACCACGGATGAATTTCGATCCGGCGGCCTCCCTCTCCTAATTTATCCTTCCGTCAGGAGGATGTCCTTATAGGAAGTAAGGATGGCCTTGCGCCATACGGCCATGGTGCCCTTGTAGATATCGTCGATGGGATTGAAATCGTCCGTCAAAAGCACCGCCCGCGAGAGCATCGCTTCGTCCGGCGCCGGCATGCGCGCCGCGGACAGTCCCGCCAGCATTTGCCGGGCCAGGGGCCGCAGGGAAGAGAGGTCCGGCTCCGCGGCGATCTCGCCGTCCGACGCGATGAAGATGATGTTCCCCAGGGTCGTTTCCGACGCATCGGTCGCGTAAACGCGGATGTTCCTGAAAACTGCCGCCAGCGTTTTATAAACGCAGACCCATTCCTCGCGCTTGGGATTCCCCACGGTGTTGACCGCGAACAGCCCTCCGTCCGCGAGCCGGCCCTTCGCCACCCCGAAGAACTCGCGGCTGAAAAGGTGGAAGGGCGCGCGCTCGGAGGAAAACGCGTCCAGCACCATCAGGTCGTAGGGCGCGCCAGCTTTTTCCAGGAACATGCGGCCGTCCTCCACCGCGACCGCGCCGTTGGGGACGTACCCGAAATGGTCCTGCGCCGCCCGGGCGACCACCGGGTCGATCTCCACCGCGTCGGTGACGATGCCGTGGTGCCGGCGATAGGCCTCGGGGACGATCCCCGCGCCCAGGCCGATCACCAGCGCCCGCTTCGCCTCCGGCCGGAACAGCGGGAGCGTCTCGAAATAAAAGGAATAGTCCGCGCGGGATTCCCCGCTGGCGACGTCGATGACCCCGTGGCCGACGCCGTCGATCAGGAGGAGCCGCATCCCGTCGGAATCCAGCACCTTGATCTCGCCGTAAAAGGAGTTCTTATCGAGGAGGATGTTGGGATTCCGCGGCGTGGAGTTGGCCAGGAGCGGACGGAAGAGGATCACCGCGCCCAGGGCCGCAACGCCGCCCCAGCCCCGCCGCCCGGAAAGCGCCAGGCCCAGCGCGCCGAAGAGCGCCACGCCGAAACCCAGGAACAACAGCACATCGCGCACGGAAAAATGCGGCACCAACACCAGCCCGGCGAGCAGGGCCCCGGCCACGCTGCCCGCGGTCGACACCGCGTAGACCTTCCCCACGCCGCGCCCCATCACGGACAGCTGCGTGGTGGCCAGACGGATGGCGAGGGGGCCGGTGGCGCTCATCACGATCAGAGCGGGCGCGAAGAGCAGCACGGCGCTCGCGAAGGCCCCGGCCTCCAGGCCGAGCGCGGACGTTCCGGACAGGACCGGGTTCTTGATGAACGGGATGGGCAGGACCAGCAGGCCCGACAAAATAATCTCCCCGAAGTAGAGCGCAGGCGAAGGGTTCCGGTCCGCCAGCACGCCGCCCGCCGCGTAGCCCGCCGCCAGGGACGCCAGCGTCACGGTAATGATAGCGGACCAGGCGTAGACGCTGGAGCCGTAATAGGGGCTGATGAGCCGCGCGCCGAGGATTTCCAGGATAAGGATCGACAGCCCGAGGGCGAACACGCTGAAGTAAAGCGTGGCCGGGTGGATGAGCGGCGGCGGGGTCTTGGGTTTGTCTTTCGCCATCAGGCCTTCTGCCCCACCGCGTCCTGGATGGATTTGAAGCCGTCGCGTTTCAGAAGTTCGAGCAGTCCCAGGTTGATGTCCCGGGCGACGGACATGCCCTGGTAGATGAAGCCCGTGTAGACTTCCACCAGCGACGCGCCCGCGAGAATTTTTTCGTAGGCGTCCTCCGCCGTGAAGATCCCCCCCACGCCGATGATCGCCAAACGTCCGCGCGCAGCTTTGTACAACCGCCGCACCACCTCGGTCGACATCGCGCGCAACGGAGCGCCGCTCATGCCGCCATCGGCCGCCGCTAGGGGCCGTCCCGGTTTGTCGGACGGGACGGACGGCAAAGACGTCAAGCCCGCGCGCGACCGCGTGGTGTTCGTCGCCACGATGCCGGAGAAGCCGCAGCGCAGCGCGATTTCAACGGTTTCGTCGCCGTGCGTCTCGTCCGGCGAAATCTTCACGAAAAGCTTCGGCTTGTGCACGCCCGCCGTCTCCGCCGCCAGCTCCTCGTTCTTCCTCCCGAGGGCGGACAGAAGCTCTTCCAGCTCCTTCGGGTTCTGCAGGCTGCGCAGGCCCGGCGTGTTGGGAGAACTCACGTTCACCACGAAGAAGTTCGCCCAGGGATGCAAAAGGTTCAGGCTGAAAACGTAGTCGCTGGTGGCGTCCGCCAGCGTCGTGTCCTTGTTCTTGCCGATGTTGATGCCGAGCGGGACGGAGAGATGCTGGCCGGTCAGGGGCGATTTCCCCTCGACGCCGCTAGGTGACGCACCAGTTTGTGGAATGGTGCCATCAGCCGGATCTGGGCAAGCATAGCTGAACATCTCCGTGAAGCGGTGCGCCACCACGGACGCGCCGACGTTGTTGAAGCCGAGGCGGTTGACCAGGGCCTTGTCCGCCGGGAAGCGGAAGACGCGCGGCTTGGGATTGCCGGGCTGGGGCCGCGGCGTGAGCGTGCCGGCTTCCATAAAACCGAAGCCCAGGGCCTCCAGCCCCGGCAGCGCCTCGGCGTTCTTGTCGAAACCCGCGGCGAGCCCGACGGGGTTCGGGAATTTCAATCCGCCGATGTTCACGTTGAGCGCCGGATCGTTCACGGCCAGGCGTTTCTGGAGAAGGGGTTTAAAGGGTTTCGCGCCCATGAACTTCAGCGCCGTGATCCCGAGGTCGTGGGCGGCCTCGGGCGGAAGGTGGAACATCAGGGGACGGAGAAGGGATCGCCAGATCACGGCTGGGTCTGGGCCCAGGCCAGCAGCGCCGCTTTCTGTTCGGGGGACAGACGCGCCCGCGGGTGCGCCCAAAGGTACTGCGGCATCGGCATCTTGCCCATGTCGACCTCTTCGCCGATCTCGCCCAGCTTCTCGGCCCGCCGCTCCGGCGGGTAATTGGCCCAGGCGGAGAAGTTCAGCTCCTCGCGGCCTTCGCGCACGTGGGACGCCAGCAGCCATGAAAACGGCGCGACCCGGCTGTACCAGGGCCAAACGGTTTCGTTGGAATGGCAGTCGTAGCAGGACGCGCGCAGGATGGCTCGCACCTCCGGAGGCGCGGATATCTCCGCTTCCACCGGCGGGTTAGTCCGGGCCGCGGGCACGAACTGGATCAAACCGAAGGCGGCGATCAGAACGAAAGCGGTCCAGCGGATGAAACGTTTCATGGCCGATGACCTCTCTTGGGGAAAATGGGAATCATAAATTCGTCTGGTCGCCCGTGACCTTGAAACCCTCATTGATCGTTATGTGGATGAGCGACCGTCTCGACGGTTCGATGTAACCGAGGCCGCCTTTGGTGATGTCCCCCTGGGGCGTCGAGAATTTTACCTGCAGCGACATGGGTGTCCGCGTCCGGATCTTGAACGTGGTGTAGTCACCGTTGCGCAGCATCCATACGCCTTCGGAAAACCCCGCCGTGCTCAGCAGGGTGACGTCCTCCAGCGAGATGCCGCTGTAATTGGACACGATCACCTGGGACACCGGCAGCTTGGAGCAACCCATGAACAGCAAGAATCCGAGTAGAGTCCACCGCATTTAAACCTCCGCTTTGGAAATCGTCGGAACGAGAAAATTAACCAAGAGCATGGTAATGATAACACCGCCTACGGTGGAAGGACGTCAAGGCCCGGGCTCTTCGGTCTTCAGTTCGATCCCTTCGGCCCCCAGGCGTTTTTCCAACCGCCCGATGAACGCCGGCCCCAGGGTCTCGCCCCACTTCTGGCCCAGGACCATGCTCTCCCGCATCAGGGACGGCATCACGCTGACGGACTTCTTCCCCGCGTCCGTCTTATAGAACTTTATCATCTGCGCGATCTCTTTGTGCGTAAAATACTTGGCGTAGACGGGCACCATCTGGTCGACGAACAGCGGAAGCTGGTCCGCCAGGACCGCGTTGATCTCCTCCCGCATGACCCGCGCGACCTTGGCGCTCATGTCGGGCTGCAGGTCGGCCACCATGTTCATCATCTGCTCCACCATCATCTCGGACGCCTGCTGGCCGATGTTGGCCGCGTCCGTCAGCTCCAGCAGCGCGCGGATGTCCTTCTCCATCGCCGGCGTCAGCTCGGCGGCGGAGGCGAAGCAGGGAACGGCGGACATCAGAAGGGCGAGAAAAAGTTTACGGACTAAAAGCATGGGGCCTCCAAGGCTGTTCAATTTATTTCCCCGGCCAGGTGAATTCCACCCGGATACCGCTGGGCTCAAAACACATCATATGTTTCGCGGGGCCATCTCTCAACAACTGGGGCGGAAATTGGATTTCGACGTTGTTTCTCTTCAAGATATCGTGGACCTCGTTCAGCCGGGCCTCGCTCTCCACCGCGAAGGCCACGTGGTGCAGGCCAACGTTCTTAAAGCGGTTGAAAGCCACGGGAGGATTTTCCTTGTTCTTCCACAGCGTCACCAGGACGCTTCCGTCGCTCACATAGATGGCCGGATACTCATTGTCCCGCCGAACTTCCTTCCAGCCGAGCACGTTGACGAAGAACGCCGCGCTCTCCTCCAGCTTGGAGACCGTTAGGCCGATGTGATGGACGACGCGGGTGATGGGATTAGTCATAAGGTCCCGTGGAATAGTCTCATTTCAAAACGGTGATGACGACGTTTCCTTTTTTATGGCCTTCTTCGACGTAGCGATGGGCCTCGGCGATTTGCTCGAACGGATAACTCCTGTCGATGACCGGTTTCATCTTTCCCGCGACAATCAGCTCTCGAAGGAAAACCAGATCCTCCGCTCTTTCCTTGACGATCCCCTTGGCCACCGTCACATAGGCGCCATGCGGAGCGAGTGATCGCCTGTAACGCCGATAGGAGGTCTTTCCCACAGCGTCGAAGATGAGGTCATAGCGGGACCCGCTGTCGACGCGATCGCCCTTCGAATAATCGATGGCCCGATCGGCACCCAGCGATCTCACCAACTCCAAATTGTTCGGGCCGCACACGCCCGTCACTTCCGCCCCGAAGCTCTTGGCGATCTGCACCGCATAGGCGCCAACGCTCCCGGACGCCCCGTGGATAAGCACCTTTTGAGCGCGTTCGATGTTGCCTTTCCGGAGAAAATGGAGCGCCGTCAGTCCGCCGACAGGAACAGCGGCGGCTTCCGCGTAGGTCATGTTCGCCGGTTTTTCAATGACCGTTCCCTCTTCGGGCAGACAAATATACTCGGCGTGCGTGCCGGACCCGACGCCGGTCGATCCAAACACCTTGTCTCCCGGCCTGAATCGCTTCACGCCCTGGCCTACCGATTCGATTTCCCCGGCGACCTCGTGTCCGAGTATCCCTTGCCTTGGTTTTCTGACGCCCAGGATGATTCGGACCAACGGCCATACCAAGAGTGGGAATGTGGAACTTCGAATCCTCACATCGCCCGCCGTCACCGTCGTCGCATGGATTTTTATGAGTAATTCGTTGTCCTTCGGAGCGGGTTTTTCAACTTCCCGGATCTCAAGGACCTCGGGCGGCCCGTATTTTGGGCAAACGATTACTTTCATTACTTTCCTTGCCCGAAAGAGAGGACGCAGAGGGGGATGGGGGTCATTTGATCTTTCCTTGGGCTGCCACCCCCTGCAAAGGTGCCTTGCGAAAATGATTGCGCCACCATTTCTTTATTCGCCAACTACAATAAATTCTATAGCGTTCAAATTTATTATAAACGAAACGCAGCCATTTATAGTGCCAATAATCACGCGTGACCTTAATAGTTTTTACGGATCCATTTTCAACGATTGCAGTAGTAATATAAGTGATTCCTTCGACGTTCTCATATTCGATAGTTAGAGGCGTTTTTTGCATTTTTTTCTTAAACGGAGATTGAGATTTCGATGGAAACAGCAAACAGAAGATCAACTCAGTTCCACTAGTAGGTTTCCCGTTTTCAAAACATACTGCCTCAAGCTCACAACTTTCATTGGAAGCAAGAGATGCAGGATCAATAAATTCCAATCGCCATTCAATGAGCTGATCAAAAAAATCGACAAGATGGTTGTATCGAGAAAACTGAATATTTTTTGCAGGGCCACGTCCTACATTTTTAATATGAAATTTATTTTTATCAAAATCAATTTTATCTGGCACAACCACTGGCGACATACTATTCCAATAAGTCCGTTTAGCATTAATATAACCAAGCCACCCCATCAAAAGAAGGATGGGAATCT
>CAYZXT010000021.1:0-41286 GCA_964482515.1 uncultured Elusimicrobia bacterium | reverse complement strand
GCCCAACCGGCCCAGCTCACGGGTGGACGCCGCGGACCGCGTTTTCCGCACCGAACGGGAGAAGTTCAACGCCATTGTACAGGAGCTGGAGGAACGCTGGAAAAAGGGCCAGCCCGTCCTGGTGGGAACCCGGTCCATCGATAAGTCCGAACGTTTGGCCCATATGCTGCGCGAGAAGGGCATCCCGCACCACGTTCTGAACGCCAAATATCACGAGCAGGAAGCCACCATCATCGCCCAGGCGGGACGGAAGGGCGCGGTCACCATCGCCACCAACATGGCGGGCCGCGGCACGGACATCGTTCTGGGCGGCAATCCGCCGGATGAAGCCGAGGCGCAATACGTGAAAGAAACCGGAGGCCTCCACATCCTCGGCACCGAGCGCCACGAGTCGCGCCGCATCGACAACCAGTTGCGCGGGCGGTCCGGACGGCAGGGGGATCCCGGATCGTCCCGCTTTTATTTGGGCCTGGACGACGAGCTCATGCGGCTCTTCGGTTCCGAGCGGATCTCAAGCATCATGGGCAAGCTCGGCATGGAAGAGGGCGAAGACATCCAGCACCCATGGGTGAACAAGGCCATCGAAAACGCCCAGCGCAAGGTCGAAGCCATGAACTTCGACATCCGGAAACAATTGCTCGATTTCGACAACGTGATGAACAAACAGCGCGAGGCCATCTACGCCCTGCGCAACGCGATCCTGGAAGGCCAGGACCTCTCGGAGCGTTTCCGCGAGATGCTGCAGGAGTCTTTGGACGAAAAGCTGTCGATGTGGGCCCCGGAAAAGGCGCTGCCGGAACTATGGGATTTCACCAGCCTTTCGGCCTGGCTCAACCGCAGCTTCGACGTGAACAAGACGTTCAAGCCGGAGGATTACCTGACCCGGGAGCAGCTGGTGGGGGAGCTTCAGGAGGACGTGGAGACTGCGTTCAAGAACCGGGAAGAAAACCTGGGCCCGGCGATTTTTCAGCGCCTCGGACGGATGGTCCTCTTGCAGGTGATGGACAACGCCTGGGTGGAGCACCTGACCTATCTTGAGCAATTGCGGAAGGGGATATTCCTTCGCGCCTACGGGCAGAAAGACCCGCTGATAGAATTCCAGCGCGAGGGGTTCAATTTGTTCGAACTCATGATGCAGCGCATCCGGGAAGAAACGCTGGAATACCTTTTCCGAATCAAGGTCACGCCGGACCAACTGCCGCCCCAACCCGCCGCTCCCCGCGCGATGGTGGCGGAAAAACCGTCGGCGCCCGGCGAATCCGAACCGTCCCGTTCCGGCGACGGCCCCCGGGCGGCCGCGCCGCTGATCGCCACGGCCAAGGTCGGCCAGGGCACGGTCAAGTCGGCGGTCATGCCGCAGGTGAAGACCGTCGGCCGCAACGATCCCTGCCCCTGCGGCAGCGGCAAAAAATACAAAAAGTGCTGCGGAAGGTAGTGCTTACCCGCCCTTCCGACGCCGATTCGATCTCGCCTCCCCGCGTTTTCCTTCTGATCCCTCCGGTCCTCACCGGGCTTCTCTACATCCTCCTCTTTCCGCTCCTCAACTTAGGCTGGCTGGCCTGGTTCGCTTTCATCCCACTGCTCATGGCCGCTCCGCGCCTGACGTTCAAACGGGCGATGCTTTCCTGTGGCCTCGCCGGTTTCCTAGGCCATCTGGGAACGTTGTCCTGGATTTATTCCACCTGCCGCTTCGCGAAGGTGAGTGTGCCGGTCAGTTTGCTGGCGTGGATTTCCCTGGCCGCCTATTTGGCTTTGTATTGGGCCGCCTTCGGCGGCCTCGTTCGTTCCTTCGAACGATTGCCCGCCGCGCTGCGCCCGGTCCTGGCCGCGGCGTCCTGGGCCGGATTGGAATGGGTCCGGTCCCACGCTTTCACCGGTTTTCCCTGGCTGCTCTTGTCCTATTCCCAGTGGCAATGGCCGAGCCTGATTTCGGCGGCGGCCTGGGGCGGACCCCATATGGTTTCCTTCCACCTCATCCTCGTCAACGCCATCCTCGCCTTCTGGTTCGCGAACCGGAAACCGTCCGTTCGCGGCGGGGTCCTCCTGGCCCTAACGCCGTCGTTGACTATTTCGGCGGCCGTGACGTGGGCGACCTGGACTGAGAACCGGAAACCTTTGGAACCGGCGGGCCCGCCCATCTCCGTGGCGCTCGTCCAGGGGAACATCGATCAATATAAAAAATGGGACCTGGCCTATGAGGAGGAGATCGTCCGGACCTATACGTCCCTGACGGAGGAGGCCGCCCTTCAAAAGCCGGACCTCATCGTGTGGCCGGAGACGTCGGTGCCGGGCTGGATCCCCAACGAGGACAAATACTTCCATTGGCTCCAGACCTTGTCGCGCAAAGTCGGTTCGTTTATGCTGATCGGCGCCGCGTCCCATCAAAAGAACGCGGACTACAACGCGGCGTTCATGTTCTCTCCGCTCGGCGACATGCTGTCGCAGTACCGCAAGCAGCACCTGGTCCCCTTCGGCGAAGTGATCCCCTTTCAGGGAATCCTTACCCGCGTGTTCAAGGTCCTCAATGAGCTGGGGGCTTTCCACGCGTCGGAGGACAAGACCGTTTTCCGGGTGGGGCGCGTTTTCTTCAGCGTGAACATCTGTTTCGAAGACCTGTTCCCGGGGCTGGTGGCCGACTTCATGCGCGAAGGCGCCCAGATGAACGTGAACATGACCAACGACGGCTGGTACATGGACACGGCCGCGCCGGAGCAGCACTTCATCGCCAACGTGTTCCGCGCCGTGGAGACCCGCGCCTGGGTCCTGCGCGCCACCAACACCGGGATTTCGGGTTTCATCGATCCGAGGGGGAACATCGTGTCGCGAACGCCGCTGTTGCGGAGCCTGGTGTTGATGGGGAATCCCTATCCTATGTCCGATGTGACGTTTTACGTCCGCCACGGGGACTTCTTCGCCAAGGGCTGCGCCGCGGCGGCGTTGATCGGTCTGGCGGCGGCGATATTCTTCCGAAGGAAAGATCTTGTCCCATAGCCGGAGGCCGGAAGAAATAACGACATCTCCTTCTGGCGGGGAATCCGGCTCCGCGCGAAATGACATTCAAGCGCTCCTCGTCATCCTCGCGGCCGCGGCCGTTTCCTGGCTGTTGGTGTGGCCCGCCGGCGACTTTCCGCTCAACGACGATTGGGCCTACGCCAGTTCCGTGCGACATTTGTTGGAGGAAGGCCATTTCGTGCTTTCGGATTGGAGCACGCCCTTCGACCTGATCCCCATCCTGAGCGGGGCGCTGCTGTCCAAGCTCACCGTTTTCCGGCACGAAACCCTCCGCCTCTGCACCTGGCTCTGGTGCGTTGCCGGGATATTCTTCTTGTACAAGCTTTTGAAGGAATGCGGCGTCGACAAAAAAGTCCGTTTGTTGGCTTGCGTGACGCTGGCCTTCACGCCCATCCATTTCCTCCTCATTTTTTCCTTCCACACCGACGTTCCTTTCTTGAGTTTGGTTTTGGGCGCCCTCTATTTCTTCGAGAGATCGGAGCGGCGTCAAAGCGGCGCCGATGAAGTCTGGGCTTCGCTCTTTGCCGCCGGGGCGCTGCTCACCCGCCAAAGCGGCGCCGTCCTCTTTCTGGGATTTATGCTGTGGAGATTGATCCGCCGTCGTTTTTCCGTTTTCTCTTTCCTGCGGCTGGGCGCGCTTCCGTTGTTGGGGATCGCTTTTTATCTGTGGTATGTGAGTGCCCATCCGAAAACCTGGGCCGAAGTGAACTATCTGTCGGCGGGCACGCTGCAGTTCCTTTCGTCGCCGGGCGTTTTCCTGAAAAGCGTCAGCCAGCGTACCTTGGATTCGATCCTTTATGCCGGATTGTTTTGTTCGCCCTGCCTTTTTCTGTCCGCGCCGGGGAAGCGGCGGGACCGCCTGGGCCGCGACGCCGTCTTCATCGCGATCGCCATCTTCCTCGGCGTCTACCTGTTGAAGCGGGGAATGTTTCCCTATCTGGAAAACATCTTCCATCAACGCGGATTGGGGACGCTGACGGTTTACGAGTCGCGCGGATGGAAGCCCGCCTTCCTTTGGAGCGCGCCGGGGCTTTGGCTCGCCTACACCGTCCTGTCCGCCGCCGGGGCGCTGATTTTTATTCGGCGGCTTTTTTCCGACGCCTGGGAAGAAGACCGCTTGCGGCTCCTGGCCGTGACGGCGCCGCTGGCCCTGTCGACCCTGGCCGGCGCGCGCTACTTCGACCGCTATTTCCTGCCGTGGATGCTGGCGCTCTTGCTGGCGTTGTGTCTGCTTCACCGGTCGTCCGCCGTTCGATGGCCGGCCTGGACGGCGGCCGGATTTTGGATCGTGCTTTCGATCGTCGGTGCGCAGGATTATTTCCGCTGGAACCGCGCCAAGTGGGATCTCGGACGCCAGGCCGCGGAGTTCGGTCTGTCCCCATCGGAGGTGGCCAACGGCTTCGATTGGAACGCCCATTGGAAATTCGAATCCAATATGGCGGAGCTGAAAAAAGCAAAGCCTTTGGAGAATATCGGCGAGTGGGAATGGGAGCGGATGGGGTCGGTCAAAGCCGTCATCAGTTATTCGCCGCAATTCCTGCCGTCCGAACAATTGCTTTCGGAATTCGTTTACCGGTCGCCCCTGGCTCCGCGGGGCGGGACGCTGTATCTGTTCGGCCCCGTCGAAAACAAAAACCGGTGAGCGCCGCGTTGTATCCGTCAGCGAAAAGTCGTTTCATGGGCGGGACGTCTTTCTTGCTCGCTGCCGTCGGAGCAATGTGGCTTTTGATATTCCTCCACGCGACCTCCATGCCCTTCAATTACGACGAGATCGCCGAGTCCCACGCCACCTGGCAGGTTTCCCAGGGCGCGCGTCCCTACCAGGATTTCCACTACGACCATACGCCGTTCTTTTGGCGGGCCTACGCGCCGATCCTCAAACGCCTTCCGGAAAATTTCGAATCCCTGGTCACGCTGCGGACCGTCAATCTGTTCTTCTCCGCCGCGGCTTTTTTCTTTTTGGGATTGTTGATCCTCAGGTTTTGGGGGGACCAAGGAAAAGTTTTCGCGGGGATCGGGGCGATGGTCGTCATGGCCCTGCAGTTTCCGGTGCTGCAGACCTTCAGCGAATTCCGGGCCGACGCGATCAGCTTCGCGTTTCAATTGGGCGGGATGGCCGCGCTGGAGTCCGCCGACGGGTCCCGCCGCCGGAAAATCCTTTGGGCCGCCGCCGGTTTTCTTTTGGTCTGGGCCGCGATGTTTTCCCTGAAGATATTTTCGTTGACGCTTATTTTTTTGATCCTGTTTGTCTGGGACGGCTTCAAACGCGACCGGCGGGGGCTGGTTTTGAGCGGGGTGTGTTTTGCGTCCGGCGCTTGTGTGGCGCTCGCTTTGGCCGGATGGGTTTGCGCGGCCATGGGGATCGATTATCATCTCATGTATGAGTCCGTCGTCCGGTTCCACCGGCTGTTCCTTTCGTCCTACGGCGCGTCCTTCGGCCTAGCGAAGTCGCTTTGGGAATTGGGTGTCGACAATCCGGCGCTCTTTGTTTTAGTAGCCCTCGGTCTTTACGGCGTTGTCTTGTTCTTCATGTCCGAGAAATGGCGTCGGCAGAAATCTCTCGCCGCGCTGGCCCTCTTTTGTTTGCTGCAGCCGCTGTGGGTCCATTATCCATGGCGGCAATACGCGGCGGGACTTTTGTTCGTCTGGAGCGCGCCCCTGGCGATGGCGTTCCATTCCCTGCTGCGCGGACGGTTCGGGCGGGCATGGCTTTTTGTCGGAGGCGCTTTGCTGTTGCTTGGCGCGCGGGGGGAATTCCTGCGGGTCAGGGAGAGTTACCGGAACCATTTCGTGGATAAACATATCCAAGCGGGCAATCAGCTCCTGCAATGGGTGCCGAAGGATGGTTTCGTGGCGGCCCAGCCGCCCTTCCATCCCGTGTTCCGGCGCAACTCCACCTACTTCTTCACTTACCCGCTGAACCCCGGGCGCGACACGGAGGAATTGCTGAGCCTGCTGTCTCGAACGGGGGACCGGTTCACCCTCGAGACCTATCGTCGGCAATTACGATCCCGGCCGCCGGAGTTGATCGTCCTTGATCCCCGCTTCGCCGGAAAAAATTACGTGGCCGCCGTTCAGGAATTCCTCCGCGATCGATCGGCGCAATATTCCCTGCGCCATGTGGGGCCCATCGCGGTGCACGTCCGCGATGGGGAAACTCTCCCCTGAGGGAAGTCATAGGTTGACAGTGACTTCCCCGGAAGATACTATCTCCCCATGAAAGAAATCCAAGACAAACTCGACGACATCAAAGCCACCCTCGACCGGCTGGGGAGGTCCCTTTGACCTTCCCGCCAAGCGCCAGAAACTAAGAGAACTGGAATCCATCTCCGCGCAGCCCAATTTCTGGGACTCGCCCCAGCAAGCCCAAAAATCCCTCCGGGAAGCGAACCTCCTCAAAGGCGTCATCACTCCGTGGGACAAGATGTACGCGACGTGGGAGGAACTGAAAGCCCACCTGGACCTTGCCCGAGAATACAACGATCCCAAGGAAGCCGATTCGATCATTCCCCAGATCGCCCCGCTGGAAAAATCCATCAAAGAACTGTCCCTGCAGGCGAAGCTCGCCGGCCCCATGGACCGCAACAACGCCATCGTGTCCCTGCACGCGGGCGCCGGGGGGACCGAAGCCTGCGATTGGGTGCAGATGCTGCTGCGCATGTTTCAGCGCTGGGCCGAGAAGAGAGGCTTCAACGTCGAGATCGTGGACATGCTGCCGGGCGAAGAGGCGGGGCTCAAGCGCGTCACGTTCATGCTGCAGGGGCCCTTCGCCTTCGGGCTGATGCAGTCCGAAACCGGCGTCCACCGCTTGGTCCGCATTTCTCCCTTTGATTCCAACGCGCGGCGGCACACCACGTTCTCGGCGGTGGACGTGCTCCCGGAAGTAGACGATTCCATCGAGATCACCATCAACGAATCCGACCTGCGCGTCGACACCTATCGCGCCGGCGGACACGGCGGCCAGTACGTCAACAAGACCGAGTCCGCGGTGCGCATCACCCACATTCCGACCAACACCGTGGTGCAGTCTCAAAACGAACGTTCCCAAATGAAGAACCGCGCCATGTGCATGAAGGTCCTGAAGGCGAAGCTCTACGACCTGGAACTCGAGAAACAGCGCGCGGTGGTGGAGCGGCATTATGATGCGAAGGGCGACATCGCCTGGGGGAACCAGATCCGCTCCTATGTGTTCATGCCCTACCAGTTGGTGAAGGACCTGCGCAGCGGCTACGAAACGTCGCAGATCGAGGCGGTCATGGACGGGGATTTGGACGCGTTCATCGACGCTTACCTGGAGTGGAAGTTGAGCGGCGCTCCGCCGCGGCGCAGCAACATGGAGGATTAACCTGACTCAGGGGGAACAGTCGCCTTCGTCGAGCGAACGCTTGTCCGTCCCGCAATGGACAGCGTTGATCGTGGCGACGTTGTTGGGCGCCGCGGCCCGGTTATACCTGGCGTCCCACCCCATCGGCGGCGTCGAGGTGGATCGCCTCAGCGCCGTGCTGTCCGGTCAATTGGTTTGGGATCCTTTCCGCCCGCCCCTGTTCTATCTCCTCATGTATTTGTGGAGCCCTTTCGCGGCCACGCCGCTGCTCTGGCGGCTGCCGATCGTTTTGATCAGCCTCGCCGCGGTTCCCGCCGTCTATCTTTTCGCGAAGGCGCTCACGCGGGACCGCGATGCGGCGGTTTGGGCGGCGGTCCTCACCGCGCTCTCCTCCTTTCAGATCGAGTTCAGTCATTGGCTGACCGATTACCCCTTGCTTGGTCTGTTGTTTTTGTGGAACGGTTACTGTTTTTGGCGGATGCTGGAAGACGGCGCGCCGAAGCGCTTCGCCGTCGGATTTGTGGTCAGCCACATCCTAAGCCTGCAGACCCACTACATGGCGCTGGACGTTCTGCTGTTCCAGGGGCTGTTCATCGTCTGGCGGCGCGGCTGGCGGGGCGGCGCCGGATTTCTCAAGCTGGCCGCCCTCGTATTGGTTTTCTCACCGTGGTGGCTCACTTTGTGGGGACCGATGCGCGAAACCCATGTGCGTCCATGGAATCTCGGAACGGGCCTTGTGGTCCCGTTCACTTACTTCAGTTATTTGGCCGGACAAAGCTTCCTCCTGTTTGAAAAGGCGTCGGAAATCGCGGGCCATTGGGAACTCTGGGCGGTCTCCGGGGTTTTCGGGGCGATCGGCCTCCGGTATTTCCTTCGTCAACGCTGGACGGAGGATCTGCGTTTTCTGGCGTTCATGCTCGTCGTCTCCGTCGTGGGTTTTTGGCTTGTCTCGTTCAGGCTGCCTGTCTTCGGCTACGGTTTGGCCAAGTACACGTTTCCCTTCTCGCTGCTGTTCAACATTCTTTTGGTGCTATCCATCAAAGACCTGCCTGCCCGACCCTTCCGATGGTCCGCGGCCGCCGCGTACCTTTTAGTGCAGGGGATTAGTTATGTTCATATGGCGAATCAGCTCTTTCAGCGTTCTTAAGATGGCTCAATGCTTTTACATGCACGTTGTCATGGCGGCGCAAAAAAAATGATAAAATTACCCGAAATTTATCGTTTTCAATTAAGGGGACAAGGAGCTTAACCGTGGCTAAGATTTTTGTGGTGGACGACGAAAAGAACGTGGCCGACTTGGTGGCTTTCGTGTTGACGCGGGACGGGCACAGCGTCAAGACGGCGAACGACGGCCAGGCCGGTTTCAACGCGGTTTTGATTGAGAAACCGGAGCTCCTGATCCTGGACGTCATGCTTCCGGGTATGGACGGTTATACGATCTGCAGCAAATTGGCGGAGGAAGATGAAACCCGCAATCTGCCCATCATCATGCTGACGGCGAAAGGCCAGATGCGGGACGTCTTTTCCATGTCCTCCAACGTCGTCGCCTACGTCGAAAAACCCTTCGAGCCCTCGGAGCTCTGCGCCAAAGTCAAAAAGGCGCTGGCCGACCGGGCCCGCTGAATCTCTCTCAGAGGTCCGCTCCCATTTCAAACCCAACCCAAGGCGTGCCCGTCTCCACGACATTTGAAGAGTTGCTGGCCCAGCGCCGCGCGAAGATGCAGAAGTTCCGCGACGCCGGGATCAACCCGTTCCCCACGCGTTTCGATTCCACGCACTCCGCCGAGAAAGCCAAGGAACTGGCCAAGGCGGGCGGCGCGGATGTCGTGTCCGTGGCGGGCCGGTTGATGACTCGCCGCGTCATGGGCAAGGCCGCCTTCGCCAACGTGCAGGACCGGTCGGGCCGCGTCCAGATATACGTCCGCAAGGACGATCTGGGCGAGGAGAACTACAAAAACTTCAAGGACAACATAGACTTGGGCGACATCCTCGGCGTGACGGGGAAACTCTTCATCACGAAGACCGGCGAGCCGTCCATCCACGCGACGGAATGCGTCCTCCTCAGCAAAGCGCTGCGCCCGCCGCCGGAGAAGTTTCACGGCATGACGGACGTGGAAGAGCGCTACCGCCGCCGCGAAGTGGATTTGTTTTCCAACGAAGACACGCGCAAGCGTTTCGAGGCGCGGCAGAAGATCGTCACGTCGCTGCGCGCCGTGCTCGAGTCGAAGAATTTCATCGAAGTGGAAACGCCCATGATGCAGCCCGTCGCCGGCGGGGCCACGGCGAAGCCCTTCGTCACGCACCACGAAGCGCTCGACACCGATTTGTATCTGCGGATCGCGCCTGAACTTTATCTCAAGCGTTTGCTCGTGGGCGGCCTGGAGCGCGTCTATGAAATCGGACGCGCGTTCCGCAACGAGGGCATCGACACGCGGCACAATCCGGAGTTCACGATCCTGGAGGCCTACCAGGCTTACACGGACGTCCGCGGGATGATGGACTTGGCGGAGGAATTGATCCGTACGGCGGCGGGGAAAATCATCTGCGAGCCGCTCCAGGTGACCTACCGCGGCAAGACGGTCGCTCTCAGCGAGAAATTCGCCCGCTTGTCCCTGCAGGATTTGTTCGCGCAATACGCCGGCCTGGATTATCTGGCGCTTTGCCGGGATGGGAAATGGAAAGACGCGGCGCGCCAGCTGGATCTGTCCGTCGCCGAGAACACGCCCGACCATAAATGTTTCGATTTGATCTTCGATGAAAAGATCGTTCCGCACCTCCCGGGCGCGGCCTTCGTCTACGGCCAGCCGGCCGCATTTTCGCCGCTGGCCAAGGCCAACCCTGAAAAGCCGGAGACCGCCGAGCGCTTCGAGCTGTTCATCGCCGGGGAAGAGGTGGCCAACGCCTATTCGGAACAGAACGATCCCGACGTCCAGCGGAAGCATTTTGTTGATCAGGCGAAGAAGCGGCAGGCCGGCGACGCGGAGGCCATGCCCGCGGACGAGGAATTTTTGATCGCGCTTGAGCACGGAATGCCGCCGGCCGGCGGGCTGGGCATCGGCGTGGACCGCCTCTCGATGATCTTGACCGGGACCGACTCCATCCGCGAAGTGATCTTCTTTCCGCAACTCCGCCCGCAGGTGTAGTAGACCTTTTATGTCCTTCGAATTGTTTCTCGCGCGACGCTACATGAAGGGGAACCGAAACACCTGGGGCGGCAGCCTCACGTCCGTGATCGCCATCGGCGGCGTGGCCGTGGGCGTCGCGGCCCTGATCGTCACGTTGTCGGTGATGACCGGTTTCCGCGAGGACATCCGCCGCAAAATCCTGGGCGCCCAGCCCCACCTGATGGTCATGGGTTCGGACGGATCTCTGCCGGGGAAAGACTGGTCGCGCCTGTTCGCCGATACGCCGGACGTGACGGCATGGTCTCCCTACATCATGGGCCAGGCGTTGGTGCGCAAGGGCGCGGTCACCGTCGGAGTGGTGGCCAAGGGCGTGGACCCGCAGACGGAGCCGGCGGTCACGGGCCTGCAGGCCCATCTGAAGTCCGGCGAATGGGACATCCTTTCCCAGCCCGCGCAGGATACGGGCCCGGCGATATTCCTCGGCCGTGAGCTGGCGAAGTCCCTGCACGCGGACATCGGCGACCAGGTGGTGTTGGCCGCGCCGTCGACTGACCTGTCCGCGGTCATGAACCTCCCCGCGATCTATCCGTTCACCGTGGCGGGTATCCTGGAGACGGGTTTGTACGACTATGATTCATCGCTGGTGGTGATGTCGCTTCCCGCGGCGCAGCAGGTTTTCCGCATGGAAGGCCGGATCAGCGGATTGGGCGCCCGCGTGAAGGACCCCGACGACTCCACCACGACGGCTTTGGAGCTACAAAAAAAAGTGGGCTCCGCCGCTTGGGTCCGTTCGTGGCTGTCGTTGAACCACAACCTTTTCGCGGCGCTGCGGCTGGAAAAGACGGTGATGTTCGTGATCCTGGCGCTCATCACTCTCGTGGCGGCCTTCAACATCGTATCAAACCTTTTGTTGGTGACGGCGCAGAAAGTCCGTGAGATCGGGATCCTCCGCGCCATGGGCGCCACGCGGTTTTCGATCCAGAAGATTTTCCTCTTTAAGGGGATTTTGATGGGGGGACTGGGCACGGGCGCCGGCGTTTCCCTGGGGTTGCTTTTGTCGCTCGTCCTAAAGCGTTATCAGTTCATCCAGCTGCCGGCCGACGTTTACTATGTGGAAAACCTGCCCGTGAAGATCATCGCATCCGACGTTTGGTCCGTGGTCGGCGCCGCGATCGTCGTCGTCCTGGTCGCAAGCTTATATCCGTCGCGCCTGGCGGCCAAACTGGACGCGTTGTCAGCGATCCGGCAATGACAATTGCGGAATGCGGATATTGGATTGCGGAGTGAAAACTAATTTGGAGACCGATGGCTTGTCAGAAATGGAAATCCGAAATCCGATATCCGATATCCGCAATGATTCCGTGGTGCGCGTGGAGAACCTCCGCAAGAATTTCGATAAGGTGGAAGTCTTGAGGGGTCTGTCCTTCGATGTGTCGCCCGGGGAAACGGTCTGCATTTGGGGGCCGTCCGGCGCGGGGAAGTCGACGCTTCTGCATGTTTTAGGGTTGATGACCCCGCCGACCAACGGCAAATTGATCCTGTTCGGTAAGGACATGGCCGAGGCGTCCGATGGCGAGAAGTCCCGTTTTCGTAACGAGCGCATTGGGTTCCTGTTCCAGTTCCACCATTTGCTGTCGGATTTGTCTTTATTGGAAAACGTCCAGATACCGTTGCTGATCCGCGGCGACGATTTCTCCGCGGCGGCCGAAAAGGCGCGGACGCTTTTGGACCGGCTGGGGTTGGGCCACCGCCTGAACCATCGCCCAGCGGAAGCTTCCGGCGGGGAACAACAGCGTGCGGCTTTGGCTCGGGCCCTGGCCGCCGAGCCCGGACTTTTGCTGGCGGACGAGCCCACGGGAAACCTGGACCGGGGCGCCGGCCAGGAAGTGGAAAGGCTTTTGAAGGAAGAAGCGAAATCTCGGAACACGACCGTGGTATTGGTCACACACAACGACGCGCTGGCGGCCCAGGCCGACAGGCGGCTCGTTTTGATCGACGGTATCCTCAAGGAGGCATCGTGAAGAAGAAGGCGGGTTTGCTTTTGATCTATTTGAACGGACGGTTGGTTCCCAAGGAACAGGCGGTGGTATCGGTGTTCGACCACGGTTTGCTCTACGGCGACGGCGTGTTCGAAGGGATCCGCGCCTACAACGGGCGCGTTTTTCGTTTGAAGGAACATCTCGACCGTCTTTATATGTCGGCCCGCGCCATCACCCTGGACATCGGCATGGCCCCGGACCAGATGCAGATGGCCGTTTTGGAGACCTTGCGCGCCAATAACTTGCGGGATGCCTACATCCGCCTCGTGGTCACCCGCGGGGCCGGCGACCTCGGCCTGGACCCCCGAAAGTGTTCCAAACCCACGGTGATTATCATCGCCGATAAGATCGCCCTCTACCCTGCGGAGTGCTATACCTCGGGGCTTGAAGTCGCGACCGCGGCGACGCGGCGCAACAACCCGCAGGCCCTGAGCCCGAACATCAAGTCGCTGAATTACCTGAACAACATCCTGGCCAAGATCGAAGCCAACCTGATGAACATGCGCGAGGCCATCATGCTGAACACGGAAGGGTTCGTGGCCGAATGCACCGGCGACAATATTTTCTATATCAAGGGAAAGAAGCTCGTGACGCCGCCCACCACGGCGGGCGCCCTTGAAGGGATAACGCGCAACTGCGTGATGGAACTGGCGGCCAGGATCGGGTTGGACGTGGAGGAAAAGCTTTTCACTGCCTTCGACCTGCACACCGCCGACGAAGCGTTCCTCACGGGGACCGCGGCCGAGGTCGTTCCGGTCGTCCGCATCGACTCGCGGATCATCGGCAACGGCAAGCCCGGCCTGATCACGCAGAAACTCATCAAGTCTTTCCGCGAACTGACGTCGCGGGAAGGGACCACCATCTGAAGCCGGGTAACGGAAAATGTTTTTCCGGGTCAATTAATATAGAGGAACTTTTTCGCATGGCGCGCGTTTTCTGTTATGAGGCGCCGTTTCCAACTTCTCATTGACAAGGGAAAAAAAGGCGACTACAATGATTTCAACGTGGATTTACCGCGGATTTTCCCGTCGATCGGAAGAGGGTTTTTTTCATCTGGAAAATCCCGTCATCGCCGGCGCTGAACAAAACAGAAACCGAGAGGGAAGGTAGGCTCATGTCAAACCGATTCACTGAACGCGCGCAACGGGTCATTCTCATCGCTCAAGAAGAAGCGAAACGCCTCAACCATGATTACGTGGGGACGGAGCACTTGCTTTTGGGCCTCATCGCTTTGGGGGAAGGCGTTGCCGCCCAGGTCCTGGCGAACCTCGGCGTTGATTTGCGGCGCGTTCGGAGCGAAGTTGAAAAGATCGTCGGCACCGGCGATAACGTGATGCTTCTCGGGGAAATCCCTTTCACGCCACGCGCGAAGAAAGTCTTGGAGTTGGCCGTCGAAGAAGCCCAGAACATGGGGCACAACTACGTGGGGACGGAGCATTTGCTGCTGGGTCTCATCCGCGAGGAAGAGGGCGTGGCCGCCCGCGTGTTGGAAAATTTAGGCGTGCGATTGGACGTCGTGCGCGAAGAAGTCATTTCCCTCCTGGGTGAAACCCACTCGGCTCCCACCACAAGCCATCACCAACCTTCCGCTCCCAAAGGGAAGTCCAAGACCCCGACCCTTGATGAATTCGGCCGCGACCTGACCCAGATGGCCCGCGACGGGAAGCTGGACCCCGTCATCGGCCGTGAGAAGGAGATCGAGCGGTTGATCCAGATCCTTTTGCGCCGCACGAAAAACAATCCGGTCCTGATCGGGGACCCGGGCGTGGGCAAAACCGCCATTGTGGAAGGCCTGGCCCAGAAGATCGCGGGCGAGGATTCTCCCGAACTTCTGCAAGGCAAGCGCGTCGTGACCTTGGACTTGGCTGCGGTTGTGGCCGGCACCAAGTACCGCGGCGAATTCGAGCAGCGGCTGAAGAACATCATGGAAGAAATCCGCCGCGCGAAAAACCAGCTTATCCTATTTATTGACGAACTTCACACCGTCATCGGCGCGGGCGCGGCCGAGGGCGCCATCGATGCTTCCAATATGTTGAAACCTTCCCTGGCCCGCGGCGAGCTGCAGTGCATCGGCGCCACGACGCTGGACGAATACCGGAAATATATCGAACATGACGCGGCCCTCGAGCGCCGGTTCCAGCCCATCATGGTGGACCCGCCCAGCGTGGACGAGACGGTCCAAATCCTCAAGGGGCTGAAAGAGCGTTACGAGACCCACCACAAAGTCAAATTTGACGATGAAGCGTTGGAGAAGGCCGCTGAATTGGCGGAACGCTACATCACCGACCGTTTTCTGCCGGACAAAGCCATCGATCTTATAGACGAGGCCGGAAGCATGGCTCGATTGCAGGTGACCCAGCGGCCCCAGGACTTGAAAGACCGCGAAGGGGAAATCGAAACCGTCACCAAGGACAAGGAATCGGCCATCGCCTCCCAGGAATATGAGCGCGCGGCGAAGCTCCGCGATAAAGAAAAGGAAATGCGCAAATCCCTCGAGGACGCCCGCAAGAACTGGCGCGACAAGCGGGACGCGACCGTTCCGTCGATCAACGCCGAGGACATCGCGAAGGTCGTGTCCAAGTGGACCGGCATCCCCACCATGAAACTGACCGAGAAGGAACAGGAAAAACTCCTTCACATGGAAGAGGAATTGCACAAGCGGATCGTCGGACAGAACGAGGCCATCGTTTCGATCTCCCAGGCCATCCGGCGCAGCCGCACCGGCTTGAAGGACCCGCGGAAACCCATCGGGAGCTTCATATTCCTCGGACCCACCGGCGTCGGTAAGACCGAGCTGGCGCGCGGCCTGGCGGAATTTTTGTTCGGCAACGAGGAGTCCCTGGTTCGGATCGACATGTCCGAATACATGGAGAAGTTTTCCGTCAGCCGCCTCATCGGCGCGCCTCCGGGATACGTCGGCTACGAGGAAGGCGGCCAGCTCACGGAGGCCGTGCGGCGCAAGCCCTATTGCGTGGTACTGCTCGACGAAATCGAAAAGGCCCATCCCGACACCTTCAACATCCTCCTCCAGATAATGGACGACGGCGTGTTGACGGACAACCTCGGTCATAAGGTCAACTTCAAGAATACCGTCATCATCATGACGTCCAACGTGGGCGCGCGTCTCATCTCCAAAGGCAAGTCCCTGGGCTTCCTCGTCCAGGAAGACCATGCCAAGGATTACGCGACCATGAAGGACACGGTGATGGAAGAGGTGAAGAAGGCCTTCAATCCCGAGTTCCTGAACCGGATCGACGACATCATCGTGTTCCATCCGTTGACGCGGGAGGACAGCCGGAAGATCCTCGACCTGCTCCTCGACCGCGTGAGCAAGAAGCTCACGATCCAGGGGTTCTCGGTGGACCTGACCGACGAGGCCAAGAATTTTCTCGTGGAGAAGGGTTTCGATCCTCATTACGGCGCGCGGCCCTTACAGCGGTCCATCCAAAGGCTCTTGGAAGATCCATTGGCCGAGGACATACTTTCGAAAAAGATCGCTTCCGGCGCCAAGATTTACATCGACTTCGATTCTGACGCCGCAAAACTCGTCTTCTCGCCGAACCCCATCAAAAAAACCGTCAAAAGCAGTTAACGGCTTGACGGATTTCCCATGTACCGAGCGCTGAGGAATATTATTATTCCTCGCCGTCGGTTGGTATAATATTTCCATGCGATCCCACAAACCAGCAAGGGGCCGCCGGACACTCTTCCGGTGCTCGGCGGATTATTTCCCAATGAGACGCGGGAACACGGTGGCGTAGGAATGAAATCGTGGACCCTGAGGCCCAGCGGCAAGGTCCGAAAGCGCGTTACGGCGTTTTTCCTTCTTTTATTGGCGGCCGCCGGATTTCTCTCTTGGTGGAATTACGGCGTTCCGGCTGTTGAATCGCGACTTCAGGCCCGCCTTGAGTCCCTTCTTGCCCGCGAAATGGGCCGAAAGGTCCAAATCGGCCGAGTGGTTCTCCATCCCCTCCTAATCAACCTGTCTTTCAACGATATCATCGTGGAAACTCCCAACGCGGAAAAGGCGATGGGTCCGCAGGCCGCGCCCATTTTTCAGTGCGAGCGGATCCTGGTGCGGCTGACGCCTCATCGGCTCCGCTTGACCCGCCCGTGGTTCGCCTTCGCCCTGGGAAACGTGATCGTGGATAAGCCCGAGATCCATGTCAAAGCGGGGAGCTTTTCAACGCATGTATCTCCGAAGAGCCGGGCCCTTGCATTTCCTCTCCTGCTTCTGCAAGTGGAGTGGCGCGACGGCAAGCTGAACGCCGCTTTTCGCGAAGACAAGCCGCCCTTGCAGGTGGATCAATGGAGCGGGCATTTTATCCTGACGAAACCCGGGATCACTCTGGAAACCGCTGCGCGCGCGGCCAACGGCCCTTTGAAGGCCGTTTTCCGCGTCAAGGATTGGAAGTCGTGGGAAGCGGTCGTGCGGCAGGACAAAGCCTCGCTCTCCGAACTGGCGGACAATTCTCCCGTGCCGCTGCCCGGAACCCTTGAGGGGCGCGCCGACGCCGAACTGCAGCTTTCCGGGACCTGGCCGCCAAAGCCTGCCGATGTCCGCTGGCGCTTGAGCGGCCGCGTGCGGGACGGACGATGGCTGCTGCCGGAAGCGGAGATCCCGGTGCCGTTCAGCGGAAGGTTCGATTGGCGGCCGGACAGGCTTCGTTTGCGGGAAATGCGCGTGGCGCGGGATTTCACCCTGAGCGGGCAATGCGACGGCGCGCTCGGCCCGGATGCCTCTGTCGATTTCGCGTTGCGCGCCGATGGGTTGAATCTGGATGAGGCGCGGCGCATGGTCCCCGCGTCGTCCTTCCTGGCGCACCTTCCCATAGGCGGCAGCGCTTCCCTCGAAGGGCGCGTTAAGGGCACTGTCCAGGATCCCGTCCTGAACGTCAAATCGAAAATAACGAATCCCCGTATTTCGTTCATCGCTTTCCCTGTTTCCGAAGCGGTTCTCGAAGCCACCCGCAGCGACATCCGGGCCGAAGTGTCTTCCCTTCAGGGGAATATTTCGGTGACGGGGCGGCGCGACGACGATTCCTCTCAGTGGGCGTGGGAGGTCGGCACTCAGAAACTGGACCTCCGGCAATGGGCGGAGTTGAATCGTTGGGGGAATATCGCCGGGACTCTCAGCGGGCGCTTCAGCATGCGCGGCGTGCCTCCCGCGGCCACGGCGGAAGGGCGGCTGGAGATCGACAAAGTGACGTGGGGCGTCCATCAGGACACGGGGACGCTGGCCATGCGGTTGAATTTTTCGAACGACCGCCTTGAACTGAAGGGGGAGGGCCGCGCGTTGCACGTGGATATGCACCGGAGCGGGAACCGCTGGGTCCTCTCCCAACTCGATTTCAATCTTCCGGACGGCCTGTCGCTGGCGGGGCGGGGCGAATGGGACCGCGGCGACGGGCGGCTGAACGGCTTCGTGTCGTTGAGGAACGTTTCATTGCGGGACGTCCCCATAATCCTGAAATCCTATCCGGGGATTGAGGGCCGGTTCGATTTCGACGGAAACCTGTCGGGCGTCATGGGCGCGCCCGTGTTCCAGGGGGATTGCCGGCTGATCGGCTTGCGTCTGCGTGAAGGGGGAATGGTTCAGGACGGCCAGGCCTCGTTGGAATGGACCCGCAGGAGGATCACTTTTTCGACGATCAAACTCGGCGAAGCCCTCAGCGGGAGCGGCGTTTGGTCCCAATCCGATGGATGGAACATGACCGCTTCGATCCGCGATCTGGACGCGGAGTTCGTCGCGGAGATCATTCGGTCCACCGAGATTTTGTCCGGCCGCTGGGACGGCAGTTTGTCCATGTCCGGCGACAAGGACGGTCTCCCGCGGGCCGACGGCCGCCTGGTTTGGCGTGACGGCGGGGTGCGGGGCGTTTATTTTCACAGGGCGGAATCCCATTTCCATGTTCTGAACGGCCGGCTGGAGGTTGAGCGGTTCGAAGTTCGCCAGGCGTCGGGATCGTTGCAGGCCAGGGGCAGCCTTCCCGCGTCGTCCTCCGGGGGGCCTCTGAGTCTGGCACTTCACTTTCAACAGTTTTCATTGGGAGCGGCCTCCTTGGACGGTGAAATGAACGTCGCGGGAGAGTTTCAGGGCGATCCGCTTTCGTTAAGAGGCCAGGTTCGGTCTCCCAGTTTTTGGGTGAACGGCATCGGTCTTGGCGCGTCGCAAGGGGAACTGATTTTGAGCCGCGCCCAGATCAGGTTGTCTGATCTACGGGCGTTGGAAGGGACCGTGCGCGCCCATGTGGATGTTGATTTGACGGGGAAATCCCTGTCGGTTTCGGTCGAGGCGAAGTCCGTGGATTTGGAAGACGCGGCTGCGCGCTGGCCTTCGGCGCCGGCGGCGCTTTCGTCCGGGACGTTGTCGGGACGGCTGACTTTGGAAGGTCCCATGAACGGTTTCACGGGAGGGCTCCACCTTGATTGGGATCATGTCCGCTGGAACGGCGTTCCATTCAGCGGTTCCCTCGACGGTGAATGGGCGGCGCCGTGGTTGAAGATATCGTCGTTGAAGTTTAATCTGCCGGAGGGCGGGGCCGCTTCCGGCAGGGCGAATGTGTTCCTGTCGCAGGCGACGTCAACTGTGCAGGGGGATCTGAATTTCACCAATGTCCCGCTCTCCGAAACATTCAAAGCGGCGGCGCTTCCTTCGTTTCTGTCCGGGCGCTGGGCCGGCCGGTTGTCTTGTGAGGGTGACCTGAAGAACCCGCTCGTGCGCGGCGACGTTACCGGGGAAAACGCCCGATGGAAAGACACCGTTTTTCCGCGCTGGGACGCCCGCTTCAGTTTTCAGAACCGCCAGATGGACCTGCATGAATTCCAGGCCAAAACCGCCGAGGGGCTCTGGCGCGTGAACCCCGGGAGCCGGATCTTTTTTACCAAAGAGGGCGAGGGGCATCTCCAGTTGGTGCAGGACCTGCGCAACATCCACCTCGGCCCCTTAAGCCTTTTCGGCGGGCTGGAGATCGTCGGTACCTGGCACGGCGGTGCGTCGCCGAGTTTTGAGGCGGACCTCCGGGCCCGGTCTCTCTGGGTCAACCAACTCTTCTTCAACCAGGACCTGGCCCATATGGTGTGGACTGAAAAAAAATTGGTCTTCTCCCCATTGTCCGGATCGCTGCAGGCCATATCGGGCGCCGTTTATCTGGATAAGCTGCCTCAGGTCGAACTGGAGGACGTCACGCTTTCCGAGCAGGGACGGCGACGCTTGTGGATCAACGGCGAGGTCGGGCCGAATTTATGGGATTTCGAGCTCCAGGGATGGGAATTGGAGGCGGAAGCGTTGATCAGCCTGGCGGACTTGGACATACCCGTGTCCGGCAAGTTGAACGCGCAAATTACGGGACAGGGGAACCCCCGCAAACCGAACGTCGAAGGACATGTTTTTGGAAAAGAGGGGTATATCGGGCTGTTGCCGTACGACCATCTTTCCGCGGCAATCCTTTGGAAGGGACCGTTCGTGGAAATCAAGGATTTGGAGGCGGCGCGCAAATCCGGCTATAGCGTCAAAGGTTCCGGGCGCATTCCGGTCGGCGACGATGAGAAATTATCGGACCAGATGTCCATCGTAATGCGGCTGACAAACGGCGACCTGCATATCCTCAGAGATATTTGGCCCGATTGCCGTTCGGCCGAGGGTTCCTTTCACGGCGAGCTCCAACTTTTCTCCGGCGAGGACGATGTCCGCATGGCTGGTTATCTGACGGTGGAGAACGGGCGCCTGTCGGCGAGCCGCTACGTCAAAAAGGTGACCGATTTCAACGCGCGGCTGTTGCTGCAGGACGACCGGCTTACGGTGGAAAATATTTCCGGGCGCGTCGGGCGCGGACGCCTGGTCGTCCAGGGGAAAATGGGGATGAGAGGATTGGATGTGTCGGACTACGATCTCTCGATCCAGTCCGTCGGCTCGCGCGGGATCGAAATCGAGGTCCCCCAGCTGTCCGTCCCGCCCGGACCGCTCCTGAAACGGTTCTCCCTGCTCAGGGAATCCCTGGAGGGCGTTTCGAACGGCGCTCCGTTGGTCTATGTCCGCGTCGAAGGCCCCAGCGAAGAGCCCCATGTCACCGGGACCGTCATCCTGAATGACACCCAGTTCACTTACCCTCCGGCGAATAAGGATGCCGCCCGCCCCCACTTCCCCTGGCTGAGGGATTTCGTCAACGACGCTGTGTGGGACATCGAGTTCCGCTCCGGCAACAACACGTGGTATCGGAATGAGTTCGTCAACGTCCAGATGGACGGTTCCCTGGGGTTGCTCGGAAAAAGAGGGTCGATGGCGGCGAACGGGAAGTTGACCACGCAGAGGGGTGTCATCAATTATCTGGGCCAGACGTTCAACGTGAAAACAGCCACATTCGAGATCGTTACGGACACCCGTTCGATCACCAACGACCTGGCCAGGGTGCCGTATTTGTCGGGCACCGCGGAGAGGGAGATGGTGACGCTGGACGATCGCGGCGTACCCACGCCGGACACCATCATCATGACCGTGAGCCGGGCGCCGCTGGGGGAGATCCAGCCCCGATTCATCTCACGCAATCGGCCGAGCCTGAGTTCGGAAAGGGTCGCCCAGATCGCGCTGGGTTTTCAGGAAGATTCGTCAAACCCCTTGGTGACCACGCAGAACCCCCAGCTTCGCGACCAGGTTTTGCGGGCGGGTTTGGTCCAGCTCGTGGGTTCCACGGCGGGACCGTTGGCGACCCGTATTGCCAATCGCTTCGGAATTGATATGCTATATCCGATTTACGAACCGAAAGAAACCGGAACGACGGAACCGAGCAATCTGACGGCCTCCCAGCTGCAGCAGCAACAAAGAAATAATCTGGGGAACTACTTGGAAGGCACCGGGGCGTCCATGGGCGTCCAGTTGTCCAACCGGGTCTTCGGCGCTTATAAGTTCACGGTCGATCAAACGCAGAACCAATATTTTTTTCATGATGAACTCGAGCTGACCTACCGGGTGAAGGGGAACCTTCATTTGAAAGCCAGCACGGAGCTGGATACCCAACGGCTCCTGGGACAGCCTCCCAACCGTCAAGCGGTGTTAGAGAACCAGTGGCGATTCGGTCCGCCGAGACCTTCGCAAAAACGCTCTACAACTCAAGAGAAAGACGACTCCGACAACTCAAACGCGGCTCCATGACATTTAATTCTCTCCCCATTCCCCGGACGCTCCTGCGTCGCACCGTGCTGTTTGGAACCGCGCTCTTTCTGGCGGGATTTGCCGTCCCGGTTCGCGCTGAATCGGATTCCCCGGATTCCTCGTTCACGCGCCAGGTGATCGGCGAGGTCACCGCCCAAGGCAACGTCATCCAGAAGAAGAAGGCCGTGCTGTCCAAAGTCAAGGCGCGAAAAGGCGACGTGGTCGTCGATCCCACTTTCCGGGCCGACGTTGACAGGCTTCTAGAGACCGGGCTATACGACGAGGTGGAAGTTTCGCTCGAAGATATGGCGGGGCCCCCGAGCGCCCAGGGTTTGCCCAAGGTCCGCGTTATCTTCGAGGTGAATGAACGGCCCATCATCAAACGCGTCGATTTCAAAGGGAACATGAAGGTCGGCGATTCGAAGTTTCGCGATCAGATGTCCCTTAAATCAGGCGACCCCTTCGACCGGTTCAAGGTCGCCCAGGACGAGCAGAAAATCCTTTCCATCTACCGCGATGAGGGCTACGCTGACGCGCGTGTGGAATCCTATACCTCCGTCCAGCCTAAAACCAACAAGATCATCCTCACCTTCTTCATCACCGAAGGCAATCGCATCATGATCAAGGCGGTCAACGTGGAGGGGAACAAGCTCGTCTCCGCAAAGAAGATCCGCCGCGTCTTCAAGAAAATCAGGCGCAAGAAAGTTTTCAAGGAAGAGGACCTCACCAACGATATAGACGAGTTGAAGACCTTCTATAAGAACCGCGGTTTCCTCGAGGTCAACATCGGCACTCCGAAACGCCAATTGAACGACGACCACACCGCCGTCTCGCTCACCTTCACCATAGACGAGGGCCGCCGCTACACCGTGGGCAACTTCACGTTCAGCGGCGCGACTCTCTTCACGGACAAGGAGCTTAAGAAGGCGATCGCGATGCCGACCGGTAAGCTGTATCGTCAGGACCGCTACGATGAGTCGCTTCGCAACCTGCAGGACATGTACGCGGACAAGGGGTATCTGCGCGCGGAGATCACTCCGGAGAGCCAGACCCAAGTCGTGGACGACGCCCGCGGGCGCGTGGATTTCCATTTCGACATCATCGAGAGTTCGGTCGTTTACGTGGACCGCATTTATGTGGACGGCAACACTTACACGAAGGAGCAGGTCATCCGCCGTGAGATACTCCTGGATGAAGGTGACGTGTTTTCCGCCGGGAAGGTGCGCCGTTCGGTCGAAAAGATTTATAATCTAGGTTTCCTGGACGACGTTCAGGTAGACGTCCAGCAACCCCGTTCCCCGAGCCAGGCGGACATCGTCTTCAACGTGGTGGAGGGGAAACCCGGCGTGCTTTCGGCCGGGGCGGGTTTCTCCAGCGTCGACGGCGTGCTGGGGACTTTGCAGGTGCAGCATATGAACCTGTTCGGGCTCGGGCAGAGGCTGAACCTCCTGTGGGAGTTCGGGAAGCGGAAGCAGAACTATGAAATCGGCTGGACCGATCCTTGGTTCATGGGCAAGCGGATGAGTTTGGGGCTCAACGTGTTCGACACTGTCCGCGTCCGGCCCTTTGGCACCGATTCAACGGCCTACCGCGAAGGGCGCAAGGGCGCGGCCTTGAGTTTGAGCCCTCGTTTGACGGACAGGCTTTCTTTGATCCATACCTACAGCTTCGAAGACGTCCGTATCTTCGACATCGACCAGGCCCACACGGGGAACCTCGATCCGGCGCAGAACATCAGCTCGGCCCACGACATCACCTCCAGTTTGACCAACGGCGTGGTATACGATACGCGGGACAACATCTTCGATGCCACGCGCGGCGGACGGAACAGCGTGACTGTCCAGGTGGCGGGCGGTCCCTTCGGCGGCAATGTGGATTTCTATAAGCCGGAAATTTCCAGCGTCTATTTCATCCCGACGTTTTGGAAGTTCGTGTTCAGCTTGGCGGCGCGCGGCGGCTATGTGAAGGATTATGCGCCGTCCAAGGTCGTGCCCCTCTCCGAACGCTTCATCATGGGAGGCGTGGACACGGTGCGCGGCTACGACGCGGGAGAGATCGGTCCGGCTGATTTCGGCCTTTATATGGCGGTCTTCAACGCTGAATATAAGTTCCCGATCGTTCAGGAGCGCAACAGGACGATCCTCCAGGGAGCGTTTTTCGCGGACGCGGGCGGGGCCTGGTCCCGGCGCAGCGATATCAGCCTCAAGATCGGAAGCCAGCCAAATCAACTGAAGGCAGGCGCCGGATTCGGCATCCGATTCAAGACGCCGGTATTTCCGATCCGGTTGGACTGGGGATACGGCTTCAATCATCGTCCTGGCGAACAATTAAGCCAGTTCTATTTCACCATCGGGAACATGTTTTAACAAGGAGATCCCATGCGACGATTGTCCTTAAAAATCCATGGAAAAATGGTAAAATATGGCCTTCTTACGGCGCTCATTCCGTTCCTCGTCCGAGGGGCGGGGGCCTTGGAAATCCCCCTGAAAAGTTCGGCGGGGGGCGGAATTTCCGTCGGTTATGTGGATATGGAGACGGTGTTTCAGGAATATCCCGAAACCAAAAAGGCCAAGAACGAATATTACACGGAATTGGCCAAGCGCCGCGATGATTTGGCTAAAAAAGAGCAGACGTTGACGGCTCTTCGGCAACAGATCGCGGTCTTGCAAGGAACTTTGATGGAATCGGGCAGCCCGGCTGTTCCCGCCGCGCCACCGGTGCCGCCGGCGGCTGTTCCTCCTGATCCGATGACCATTCCGTCGCTGTCTTCTCTGACGGCGGGGCCCGACGGCAATTCGGCTTTAAATTTATCCCCGCCGGATCCCGCCGCACAGGGACAGGAGACGGCGCCGCTCTCAGTCAGCAGCGCTTCCGTGGCCGCGGCGAACGCCAGCGTTTTGGACCGAAGGCGGGATCTGGTTCAGAAGGAACAGGAGCTTGAGCAGGCCCGCATAGACGCCGCCAAAGCGGTGAAAGATTTGGAAGAGACCCGCAGCCTTCAGATCCTCGGCAAGCTTTATAACGCGATGGTCCAGCTCGCCGAGGAAAACAACATCAGCCTGATCGTCGACAAGTCCAGCATCCTCTACGGACAGCAGGCGATCGATCTGACCGATAAGCTCAGCCGCCGGATCCGCGGTCTGCCGGACACCGACGAGCCGTTCTAATAAGGGTAATTATGCGATTGACGTTAACGGAAATAGCCCAATTGGTGGGGGGCACTTTGCACGGGGACGGGTCCCACGTGATCGAGGGCCTGGCCGGCCTTAACGAGGCGACCGAGAAGGATATCTCTTTCCTTGGCAACACCAAGTATCTCTCAAGCTTTAAATCCACCCGCGCTGGCGCCGTCATCGTTTCGCCGGACATTGAGCCTAACGGCAAGCCTGTCATCGTTTTGAAAAACCCCATGTACGGCTGGGCCAAGATGCTCGAAGTCCTGGGGCGCGAACGAACGCAGCATCCCCAGGGGATTCATCCTTCGGCCGCGGTGGCGAAGTCGGCGGTCATCGGAAAGAACGTCAGCATCGGCGCCTTCGCGGTGGTGGAGGACGGCGCGGTCATCGGCGACAACACCGTCATCTATCCCCAGGTTTACGTCGGGCATCACGTCCGGATCGGGGAAAACTGTTTGATCTATCCCCATGTGACGATACGGGAGCTTGCGACCATCGGAAACCGCTGCATATTCCATCCCGGCGCGGTCATCGGCGGCGACGGATTCGGTTTCACTTTTCAGGACGGCAAGCATTATAAGGTACCGCAGGTCGGGACCGTGGAGATCGGCGACGACGTGGAGATCCAATGCAACTCCACGGTCGACCGCGCGGCCGTTGGCGCCACGAAGATCGGCAGCGGAACGAAAATCGACAATTTGGTTCAGATCGCGCACAATGTGGAAATCGGCCAGCATTGCCTCATCGTGGCGTTGTCCGGGATCGCCGGTTCCGTATCGATAGGGAATTACGTCACCTTAGCCGCACAGACCGGCGTCGCGGGACATCTCCGCATCGGCGACGGCGTCATAGCCGGCGCGCGCACCGGGATATCCCATGACGTGGAGCCGAAGGACGTCATCTGGGGTTCGCCGAGCATGCCGCTGCGCCAGGAACTGAAGATTCAAGCCTTGATCCGCAAGTTGCCCGAATTGTTCGAAGAGTTTAAAAAGTTAAAAAAGAAGCTGGAGAATTCCTAAATGCCGCTGATCCCATCCCAAGAACCCCAGAAGACAATCGCCCGCGAGGTCGAGTACAAAGGCATCGGCCTGCACACAGGCAACCGCTGCCGTTTGGTTTTTAAGCCCGCCCCGGAAAACGCCGGGGTGGTCTTCATCCGTTCCGACATCGCCTCGCGCCCGTCCATGCGGGCCAGCCACGAGATCGTCACCAGCGTAATCCGCGGGACCACCTTGAGCCTCGGCGGGGAAAAAGACCAGGAAGCGCGGGTCCACACCGTGGAGCACGTCCTCTCCTCCCTTTACGGTTTGGGGATCGACAATTTGACTATCGAAGTGGACGCCAATGAGCCGCCCGTGGCGGACGGAAGCTCCAGGCCGTTCATCGACGCGCTGTTGTCGGCGGGCCTCATCGATCAGAACGCGAGACGGGAATATTTTCAGCCGGAAGCTCTGACTTACCGCGCCGGCGAGACGGAATACACCGTTGAACCGGCGGACGAGCTGATCGTGGAGAACACCATCGATTTCAACCATCCCCTGATTGGCCGCCAAACCAGGGCCCTCGTCGTGAACAGGGAGAACTTCATCCAGGAGATTTCCCGGGCCCGGACGTTTTGTTTCGATTATGAAGTGGAAGCGTTGAAGCGGCAGGGCTTGGCGCGCGGCGGGTCCTTGGACAACGCAGTCGTCGTCGGCATGGATAAGATCCACAACAAGGAGAAGTCTCTCCGTTACGCCGACGAGTTCGTTCGCCATAAGACCTTGGACTTGATCGGCGACCTTTTTCTTTTGGGCTACCCGCTTAAGGCGAAGGTCACCGCGTTCCGCTGCGGCCACGGCCACAATGTGAACCTCGTCAAACAATTGGCAGCCCAGATCAGCGCTGTCAAAGTTTCCTGATTAGGAGAAATCATCCATGACCGACACGCCAGTACAGGGACCCTCGCTCGCGGACAAAAAGATACTCAACTCCGTGGACATCATGAAAATAATTCCCCACCGGTATCCTATCCTCATGGTGGACCGCGCCATGATCGATGAGCCGAACAAAAAGATCATCGGCTATAAGTCCGTCGCCGGGAATGAGCCGTTTTTCCAGGGACACTTTCCGGGCTGGCCCATCATGCCCGGCGTGTTGATCGTCGAGGGCATGGCTCAGACCGCCTGCATCCTCTTGTTGTCGAAACCCGATTACCAGAACAAGCTGGCTTTCTTCGCCGCCATCGACGGGGTCAAATTCCGCAAACCCGTGCTGCCGGGCGACCAATTGGAATATCATATCGAAATCCTCCGCGCCGGCCGTGTGGGAAAAGCCCGCGGCGAGGCTTTCGTCGGCGGCGAAAAGACGACCGAAGCCGAATTCACCTACGCGGTCGCGGACAAATAATCCCGGAGACGACCCATCAATCCCATGACATCCATTCCTTTGCATCATAAAGCCCACGCTTCGATCCATCCCACGGCCATTATCGATCCGTCCGCGAAAATCGCGGAAGGCGTCGAGATCGGTCCCTACGCCGTTATAGGGCCGGAAACGGCCATCGGCGCCGGCACCTGGATCGGACCCCACGCTGTGGTCGAACACGCCGTCATCGGCAAGCAATGCAAGATCCATCCGAGCGCCTTCGTCGGCACTCCGCCCCAGGATTTAAAATACAAGGGGGAGAAAACACGAGCCGAAATCGGCGACCATACCGTCATCCGCGAATGCGTCACGGTAAACCGGGGAACCTCCGCCAGGGGTATGACCAAAGTCGGGAACAATTGCTTATTAATGGCGTATTCGCATGTCGCCCATGATTGTATCGTCGGTAACAATGTCATCATGGCCAATATGGCGACCTTGGCGGGCCATGTGGACGTCGGCGATGACGCCGTCCTCGGCGGAGCGACCGCTGTCCATCAGTTCACTCGCATCGGGGTCGGCTCCATGCTGGGGGGCGGGGCCATGGTCCCTTCGGATGTGGCGCCCTTTTGCATGGTGCAGGGCGACCGGGCCGTCGTTATCGGTTTGAACGTCGTGGGCTTGCGCCGTCGCGGCGTGTCCGGCGAAAAACTTTCCGCACTGAAGGCCGCGTATCGTACCGTTTTCAACGAAGGACTGACGTTGAAGGAGGCGGTGTCCACCCTTGAGTCGATGACCATGACGGCCGAGGTTCGCCTATTCGTCGAGTTTCTAAAAACCCCTTCCCGCGGCCTTACCCGTCCGGCCCGCGAATCCGCCGCGGATGAATCCGAAACGGCCAACGTTTAATCTTCCGTTCCACACTCCCTTCTTATGCTATCCCACAAGCTAGCACGATGCCCCATCCCACAAACTGGGGCCATGGCTGACGCCAACTGCCTGGCGGCAACGTGAAACCACTCGGCCTCATCGCCGGCAACGGACAGTTTCCGCTCTTGCTTGCCCGGGAGGCCAAACGCCAGGGTCGCCCTGTCGTCGCCATCGGGATTCAGGAGGAAACGGACCCGGCCTTGGAAACGCTCGTGGACCGTTTTCACTGGCTGGCCCTGGGTCAAATCAAAAAAACCATCGCCCTGCTCAAAGACGGGGGTGTGGACGAGGCCGTGATGGCCGGCCAGGTGAAGCACAACCAGCTTTTCCGGCGGTTGAAGTTGGACATGACGGCTATCAAAATTCTGGCGACGGTGAAGGACAAGAAGACCGACACGATCCTGGGCGCCATCGCCGATGAGTTCGCCAAGTCGGGCATCCGTTTCCTGTCCTCCACCACATACCTGAATGATTTTTTGGCTCCCGACGGAGTCATGACTTCGAAGAAGCCTTCCGGCGACCAGAAAAAGGACATAGAGTTTGGATTCAACACGGCGAAGTCCGTCGCCGGACTGGATTTGGGTCAGACGGTCTGCGTGAAAGACCAGACCGTGGTGGCGATCGAAGCCATGGAGGGGACCGACGCCTGCATCCACCGGGCCGGGCCCCTTTGCGGCGGCGGTTTCACCGTCGTGAAAGTGGCCAAGCCGAAGCAGGACATCCGGTTCGACGTCCCCGTGGTCGGAGAGGGCACGCTCGCCTCCTTGAAGGACTCTGGCGCCGCTGTGTTGGCCGTCGAGGCGGGGAAAACCCTGTTCTTCGACAAAGCGACGTTTTTGGAACAGGCGGACCGGCTCGGACTGGTCGTCATCGGGGTGAAAGAATGATTTTCTTCGCGAAGGAAAAAACGGTTCCGGGGCCGGTCTTACCGGACGCGGAACGATTGCCTGTCGCCGTCATCGGCGTCGGTCACTTGGGGCAACATCACGTGCGGTTGGCCGCGACCATCCCGGAAGCCAAGCTCGTCGGCGTGGCCGACCTTGATCTGGCGCGCGCGCGGAAGCTGGGCGAACAGTATGAAACGCGTTCCTTCGCGGACCCGCTCGACCTTGTGGGCCAGGTGAAAGCCGTCATCATTTCGACGCCGACGCCCGCCCATTACGCGCTGGCCAAGGAATTCCTGAGCCGCGGCGTCCATTGTTTCGTGGAAAAGCCGCTGACCGAAAAAGTGGAACAGGCCGAGGAGCTCATCGATCTGGCGCGGCAGAAGGATTTGATATTGCAGGTCGGGCATGTGGAACGCTTCAATCCCGCCGTGGTGGAAATGGCCAAGCAGTCCGATGACCCTGTTTTCATCGAAGCCAACCGCCTCGGGCCTTACGACCCCCGGGTGTCGCATATCGGCGTCGTGCTGGACCTGATGATCCACGACATCGACATCGTCCTGGCTTTGGTGAAGGACAAGGTGACGAAGATCGAGGCCCTCGGGGCCAAGGTCCTTTCCGACCATGAAGACATTGTGAAAGTGACACTGTTCTTCTCCCGGGGTTGCCGCGCGGACCTGACGGCCAGCCGCGTGAGCCTGAAGCGGTTCCGCAAGATCCGGCTGTTCCAGAAGAACGCCTATATGTCCCTTGATTACGCGGAAAGCAGCCTGAAAATATTCCGCAAGAAGAAAACGCCCGTCACAAGCCTCCTGGATTTGTCGATCTCGCGACCGCGCTTCAAAAAAGAAGAGCCGCTTTTGGTGGAACTCCGGCATTTCGTCCAGTGCGTGCGCGAGGGGAAGGCCCCCATGGTGAGCGGCGAACACGGACGCGATGCCCTGGAGATCGCGTTAGCCATACGCAAATCCATGGCGCTTCATTCTCTCTGATGGCCCGCGTCCTGTTCGTGGCCGGAGATCTTTCCGGCGATCATAACGCGGCCCACGTGGCGGCCCATTTAAAATCCCAGGACCCCGGTATTGAGATCTTTGCCGTCGGCGGACCGGCTCTAAAGAAGACGGCGGACCGTTTCCTTCTTGATTTGGTGGACAAGAGCGTCATGGGTTTTTGGGAGCCGATAAAGAGAATACCCTGGTTCTGGAAGGTTTTAAACAACGTCATCCGTCCGGCGTTGAAGGAATACCGCCCCGACATCGTGGTGCCGGTGGATTTTTTCGGATTCAATCGTTTCACGGCCAAGGCCGGCAGGGAATCGGGCGCACAGGTCTATTATCTTGTCAGCCCTCAGGTCTGGGCCAGCCGTCCGGGACGAATTGCGACGCTGAAGAAGTTGGTCCACCGGATGTTGGTGATCTTTCCCTTTGAAGAGGAGCTCTACCGGAAGAACGGCGTGCCGGCGACGTTCATCGGACATCCGCTGCTCGACCGTCTACCGGCGGTTCCGGACGAATCTCCGCTGCGGGTTGAACCGGTGGTGGGGCTGCTTCCGGGTAGCCGCGCCGGCGAGGTGAAACGTCACCTGCCGTTGTTTCTGAGGACGGCCGATCGTCTGGCCAGGGACGTTCCCGGGATCCGCTTCGTTTTGTTCGCGGCGCAGTCGTTATCGAACGATTTTTACGACCGGCTCCTGGGGCGTGACTTCCGCCGCCCCTACTTGTTGGAGATCGTCCGGGACGAGGACTACGCCTGGCGATCCGGCCTGGACTACGCCATCACCTCCTCCGGAACGGCGACCCTGGAAAACGCCCTGCTGGGCGTTCCCATGTCCGTGGTGTACAAGATGTCTCCCGTGACTTTCCAGCTGGCCAAGCGGCTGGTCCGCGTAAAACATATTTCCATGGTCAACATCCTGGCGGAGAAGGAACTGGTGCCGGAATTCATTCAAGACCGGGCCACGCCGGAAAACCTGTCGTCGGCCTGCCGGGATTTCCTGCAAGATATCGCGCGCCGGAAAAGCATCCGCGCCGAACTGTTGTCGTTGCGCGGGCGGCTGGGCGGGCCCGGCGCGGGCCAACGGGCTGCAGAAGAGATACTAAAAGCCGTCAGCAAGAATAATGAGGTGCGGGCATGAACCCGTTCAAACGAATACTCCCCTATTTCCGCGTTCATACGGGCCGGCTGGTCATCGCGCTCCTCGCCATGGCCATGGTGGCGGGCCTCACCGCGAGTTCGATGTGGATCCTGAAACAGGTGGTGGACAAGGCGTTGTCCTCCGGCGATATGGACGCGCTCAAAGACATCGTCATCCTCGTGTTGGTCCTGTTCTTCATGAAGGCCCTCCTGGCCTACGTCCATGATTACATGACGGCCTATGTCGGACAGTCCATCATCAAGAAGCTGCGGGACGAAGTCTACGGGCACCTGCAGGGCCTGTCCATGGACTTCTTCTCCGCCAACGATTCCGCGCGCATCGTGTCGCGGATGACGAATGACGCGGTGTTGGTCCAGAACGCCATCACCAAGATCCCGATCATGGTTGTGCGGGACGGGCTCACCATGGTCGCGCTCATCGGTTTTTTGCTTTATTTGCACTGGAAGTTCGCCTTGATGGCCTTCGTCCTCCTTCCGATTTCGGGTTATTTGATCGCTCGCTTCGGCAAAAGCCTGCGAAAATCCGGCCGCGCCGGCCAGATGAAGATGGCGGACCTCTACGTCCAGATCCAGGAGACGATCACGGGTTCGCCGGTGGTCAAAGCTTTCCAGCGTGAGGATTACGAGCGCGACCGGTTCATCGGTGAGAACCAGCAATACCTCAAGATTTCCCTAAAGAACGCCCGTGTGGAATCCCTGTCCAGCCCGGTGATGGAATTCCTGGGCGCTCTCGGCATTTCCGTCATTCTTTGGCAGGGCGGCCTGGACGTGATCAACGGCGTCTGGACCACGGGCGCTTTCTTCGCCTTCGTCGGCAGCGCGTTGTCCATGTATCAACCTGTGAAAAATTTCTCGCGCTCCAACGCCACGCTGCAGCAGGCGCTGGTGGGCGCGGAACGCATCTTCCAGATTCTGGACGAGAAACCCCACGTGGTGGACAAGCCCGGCGCCCCGGACCTGCCGCTTTTCTCCCAAGGGATCCGTTTTGAGGATATGAGTTTTCATTATCGCCCGGACCGCGCCGTCCTGAAGAACATCAACTTGACGATCAACAAAGGCGAGATCGTCGCCTTGGTCGGCCCTTCCGGCGGGGGGAAAACCACGCTGGCTTACCTGTTGATGCGCTTCTATGATCCCGTCTCCGGCCGGATACTGATCGACGGCAAGGACATCCGGGACGTCAGCATCAAGAGTCTTCGCGGCCTGATCGGCGTGGTGACGCAGGAAACGCTGCTCTTCAATAACACGGTCCGGCACAACATCGGCTACGCCAAGGCGGACGCCACGGAAGCGGAAATCATCTCCGCGGCCAAGGCGGCCAACGCCTGGGAGTTCATCGAGCGCATGCCCAAGGGCCTTGATACCTTGATCGGCGAGCGCGGCATCCTGCTTTCGGGTGGACAGAAACAGCGCCTCGCCATCGCCCGGGCCATGCTCAAGAACCCGCCGATCCTTTTGCTGGACGAAGCCACGAGCGCCTTGGACGCAGCCTCTGAGAAGTTGGTCCAGGAGGCCGTGGAGAACCTCATGCATAACCGGACGGTGATCGTGATCGCTCACCGCCTGGCCACCGTGAAGAACGCGGACAGGATCGTCGTGATCGAGCACGGTGCGCTGGCGGAGACCGGGACGCACAACGAACTGCTTTCCCAAAAAGGGCTCTATCACAAGCTCTACGAACTTCAGATTTTGGAGAACTAGCCATGATCCTTGCGATTTCTCTGTCATTGGGGGCTGTCCTTTCCACGGTCGCCGGCGGTTCCTTGGTCCTGAGTCAGCAGGCCTGGGTGAAGCGCCACATCTGGCGTTTCTTGGCCTTCGGCAGCGGAACCCTTCTCGGGATTACGTTCCTTCATCTTTTGCCGGAAGCCTGGGAACTCGATCCTCGCTGGGCCGGCGGTGCGGTGCTGGCGGCTTTTGTCGTTTTCTTCATGGTGGAGGAGTTCACCGTCGTTCATCCCTGCAGCGAGATCGCGGAGGACTGCCACGTGCATTCTCTGGGATACGGGGCTTTCGTGGCGCTGTTCCTTCACAGCCTGTCGGACGGTTTGGCCATGGCTTTTTCGTTTCTGGAATCGACGTCCCTCGGGTGGATCGTGTCCGTCGCGGTGATCGTGCACAAGTTTTCCGACGGATTGACTCTCTCGAGCTTGTTGAGGGCAGCGGGCCATCCCACCAGTCGAACGGCGTTTTTGATGGTCGCGCTCGCATTGGCGACTCCGCTCGGCGTCGCCGTCGGGTTCATGGGCGCGGGCTGGATCGGCCCTACGACCTTGGCTTGTCTTTTGGGTCTTGCGGCCGGCGGCTTCCTCTACGTCAGCACCGCGGACATCCTGCCGCGCCTCCATCGGACGCGGGACCCGATTTGCTGGGTGTTCCTGGCCCTGGGCGTTTCCATCAGCCTCATGTTAAGGCACCACTGATATGAAGCTGACCGTGAACGGCGAAGGGCGCGAATTTCCGGAAGGGACCACGATCGAAAAATTGATCCAGGATTTAGGGATCAACCAGGGCCGGCTGGCCTGCGAAGTGAACATGTCCATCGTGAAGCGTGCGATGTACAAAGACACGATTTTGAAAGACGGCGACGCCGTCGAAATCGTCCAGATGATTGGCGGCGGCTGAGGAAGTTTGCTAAAATTCATCCATGGAACTTGAGAACGATAATCCCCTGATCATCAACGGCAAGCGGCTGAACTCGCGGCTCATCGTGGGCACGGGGAAATACGCCACTTTCGCCCAAATGCAGGAAGCGTTGATCGCCTCCGGCGCCGATATGGTGACCGTGGCCATCCGGCGCGTCAACCTCCACGACCGTTCCCCCGAATCCTTTTGGAACTTCATTCCCAAGAACATGATCATTTTGCCAAACACGGCCGGATGCTACAGCGCTTCCGACGCGGTCCGCGTGGCGCGGCTGGCCCGTGAGGTCTTGGATACGCCCCTCATTAAGCTTGAGGTTCTGGGGGACACCAAAACGTTGTTGCCTGATACACACGCTCTTTTGGAAGCCACCAAGCAGTTGGTCAAGGAAGGTTTCGTGGTCCTTCCCTACACGAGTGACGATCCGATCCTGGCCAAGAAACTGGAAGACGCGGGCGCCGCCGCCGTGATGCCGCTGGCCGCTCCCATCGGTTCGGGCCGCGGCATCCAAAACTCTTTGAACCTTCGGTTCATCCGCGAGATCGTCACCCAGGTGCCGGTCATCGTGGACGCGGGCGTCGGCGTGCCTTCCGACGCCGCCGTCGCCATGGAACTGGGGATGGACGGCGTCCTCATGAACACGGCCATCGCCGCGGCGAAGAACCCGATCCTGATGGCCGAAGCCATGAAGCTCGCGGTAGTCGCGGGCCGCAAAGCTTTCCTCGCGGGTCCCATGGAAAAGAAAGTCTACGCTTCCGCCTCTTCTCCGGTGCAGGGCGCCGTCACCGCCGCGCCCGCCGGTTCCGCTCCGGGCATTTGATCCTACATCCCATTCGGCGACGGCTCTTTTTCCTAGGTCTGAGCCTCTGTCTTTTAACCGTTCGCGTTTGGGCGAAACCACGCACCAACATCCTTTCCACTGACTTCGACGGAAAACTCTCCGGTGCGCGTTTCATCGGCGCGGGGGACAGCGGCGTGGCGATGTCCGGTCTCCCGGAGTCGCCGCTTTATAACCCGGCGGCGTTGCACGATCTCTCGTCCCCGCTCTTCTCCATCGACATGGACGTCGCCCACCACAGCAGCCTGACCGAAAGCCAAATCTTCAGCGGCGTCTCGCTCCGCGGTCGCAAACTGACCTACCTGGGTTTCGCCGCGCCCGACGGCGCTTTCTTCTACAGGCCCCTCGCCAACTTCAGTCAAACGACGGTCACCGATCCGACGGACCCTGCCAATAATTTTATTCAGGAAGATTTGAAGGTGAACCAGTTCGGCTTTACTGTCGCCCAGGTCTCGGGCCAGGACAGCGACAGCGCCGTGGGTTTGACCCTCTCTTATTTGAACGCCCACAGGGGATTTGCCGTGGCCGCGGCCGGACAGCCTCCCACGCTTAAGCTGGCGAACGGCAACGGGTTCACAGCGGACGTGGGGGTTCTGACGCGCAAAAAGAATTTCTCATTCGGGGTGGCCGCTTTCAACCTCCCTGGCATCATCTATTGGAACGCCTACCGTCCGGACCAGCTCCCCATAAAGCTTCGCGGCGGCGGGGTGTTTCATCCGGTCTCCCAGTTCCACTTTACGACGGAGTATGAGAAACGGTTTTATCGGGGAGGGTTGCCGCGCCCCGGTGTTTGGCATTTGGGGGCGGAGTTTATTCCGTATTCGTGGGTCCAGTTGCGAGGGGGAACTTACAGCGAGGATTTGAACGACATCAATAAGACGGTCTATACCGGCGGGTTGAGCTTAGCGTCAACGAAGAGCCAGCGGTTGGATTTTGCCATGCGCATTTACCGGGTGAGCCTGAAGCGCGTTTATAATTACTTTATCACGGTGATACTGCCGTTGCCGGAATCAAGAAGCAGGGACAAGGCCCCGGACAACAAGTTTTGGTCCATACAGCAATAAAAAACGACGCGGCGACAAAACCGCGTCATTTCTTGAAAATCATAATGGATTGAATTTAAGGGGCTTTGCGGACTCGTCCGGATTTTAGGCAGGTGGTGCAGACGTATTCGCGAGATGAGCCCCCGGCCGAGGCAAGTTTGACGCGCTGCAAATTAACGGAAAAAACGCGGTTGGTCACCCTGTGCGAGTGGCTGATGGTCTTTCCTGTGACCGGTCCTTTGGAGCAAATTGAGCATTTATAAGCCATGGGAACTTCCTCCTGTCAAATTTAGACGCATAAATTACTATATTTGAACCCTTAGCGCAATCGCGCAAAAATCCGGTTTTTGCTATACTTTTCGTCGGCGCCCGCACGGGCGCTTCTTTTATCTCTACCCATATCAGCCGCCGTAAGCGGCATCATGTCAGAGGGAGTTTATCATGAAGAAATATAAAGTGGCTGTGGTCGGGGCGGGCGCCGTCGGCATCGAGATGATCCGGATCCTGGACCAACGAAAATTTCCCGCCGAAGAGGTCCGCGTTCTGGCGCGAAGTTCCAGAACCTTGGAAGTGGAAGGGAAGAAATACCAGGTCCGTGAGACCACGCCCGAGGCTTTCGACGGAATAGACATCGCCCTCTTCGCAGGTACGGAAGGGGAAAAGGGCGCCGCCGTGACGTTCGGCAAGGAAGCCATCAAGCGCGGCGCGGTCGTCATCGACAACGGGGCCGACTATCGCATGGACCCCAACGTGCCGCTCGTCATTCCGGAAGTGAACGGCGACGCCCTCAAAGACCATCACGGCACCATCGCCAACCCGAACTGCACCACGGCCACATTGATGCTGGCTTTCGGCCCCCTGCATAAGGCCTTCAAGGTGAAACGCGTCATTGTTTCGACCTATCAGGCCGTGTCTGGCGCAGGCGGAAAAGCCATCGAGGCGCTGAAGCAGCAGTCGAAGCTCTCGCTCGAAGGGCAGCGGATCGAGGATTTGGGCGGTTTCCCGAACCAGATCGCCTTCAACCTGCTCGCCAACAATTGGAAGATCGAGGACAAGGGGTACAGCAACGAAGAGTGGAAAGTCGTGAAAGAGACCCACAAGATTTTGGGCGACGATTCCATCAAAGTCCACGTCACCACCGTTCGCGTGCCGACCTATGTGGCCCACGGCGAATCCGTCTGGATTCAAACCGAGAAACCCATCACCGTGGAGAAAGCCCGCGAGGTCCTTTCCAAGGCGCCCGGCGTCCGCATTGTGGACGCCGCTTCGCCGTTCGAAGGCGCGGACTGCCCCATGCCGCTCACCGCGGCCGGGCACGATGAGTCTTTTGTCGGCCGCCTCCGGCAGGACCTTTTCGATGAGAACGCCTTCTCTTTCTGGGTCGTGGGGGACAACCTGCGCAAGGGCGCGGCGTTGAACGCTGTTCAAATCGCGGAGCACCTGGTTCAAAAAGGCTGGCTGAAGGGGGCCACCCAAACGGCCACCGCTGCCCGTTAAAGCTCTACATAGACAAAAAAGCGTCCGGGAAACCCCGGACGCTTTTTTTGTTTAAACGGTGCTTCGGAAGCTATTGCCGCTTGGCTTCTTCCTCCGACATTTTATCGAAGGCTTTTTCCGCGTTCTCTTTGATGTATTCGCGGACAGAGCTACTGAGACCCTTCACTTCTCCCGCCAATCTCTTCAGTTCCTCGATGTTCAGCGAGGCTAATGAATAGAGCGTTCCTTCCTTGCTTTCGTAGCGGTCCATCACTTTCACTCCGGAAACGACGTTGGACGTGAAGGTCTTGATGGTGTTTTCCACATACTGTTCCTCGTTTCCCTTTTCTTCCGCCGGAATGGCGGTGGAGGACATGTAATCCCGCATCAAGGAGGTGGAGATGGTGGACAGTTGTTTGGAGATTTCCGCAATGGCGCGGTTGTCCGCCGTGGCCCGGCGAAGCGCTTCCGACCGGATGCCTTCGGCAATGCCCACGCCGTAGATGATTTTTTGATCTCCTTTGAAAGCCCCGCTGCCTTTCATCACCCAGTCCGGCTTCTTGGGGCCGCCGCACGCCGTGAGAAGAAAAGCCGTCGCCAACACCGTCATCGCGCCCGTCCACAAACGTCTGTTCATGTTTCCTCCTTGTTCGCTATCAGTGGGAACGCTCCTCGCGGAGCGCGCTTATTCACCCAAAATATACGTGGAAATTTGATTCTGGACGTCTTTTCCAACGGCCTCGGCCCCAGCCATGCGCGCCTTGGCTTTCGCGGTTTCGTCCTGCAAATGGCCTTCCTGGCCCGAGGGGGAGGAGGATGTGAGAGTCTTGCCTCCTTCATCGGACAAGTCAACCATACCATTCCAATTGTAAAATTTCCATGAGGGATGACCGCGGTCGAAGGGTTCGACTTTCAAGCTGCATTTCACTTTGAGCACCGGCGTGTCGGGGGAGGTCTCATCCGCCGCGGCGACGACTTTGAACCCCTGTTCGGTGATCTTGCTGGTCACCACCGCTTTCAATCTTCCGTCCACGTCGTCGACGGTTTCGACGATGAACTCAATCTTGCCGAGGCATTCATCCAGTTGGCCTTCGAGTTTTGACGTCTGGTTCTCCGCGCCGACGTCCGGCATGTCGGCTGAATCGACCACGCGGCGGCGCGCCGCCAATTCCGCTCGCTCCCGGCTTAGCTTGACGGCGTTGGAGAGAAGTTTGGCTTGCTCGAGCGGCGTTTTCGCCTGGGGAAGTTTGCGTTGGAGCGCCTGTATCGCTTCCTCTTTTTCCGCTATTTCGGACGATAAGCCCGCCTTTACTTTGGTCTTGTTCAGGATCGCCAATGCGTAATGGCGTTTGGTTTTTTTGTCGTACCAGGTTTCGGCGATTTCCACCCCGTGGAGCAGCCCGTCGGTCGAGACGTTCGTCAGCGTTTCGCTCTCCTGCGTGGATTGGGCGGGCCCGCGTCTTTTGCCCTTTGCCGCGGATGATTCCGTCTGGCGGTCGGTGGCGGTCTGGCTGATCCTCGCTTGAAAAACCTTCGAAACCTCCGCCCGGGCGTTTGAGCGGGCGCCGTCGAGATCGCCGCTGATCCCCACGCCGGTCACGAAGAGGTTCTTCGGGTATTTGGGGTCGCTGCCTTTGGTCCAAAGCGGCGGGGCCGCAAAAAGGGAAACGGCCATCCCCAGGACCAAGCCGCTTCCGGTCAGCAAACGGAACATTGTATTTCGCATCCGAGCGTCCTCCTTTTAACCGATCCGAAAATTTTCCATATGTTATTGAACCGTGCGCACATATACAAAGGTTTTCTTGCCGGCGTTCACGTTGATACCGGTCAATTCCTGTGAGCCAACGACCCGCCCGGAGGCATCCGTAAACGAACAAGTGATAGAGTGCTTGCCTTCCATGAGCGGCACTCTCGCCACCAGGATGCGGTCCGGAAGGGTTTGCCAGGACCGTTTGTCCGCCAACTCCGTCGCGGTAGACGCCACCTGCATGATTTTTTGCGCCAGCCATCCGAGCCCCTCGCCTTGCTTTTCCGTCACCTTATGGGCGATTTTCTGCGAAAGGGCGAATTTGACCACGGCTCGGGCGATCGTTTTGGCCCGCACCCGGATGATGCGCTCCTGCAGGTTTTTTTTCGCGATGGCGCCGATGTCTTCCGCCAGCTCCGCGGCCCAGGTTGATTCAGCGTCCGCTTTGGACACCGTGAGCCCCGTGATCCGATAGGGGGACGACTCGTATTTGGGGAAAGCCATCCGGACGACCGCGTCGGCGAGTATGGACCGGGCGATGGCTCCGGCCTGCTCCACTTGCTGTTTTTCCTGGCCCTGGGGTTTGGCCGCATCGACGTAAGCCCATCCGGCGATGAATCCGATTTCAAAGAACGAATCCACTTTATGGGGGGCCAACCCGTTGTAATGGAGGACGACCACTTCCCCATAGTCAGGCTGCCGGTCCGGCATGACGCCGCCCCAGCGCTGCAGGATTTCCCGAACACGGTCGCCGAACCGCAAGTCCCGGGCCGTCCGAAGCGCGTCTCCAATCAACGCCTGGGGCATCGGCGTGCCGTAGTCGGTGCGATAAACGTCGTAGGCGTCCAAAGCCTTTCGATAGGAAATGAAGGCGTCGTTCAACTGCCCTTGATTTTCATAGATCATGCCCATGATATAGCGAACCATGGCGTCTTCTTTATAGGTGTTCTTGTATCCGTAATCCGTTTTTAGCTTGGTGAGGAGGAAATCGACCTGCCGGGCCTCGACAAGGGCAGAATTACCGTCGTTCAGCATCAGATAGTTTACAGCGCAAAAGAAATGTATCAAGGCCCGCTCGAAATCTTCACCATAATACGGGCGGATATTATCGCTGACCATGAACGTGGAGGCCTCGGCGGTGACGCTTTTGGTGAAGAGTTCCTTGGAAATCCGCTTGGCCTGTTCGAAAGCCTCGTTGCTTTCTTTATGCTGTCCGGCCAGGTGCAAAAGCATTCCGCGGTCGAGATAAAAGAGGAACGCGTTCTTTTCGCCGTAATAGCGGGTTTTGCCGCTCTCCACCGCGGCCGCCGCTTCGGCGTATTGGTTTTGGGCGACGTAGCGGTCGAGGGCCTGGCGGATCCCCAACGGGGTCGCGCAGGCAAGGAGCAGGCCGGCCAAGACGACTATCGCGACCGCTTTTTGAGGAATAAAAAACCCGGACGTCAGTTGACGTTCCGGGTTCTCTATTTTCATCGGGTTAAAGTCCTTTTGAGCCGCGGTAATGTCCTAGTTAAAACTTTCGCCCTCTGTATTTAACGAGTTTCTTGATTTTTTTCTGGCCGATCCAGGATTTTTCATTGGAAGTCATGTCAATGAGCTCCAGTTCCACCTGGTAGTATTTGACTTCCTGTTTGCCGGCCGCGTCCATGATGGTGTTGATCTGGCCCTTCACCATGAAGTCCGCGCCGTATTCCTGCCCCATGCTCTTGGCGGTCTTCATGCTGGCGTTCTTGGCTTGGTCCATGCGTTCTTCCCGGACTTCGTCGCGCTGGTCCTTGCTCGCCACGAACTTGACCCGACCGGAATTGGTCAATTCCCGTTGAAGATCGTTGACGAAGGTTTCGGTGTTGATGTGTTCGATGCTTTTGTTCAAGACGGTCCCGACGATGACCCGGGGTTTTTCCTTCTTATCATTGGTGAAATCGGTCAGCCACGGCCGCGCCAGGCAATCGGTGATCATTTCCTGCGCCACGAGACGGGAATCGGTGTCGTTCCAATTGCCGCTGAGGTCGATCTGCTCATCAGTTTCCGTGCGGGTCACTTTGGGCGTGGTTGCGCAGGCGGCGAAAGTGAGGGCGAATGCCATGGCCAATGAGAGTCGGGCGGTTTGGGGAAGATTAAAGCGCATGATTCCTCCTGAGATGATGCTTTTGCGGGTGTGAAACTGACCGATGATCCGGATATGCTTTAGTATCATTTTTACTGTCGGAATTCCAGGGGGAATTTTCGCATGGCGGGGTGGAGTTGTTTACATCTACGTTTCATAAATGTTGCAACTTCTCAATCCCATCTTAATCTCGACCCGGTATGATGTTTATTCGCGGGGCCGCTCAGGCGCTATTAAAAACCAATTAAACTCTGAAATCAAGAAGAGGTTAAAAATGGAAAATTTAATGGAAAC
>CAYZXT010000020.1:0-41391 GCA_964482515.1 uncultured Elusimicrobia bacterium | reverse complement strand
CTACACGGCCAGCGATTCCACCCGGCGCATGGTCCAGGCCAACAAGAACGTGCGGGAGGTTTTCACCAAGCCGCTGCGCACCAAAGAGTTCGTGGCCAAATTAAAGGAGATCCTCACCCTTGCCTGAGATTCAAAGTCCCGCCCCCGTCGCTCAGCCATCCGCCGGATTCTTTTCCAAACGATGGGTCCAAAACGCTGCCTTGGTTTTAGCCACGGCCGCCGTCGCCTACGGCATGGTCTACGCGGACGTGATCGCCCGGGCGCGAGAGGCTTTCCGCCAGGGCGCGCTTTACGCCAAGTGGCACGCGAACCCGGAGCTGAAGCGCCAGGCCTTCGAAGCGAAATTTTTGAAAGAGAAGGAAAAACTGGACCGCAAGAAAGAGAAGGGCGAGATTTCGGCGGACGTCTACGCCCAGGACCTGGAAGTGCTCGAGTTCGACCGCAACCAGACCCTGACCGAATCCTCCGTCAAGTACGCCTACCAGTGGTACAAGGACACCTATGAACTTTTCAGCCCGCCCGAATCCCTCTGGGTCCGGCGCGCGCGCTACCTGGCGCCGGCGGCCAAGCAGCAGTGGCGCGAGGAATTGCAATCCAAGAACATCCCCTTTGAGGAATACATGCTGGACCTGGAAGCCGGCGAGGACGCGGGCACGCTGATGGTCTATTCCACCCGCGACCGCGGCGAAGCGCAGCGCTGCCTGGACGCCCTGAAAGCCAAGGGCATCGAGGCGCGCCTCTACGACGGCCCCGCCAACGGACGCCTTCCCCAGGAAGGCCTGAAGATCATCGCGCCGCGGGAAAGCTTCTGGGACGCCCACGAGGCGATCAAGGACATCGTCGCTCCGCCGCTCTCCGCCGAAGCGCAATAGGCGGAAATCCTCATGCGAACCTACCTCCACTCCAAGATACACAACGCCACGGTCACGGAAGCCAACCTGCACTACGTGGGCTCCATCACCATCGACGAGGCCTTGATGAAGAAGGCCGACATCCGCGAATACGAAAAAGTGCTCGTGGTGGACAACACCAACGGCGCGCGCCTCGAGACCTACGTCATCCGCGGCGAGAAGAATTCCGGCATGATCTGCATGAACGGCGCGGCGGCGCACCTCGTCCATAAGGGCGACGAGATCATCATCATGGCCTTTGAAATCTCCGACCGCCCGAAATCTCCGACCATCGTCCTGGTGGACAAAAAGAACCGGTTCCTCCGTCTATACAAGGCCAAGCCCGGCGAGAAGATCGCCGGCTCCCGTCAATGGCCCCTGAGCGCGGGTTGATCCCCGTCTCGCCGCGTTGAAGAAACAGCGCCTCCGCAGAAGTCCCGCCAAAAGTTCAAGCCGATCGAAAAAGGGTTCCCTCTGGGTCTATCCCGTCCTGGGGTTTTTGTTGCTTCCTGTGCTGGCGGCGGCGGTGTGGGCGGCGGCCTCCGTGCTGCGCAGTTTCGCGGGCCATTGGTTTTCCTTCTGGCCGGTGCTGGCCGGGGCCCTCGGCTACGCGGTCTTTGAATTGGTTTTTTCAAAGCCCCTCGGGATATACGTTTTCGGGCACGAGCTCACGCACGCGGTGGTGGCTTTCTTTTCCGGCATCCGCGTGAAGTCCTTCACAGCGTCTCCCGGCGGCGGCGAGGTGGTCTTGAGCGACACCAACGTGTTCGTGGCGCTGGCGCCCTATTGCTTGCCGCTCTACACGCTCATCGTCGTCGGCGTTTATCAGTTGGCGCAATATTACGCGGCCCGCCCCATCAACCCGCTCTGGTTCCCGATCCTGATCGGATTCACATTCGCCTTCCACGCTTCGCTGACGCTGCACGCGCTTCTCCAGCGCCAACCCGACCTGCGCTACGCCGGGCCCTTCTTCTCCCTCGCCGTGATCCTCATGGCGAACTGTTTCGTGCTGGTCGTGATTTTGAAGACGCTCTTTCCCGAACAGGTTTCTTTGAAGTACTTCTGGGACCAGATGGGGCAGAACGCCCTCCGCTTCGGCGCGGTCGCCTGGCACGGCGTCCGTTGGACGCTCGAGCGATTGTTCGATCTCGTCCAGTCCCGCGCCGGGTTCGGCCGATGAGGCTCGCCCCTTGACGCCGGACTTCTTCCTCGAAATCAAACGTAAATTCTTCCACAGCCTCAGCCTGCTCTACGCGCTGCTCTATTGGGTCATGGGCCGCGAAGTGAGCCTTTGGGCGTTGGGGATTGCCTTCGTCCTCGTCGGTATTTTGGAAGCGGTGCGGTTGCGCAACCCGGCGGTGAACGAAACCATGCTGCGCTGGTTCCACGGCATCCACCGCGAATCGGAAATCCATAAACCCTCGGGCATCCTCTGGACGCTGCTCGGCTGCTGGCTGACGATGTTCTTCGTCCCGCACCGCGACATCGTCGTGGCCTGTTTGCTCTACCTCGCGGCCGGCGACGCGGCGGCGAGTTTGGTGGGGAAACGCTGGGGCCATCTTCGCCTCGGGCGGAAGAGTTTGGAAGGGACCCTGGCTTGTTTCCTCGCCTGCTGGGCCGTCGGCACGATCTTCCTGACGCCGCCCTTCGGTTCGAAGGAGGTGGTCGTGGGCGCTCTCATTGCTACGGCCATCGAGTTCATGCCCATCCCGCTCAACGACAATCTCTGGATGCCCTTCGTTCCCGGAATCGTCCTCGCTTACCTGCGGGCGAACATCCCCCTGTGATCAAAACCGAGAAACTCACCAAACGATTTCAATCCGTCACCGCCTTGGACAACCTCAGCCTTGAAGTGTCGGCGGGGGAAATTTTCGGCCTGCTCGGGCCCAACGGCGCGGGAAAGACCACGACGGTGAAACTTCTGACGGGTTTGTTGAAGCCCACGTCGGGCCAGGGCTGGGTCGGTCCCTTCAACGTGCAGACTCAGCCCGTGGAAGCGAAGCGCATCATGGGCCTGGTGCCGGACCAGCCCTATGTTTACCCGCAGCTCACCGGCAAAGAATTCCTCCGCTTGGTGGGCGACCTCTACGACGTCGATCTCGCCTACCAGAAGAAGAAAATCCCCGAACTTCTGGAGATGTTCGAGCTGAGCGAAGACGGTGACGAATTGGTAGAGACCTATTCCCACGGCATGCGGCAGAAGCTGGTTCTCGCCAGCGTGCTGCTGCATCAGCCCAAGGTTTTATTCCTCGATGAACCGATGGTGGGATTGGATCCCAAGAGCGCGCGGCTGGTGAAGGACATTTTCGAGCGGCTGGCCAGGGACGGCGCGACGATTTTCATGTGCACCCACGTTCTCGAGATCGCGGAACGGCTTTGCCACCGCATCGGGATCCTGCAGAACGGGAAGTTGGATTTGATCGGCACCACCGCCGAGCTCCGCGCCAAAGCCAACAAGACCGGCAGTTTGGAGGATGTTTTCCTTCACCTCACCGGCGGCAGCGAATACCAGGAGATGCTGAAGTATTTGTAGGGACGACCGAACCATGACCACCCTCCTTCGCGCGAAAATTTGGATGCTGAAGAATTGGATCGCGCGGATGACCTACGGCGACGCAGTGAAGACCCTCGCTTTCGGGACGCTGGGCGCGGGGTTCCTGCTTTTCCTTTACGCCGGGTTCCTCCGTATGCTGTGGGAAGTGAAATCCGTCGAAATGATCGGCAGTCTGCTGGTGCTGAAGCTCATGGCCATGACCTTCCTCACCATGTTCATGATGATCATCTTCTCCAGCACGCTCGCTTCTTTCTCCACGCTTTTCTTCGCCAAGGATTTGTCTTTCCTGATCCACAGCCCGCTGCCCTTCCGTTCCGTCTTTCTGTTCAAGTCCCTGGAGACCGCCGTCTTTTCCTCCTGGATGGTGGTGGTCGCGATGCTTCCGTTCCTGGCCGCCTACGGGCAGATCCATCAGCTCGGCGCCGCGTTCTACGGTTATCTCGCGCTTCTGTCCATCCCCTTCGTGGCGACGGCCTGCATCCTCGGCGTAGGACTGAGCCTCGCGCTGATGTGCGTCTTCCCGTCGAAGAAAGTCCGCGAGGTGATGTTGATCCTCGGCGTGATCGCGGGCTGCGCGCTCTACGTTTTGTTCCGCTGGCTGGAGCCGGAGAAGTTGGTGCGGGCGGATTCCTTCCAGGTGATCTTCCAATACCTCGCGCTGCTGGAAGCGCCGGTGGCGCCTTACCTGCCGTCCTGGTGGATGGCGTCAGCGGTGAACGCCTTCGTGGCGGAACACCCGCGGGACGTCTTCGCCTACGCCGGACTTCTGTCCGGCGCGTCGCTGTTGCTCGGCGCGGGACTGCTCTTTTTCGCGGAGAAAGCGTACTACGGCGGCTGGACGTCGGCCCAGGAGTCGGGCCGGCGGAACAGCGTCACGAAACTGGGCCGCGAGTGGCTCTTCGCGCCGTCCTATTTCGGCGGGCGGATCCGCGCGCTGCTCGGGAAAGATTCCCTTTTGTTCGTGCGCGACGCCAACCGCTGGGCGCAGTTCCTTCTGCTCATCGCCATCATGGCCGTGTATCTGATCAGCATCGCCAAGCTGCCCCTGGATTCGGCGTTCCTGAAGAGCTTGATTTCCTTCATCAACATCGGCATGGCGGGCTTCGTCCTCGCGGCGGTGGCGCTGCGCGTGGTGTTCCCGGCCATCAGCCTGGAGGGGAAATCCTGGTGGGCGCTGCGCAGCGCGCCGGTCAGTTTGTGGACGCTGCTATGGGAAAAGTTTTTGTTGGGCTTCCTTCCGCTCGCCGCGATGGGTATCATATTGGTGGAAACGTCGAACACGCTGCTGGGCGTGAACAGCTTCGTGTCGCTGCTGTCCATGGGAACGATCTTGGTCATGGCGTTTTGCCTGACCGGCATGGGCGTGGGCTTCGGCGCTCTGTTCCCGCGCTTCCACGTGGAGAACATCGCCCAGATCGAATCGTCGCCCGGCGGGCTGCTGTTCATGGTGTCGGCGCTGTTTTACGTCGGCGTCACGCTGGCGATGGAGGCGACCCTGGTTCGGATGCACGCCTACGGCGGTTTACGCTGGGGGCTCCTGTGGGGATCGGGCGCGACCGTCGTGCTGGCCGCGGGGTTGTTCGTCCTGAACGCGGCGGCTTTCGCCGTGCCCTTTGTTTTGGGAAAGAACCATTTGGAAAATATGGATTTATAATTGAAAGGCGGAGACATCATGCGTAGCATCGTGAGATGGAAAGTTTTAAAAGGGGTCATTCCGGCGAAAGCCGGAATCCAGAAACTCTTTGCGATCTGGACCCCGGCGTTCGCCGGGGTGACGGCGGTTTTTTTATCAGCGGCATCTCTGATGGCCGCTCCGGTCCCGGGCGACTTGGTGTGGAAGGTGACCACCTCGACGAAAGTGGTCGCGCTGACCTTCGACGACGGCCCGGATAAAGTCTATACCGATAAAATTTTGGCGCTTTTGAAGGCCCACAACGCCAAGGGAACCTTCTTCATGCTGGGCGAAAACACCATCGGCAAGGATGAAGTGATACAGCGCGTCATCCAGCAAGGACATCAAGTCGCAAGCCACCTCTACAGCCATGTGAACTACGCCAAAGTCCCGGCGGAGACCGGCGCGCAGCAACTGGCGGAATCCGTGGTCAAGACCCAGGACATTTTGGAAAAGGCGTCGGGCAAGCGGCCGCAATATGTCCGCATGCCCCACGGCATCGACCGCCCGTGGATCCGCGAGGTAGCAAGACAGCAGGGCGTCGTCCTGGTGAACTGGACCTTCGGTTACGATTGGTTCAACCAGAGCAAGGAAGACATGACACGGAACTACACCACCAACGTGAAGCCGGGCGTCATCATCCTGATGCACGACGGCGGAAAGCGGCAGAAGACCGTGGACGTGCTGGCGGCCCTCCTTCAGGACCTGGACCGGAAAGGTTATCAGGCGGTGACGGTGGAGGAACTTTTGAACACCTATCCGGCCGCGCCGGTACCGCCCAAAAAGAAAATGTGATGGGGGATATTTGATCAAAATGAGCCGAACATTGCTGGCGGGCCTGCTGCTTTTCGCGGTGGGCTCGGCCGTGGCGGACGATGCGGACAGCCGGGCGTTTCTGGAGGCCCACTGGCGCAAGGCCGCCATCTTTTACAACAGCGGGCTCTATGCGGACGCGGCCCAGGAGTTCGAGGCCATCCGGACGATCCTTCCCAACGACGCGCTGACCAGGGAGTATTTGGGGAAGTGCAAGGAAGTCGCCAACCTGGGGACGCGGGTCGGCGGGGAAATTCCTCTGAAGCGGGAGTTCGATCTGTCGGGAAAGAAAACGGGCCCGGTGGGGGACCTGCCCGGCTTCGCTTCCCCAAAGAAAAAACCCGAGGAAATTCCAGTCCCGGTCGTTTCGCCGCCGGGGTTCGCGCCCGCGCCGGCCCTCACGAAGCAGGAGATGGAAGTGATCTACACCAAGGGCGTGTCGCTGTTGAATGCCGGAGAGTACAAGCCCGCGCTGGAGCAGTTCAATAAAATATTAGCGGTGAAGCCCGACCATCAGCCTTCCCTCATCCGCGCCAAGAGATGCAAAGCGGCGCTGCGGGGGGCGAAATGAGCGATGAACTGAAAACGTTGAAGAGCGTCTGCCCCTGCTGCCAGGCCGTGCTGACCATCGACCCGGAGACGGGCGACGTGCTCATGCACCAGGAAGCCGCGAAGAAGGGGCCGGTCATGGATTTGGGCGAGGCCGTGAAGTCCCTGAAGAAGGACGCCGAGAAGCGGGACGATATCTTCAAGAAATCCATGGACGAGGAAAAACGCAAAGGCGAGATTTTGAAGAAGAAGTTCGACGAGGCCTTCAAGCGCGCCCAGGAGAACCCCGACGAGAAACCGAAGTTGCGGGAGATCGACCTGGATTAATTCTTTAACGGGCGCGTTTCTCGACAACGCTCCTGATGACCGGTTCCAACCCCTCCGCCAGCCGTTCCGCCAGCAAACCATGTCCCGGGTCCGAAAAATGCCATTGGTCGCTGAAGGTGGTTTTCGTCTCCCCGTTCAACGCATCCGAGCTGTCGATCCAAATCACGTCGCCCTCTTTCGCCATGGCCCGCATGCCGTCCCGCAGCTTCGGAAAGTAGGTCCTCAGCAGTTCCGGATCATAGGAATTTTTCAGGATGAGATTTTCCAGCGGAGACATGACGGCTTTTTCCGGGTAGAAGGGTTGGAAGGCCACGACGAGGGGAATGCCTTCGGCTTTGGCCAGGTCCCGCGCCCGCCGCATCCGCCGAAGATAATCCGCGACTCGCCGCTCCGGCGGAAAATCCTTCAGACGGGTCAGGTCGTTCAGTCCGTTCAGAAACATCGCTGCGTCTGGTTTCCGTCGGGCGAGGTAGAGCCGAAAGGCCGTTAGCTCGTTGGCGCTCGTCCAGGCGCCGGCGGCGAAGACCGTGATTCGAACGGGAAGGCCTCTTTCCAAAAGCAGTCCGGCCAATCGGGAGAAATAGGTGTTATCGACGCTTGAGGCGTAGGACCCGAAGGCCACGCTGCCGCCTAGTATCAGCAGGTCGGCGATGGGTGACGTGGAGGGGGAGACCCGCTGGAAGCCTCCTTCATCCACATCGATCAGGTTCGGGAGGTCGAGCTCACGCTCCAGCCAGCCCAGTTTTTCCGATTGTTTTTTAGGGCCGAGGCGCGCGCCCCAAAACCCTTCCCGCGGGCCGTCCGGCGGCACGGCCAGTCCGCGTTCCTCGTAGCTCGCGTTCCAGGCCTGCCTGTTCAGCTTGAGGCCGGCGGGCGCGTGTTCCCGATAGCGGTCGTAGATTTTCCAAAGGCCGGCGGCGAAGAGCAGGACCGAAAGGACGGCGAGCGTTTTGAAGAGGATTTTTTTTGAAACGGAAAGAAGCGGCAAGCGGGCCTCCGACGCGTAGTGTGAACGGCGGTTCATTTTATCACAACTTTGTCCCGGGCCGGGCGGCCCATGGGAAGTTTGGGGAATGGTATATTGAAAAATCCGGACGATTTCATATTCGTTGCGCCGGACCTTGCATTTTCGCCGCTTCACCTGTATATATAGGTTACGTAAATTTGAACGAGAGGATGTCCCCATGCCCGACAACAACGACACCAATCCCCTGAACGAAATGTCCTTCCAGGGGGAGCCCCACGCGGCGCACTTCGACGCTTTCGACCCGAAGGTTCTCAAGCAGATCGACGCCCTCATCCAGTTGACCGACGCCGGTAAATCCAGCAAGACCCCGGACAACCGGGACCTGGTGCGGGAAATCATCGTCACCGCGCTCAAGGCCCAGGTCGCGGGGCTGGCCCGGGGCGACACCAAAATTTTGAGCCGCGCGCTGCGCGAGCTGCGCTACGGCTTCCGCATTTTCAAGGATTACCGCGACCGCCGCAAGGTGACGATCTTCGGCTCCGCGCGCACCAGCTCCAACGACCCGGACTATAAGCTGGCGCGGCAGTTCGCCCAGAAGATGGCCAAGGCCGGCTATATGATCATCACCGGCGCGGGCCCCGGCATCATGAAGGCCGGCAACGAGGGCGCGGGGAAGAACAACAGCTTCGGCATCAACATCCGCCTCCCCTACGAGCAGGCCGCCAACGAGTTCATCGCCAAAGACACGAAGTTCATCGACTGCCGGTTCTTCTTTACGCGGAAGCTGATGTTCCTGAAGGAGACCAGCGCGGCGGTGATGTTCCCCGGCGGGTTCGGCACCCACGACGAGGCCATGGAAGCGCTCACGCTGGTCCAAACGGGTAAGTGCGACCCGATGCCGCTGGTGTTCGTGGAAGCCCCGGGCAGCCATTACTGGCGCGACTGGAAGCGCTACATCGTCAAGCACCTTTTGAAAAAGGGGAAGATTTCGCCCGAGGACATGGGGCTGATCAAGATCACCAGCTCCGTGGACGATGCGGTCCAGGAGATACTGAAGTTTTACCGCAACTACCATTCGCTCCGGTTCGTGAAGGACCGCCTGGCGATCCGCGTGCAGAAGCAGATCCAGACCAACACGCTCGCGCACCTGAACAAGAACTTCCGCGACATCTGCGCCAAGGGCGAGTTTGTTTCGTCCGCGGCCCTGCCCGAGGAAAATGATTGGCCGGAGCTGCCGCGCCTGCTGTTCCACTTCAACCGGTTCCACTTCGGCCGGCTCCGCCAGCTGATCGACTTCCTCAACGAACAATAACCGTCGTGCCCTGGAACGCCAAGGAGTGGGTCGATAAGGGGAAAAGTTTTCTCTCCCGTCCCGTCCTCCCGGCGCCCACGTCCGCCGTCAACTGGTTTTCCGCCGGCCGAGGTTTTTTGGTCGCCCTCCTCCTCTTTACCGTCGGCGATTTCTATGTCCAAACGATCCGCCCCGGCCACCGCTGGGCCGGCGATTTCAGCCTCTACGTCCGGCACGCGCACAACCTCGTGAAAGGCCAGCCCTATTCGGACACGCGCTTCATCGTCAACCCCCATTTTCCGACCTACTCCCCCAAAGCCTATCCGCCGGTCTATCCCGCGCTCCTCGCCGCCGTCTACAGTTTCCGCGGCCCGGACCTGGAGGCCATGAAGCGCGTCGGCATCGCGTTCTTCCTGGGGTTGTTGCTGCTGCTGTACGTCTGGCTCCGGCCGGACCTGCGTTTCGCGCCGATGCTGGCGCTGCTCGCCATGCTGGGGTTCCATCCGGCCTTCTGGGATTTCAAGGACATGGTCTACGCGGACGTGCCCTTCGTGTTTTTTCTGGTCCTGGCGCTGTTCGTCTGGGAAAAGGCCCGCGCGCTGACCCGCCCCGGATGGGGGGCCGCGGTCGCCGGTGGACTTGCGATATATCTGGCCTATGGAACGCGCAGCGTGGGGTTGATCCTCGTGCCGACGGTCGTCCTCGGCGATCTTTTTAGGACAAGGCGCGTCGGCATGCCGACGTGGCGCGCCCTGGGCGTTCTGGCGGTCCTGGTCTTCATCCAGGGTATCTTCGTCTACAACGATTCGGGTTACCTTTCCCTGTTCAGCTGGAACTGGGCGCGCAGCGTGGGCAACGCGCGCGATTACATCGGCATGGCCGCGGACCTATGGGAGAACGGCCAATGGCCCGCGCTGAAAACGGGTCTGTTCCTTCTCACCTCCCTTCTCGCGGCCGCGGGATACTTCCTCCGCCTGCGGCTGGGGTTGCGCGACTTGGAGCTTTTCATTCCGCTCTACGCCGCGGCCATGGTTTTTTGGTCCGCCAACGACGGCGTCCGCTACATCTTTCCCTTGGTGCCGTTCTATTTCTACTACGCCTTGGTGGGGCTGGACGGTTGGTTCAAAAGCGGGTCCTGGCGGGGCATCCTCCTGCTGGGTTGGGTCGCGGCGGCGGCCTTGACCTATGAATCCGTCTACGCCCAAACGAGCTTCGGTCCTTTCCTGGACAACGTCCGCGCGCCGGAGAGCCGGGCCGTCTTCCGTTTCATCCGCGACGCACTTCCGCGGGACGCCGTTTTGGTCGCCCGGGAGCCGCGGGTCTTCGGGCTTTACACCGGAAGGCGCTGTTCCATCTACCACTTGGGCTCGGACGCGGAACTCTGGAATTATTTTCACCAAATCAAGGCGGGCTACCTGGTGGTCGGACGGTTTTCGCCAAAGGACCGGGAGTTTTTCCGGGATTTCACCCTCCGCCATCAAAGCCGGCTCACCGAGATCTTCGCGAACTACGATTTCAAGGTGTACCAGATCCACAGTTTCCCCGAATAGGCCCCCGATTTACGTCCTTGCCAGAGGGCGGTAAAAACGGTAAAATGCCCCCCATGAGCGGGAATATGATCATCGAGCAATCCCCGGGCCAGGAGACCGCCAGCAGGACGCGGAACTGGCTGGGGTGGAAGACGATCCTCTTCAATTGCGACTGCCACACGTTCCAGGACGTGGCCATCCAGTTGATGAAGGCCACGCGGTGCACCTACGAGAAGGGCCTGCAGCTGGCCAACGTGGTCCACCTGACGGGCAGCGCGATCGTCTATTCCGGCCCGCGCGAACGCTGCGAAGCCGTGGCCGGCGTCCTCGAAAATATTGGCCTTCAAACCAGCGTCGATCAGTAGCCTTCCCTTCCGTTTTTTCCGTCCCCCGAAATCCCCTCAAAACTGTCGCCATAAAATACTAAGCTTGTACGGTGCGCCGTAAAAATAATGTCCCCACCGGTTCGCCTCCCGGGCGAAAGATGATCCCCGTTTACGAGCCCGTTTTCGCGGGCCTGGAGCGCGAATACCTCCTGGAATGCATCGACACGGGCTGGCTCTCCTCCCTCGGAAAATACGTAAAACTCTTCGAAGAGAAGTTCGCCGGGTACGCCGGCGTCAAGCACGGCGTGGCCTGCTCCAGCGGCACGGCGGGGCTGCACACCGCCGTGGAAATCCTGGGGATCGGCGCGGGCGACGAAGTCATCATCCCCGATTTCAGCATCATCGTGTCGGCGACCGCGGTCATGCTCGCGGGCGCGAAACCCGTGTTGGTTGACGTGGAGCCCGACACCTGGTGCATCGATCCGGCGAAGATCGAGGCGGCGATCACCACGCGCACGAAGGCGATCATGACGGTGGACATGTACGGACATCCCTGCGACATGGACGCCATTGACGCCGTCGCCCGGAAGCACGGCCTCCCTGTCATCGCCGATTGCTGCCAGTCCCACGGCGCGGCGTACAAGGGAAAGAGGACGGGTTCCCTGGCGCGGGTCTCGGTGTTCAGCTTCGCCGGCAACAAGGCGATCACTACGGGCGAAGGCGGCATGGTCCTCACCGACGACGATGCCCTGGCGGAAAAGGCCCGGCTGTTCATCAACATCGGTTTTGAAGCGCCGCGCTACCTCCATAATATCCGGGGGATGAACTATCGCATGACGAACATGCAGGCCGCCGTGGGCTTGGCCCAGGCGGAGCGGATGGACTGGATCAGCGCGCGGAAACGGGAGATCGCCCAGTCCTATCTGGAAAAGCTCCGGGGTTTCGGCGGCGTCACGCCGCCCGTTGAGAAACCCTGGGCCCGCAACGCCTATTGGATGTTCAGCGTGCTTATCGACGACGATTTCGGCATGACGCGCGACGCCGTGCGGACCGCGCTGCGGGAGAAGGGCGTGGACACGCGCGGGTTCTTCTTTCCCATGAGCCGGCAGCCGGCGCTGCGCGGAACCGGACCGAACTTTCCCGACCTCTCAGGTTCCAGGCCCGTTTCCGACGACATTGCGCGCCGCGGATTGTATCTGCCCTCCGGACTCAAACTCACCGAGCCGGAAATCAAATACTGCGCCGATTCCCTGAAAGACCTGAGGCGGTGACCAGTGATTTCCATCGTCCTGCCCACCTACAACGAAAGCGAGAACATCCTCCGGATGATCGAAGAACTCCTGCGCTCCGCTCCGGCGGAGATGGAGATCATCGTAGTGGACGACGATTCGCCGGACCTGACGTGGAAGACCGTCGAGTCCGCCGGCCTTCCCAACGTGCGGGCGGTGCGGCGGGTGGGCGAGCGGGGGCTGGCGTCGGCATTTTCCCGCGGCATCAAAGAAGCGCGGGGGGAATACATCGGCTGGATGGACGCGGACCTCGGCATGCCGCCGTCGCTGATCCCCGCGATGTACCGGTCTTTGTCCGACTGCGACGTGGCCGTCGGGTCGCGCTACGTCGAAGGCGGGCGGGACGAGCGTGGCGCGCTGCGCGTGCTCACCAGCCGGCTCGTGAACGGTCTGGCGGGCGTGGTGCTAGGCCGCGACTTCAAGGACTATACCAGCGGCTTCGTTCTGGCCCGGCGCGCGGTGCTGGACGCGGTGCCCCTGGCGCCCAGCGTCTACGGGGAATATTTCATCGGTTTCATCCACAACGCGCGCCGGCGGGGCTTCAAGGTCCGGGAGATCGGCTACCACTTTAAAGAGCGGACCGCGGGCGTTTCCAAAACCACGTCCGGGAGCGGCGGTTTTTTCCGCAAGGGAATGGCCTACGTCCGCCGCATCTTCGAAGTCCGATGGGAGAAATCACATGTCTAAAGTCCGGCTGTGGAGCATGGGCCGCGGGCCCGGTTCGTTCCTCTACGGAGTCTTCGACGGCCTGCGGCGCTGGCGCAACCGCGGGTTGGCGGATTACTTACGCAGCCGCCTGGCGGAAAGCGCGTCGCCCGCCCGGATACTGGAGGCCGGTTCCGGCCCCGGCTCCTGCTCCGCGCTCCTCGCCGCGCGGCCCGGCGTGGGGCTCTGCGTGGCCCTGGACCACGACCCGCTGGCCCTCGCCGCGTCGCCGAAGAATTCCCTGCAGCAAAACGTTCTCGCGGACCTCTACCACCTGCCTTTCGCGGACGGACAGTTCGACATGGCCTTCAACTCCAGCACCATGGAACACCTGCCGTCCTTCGGCAAGGCGCTGCGCGAGATGGCGCGGGCCGTCAAGCCCAACGGAAGGATCTTCGTCGGCGTTCCCTACAGGTTCGGGCCGTTCTTCATTTTTAACTTTCTCTCGTGGCACAACCAGGCGCACATCTGGGTGGGAAGGCTTTTCTCCAGCTGGGAGCTGTGCAAGGTCTGCGAAGAAGAGGGATTGGAAGCCGCCGAAGTCCGGTTTTACTTTTTCCGCTGTTTCGTCGGCGTGATGCTGGTGAAGCCGCAGTAACGGAAGATGACGTCGGGCGAGGAAGAATTTCCAACCGCGGATTCACCGATGCCGGCCCTGTTCGTGGGCCACGGCAATCCCATGAACGCCATCGAAGACAACGAGTTCAGTCGGACCTGGGCCACGGTGGGGAAATCCCTTCCAAGACCCAAGGCCATCCTCTGCGTTTCCGCCCATTGGGAAACCAAGGGCGTCCAGGTCACGGCCATGGACAATCCCCGCACGATCCACGATTTTTCCGGTTTTCCCCGACCTCTCTTCGACGTGAAGTATCCCGCCCCCGGCTCGCCCTCTTTGGCCATGCTCGTTCGACATATGCTGGGCGCGCAGGTACGGTTGGACACGGGCTGGGGATTGGACCACGGCGCCTGGTCCGTGCTTTGCCGGATGTTTCCCGCCGCGGATATCCCCGTGGTCCAGTTGAGTTTAGACCGGACGAAGGACGCGGCCGCCCATTACGCGTTGGGGCAACAGTTGGCGCCGCTCCGCCACCGGGGCGTTTTGATCGTCGGCAGCGGAAACATGGTGCACAACCTGGGGGTGATGGCCTGGGAGGACGGGGCTTTTGATTGGGCCCGGGAGTTCGACGGGGTTTTGAAGGATTTAACTCTGGCGGGCGACCACGATCCCATCATCCATTATGAAAAGTTGGGACCCCACGCGCGGCTGGCCGTTCCCACGCCGGAACATTTCCTGCCGCTGCTCTACATCCTGGCCCTGCGGGGAAAAAGCGAGAAGCTTGAGTTCTTCAACGAGCGCGTCACTCTCGGCTCCATGTCGATGCGTTCGATTCAGTTTAGGTAAGACCCCGATGCTCCTCCCACTCGCGAAACAGCTTGCCCTTGATCTGATGGCCCAACACGGGCTGTCGGAATGGACCTTCCGGATCACCCATTCCCTGACGCGGTTCGGTCAATGTTCCTACCGAAAGAAACAAATCACCCTTTCGAAGCATCTCACCGAAATGAACGACGAAGCCCTGGTGCGGAACACCATCCTCCACGAGATCGCCCACGCGCTCGCCGGCCACAAAGCCGCCCACGGGCCCGCCTGGCGCGCCCAGGCCCTGGCCATCGGCTGCGACGGACGGCGGACCTACGACGACTCGGTCGCCGCGCCGCCGCGCAACACCATCGGCGTCTGCCCGGGCTGTCTCCGCGAGATCCGGCGCCACCGCCGCCGCGCGCTGCACTGCATCGCCTGCCACTCCGCCGGAAGGCCATCGCGGATCAAATGGATTTAAAAGTATTAGAATGGGAAAAAGATCTGCACAAGATGGGGGTAATATGAAATTGATCCAGGCGTCGTTCGTTTGGCTGGTGTCGGGGATTTTGACAACGGGGGCGGTTTGGGCGGACGTGACCGTCGAGAGCGTGACGAAGACCGGCGGGGTCCGCGGGATGGGCGGGTCGGAAACCACGTCCACCGAATTCCTCCAAGGCACCAACCGCCGGGCCGATTCCACCATCAAGTACGACGGAAAATTGATGAACCGGATGGCGGGCGGGGAGAAAAGCGAAATCCTCCTGGTATCCCAGGACAAAGCCTATCACCTGGACCATAAACGGAAGGCCTACCGGGAAAGCACCCTGTCCGGTATGGCGAAACAGATGGAAGAGATGCAGAAGGCGGGTCCGGAGCCGGAAGAGCGGGCGGCGGTCGACGAGAAACCCACCCACCGGATCACCCAATCGGAGTTCAAGGTCAATCCCACCGGGGAAAAGAAAACCCTCAACGGATTCAATTGCGAGAAATATATCGTCACCATGATGATCGAAGCCGAGGAACTGGAAACCAAGCAGAAAACCAAGACCCGGCTGGTGACGGACCAATGGACCACACCGGAGACCGCCGCGCTCAAGCAGCTTTCCCAAGCCGAGAAGACGTTTTCGGAAGCCTACATGAAGAAATTGGGCTGGAACCTGTCGGCACGGGACGCTCAGCAGTTCGGGATGGCCGTGATGAGCGCGAGCATGGGCGTTTCGGAGAAGGACATGCGGGCCAGGATGGAGGCGTTGAAGAAGGAGATGTCCAAGGTCAAGGGCTACCCAGTGGCCACAGAAGTGAAATGGTTCATGGAGAGCGACGCCATGGCGCAGGCGGCCGAGGCGCGGCGGGAGGAACTGGCGAACGTGGAAGAGGACGACGGTTCCGTGGACTTGAGCGGAGGAGCGGCCGGAATCCTGGGCGGCATGGCGGGCAAGTTCGCCAGGAAAAAAGCGGCGGAGCGCAAGGCCGCAAAGCCGAAGTCTTCCGGCGACGAACCCGCTTTCTCGAGTTATATGGAAATTCGGCGGGTCGAAACGGCCGCCATTCCGGGCGATAAATTCCAAGTGCCGGCGGGCTATAAAAAAGCGAAAGATTGAGGCGGGATTTTTGAGAAGAGGAAGGACTAAGCCGACGTTTCGATGATCCGGGCGATCTCGTGGAAGGCCTTCAGGTCCAGCACTTCCATCGCCCGTCCGCGCAGCAACCTGTCCACGGCCAGCACGATCAATCCCGCGATATCGTCTTCGTTCACCAAATCCACGTCCGGCGGCACGATGAGCTTCGTCCCGGCGGAGATCGGCACGCCCGCGGCCCTTGCCGCTTTCAGGTCGAACTCGTACCAGCCCGATTGTTTTTTGAAAACACCTTTTTTCACCGCGACGCGGACGCCCGCCAGCCTGTTTTCGCCGGAGGCGCGCCGCAGGGCCAGTTGGAGTGAAATTTTGACGTAGGTCGGGATGTCCGGCACCACGATGGCCGCGTCGGCCGAAGGGGCCCGCGCCGCCAGGGCGTCCAGCATCCGGCCGATGTCGAGGGAAGAATCCGTCGGCAGCGGTACCACGACGCCGCCCGCCGCGGCCTGAGCGTCCACCGTTTCCAACAGGTTTTCCACCGGCGACACACCCGCGCCCGTGTTCCCCAAAAGATATTCAACCCTCTCCGTCCGCGACCCTAAACCCGCCAGTTTTTTCCGCAATCGCCCCAGCGCGCTCCGGTCGGCGCCGTCCATCCAACTCGGCTCCTGCGCTCCCTCCAGGGCCGCTTTCAGCGCGAGGGGGTTCTGGAACAGCAGCCGCAGCGCCGGCTGCGCCTCGGGAAGCAGGGTTTCGTCGACGAGGAGCGCCGCTCCTTGGGACTGTTCTGTCCCAGCGTCCCGCCTGCCGGTTTTGACCGCGCGATTTTTATAACGGCGGCCGACCGCTTTGATCACCCGATAAAGGATGTAGGCGCCGGCTGCCGCGGCGAGCAAGATCAGGATGCCGGATGGCCAAGGGGCGATGGCCGGCGAAAAATCGGAGGCGGATGAAAAGTCCATCCAGTTCGTCTCGAGCCCAAGCGGCACGAGGAGGAAGAGGGGGAGGTTGGGGGGCGATTTTTTTGCATCGGGCTGATCATCGAGGGGCGCGCTCTGGACGGAGTCCCGCGGGGTGAAAAAGTTCGCAACCTGCCGGTGCGTCAAAGGCGCGCCCGGATTGACCTTGACCGGAACGGTCGCTCCGAGGCCCCTCCCATCGACCGCCGTCTGGATCGGAAGTTTCAGCCCGCGTATGATCAGCCTGAACAGTCCCTCCAATTGCTCCAAGTCCAACGATTGGATTTCGTGCGCCTCGATGCTCAGGTTTGCGTTGGCGTCCACGAAACCGAATGTGTCCGTCAGTACGTCACGATAAAGGCTTATGGTCAGATCGTCCCAATTCGAGGGAACAATGGGTAAAAGGATGGCGAGGAATTCTTTCAGCGAAATTATATTGTCGTCGTTTTCATCCAGCACGGCCAGCAGCATTGCTCCGACCGCTTCAGGATCGATCGGCGTGACGAGACCTTCCGGATTGCGGTTATAAAAATAAGTGGAACCGTCATCGAAGCGTCCCAGGCCGATGATCTGCCCTTCCATGTTGATTTCAAAACCGGCGGTCGGGCGTACCGCGCTGTGCGGCGGGGAGAACGGAGTCTCCTGCCATGCGCTTGCGAAATCCTCCCAGAACTCCGCGGCGCTGGGATACGGCTCCGCAGTGGCGAAGCAGGCCCGCAGGGCGATCCGGTGCAGGCGTTCCGGGATCCCGGGAGCCGGCGTATGGGAGAAAATCTGGCGAGCGAGCTCGGCGTCGGGCCGCCCCGCTTCCACGGATTTGCGGAAGTCCCGGACTTGCCAGTGTGTCAGCGGTGTTTGGACGACGATTTGGTAAAGCAGCAGTCCCAGTCCGAAAAGATCCTTTTTAAAGAAATCGATGTCGGGGGAATAATTAAGGGAAGGGTCGATGATCCTTGAATCGATGTCGTCTTCCCGGATGAGGATGTTTCCGGGCGCCACGTCTCCCATGCTGCGTCCATGCTTGTGCATGACGGCCACCGCGCCGGAGATGTTCAACAGCACCTCAATGGCATCGCTCGTTCCTTGTCCGTCCAACGGCAAGGCATTGAGAAACCTCTCCTGGAACGCCCTGGAGTTCTCATAATACTCCATCAGAATGGAGTTGGATTTTTCGTCGTAATCGATGAACCGTACCATGGACGGGAGGACGCGTCCGCTTTCCTCCCAGTCGCGCATTGAGCCCATCGCCGATTTCCAATAAATGTAAACCGCGTCCAGCCGGACGCGCCCCACCTTCAGGGCGTAGGATTTGTTGTTCATGATGTCCCTGACTTTGTAGGTCACGGCCTCGCTGCCTATTCCCAAGATCTTTTCAACGATCAGCAGCCGTCCCTTCCACGAAAGGATCGTGTTGTCCAATAGGGAATTAATGAAAGGGGTCTCCGAGTATGTGTCTATGTAATCGCTGAAGTGGCGCGCTTTATATTTGGTCCATAAAACGACCATCTGATCGAATGGGATGATCTCCAGCACCAAGCCGTCGGCCGCCGGCAGGGAGAGCAGGGGGGAAGCCTCGTCCGAGTGCCCGCTCTCCACAAGGCGGGCGGCGAACCGTGCGTTGCCGGAACGGTAAACGGCGTACGTCCTCCGGCCCAATCCACTGCCGATGCGGATGGCGTAATCGTAGGTCCAGCCCTCGCTCATCATGCCGGAGTACCCCGATCCCCGGAAAAGGGAATGAATCTCCGGCTCAACGATGTTGCGGTTGGAGTTTTTCATAGAGATGATGGTTTCGGTCATTCGCGTGAAATCATCGGCATGCGAATGGATGAACTCGAGCGCGTCCATGATCCGGGCGCGGTCTTCCGAGCGCTGGAGGAGTACATAGTTGTAAGTGAAATCGTTCAAAACGGAAAGAGATCTCAGAAGTTGCGCGTCCAGAACGGACGCGCTGCTTAAACCGGATATGGCCGACTTCACGAGTCGCGCGTCGATCAAGGACCTCCAGGCCCGCTTCACCCCGTCGGAGGTCTCCCGGTCCGGCATCAAGGGAAATAGTTTGTTAGTGACGGCAAAATCAATGAGCTCCTCAAAATCGCGGGGAATATTCCCGGGCGAGAAATCGGGGTCACGCTGCGCAAGGTCTCCCAATCTACGGACGACGACTTCTTTCACGGCCGCCTCGATGCCGCGGGTCAGCCACTTCATGTCGAAGACCACCCCGCGGTTGACGTCGAGAACGATCAGGAAATTGCGGCTTTTCCTCCCGAAGCCGCGGCTGGCTATGGAAGCGAAGTCGTCGGCGATGCGGGTAATGATCTGCACGACGGCGTAGTGGTCGGCCAGGATCTCCTTCAATGCCTGGCGGTTGTAACGGCTGTAGATGTCCGCGTTGCCCCAGGCAAAGGAATAATCCAACAGGCGCATCAGCGTCCTCGGCCTGTCCTCTTCCTTCATCCGGGGGTCGAAGAGGCTGGCGTCTCCCCCGGTTACTTTCAATTGATAGCGGGTTTTCAGATGCTCGGCATAGAGTTTGTCCGACGGCCCGAGGTCCAGTCCGACGTACCGTAACGCCTCGACGAGCTCCGGCCCGAAACGGTCTTCAACGATCGCCGCCGTTTGCTCTGAAGCGGTGATGAAATCGAACTCGAGGTCGGACTGGAGCGTCGGCGTCCCACGCGCGAGGGAGCCGGCCCAAGCTATGGCGACGTCATCGTCCCGAATAAGGACGCCTTCGCGCTGAAGGCGGCGCAGGACCAAGTCGCAGGCTTCCCGGAAAATGGCCCGGACCTCCGTGAGATGTTGGGCCGCATGGCGGGAATAGTTTTCCTTATCGTCTTCAAATTCCAGGGCGTTTTTGAGAATCCGCCGCGACTCGGTCAGCCTTAAGGAAAGTTCGTCGAGGTCGGCTTGTATGTCGGTGAGGCGGAAAGTCCCGTCCGGCTCATTCTCATCGGCGGCATAGACGTTCCGCGGCAACGCCGTGGCGTAAGGGCTCGCGACGGAAACCCAGAAAATTTGCCCGGCCAGGTAGGCCTCGTTCATGGCGCTTTTCGATATCGTTCGCCTGTTTTTGAAGACGACATAATCATATCCGGCGAGGTGGGCGTAGGCGGTCGCAACCGTGGGAGAAACCCACTCGCGACTGTCGACGAACAGTACGTCGGATTCCCCGCGGGAAGCCACCATGCCCCTTCCGGTGAGCGCTTTCAGCTGTTGAAGGGTTGCTTTTCTGCCGGCCCACGGTAGGTCCTCGTAAACGTGCTTAGCCAGCAGAGAGAGGATGAGATGGGTCGTGGCGGCCTTTTTGTTCTCATCGGCGATGGACATGTAAACAAGCGTGCGGCGTAAAAGCTGCATCTGGGTGTTGCGGTCGATGCCGGCCATAAGTTTGTTGAACAGGTCCGGTCGTTCGCTCAGGAGCCGTACCAGGAATTTTATTCCCGATTGGCTGATGGTCCCGCGCATTTTCGTGATGACCTCGATGAACCGGTCGAACGTGAGCCCGTCGCTCAGTACCAGGCGGTACATCTCCCGCTCGAAGCCGAAGGCTCGACGGCTGTCCAGGAGCGTCACCGCCAGCACTTCCTGCGCCCCGGCCTCTGTCACCGCCCTCACCATCTCCTGCATGTTGGCTCCGCTTTCAAGGTTGTCGTCAAAGAGGATCACCCGTTTGCCCCGGATTTGTTCCGGTACCGGCACCATCGTCATGTGGGGAATGACGCTGTGCCGCGCTTCCAGGCCCAATTCAGGATACCCGATGAGCCAGGATCTCCGATGAAGTTCGGCGGAAGGTATTCCGATTTTTTCGCCCACAACGCGCGATAGCTGCTGGGTGGCATGCGGGGGATGGGTCGTATGATAGGCGAGCACCCAGTCCGGCGAATCCCCGATGCGCGTCCTGATGAGATCGGCCGTTTCATCGGCCCAACTGGAAACGACCGGCCAATCTCCGAGTTTGAACAGAAAGAATTTCCACATCAGCTCCTTGTCCTCCATGTCGGCGGGAGAAAGCGTTTTCAAGCTTGCAAGGGGAAAAGGCTGTCCTGCGGGCGGCTGCGTGTTTTCCGGTTCGGTTGTTGCGGAAACCGGCGTCCTCCGGCGGAAGGAAAATATGCCGCGCATTGCGGACATGAACCGATTCCAAAGTGCATGAAATATATTTCCGCGGGCTTCCACGTTCACATTGGATGGGCCTTCCACCGTTTGAACGATGTCCTTATCCGTATCGGTTTGCGATGTTTTCGTCAGCCTCACCGTCATCCGCCGGATAATCCCGCCGTCCCGGTAGTCCGCCGCGCCTTCGCCGCGGCCCCGCAGCGCTTCGGTCAGGGCCGCGTAGAGGGCTTCGACGCGATTGGTGATGGGGGAGAGGGCCGCCGGCACGCGAAGCGCGAAGGGATGGGGCGGGCTGAGAAAGAGTTTCTCTCCGAGCAGAAGTTTTTCCAGCGGCGTGCGGTTGAGGGCGAAGACGTCCAGGTAGTTCGAGCCCTTATCCACCGCGCCGATCTTCGGCATGAGCGTGGCGCAGGAGATCCCCTTTTCATTCAGGATCCTGACGAGGCCGGGCGAGTGGAACCCGCCGGCCACCAGCACCGCGACGTCGGAGGGGCCGCCCGACATTTTACCGAGAAGGTTCTCCACCATGGCGTCGTTGCGGCGTTGGGCGACGGAATAGAAATCTTCGAAAGGCGAGAGCAAGGGCTTCAATTCGACGGAGGGCTCTGATTTATTCCCGGCGAGCTTTCCGATCCTCGCTTCTATTCCCAGGATATCGCCGCGGCGGGAAAGGTAGTCGTCCCATTCCGCGGGCCCGAAGGCCTGGTCCATCAACCGGCGCAGCAGCCCCGCGTCCCGGGCGGCGTCCATCAGCGCCCGCTGCTCCGCCGTGCGGCATAGCGCGCGGGCGGCGGTTTTCCGCAGGCCGTCCAGCTCGTCGAACAACGCGGCGCGGTCGATCTCGTCCGTCATGAGGATGTAGGCGATATAGCGTTGGAACTCGGGGAAGCCCGAGAGCGGCACGCCCTTGCGGGCGGTGAGCGCGAGGAGCCGGTTGTAAAACGTCGCGTAGCCGATTTGGCCCGCGCGGTAGGCCAGGCTGTGTTGCGCCAGGTCCGCCAGGTCGGAGGCGTCGAGTTTGGCGGAAAGGGCGGCGATGATTTCGGTCCGTTCCGCTTCCACGCGCTTGAAATCGAGGGACTGCTCCACGGCCAGCGTTTTAAGGATCCGCGCCGTCTGGGGGAAATGGCCGCCGGACAAGGCCCCATCGCCCGCGGCTTTTTGCAGGGCCTGGACATAGCCGATGAAATCCAGCGCACCCCGCTCATAGGCTTCCATGGCCTTGTCCAAAGCCGACAGTTCGGGGGAATAGATCCGGTTTTTCAGCGGCGCCATCCGGCCGTCGAGCGCGGCGATGAAATCGGCGAGGTGTTTTTTCAGCGGCAGCGTCCGGCGGTAGGCCTGAACATTGGCCGCGTAAAGTTCCGGGTCTTCGGCGCCCCAGAGGCGCGGCGTCCGTTCCGCCAGCAGGCCGAAATAGTCGGGGCCGCTGATGTGCCCGCTGCGCAGCAAGTAGTCGCCCGCGGCGCGGCGGATGTCCGGCGCTATGTTTTGGCGATGGGGTTCCAGCGAAAAGGGCCCGGCCGCGCCTTCGAGGGCGATCAGGGGAAGTTTGCCCGCCGCGGCGGAAAGATGTTCCAGCGTCCGCGCGATGTTCATCTGGGCGTCGCGTAGGCCGTGGGCGTCCTGGATCAGGACCACGAGCGGGCGTTTCGTTCCGGGCGCGAGGGACACGGACCGGATGTCCGCCCAGGCGCTGGGCAGCGACGTCAGGACGGAGGGCAGGCCCCGGAGGAACGGGCCGTGGGGAGCATTTTTGAGGGAAGCGGCCGTGTCCCGGGGCAGGGCGATTTGCGACAGGGATTGGATCCCGCCGTCGGTGAAGGCGGACAGCTCCGGTCGGACGGGCGTCGTCGCCGGCAGCGAGGCCAGCAACGTGCGCGGGTTTTCCACGGCGCTCTCCGCGTTGTATTTGGCGGTTTGCCGCTTTCGCTCGGCCCAATAGTTCGCCTCCGCACTGTTGGCCAAGGCGCATTGGACGGAGAAATAGGTCAGACTGAGGATCGAGGCGAAGATTCGTCTCGTTTTGAAATGGAATCGGATCAAATGTCCCCCGCAATTCCAGCGAAGAATGAAGTTCGGACATTTTAATAAGGTTTCCCTATAATAGCCTTATGGAATTGTAACGAGGCTGTAACTTTTTTGGGGAGGATGCTCTTTAATTGATGCTGTTTACGGCGGACCCTTGACCGTTCCCCGGCCATTTCTTATGATTTTTCAAAGCTGAACCTCTCCAACTTCCCTTTTCGGGAAGAGTCCGGAGGGGGTGGGGGACCCAAGCAGTTGGACGGATGTCCGGTCCTGAGGCGAATCTCCGGAAGGGGAGGGGCGAAAAGCCCCAGCCTGACAGCTAACCCCGCAAGCCCATAGATCAAGAGCCCGGCCAAAGAGACCGCTCTTTGGCTTTTTTTATTGCGCCCTTGAGGAGGCTATTCCCATGAAGGTTACCCGTTTGCTCAAGTCGCTCCGCAACGAACCCCCCGCCCGTCTGCTGCTGTATGGATACGCCAGTTATGTGTTCATGACATGGATTTTCCTGTGCCTCCCGCTGTCCTGGGAAAACGGCCCCGTCGGTTTCCTCGACAACCTTTTCATCGCCACTTCGGCCATGAGCACCACCGGGCTGTCCACCGTCGACCCGGGCTCGGCCTATTCGTTCTTCGGCGAGTTCGTCCTGCTTTGCTCGTTCCAACTGGGGGGCATCGGTTACATGACGCTCGGCTCCTTCGTGGTTCTTGCGCGCCGCGAAACGATTTCGCCCTTCCGCGAAAGCATCGGGCGAACCGTGTTCGGCCTGCCGACGGATTTCGATATGAAAGAATTCCTGCGCGACGTGATTTACTTTACCATCGCGGTGGAAGCCGTCGGCGCCATCGGGCTCTACAACGCGTTCAAGGTCGCGGATGTGCCCCGGCCCCTTTGGCAGGCTATCTTCCATTCCGTGTCGGCGTTTTGCACGGCTGGGTTCAGCCTCTTTCCGAACAGCCTGGAAAACTTTCGCGGGGATTTTTTCGTCAACCTCATCATTTCCGTGGAATGCGTTCTGGGTGCGGCGGGGTTTCTGGTGATGTCGGACGTCTGGGCCGACCTGACGGACCCGCGGCGCTGCTTGACCGTCACCAGCCGCATCATCGTCCGCACCATGGCGATTTGCCTGCTGGCGGGGTGGGTGATTTTCTTCTTTATGGAGCCGTCGGTGAGAAGTCTCGGCCTTTGGGAAAGGACGACGGCTTCCTGGTTCCAGTCCATGACCGCCGTGACCACGGTGGGTTTCGATACCTACGCCATCGGGAATTTTCATCAGGCCGCTTTGCTCGTGTTCCTGGTCCTGATGTTCATCGGCGCGGCGCCGGCGGGGACGGGCGGCGGCTTGAAGGCGACCAGCGTTTCCGTGGCCTTCGGCGTGATGCGCGCCGTCCTGCGGGGCCGGAAGCAGGTGACCTTCTGGGACCGGCAGATCCCCGATTACCGGATCTACCAGGCCTTCGCGTCCATCGGGTTTTATTTGATCGTCTATCTGGCCGGGTGCATGGTCCTCCTGGCGGTGGAGTCGCACTCGTTCGCGGACCTTCTTTTCGAAGGGGCTTCGGCCCTGGGGACGGTGGGGTTGAGCCGGGGCATCACCGCAACGTTGACCGACGCGGGCAAATGGGTGGTCACGGCGATGATGTTCCTTGGCCGGCTGGGGCCCTTGGCTTTTGGTTTGGCGATCATGTCCGGCCTGGCCAGATCCAAAAAGAAGCCGGGGAATGTTTGGGAAGAGGACATCGTCCTCTAAGGCGGAGAGTTTCTAGAGCCGTACTCGCCGCAACCGAAGCGCGTTGGAGATCACGGAGACCGAGCTGAAGGTCATGGCCGCGGCGGCGAGCATGGGGCTGAGCAAAAGGCCGAACGCGGGGTATAACACGCCGGCGGCGATGGGGACGCCCAAGACGTTGTAGACGAAGGCGAAGAACAGGTTTTGCCGGATGTTCCGCATGGTGGCGCGGCTCAGCGCGCGGGCGCGGGCGATGCTCCGCAGGTCGCCCTTCACCAACGTGACGCCAGCGCTCTGCATGGCCACGTCGGCGCCGGTCCCCATGGCGATGCCCACCTGGGCCTGGGCCAGGGCCGGCGCGTCGTTGACGCCGTCGCCCGCCATGGCGACGGTCTTTCCCTCCGACTGAAGTTTTTTCACCACGGCGCTCTTCTGGTCCGGCAGGACTTCCGCGTGCACCTGGTCGATGCCGAGCCGCCGGGCCACCGCCTCCGCCGTGGCACGATTATCTCCGGTGAGCATCACGATTTGGATCCCGTCGTGGTGCAGTTCCTGGATGGCTTCCGCGGTAGTGGCTTTCACGGGGTCCGCCACGCCGATGAAGCCCGCCGGCTTGCCGTCCGCCGCCACGAAGACGACGGTCTGTCCCTCGCTTCGACGTTCTTCCGCCCGCTCCGCCGCGTTTCCCCAATCGCCCGCCAGTTCACGGATGAACTTTTCGTTTCCGACGGACACCGTCCGCCCTTCGACGCGGCCCGTCACGCCCTTGCCGGTGACGGACTGGAACTCCGCCGTTTCCGGAACGGCGATCCCTTTTTCCTTCGCGCCCGCCAGAATGGCCGCGGCCAAAGGATGCTCACTGGCTTTCTCCAGTCCGGCGGCGAGGCGCAGCACGTCCGCCTCCGTGAAACCGGGCAGGGCCTCCACCGATTGCAGGCGGGGCTTTCCTTCCGTCAGGGTCCCGGTCTTGTCGACGACCAGCGTGTCCACCTTCTCGAGGACCTCCAGCGCTTCCGCGTTCTTCACCAGCACGCCGGCCTGGGCGCCGCGTCCCGTTCCCACCATGATCGACATGGGCGTCGCCAAACCCAACGCGCAGGGGCAGGCGATGATCAGCACCGCCACCGCGTTCACGAGGGCGTGGGCCATGCGCGGCTCCGGTCCGCAGAAACCCCAAATCAGGAAGGTCGCCGCGGAGGCCAGCACGACCGCCGGCACGAACCAGGCCGCCACCGCGTCCGCCAGTCGCTGGATCGGCGCGCGGGAACGCTGGGCCTCGCCCACCATCTGCACGATCTGCGCCAGCAGCGTTTCGCTCCCGACCCGCTCCGCCCGCATCAGGAAGCTTCCCGTGCCGTTGACGGTCCCGCCCGTCACGCGGTCGCCGGCGTTTTTCTCGACGGGGATGGGTTCGCCCGACATCATGGATTCGTCCACCGCGCTGGACCCTTCCAGGACGATGCCGTCCACCGGGACCTTTTCGCCGGGCCGAACGCGCAGCCGGTCCCCGGGTTTGACGTGTTCAAGGGGGATGTCCCTTTCGCCGCCGTCCTCCACGAGCCGCGCGGACTTCGGGGCGAGGCCGAGCAGGGCCCGGATCGCGCTGGACGTTTGGCCGCGGGCGCGCAGTTCCAGCACCTGGCCCAGGAGCACGAGGGTGGTAATGACGGCGGCCGCTTCAAAGTAAACGGCCACGTATCCGCCGTGTCCTTTGAAGGAAGCGGGGAAAAGCCCCGGAAACAAAGCGGCGGCCACGCTGTAGCCGTAGGCGGCGCCGACGCCCAGTCCGATCAGGGTAAACATGTTGAGGGAGCGGTTCACGAGGGACGCCCAGCCGCGCTGGAAGAACGGCCATCCGCCCCAAAGCGCCACGGGCGTGGCCAGCAGGAATTGGATCCAAAGGGCCGCTTTTGGCGAGAAAAGGTGGCCGAGTCCGGGAACCATGTCCGCCATGGCGAGAAAGAAAACCGGGACCGTGAGCGCCAGGCTGATCCAGAACCGGCGCTTCATATCGTTGAACTCCGTTTGGTCCTCGGGCCCGGCGCTCGCCACCAGGGGTTCCAGCGCCATGCCGCAGAGCGGGCAGGAACCGGGGCCTTCCTGAAGGATTTCCGGGTGCATGGGGCAGGTGTAATTGTTGTCGCCGCCGGCCGCTGGCGCGGCCATACCGTCGGACGGCGGGCGTTCGTCCTTCTCGAGATATTTGGCAGGGTCTTTCTTGAACTTCTCCCGGCAGGAGGGATTGCAGAAGTAGTACGCCGTTCCCAGGTGCCGGTGGGAGCCTCCCCTGGCGCGGGCGGGATCGACGGTCATGCCGCAGACCGGGTCTATTGCTGGGGTGGTGTTTGTTGGGTGGATTGTCGCGTGCATAAAAATCTCCTTTAAACGATCTCGGTCGTTGACCGGCTTTCACCTATGCTGACGCGGACGCTCCAAAAACATTACAGTTGGTGGAAAGATATCTTGGCTAGTGCTTGCAGGAACAGTCCAGGCAGCCGTGGCGGGCGCAAGCGCCGCAGGTTTCCAGGAGGCGTTTCTTCAGGCTTTGGCGGGCGCGGTGGACGCGGACGGTGGCGTTGTTGGCGGAGACGCCGGCTTGCCGGGCATAGTCCGTCACGGACGCGCCGCCAAGGTCCACCTTTTCTATGATGTCGGCGTATTCCGGTTTCGCGGTCTTGACCAGTTTTTTGACGCAGGCGCAGACGGCTTTTTCCAGCGCAGCCTCTTCCCGTTTTTTCATCGCGGGGTCCTCGTAGGCGTATTGAACGAGGGCCTTCGATTCCACGGCTTTGCGCCGGTAGTGATCCACCAGGCCGTTGCGCAGGATCCGGTAGAACCAGGCCACTATGTTTTCGCGGTCGTTGACGCCGCCCAGCTTGTGGAGGCCCTTGGCGTAGGACGCCTGCAGGATTTCCTCGGCCTCCTCCTCGCTGCCGACGCGCTTTCGGACGAACGCCAGGAAGGTTTTGTGATTTTTGATGATCTCGTCCGCGGGATTTTTGGGGGCCATGGTTTTGAATTGTATAAAAATTAAGAGGAATCCTTTTCCTGTTTTCCGCATCTAATGGGTGAAGCAACTCTCTAGTTCACAATCCGGCGGCATCGGGAGTCAATCATGGCAATGCGCATTGTTTTGGGAATGGTCATCGGCGGAGCTTTGGGTTACGGGTGGTATCGATCGGTCGGCTGCTCCACGGGGGCCTGTCCGCTGACGTCCAACCCCTACGTCAGCACGCTTTACGGCGCCCTTCTGGGCTATTTGATCGCGGCGTCGCGGTAAGGCGGATTTATAATCTGCAAGTCATTTGCAAATTATATATACTGTCGGATGTGAACCGAACACAGCGGCTGGACTCTCTCCTCCTTTCCCTGAAGGGCTACTCGACGCGGAAGCGCCGGGCGGTCCTGCAGACGCTGACCGGTCTTAAGTCGCCGGTGACGGCGAAGCGTTTGCATAAGCTCATGGGAAGGGGCGCCTGCGATCTGGCCACCGTCCACCGGACGCTCAACTCCCTCGAGCTGGCCGGCGTCGTCCACAGCATCGCTTTCAACGGGAAGGTCCGGTGGTATGAACTGAAGGACCAGGCCGCGCATTTCCACCACGTCTTCTGCACGGCTTGTGAGCGCATCGAGAACATCCCGCTTTGCGAGATCGATTCCTTCGCGAAGTACGCCAAGGAAAAGAAGGGGTTCGTCATCAAATCCCACATGCTGGAACTCTTCGGGCTCTGCCCGAAGTGCAGCCGCGAAACGAAGAACCAACGAAAAAGAACTTAATTTATTCAGGAGGATTCACCCTATGAGAATAGCCATGCCTTTGGCCGACGGCCGGTTGTCGGAGCATTTCGGACATTCCGAGAAGTTCGCTTTGGTGGATGTCGATGAAAAGGGCCGGAGCATATCGGCCTCGAGCGAGGTCGCGGCGCCGCCGCACGCGCACGGACTGCTCCCGCGATGGCTTTCCGAACACAAGGTGGAACTGGTCATCGCCGGGGGGATGGGCGCCATGGCGCAGAGTCTGCTCGTGGAAAACAACATCCGCGTCGTCGCCGGCGTGTCGGCGGATTTCCCGGAAACCATCGTGAGGAAATACCTCGAGGGAACGCTGCAGGCGACGCCCCACGCCTGCGTCCACCCGGAAGGGCACGTCTGCGACGGGCATTGATTTCGTTTTCGTGAAGGAGACCCAATGTATTCCATCGACCGCAAGATCATAGTCGTTGTCGGAGGCGTGGCCGGAGGCGCCGGGGCGGCTGCTAAGGCGCGCCGGACCGACGAGCACGCGGAGATCGTCCTCTTCGAGCGCGGGCCCTACGTCTCCTTCGCCAACTGCGGACTTCCTTATTACGTCGGCGATGAGATCCGGAAGCGGGAGGACCTGCTGCTCCAGAGCGCGAAAAGTTTCTGGGACCGCTTCCGGGTGAAGGTCCATCTCCGGCACGAAGTGCTGAGCGTCGACCGGGTTACCAAACGGGTGGAAGTGAAAGACCTGGCGACCGATAGAATCTTCATCCAGGAATACCACAAGCTCGTGCTGGCCCCCGGGGCCGGCGCCATCGTTCCCGACCTGCCCGGCTTGCCCGCCGAAAACGTTTTCACCGTGAAGACCGTCCCTGATTCCGACGCGATCCGCGAATGGATCTCCGTCCGGAAGCCGAAGCGGGCGGTCGTGGTGGGCGCGGGCTTCATCGGCCTGGAGGCGGCAGAGGCGCTCAAGCGCCGCGGACTCGAAGTCAACCTCGTGGAAATGCTCCCCCAGGTCCTGCCGCCTTTCGACGCGGACATGGCGGTCTTTGTCGCGCGGCAGCTCGAGGAACAGGGGATCACTCTGGTCCTGGCCGACGGGATCAAGGCTTTTAAAGGGAGCCCGGCGGTCAATACGGTCGTGCTGCAAAGCGGGCGGGAGCTTCCGGCGGACATGGTCATCCTTTCCATCGGCGTGCGCCCGGAGCTCAAACTCGCCCGCGATTGCGGGTTGTCCATCGGACAGGCGGGCGGCATCGCGGTCGACGAGCATCAGCGGACGTCGGACCAGGACATCTACGCCGCGGGCGACGCGGTGGAAGTCGTCCAGCTCGTGACCGGAAAGAAGACGCGCATGCCGCTGGCCGGGCCCGCCAACAAACAGGGCCGCGTGGCCGGCGCCAACGCGGCCGGCGCCCAACTGAGTTTTCCCGGCGCGCTCGGAACGGCCATCGTCGAATGCATGGGGATCACGGCGGCGAAGACGGGGTTGTCCGAGCGGGAAGCGGCGAGGGAGGGGATATCCCATTATGTTTCGTTCACCCATTCCCTGGACCATGCCGGTTATTATCCGGGCGGCGCCATGATACACATGAAGCTGGTGGTGGAAAAAAGTTCTGGGCGGATATTGGGAGCGCAGGCCGTGGGGGAACGCGGCGTCGACAAGCGCATCGACGTGCTCGCCACGGCCCTCTCCGCCGGAATGAAGGTGACGGACCTGGAAAACCTCGACCTCGCCTACGCGCCGCAGTTCTCCTCGGCCAAGGACCCCGTCGTCATGGCGGGCTTCGCCGCGGCCAACGTGTCCCGGGAGGAAATCGGCACGATCACCTGCGGCGTCCTCCAGGACCGCCTCCGGAAGAAAGACCCGATCCAGCTCGTGGACGTCCGCACGCCGGCGGAATTCAAGGCCGGCCACCTGGCGGGCGCCGTCCATATCCCGGTGGACGATCTCCGCGACCGGCTGTCCGAATTGGATCCGCAAAAGGAAACCGTGGTCTACTGCAAGATCGGCTTCCGCGGATACCTGGCGGCGCGGATCCTGCAGCAGAGCGGTTTCGGCAAGGTGCTGAACCTGACCGGCGGGATCCTCATTTGCTCCGACAAGGACGTGGTGTCGTGAACGGAGAAGGCGGCGCGCGGGGGCGGACGTGACGCTGGCGTGGATCATCCTTTTCACCTTCCTGGGCGGCGTCGTCTCCGTGGCGGCGGCGGGCTTGTTCCTCGTTCTGGAGGAAGAGACCCGTCGGAAAACCGTCCCGCTCCTGGTCGCCTACGCGACGGGTGTCCTTTTGGGCGCGGCCTTCCTCGGCCTGCTGCCCGAGGCCATGGCGGAGATCGCGCCGGGGCGCGCCCTTGCCGCGACGCTGGCGGGGCTGTTCCTGTTCTTCGTCCTCGAGCAATTCATCGTTTGGCGGCATTGCCACACGGAGGATTGCGCCGTGCACGACGCCTCCGGCCCGCTCGTCCTCATCGGCGACGGCGTCCACAACTTCGTGGACGGGGCCGTGATCGCGGCGGCGTTCATGGGGTCCTTCCCGCTGGGGATCGCGGCTTCCGCGGCGGTGCTGGCCCACGAGCTCCCGCAGGAGGTGGGGGATTTCGCCATCCTGCTGAAGAACGGCTATTCGCGGCGGAAGGCTTTCCTCATGAACATCCTTTCCGGTTCCACCGCCCTGCCGGGCGGCGTTCTGGCGTACCTTTCCTTCCGCCACCTCGAAGAAGCCATGCCCTACGTCACGGCGCTCGCCGCCGCCGGCTTCATCTACATCGCCCTGGCGGACCTCATCCCCGGTTCCCGCGGAAAGATGACGACGGGAAGCGCGCTCCTGCGGCTGGGGCTCATGGTCGCCGGAGTGGGAAGCATCGCGCTCATGGAGGTTTTCCATTAGAACCGCGGAACGCACGGAGACGGTCTCCCTCCGCGTCGTCACCGACAACGCCGCGCGGGCGGACATGGCGGCGGAGCACGGGATTTCTTTTTGGATCGAAAAGGACGGCCGGGTCTGCCTGTTCGATACGGGCCAGGGCCCGGCTTTCGCCGGCAACTCGGAGCTCCTGGGCCTTCCTTTGGAAAAAGCGCAAGCGGCGGCGTTCAGCCACGGGCACTACGACCACACGGGGGGGCTGGCCCACCTCCTGGAGCGCTCTCCGGGCGCAAGGATTTTCCTCCACCCCGAATGCCTTCGGGAACGCTACAGCCGCCACGCGAACGGAACGGTCCATTCCATCGGAATGCGGCCGGAGATCCGGTCCGCCCTCCAAAAGCACAAGGCGTCCGTCGTCTGGACGGAGTCTCCGTCGGAGATCATGCCCGGCGTCTGGGTCACGGGAGCCATCCCCCGGAAAACGGAGGAGGACGCGGGCGGGGATTTTTTTCTCGAACCGGATTGCCTGACGCCGGACCATGTTCCGGACGACCAGGCCCTTTGGATCCAGACCCGCGGCGGCATCGTCGTCCTGCTGGGCTGCGGCCATTCCGGCGCGGTCAACACCTTGGACTATATATCGTCCCTCACCGGAGAGAAGACCTTCCGCGCCGTCTTCGGCGGAACGCACCTGGCCAGGGCGTCGGAAGAACGGATCGCGTTCACCCTGGACGCCTTCGCTCGATACGACGTGCGGCGGATCATTCCGGGTCATTGCACCGGCGCTCCGGCCGCCAAGGCCTTCCGCGAACGCTTCGGCGACCGGTGCGCGGGCAGCGGCGCGGGTTTCGCTTACGCTTTTTGATCGGGATCCTTTTTGCGGATATTGCTTCTTAGAGACGAAACCTAAAATTGAAGTTCCAAGGAGAATTAAAATGGATAACGCGACTCAATCAGCGCCCGCCACCATGCCTCGAATCGGAGACAAAGCCCCGGCGTTCAAGGCCGTCACCACGCAGGGTGACATCAATTTTCCGGAACAATATGCCGGCAGCTGGGTGATCCTCTTCAGCCATCCCGCTGACTTCACGCCCGTCTGCACTTCCGAGTTCATGACGTTCGCCTCGATGGAGGGGCAGTTCAACAAAGCGAATTGCAAGCTGGTGGGACTCTCCATAGACGGCCTCTACAGCCACATCGCGTGGTTGCGCACGATCAAGGAAAAGATCGAGTACAAGGGGATGAAGGATATCGAGGTGAAATTTCCCTTGGTCGAAGACATCACGATGGAAGTCGCCAAAAAATACGGGATGATCCAGCCCGGCGAGAGCAGCACGAAAGCCGTGCGCGCCGTGTTCGTGATCGATCCCAAGGGGATCATCCGGACGATCATTTATTATCCGCTCAGCCTGGGGCGGAACTTCGATGAGTTGTACAGGGTGGTCGTGGCGCTCCAGACGGCCGACGCGTTTTCCGTGGCCACGCCCGCGGACTGGCGGCCGGGGGACGATGTGATCGTCCCGACGGCGGGGTCTTGCGGCGTCGCGAAGGAACGGATGGAGAGCAAGGAAGACATCAAATGCTACGATTGGTTCTTCTGCACCAAGAAGATCGACAAAGAAAAAGTGCTCTCCACGATCTTAAAAAAATAATTGCAACCACGCTGTGTAATCTGAAAGGGCGTCCCGCGTATATAAAGAGATGGAACAGCCCGAGCCCAGCCATTCCGATGATATCGCCCTCATTCAGGCCGCCCTCCGGGGGGAGCCCGAGGCGTTCCGCTCCATTGTGGAGTCTCACCAGGGGCCTTTGTTCGATCTTTGCGCCCGCGTCCTGCGGGATGATGTCGAGGCGGACGACGTGGTCCAGGAAACCTTCCTGAAGCTCTATAAAAATCTCGCGCGCTACCAAGCGGGCCACAAACTCCAAAACTGGCTCTACACCATTGCACTAAACCTCTGCCGCAACCGCCTTCGCCGGCGCAAAATCCTCCGCATCATTTCTTTGGACTTCCTGAAGGGAACCGAGGATGATCCCCGCCCGATGGACGTGGCCGGAAACGATGTGTCGGCATTGGCCTTCTTGGAACAGAAGGAAGCCGAAGAGATATTGGATCGGCTGGTCGCCGCTTTGCCCGATAAACTCAAAGCGCCTTTCCTTCTACGGTATCATCGCAGACTGCCTGATTCGGAAATCGCGACGATCCTGGGAATCAGTCTGAACCACACGCGTGTGCGGCTCAGCCGCGCCCGCGCGCTCCTGTGGGACAGGTACTCGAAGGTATGGCGGAATTTCGACGAACCGGACGCCTCCAAGCCCCTTGTAATTCCGGCCTCCCTGGAGGGTAAATAGGGCATGAGTAAAATGGACCCGAAGGAAATCGCTGAAATGGAGAAGCGTCTGAGCCTGATCGGTGAACGAGCCGGTCTGAAGACGGCCCCGGCGGGACTCACCAACCGCGTCATGGCGCGCGTGTTTTCCCGTCCGACTCCCCGCCCCATCCTTTTGGAGTGGCGGACTTGGGCCGCGGCCGCCCTGCTGTTGGTCGGGATAGGCCTGGGGCGCTGGAGCGCCAAAGGTCAGGGCCAGATGGCGGTTCAGTTTATGCTGGAAGCGGAAAAGGCGCAGAACGTGTCCCTGGTGGGGGATTTCACGAACTGGGAACCCGTGCCTTTGAACCGGAAGGGCGCCCGTTGGGTGCTCAATACCAAGGTTCCGGTCAACCAACGCTTCCAATATGCCTATGTGCTGAACGGCCGACTCCTGGTGGTGGACCCTCGGGCCGAAATCGTTGAAACCGACGGGACTGGAACCTGTTATTCGGTTCTGGATACCCGAAAGTTCGCGAAACTATGAATCGGGAGGAAATTATGAAAACGTTTGGGACGGTTTTTTGTGTGATGGTTTTCTTGGCGGCGACAACCCTGCCTCGCTTGGCGCGCGCCGCGTCGGCAACCGCGGAGCAAACTCAGATCAGACTGCTGGATCAGGACCTGTCTCGGGAGAACCTTCAAGATAAAGACAGGCTGCGGCTCCTGGATCAGTGTCAGTCGGCCTTGAAAGAGGGCTCCTCCATTGAGGAACTGCGAAAAGTGGTTCGCTTCTCCTTGCAGAAGGGTGGACCGGAAACCGCGTATGAAGCCATGGAGTCCTATCGCCGGATGATCCGGGAGGGTTTGGATGATCGCGAGGCCGGAAAAGCCGTGCAGCGGATGGTCCAGGCCAAAGCCGACAGCCAGGCCCGCGAACGGAAAAGGGATGAAAAGCGGATCCAAGACGGCGACACCGCCATGGGTCAGGACCTTAAACAAGAGAAGCAGCAGACAAGAAATAAGACAAAACTCGACCCCGAAGTGGAGAGGCTCTTGCGGGAAAAGCGGATGGAGCAGGAACGAGAGCGCGAACGCACCCGGGAAGAACAAGGCGAATCAATCCGCGAAGAGCGTCGCGATATGCAGCAGTACGGTGACGGGAACGGCCAGGACATTGGTGAAGACGGGGATGGACAAGGCGGCGGAGACGGCGGGACCGGCGGAAACGGCGGACGCGGAGGGACGGGCGGCAAAGGCCGGTAAGGAACGGTGCGGGTAAACCAAAAGAAAGATGTTCAGGTGAGGGCCGGCGTATGGACGTCGGCCCTCATCTTCTGTGTTGGGATTCACTGTACGGCGGTTTCAGTCCAATCGCGTATCACCGGCCGGTTTTTCGGCGATGTCTCCGTGGGCGGCGGATACGACAGTTCCGTCTATGAGGATGCCCGTATGGCGGGGAGCTCCTATGTGCCGGCCCAAGCGGGGCTCGGCTGGAGGGGGCGGCTGACTCCGGCCACGCGACTGTACGCGGAGACCCGCGGTTATTACAGGCGCTACGTCAAAGAGCCGAGCGAGACTTACAACGGCCAGCAGGTCTATGTCGACTTACACCAAAAGCTCCGCGGGCCTTTATGGCTGCTTCTGAACCTTGAGGGCGATTTGTATAGACAGCCTCATTTAAGCCAATACAACTCCAACCGTATTCTTTACAGGCCGGGTTTGGAACTTAAGCTGCCATGGGAAAGCAGACTGACGGGCGGCGTTCTGCACGAAGAGGAAAGCTATTCTCATTATGACTTGGATTCCAGGGGGCCGGGGTATTTCGGTTCTTTCGCGAAGGACATCGGGTTTCGCGCCGCTTTTGTGGCTGCCTTTGAGCAAAAGTATCTCGTTTACAGGGAACGGTTCCTTTTCTTGGACACCAGCGGGGCGACGACTTCTCAGGAAAGGAAAGACAAGGAAACTGATGGACGGGTCCTTCTGAAGGGCCGATGGAATCACTTTAGTTCACAGCTGGGATATGAATGGGAGATGGTCAAGTCCAACGACAACTTCCTGGACTATGGCCCGGTCCAAACCTCGGTGCCCGGCGATGAGCGATTGTTGCCGAACTATTATTCCTATACTGACCAGGGGCCGTTCGTTTCTTTCACGGTTTATCCATGGCGCTTCCTGCAGGTCTACGCCTCCGCCCGGTGGAACGGAATCCGGTACGAGGACCGGGTGGCGCGGGACATCGCGGAACAACTGAAACCTGGCGACCCGGTCCGGGAGGACGCCCGCCAGCGCCTTAACGTGGAAGGGACGTGGCTCCGGCCATGGACCGAACGTCTTACCCTGGGTTTCACCATGGGCTGGTTCCAGGAAAAAAGGACGTCAAACGACGACCTGTATAAGTTTACCGGGGACCAGGTTTATGCACAGATGCGGGCTTGGTTTTAACCGGGACGATGCCGCTCTCCGTTCGGAATATGAAAATGTCGACGAGTAAAAAGGCATGGGCGCCGTTGTTAAAAAATAGTTAGCTTAAGAGACGATATGGACGCGAACCGCTGGTGGGACGAACGCTATTCCAATAAGGAATACATCTACGGCAAGGAGCCGAACGATTTCCTGCGGGAGTTCGTTCATCGGATACCGCGCGGCAGGGTCCTGTGCCTGGCGGAAGGCGAAGGGCGGAACGCCGTTTTTCTGGCGGAGCGGGGCTACGGCGTGACGGCCGTGGACCAAAGTTCCGTCGGACTGGCGAAGGCCCGCGCGCTGGCCGAAGTGCGCGGCGTCCGCTTGAACACGGTCGTTTCCGATTTGGGACAACTTGCGATTGAACCGGGCGCGTGGCAGGGGATCGTCTCCATCTGGGCGCACATGCCATCGAAGGCGCGGGCCGCTTTGCACGGGCGCTGCGCGGCCGGACTGGCGCCGGGCGGGGTTTTTCTTCTGGAAGCCTACAACCCGAAGCAGTTGGGCCGGGGAACAGGCGGGCCGCCGGACGTTGACTTCCTCATGGATCTGTCCGCCGTCAAGAATGAATTGTCCGGCCTCGGTTTTGAAATCGCCCGGGAGTTGGAACGCGACGTGAACGAAGGCCCGTTCCACAACGGCGTCGGCGCCGTGGTCCAGGTGCTGGCGATCAAAAGCTAAACCGCGCTTTCCCCGAAACAAAGTTGTGTTTCCTCTCGATAAATTGCTATCATCCTTTCGCGGGGTGGAGCAGCCTGGTAGCTCGCGAGCCTAAACCCATATTTTTTGTTTGATTGTGTTGGACTTTATCGCACTTCGAAGGACTGGAAGTGCGATTTTTTATTTATTGTGTGGGAGTTTGTCGGATTTTTGCCGGTCCGCGATACCAAATCCGATACCCGTTTGCGGGTATCGTCTCACCTTTGCCTTCAAGTCGAAGGATTCGCAAATCGCTTAGGTATGAAGAGGGACTCAAAGACGGCTGATAGGCATAACAGCGGTCAATACAAATGCATGCCGAGTCATTTCCGCTATGGCGGCGGTATCAATGATCATAAGGGAAATCACTTCAACTTTAAGCCGATGAATTCCCCGGCGAGGATGGCGGCGGGATAGAGGACCTGTTCTTCCGTTTGGGCATGAAGCGCGAGGTTCTCCGCGAAAGCGACGGCTTTCTGGTCTTTCGCGGTTTCTCCCGCCTTCCGCAGGTTCTCGAGAGCAGCGAAAATAGCCTTATGCTCGGCGAGCATCTGCGGCAAGGCGGCTTTTAGTTTGTGGCTCGCCTCAACAGCAGGACGCATCGACTCGTCAATTTTCCCTTGGCTGAGCGGTTCCAAAAGGCCGAGCGGTGGGAGTGCATGGAGGTTTTCCATTCGGAAATGAGGCCCCAGCGCTTCCGCGACTTTCTTGGCGGCGGGTCCGACCGGCGCATTTCTTACGAGCAGCGCCTCCAGATCATCATGTAGGTGCTCATGTTCTTTCGCCAAGGACTGCGGCATGGTGAATGGCGAACGTTCCAGGGGAGAAGCCTCATGAGGATGCCCGTGCATCGGTTGAGCGGATGCCATGCCGCGAATCATCACCGCCGCGAAAGCGATGAACGTCATCTTTAGATTCTTCATTGTTCCTCCTTTGGATACCGGTATTTGGTCAGGTTCGCCAAGCGGAGCGCCGCACTAGACGCCGGCGGGCGTGAGGAGCGACATTAGCGCCGTAGCCATCTTGAGGGTGATAAAGAACCCGGTGAAGTCGGTGATGGTCGTCAGTATTGGGCCCGCGCTGGAGGCCGGATCCACCTTGAGCCTGTGCAGCAACAGGGGGACTAGGCCGCCCATGATCCCGCCGATGCAAATGTTCGCTAGAATCGCGACGCCGGCAATGAGGCCGAGCGCCGGAAGTCCTTTCCAAAAATAGGCGATGCCGCCTAGAAGGACACCCAGAACGACGCCGTTGAGAGCCCCCACCAGGAACTCACGTGCGAACACCTTCCAGAAATGGCCGAACCCGAGGTGCCCGAGCGCAATCCCCCGGACCGTCGAGGACAACGTTTGGATGCCCGCGTTGCCTCCCATGTTGGAGATCATGGGGAGGATCACGGCGAGCGCCACGACGGCTTGTATCGTTCCCTCGAAATAGGCCACGACGCTGACCGCCGCCACGTTGAGGAAGAGATTCAAGACGAGCCAGGGCAGCCTCCTGGAGACAGCCTGCGGGATCCGTTCGTGGGACAATTCCGCGCCGTCCGCAATGCCGGAGAGCTTCAGCAAGTCCTCGGTTGCTTCTTCCTCGATCACCTGCGCCACGTCGTCCGGTGCTATGACGCCTACGAGCCGCTGCGATTCGTCAACCACCGGAAGCGCTAGAAGCCTCCTCTGCCGGAACACCCGGGCAGCCTCTTCCTGGTCCGCATGAGCGGCGATCGAGGCCACATCTCGCCGCAGGGCCTCGCTCACAGGGGTGGAAGGATGCCGCAGGACGAGGTCGCGCATCGGGAGGACACCCGCGAGCCGACCTTCGCCGTCAACGGCGTAGAGGTAGGCGACTTGGTCCGGTTCGTGTGGAGCGCGCCGCAGTTCTTCAGTCACTTGGCCAAGAGTGAGCGACTCAGGGAAGGCAAGGAACTCCGCGCCCATTCGGCCGCCGGCCGTGTCTTTTCCATAGAGCAAGAGCCGGCTGACTCGGCCTGCGGCCGCCGTAGGCATTCGACTCAGGATTTCTTTCCGGCGGTTTTGTGGTATCTCGCCCAAAATGTCGGCCACGTCGTCCGCGGGTAAATCCGCCAATATCTCGCCGGCGTCCGGACCGAGCGTCGATAAGGACTCGGCCGCGTCCCGAGCGCCCAGGAGCCTGATCAGTTGAGCGCGCGCATCCGCGTTCAAGGCGCGCAGGCTCGAAAGCATTTCGCCGGCCCTCAACGATCTTACCGCTTCGTAGGCTTTCGCGCGATCGCCTAAAATGATGAGGTTCCGCAACATCTCCGATGTGGTTTGATGCTGTCTCAGCATGATCTGTGCCTTTCAGATGAAGAGGGAATGGTGAGTCGGGTGAGGAAGCCGCCCATCGGGTCAGCGTTCTCCGGAGGAGTGTCGACGGATCTTAGGGGCTTCGGCGCGCCGACGCTCCATCTTCGCAGAGAGGTCTTCCAATTGTTCCGTACCCAAGAGACGTTCAGAGGCGGGGAAAAGTTCCTCCTCTTCCCTGCGCATGTGTTCTTGGAGGCCGGCCTTGAAGAGAGCAAACGTTTTCGGCCAACTCGTAAACACGGGTTGTGATTTGACCTCGCCTTCCAATCGAGAGATGTGCCCATCGATTGACCGGTGCTCTCTTTCCAGCTCATCCAAGTATGATGGAGTGATGCCCGGCTCCAGACCCAGGTCGAGCCCCTGGCGGACCGCTGGATAATAGAAGGCGTCCTCGAACCAGGAATGGATAGCGAGATGGTCCTTGAAGAGTTCCGCAAGGCGGACAAGCCTCCCTTGGTCCGCCGCCTCGGGGGCGGAACATAGGGCGTTCAGGTCCGCCAACATCTTGCGGAAAGTTTTATGGTCTCCAATCAAACGGTCCGTGATCTTCATGGGTTCCCTTCCCTATTTTACCAAGTCTTCCATTACATCGACAGGAGACACGCTAAAGGGCGTCTAAAGGGCGGAATCACCGGCCGCCTCGGGCTGATAGAGCACTTCTTCGACTTTGAGCTTCTTCATGCCCGCAGGGAGGGCCCATTCGATGATATCGCCCGCCCTATAACCGAGGAGCGCGGTGCCGATAGGGGCCAGCACGGAGATCCTCCCCATCTTGATGTCGGCGTCTTGAGGGAAGACCAAGGTGTAGACGGCTTCTTCCCGAGTGTCGAGATCCGTGACGCGAATCCGCGAATTCATCGTGATGAGGTCTTTCGGGATCTCTTGCGCCCCAACGATCTTCCCGCGCCGGAGCTCGTTCTGCAGGTCCTGCACGTGCCTGCCGTCCCTAGGATCGATCCTCTGGCCATGCAGCAGGACATGGAGCCGCTGGGCGTCGACTTCGGTCAAATAAATGGTCCTATCAATCATATGATTCCTCCTTTGTGGATCAGTGAGATAATGCAAAGGCGCGGCCCTTGATCGAGAACGCGCCTTCAACGAACTCAGGTTTACCGAATTGTCCAAAAAAGTTACGATAGGTCAATAAACCAAATGGAACTGACAAAAGAACAATTGATTGAAGGATTGCGCGACGCTCACCAGCGGCTTTTGGAACTCGAGGGCCGGGTGCGGGAGTCGTCGGACGACACACAATGGCTCGAAGAGGCCATAAAGAAGCGTACGCGCGAACTGAACGAGCGCGTGAAGGAGCTTAATTGCCTCTATCAGATTTCCTCAGTGCTCGATGAGCCGAACCGAGCTATCCCTGAAACGATCCAAAAATTGGCCGACACGGTGCCCCAAGCATGGCAACACCCCAAACTGTCTTGCGCCCGGATCGTCCTCGGCGGGCGCGAATACCGGACAGGGAACTTCGTTGAAACGCCCTGGCGGCAATCATGCGACATCATTGTTCGCCGCCAAAACCTTGGCATTTTCGAAGTCGGTTACGTCTCCTCTCCGCCCGCGGCCACGCCCATCTTCCTGCCCGAGGAGCAAAGGCTTCTTGAAGAGATCTGCCGCCGGCTCGGGCGTCTGTTGGAGCTTCTGAACTTCCAAGCCTAGACCTCCATCGTTCGCGCGGACCAGTCTTTCGCAAGCCGACACGCCGAAACCAAGCAGGATGCCGCCGATTGTCGAAGCCAAAAACAGCGCCACGAGGTCTTTAATACCCATCCGAGTCTCCATCGAACTGCTCCCGGTAATCAGGACCAATGGCTTATCCCCCGGCCATGACGGCTTCATAGAATTCCCGGCGACTATCCGTCGACTCATCCAACAACCGAGCGATGTTCGATGCCTCTTCCGGAATGATTCTCTTGGCCAGCTTCAGCCATTTCGTTGTCCTTGTGGGCCAGTTTGATTAACTGTTGTTTCAGAGTTTCCGGCATCGGTCAATCCTTTCCACGGCCGACTGCCGACAAGGCGTGGAAATCCGCCCTATTGAACGGTCTCCCATCCGCTTTATCGAGCAGGTTTTCCAGATAGGCGGTTTCGGCCGGCAAGAGGGACCTGGATAACCTGAGCCACTTTGAAACGCTTCTGGCCAACATCTCGTCCGCCGGCCTCGATGAGCTCGGCAGCAGGTCCCGCATCTCCTCCGCCGACGGCTCGGCCGATTCGATGTGCTGGATGATCATCTGCATCTCACCCTGATACTTCTGTGTCTCCCCCTGGATGTACGCGAACCCGTCCGTC
>CAYZXT010000019.1:0-41538 GCA_964482515.1 uncultured Elusimicrobia bacterium | reverse complement strand
GAAACATCGACGCTTCGCACCGGAAGTTCGACGGGAACGCCGTCCCTCGCCCATTCATAGAGTTTTCGCCCTTGGAATTTCACGGCGGAAAAACGCGGGACGCGCTGCAGCTGGACGCCTTGAAATTGATCGGCGCAGGAAACGATCCGTTCAAACGACAGGGAGGATGGGTCGTTGACCGCGAGCGTTTTCCCGGTGATATCGTCGGTATCGGTCGATAGACCCAGCCGGAACCGTCCGCGATAGGTCTTTTGTTCGGCCATGACCGCATCCTGGGACTTCAACCCTTCGCCGACCGCCAAAATCAAAAGCCCGGAAGCCATGGGGTCCAGAGTGCCGCAATGACCGATGCGCCGTTCATGCAGCGCGCGCCGCGCCCAAACGACGATATCGTGGGAAGTGGGTCCGGAAGGTTTATCGATGAGGATGAAACCGGAAAAAGAGGGCATAGGGGCGATGGCGAAACTTTATAGTTTCCGGAGATCGGATCGGACGAGGCCCAGCAACCTATTCACGGCCTTGTTTAACGGGCCCGGCACCGTGCAACCGGAAGCGTTCCGATGCCCGCCGCCGCCCAATGATACGGCGATCTTCATGAGGTCAACCAGGCCTTTGCCCCGCAGGCTGACTTTAATTTGGTCCGATTCCCCTGTTTCCCGGAGGAACATCGACACCTCAACCGAGGGAATCATAAGCCCGTAGTTGATGATATCATCGGTATCGTCGGCCCCCGCCCCCGTTTCCGCGAAATCTTTTATGGAGACATCCAGGATCGCGATGCGGCCGCCCTCCTCCAGGCGCAAAGCCGATAGTATTTTCCCCAATAGTTTCAACGCTTCCGGCGAACGCGTGCTAAAAAGGCGGCGTGAAATATCGGCGACGGGAATACCGATCCTCACGAGCTCGGAGGCCACGCGATGGCTCTCCGCGCGGCAATTCTCCTGCTGGAAACGGCCCGTGTCCGTCACCAAGCCGACGTACAAAGCCATGGCCTCCTCCCGGGTCACCGGCATCCGGGCGCGCTCGAAGAAATAATAGAGCTGCTCCGAATTCGAAGAGGCGTCCGGATTAATGAGGTTGATGTCTCCGAAAAAACTGTGGTGGGCATGATGGTCGATGTTGATGACCGTCTTCGCCTGGGTCTTCAGATCGATGATGTTCCCCATCCGGTCGGAACCGGAACACTCAAAGATCACCGCGATATCATAGTGCTTTTTAATTCGATGGGCCGTCTTGACGGCGCGGACACCCGGAAGGAAAAGCAGGCTCGGCGGCACAGGATCGTAATTGACGATATCCACTTTTTTCCCGAGCCGGCGGAGGAAGCTCGCGAAAGCGAGTTCGGACCCCACGGTGTCGCCGTCCGGGCGCATGTGGCCCGACAAGAAGAAGGTTTTCCCCCTTCGCACGGCTTTCAGGATGTCTCCAACAATTTTATTTCTTTTTCGGGGATCGAGGGCGGCGGACATTGGGTTTGCGGGGAGACGCCTGTGCGGCGGGAGGAGCTTGCACCGGGGCCGTCTCTTCGCGATGGATTTTATCAAGCAGCTCGAAAACGCGGGCGGCTTTTTCCGGGGTCTCGTCGTAAACGAAAACCAACTCAGGGCTGCGGCGCAAACTTTCCAAATGCCGCATCTGCTGCCGGAATTCGCGTCCGAGAGAATATAATATCTCGGCCGTCCGGGCCCGCTCTTCTTCATTTCCCAGGACCGAATAAAAGACCTTGGCCTGCATCAAATCGTCCGTGGTCTTCACTTCGGTGAACGTCACGAAACCGATGTCAGGATTCTGCTTTTCCAGGACAAACCGGGAAAACTCCTGCAGGAGGAGTTCATTGATGCGCTCCAAACGGCGGGACCACATGGGACCATCCTTTTAACGCGGATTTGGCGGAGACGACGCGGGCGGATGCTTAAGCGAGGCGCCGGGCCTGCTTTTCGATGACGAACATCTCGAGACGGTCGCCGGGCTTGAGGTCGTTGTAATTATCCAAAGAGATGCCGCATTCAAAACCCTTCTCAACTTCCCGGACATCGTCTTTAAAACGTCTTAAACCGCCGATGGAACCTTCAAAAACGATGGCGCCGTTCCGGATGAGCCTGGCCTTCGAGGTACGCGTGACTTTCCCCTCCGTGACGTAGCAACCCGCAACGGTTCCGGCTTTCGGGACGCGGAACACCTGGCGGACTTCCGCCCAGCCGACCGTGGACTCTTTCTCCTCGGGGTCGAGCAGTCCTTCGAGCGCCGCCTTCACGTCGTTGACCATGTCATAGATAATGCGGTAAGTCTTGATTTCGACGGCCTCGCGGCGGGCCATCTCTTCCGACGAGGGGTCCGGACGGACGTTGAATCCCAGGATCACGGCATCCGACGCCGCGGCCAAGATCACGTCGGAGGAAGTGATGCCTCCAACGCCGGAATGGATCACTTTCAGCGTTATCTCGGCGTTCGAGAGTTTCTCCAGGGAATCGCGGACCGCTTCCACGGAACCCTGCACGTCCGCCTTTAAAATAATGGGGAGCGATTTCATCTTGCCGGCGGACACCTGGGCGTGCAGATCCTCCAGCGTGACGTGGTGCCTCTTGACCTTGATCTCATCGTCAGCGATGGAGCGGCGGCGCTCCACGATCTCGCGCGCTTCCCGTTCCGTCGCCATCACGGTCAACCGGTCTCCGGCCTGGGGCGTTTCCGAAAGTCCCAATATCTCCACGGGGTAAGCGGGAGGCGCTTCCTTCACGCGGTCGCCTTTATGGTCAACCAAGGCCCGGATCTTGCCGGTCGTCAGTCCGCAAACGAAAGCGTCGCCGACGCGAAGCGTCCCCTTCTGAACCAAAACGGTCGCCACGGCGCCGCGCCGGGGATCCAAACGCGCTTCTACCACGACGGCTTGCGCCGGTCGGTTCGGGTTGGCCTTCAACTCGAGCAATTCCGCCTCGAGAAGCAGCATCTCCAACAACTTATCCAGATTAATCTTTTGTCGGGCGGACACTTCCACCATGACGGTCTTTCCGCCCCAATCTTCGGACAACAAATTGTGATTCGCCAGCTCCTGCTTGATCTTCTGAGGGTTTGCCGTCGGGAGATCACACTTGTTGATCGCGACGACGATGGGCACGCCGGCGGCCTGGGCGTGATCGAGGGCTTCCAGGGTCTGAGGCATCACGCCGTCGTCCGCCGCAACGACAAGGACGACGATGTCCGTCACTTGGGCGCCGCGAGCGCGCATGGCTGTGAAGGCTTCATGACCCGGCGTATCAAGGAAAGTGATGGGGCCCTTATCCGTCGGGACCTGGTAGGCGCCGATGTGCTGCGTGATCCCGCCCGCCTCTTTCTCGGCGACTTTGGTTTGCCGGATGGAGTCCAACAAAGATGTCTTGCCGTGATCGACATGTCCCATGACGGTGACCACGGGCGGGCGCGGCTGCAATTGGGCCGCATCCTCGGGTGTTTCCTGCGTGGCCGCATCGGAGTAGAGCGGCACGATTTCCACATCGAAATTAAAGGTATCCGCCACCACGGTTGCGGTGTCGGCGTCGATCCGCTGGTTGATCGAAGCCATCGTGCCGAGAGACATGAGCTTCTTGATGAGATCCGGGAACTTGATGTTCATCCGCTCGGCCAAATCCTTGACGGTGATGAACTCGTTGATCTTCACTTTGCTTCGGGGCGCGGCGGGTTTTTCCGGAACGGGAGTCACAGCCGGCGGTTGAGGTTTTACAGATGAGGGCGGCGCCGCAGGAACTGCGGGCCGAGGCGTTTCAACCGGAGCGGGTTTAACCGGAGCCGGTTTAGAGACAACGGCGGCGGCAGGCGCGCGCGGAGCGGAGGCAGCGGGTGCGGACAATTGAGCCGCAGGAGATGCCGCAACGGTTTGGGATTCCTTGGATTTCTTTTTGGACGTGGTTTTCTTGGGGATATCGGGAACGGACGTCTCCGAAACCGCAGACTGATCGGAAACGGCTGCTTCCGCGACGGCCTTCTTCGTCCTTTTCGCCCTCGGAGCGGCGGCTTCCCCCGCCTTTGCTTCATCAGCCGCGGCAGTCTTGGAAGATCTTTTTTTCTTTTTGGCCGCTTCGTCCGATTCCGTCCCGGAAACCTCTTTGACCGCTTTGGGTGTCGCGGATTTTTTTGCGGAGGGGGCTTTAGGGGCGGCCGGTTTCTTTTCTAAATCTTTTTCTCTTTTTTCCGTCATGAATTACGCGTCCTTCTCTTGGGGATCGGATTCGTCAGGCGTTTTGGCCTCATGTTCTTCGCCGACCGACATGGTTTCTCCCGCCTTTTCGGCCGGAGTTTCTTCAACTACCTCAGTTTCAGCTTCGGACTTTTTGGCCTCTAAATATTTCTTGGCGGCTTCAATTATTTTCTCGGCGGTTTTGTCGCCGATGCCGGAGAGGGCCGTCAGATCGTCGGGGTTAGCGGCGGCCAAACGCCGGACATCGCCCCATCCGCCCTTCTGCAGAACCTCGGCGGTTTTCGGCCCGACGCCCTCCAACTGGGACAGCTCGTCCACCTTCGCGGCCGATGCGGCGGCGGAGGCCTCGCGCTTTTGGGATTCGGACCGCACGTCGATATGCCAACCGGTGAGGCGAGCGGCCAGGCGTACGTTTTGTCCGCCTTTGCCGATGGCCAGCGACAGCTGATCGTCGCTCACCAGGACTTCGGCCTTTCGTTCCTCATGGCTGATGATGTTCACGGAAAGGGGTTTCACGGGAGAGAGCGACGACGCGATGAACGTGGCCACTTCAGGGGAATAGGAGACCAAGTCTATACGCTCGCCTTGGAGTTCATTTATGATTGGACGAACGCGGGAACCCTTCACGCCGACGCAGGCACCGATGGGGTCCACCTTAGGATTGTTGCTTCGCACCACTACCTTGGAGCGAAGGCCGGCTTCGCGGACGACCTCCACGACCTCCACGGTTTTTTCATAAATCTCCGGCACTTCCTGCTCGAAAAGGCGCTTCACGAAATCGGGATGGGCGCGGGATAAGATGATCTCAGGCCCTCGCGGACCCTTTTCCACTTTAAGGATGAGCGCTCGGATACGGTCACCCACCATCCAGCGTTCGCGGCGCACCTGCTCGCGGACCGGGACGATGCCTTCGGCGCGTCCCAGGTCTACGATGATGTTTCGGTTGGAAAAACGGTGCACGGCGCCGTTGATGAGTGTGCCTTCCTTGGGTTTGTATTCGTCGAAAAGGCTTTCCCGCTCGGTTTCCCGAATCTTCTGGATCAAAACTTGTTTGGCGGTCTGGGCCGCGATGCGGGCGAACTCCGCCGGGTCGATGGGAATCTTCAAATCGGTCTCTGATAAAATCCCGCCGCGGATCTTCTTGGCCTCGGCCGCGGTGATCTCCACCACCGGGTTGGTTACGGTTTCCACTATGGTTTTCACAACGAAAGCCTTGATCTGACCGGATTCCGCGTCGATGGCCGCTTCCACGTTGACCATTTGGCCGGCGTGCTTGCGGTACGCCGACACGAGGGCCTGCTCGATCATATGAAGGATGTCTTCTTTTTTAAGCCCTTTGTCCCGCTCGATTTGCTCAAGCACGGGAAGGAGTTCGTTCTTAATCTGTTGTGCCATGATGTTGTCCTTTTATTCCGTCAAATTTTCCGGCTTCGTTTTCGTGTTAATCTCAATGACGGGATCTAATTTAGCGCTGGCGATGGACGCTAGCGGAATGCGAACCAATCCGGAACTGCGGTCAAAGATTTCCAATTCCCCGCCGGCCAGCGCCGTCATGCGTCCGTGAAAATTCTTCTGGCCGTTCTGCGCCGCGAACAACTTGATGACGACGTCGGTGCCCATGAAGCGCTGAAAATCGTCGGGCTTTTTGAGCGGGCGGTTCAAACCGGGCGATGAGACTTCCAGGGAGTACCCGTGAGTAATAAGCTGATGGTCTTCGATCAATTGACCGAGGCGATCGCTCCACTCTTCGCAGTCCGTCAAACCGAATCCGCCCGGCTTATCAATGTAAAAACGGATGGTCCAGCCGCCGGGCTCCCGCTGATATTCCACGTCCACCAGTTCAAGACCGGCCTGCGCAACCATCGGCGCGGCCAACTTTTCTATATCGGAAGCCAAACTCATCTGTTATTCCCTGGAAACAAAAAAAGTGGCCGGACTTCAGCCACTTCGTCAGTGGATTCGACTACGGACAAATAGTATCAGATATCCGGGCGAATGGTCAACTGCGCGGTACAATGGAATGTTATATCAGAATTGGTAGGAAAGGCCGCCGAAGATGCTGGAGGAAGAGTAATTGTACCGATAAACCGTTTCATAGTCCATGTTGGACGTGGCATGCTGAAGGGCGAATTGGACCTGGGCGCTCAGCCCCTTCACGATCGGATAACCGGTGGAAACGCGGAAGGTGCTGGTGTTGGTGGAAATGGTCTTGGACTTATATGTCCCATCGGCGTTCTGCGACGGACGGTCCGCATAACTCCGCATCTCATACAGATAAGACAAACCGAGCGTGAGTTTTTCCTTGAAGCGGAAGTTCATCATCGGCCCGAGACCGACTTGAGAATAGTCGTAGTAGTTCCGGTTGAACTTGGTTTGCGAGGCGTCATAGTTGTTCTGATTGGAATCCTGCCATAAGTATGTGGCATCCACTCCTGCCAGGCTTTCAATGCCCATATTGAACATCGCCATGGTCGGCAATTGACGCCGATAACCGAGCGAAGCGTAGAGATACATATCCTTACGCAGATCGTTAGAATAGGTGCCGTCAAGTTTGACGATCTTTTGGTCCGGGAAATTACGGTTGGATTCAAGCAGGTATCCCGACAGCAACGCCTTCGGACCCATGGATAAATCCATGCCTGCCGTCGCATCTATCGCATTAAAATCCAACACGTCCTTGCCGGAGTTTATTTCCGCGCCGAATTGGCTGCTGGAAAGGCTTTCGAAATTCTTAAACTTGGTCTGATAATAGTCCGCCCCGAATCGAACGCTGCGCAAGCGCTCACCCACGCGCTCGGCCTCTATCCCGCCGGCCATCTTGTCGTTATCAAAAAGCCCGCTTCCCCATTTCTCGTCAGAAGTCTCTTTCAACAGTTCCTGCCGGTAGGAAGCGTAGGCTTTGGCGCGCCATTTGGATGTGACGGCGTAAATCCCCTTCAAGGAACCGGACATGTCCTGGGATTGCTGCGTCAAGAATCCACCGCCCGCCAGTTCCTTGACGTCGCGGGTTTTCTGATAGGCGTAGGAGATCGTCGGCAGCAGGGAGGTCTTTTCGCCCAGGCGCACCCCGGGAACGAAGAGCAACGACCCGTTGGGACCGCTGACGTTGTCGCCGGCGAATTTGGAGTAGCCGCCGTAAATCTCGGCGTTCAGGAACGGGGCCCATTGAACATCGGCGGAGACGGACATGGAAACCGAGGAGAGAAGCGCAAGGGTGAGGGAAATTTTTCGTGTAAGCATATGGTCTTAGTTGTCGCGTAGCCCCGCTTTCTTAAATATGGACGGACTGACGATCACGTCGATGTTGCGCTTGCCGATTAAGGATGAAGAAAAAACCTGCTGGTCGTTGATGCCTTTGACATCCGTCAGCGTGGCGGCCTGAAGGAACGTCAGCCTCTTGCCTTCATCGGTGATCGTAAATTTGTCTACGCGCAAAGTGATCTCCGACCCGCCGGGGACGGTATAGGTGTTCAGGCGGGAAATCTTGGTGGCAGTCAGAGTTGAATGGAGATTGTTCGGATCGTGGGCCCTATTGTCAAAGAGGATAGTCGTGTCGCGCATGTATCCTTCGCTAAGCTTATAGGAATTCGCCACGGCGGAATTATTGAAGTAATCCAGCCGTTGCGCATTGGTGAAGCCTGCGGCATCGATGGGCCGTGTTACCCCCGTGCCATAATCATCGTACCCGGAGGGTATATCCTGAATCAGCTTGTTTTGAATTTCTGCATCATCCCGGTCTTTGGTCACATTGGGATTGCCCACACCACTTAAAGGTTTAAAATCCATTTTTGGAGTCCAATGTGACAGCAACGTTGGCGCCGCCCCCTCCGCCTTTACCTCCGTAAACCAATGATCGAAGACGACCAACTGAAACTTATTCCCCTTGGGATCCGTCATATTGACCGGCGAACCGCCGTCCTGCCATTCGCGATAGTAGTCTCCGCCGTTGGACGAAAGCCGGTGGGTCCGCTCCACCCAATTGGTCATGGAATCGTGGGCGGTGCCGTTGAATAGGTTGACCGTTGAAATATCCTCGGGCAGCGCCGCGTGGGCGAACAAATCAAAGCGGGTAAAGTCCGACCGGTCTTCGCGCGTATTCAGTGAAACGAAAGACCATTGTGTCGGTGACGGACGTGAAATATATTCTTCGATGCGGACGCGCTTGCCGAAGGCGTCGATGATCGTCTTGCCTTCCTGATACTGCGCGACCTTCATCTCTTGTGCCGCGTCCCGCTGGAAGAACTCCTTGAAATTGGCCAATCCGGTTTCACGCTGGATCTCGGTTTTCAAAGCTGAGGCGGCCTGGCTTTGGATCAAGGTCGCACTTTGATCGGGAACAACGCCTTGCCGCATATCGGCGGGCAAAGGTTCCGGTGGTTTCGGCGCGGCACCGGTTTCGACCACAACGCTCTGGCCTTTCAAAACGCTCACTTCGCTTCCAAGTCCGGCCAAGTCGCGGTATCCCACGATGCCTTCCAGCACCGACAATCGCGACGTGTTGTCCTCCCCCACTTCCATTTCGAAGACCGTGCCGCGGACCGAAGCCACGGCCACGGGAGTTTTCATTTGAAATTTATTGTTGCCTCTCAACTTGGAAACGAAAGCGCGAACGCGTCCCACGATCAGGCTGAAGCGCGTATCCTTCGGATCGGCCGACTCCATGATTAACGTGGTTTTGCCTTGCAGGGCCACTTTATGGCCCTGCTTCAGCTTAAGATCCGCCTTGGATTTATCGCCGGTCCGGACGGAATCCCCGTCGTTGATTTGTACGCGGGATTTGGCGTTGGTCCAGATTTGGGAGCCGGCTTTTTTAATCTGTATGGTTCCGGAAACAGGCTGGAGGTCCGCGGCGCGAAGGGGAGAAACGGACAAGACAAAGCCGCAGAAAAGAAGGAATAGATTCGGTGCCTTTATCATTTGATTCCCCGTTTTACCGAATAGAATTGGGAACACCGGCTGAACCGCTTAAGAAAATTTACCCTGGCTTCGTTGAGAATTCAAGGGGATTTAAATCACATTTTAAAATGAAAAATACTCCTGTCATTGAGGAACCTCGAGGGCCGGGACCAAGGGGAATTGCACGCTGAAAACGCTGCCTTTTCCCACCTCGCTCTGGACGACGATTTTCCCTCCGTGGTTTTCCACGATGCCGTGGCTTATGGCCAGCCCGAGGCCCGTGCCTTTGGCCTTTGTGGTGAAAAGCGGTTCGAACAACATGCGCTTGCCTTCCTCCGAAATCCCGACGCCCGTGTCTTTGAAATCCACATGGACCCAGGGGTTAGGCCCCCCGTGGCCATTGTCCAGCCGCGTTCCGATATAAAGCTCGCCGCCGGAAGGCATGGCCTGGACGGCGTTGTTCGCCAAATTAATGAAGACTTGCCGCATCTTCTGCGCGTCGATCATCATTTTCGGCAGATCCTCCTGATAGGACTCCGCGAGATGAATCCCTGAAGGAATCTGGATGACATCCTTCATGTCGCGAAGCAAAGCGTTCAAATCCGTGGGTTCGGGAAAAAGCTTAACCACCCGGGAAAAGTCCAACAAGTCGGAGATGATCGTGGACGCGCTGTGTATCTCTTTCTCCGCCAATTCGATGAACTCCCCCAGGGAAGGATCCTGCTGCTTAAGCGTTTCGTTCCCTTTAAGTGCGTCCTTGATGTAGTAGATCGCATTCTGAATGGCGCCGAGAGGGTTTCGCAATTCGTGTCCCACGCCCGAGGCCAATTTCCCGATGGCGGCCAGCTTTTCGGTGCGCAGGATTTTTTCCTGCGTCTCCTTCAGTTTTTGAAGGGCGTCCTGTAGATCGCGGGTGCGCTCCTTGACGCGGAATTCAAGCTCGGCATTGGCGTGCCTGAGCGCTTCCTCCGCTGCATGGAGGTCCTTGGTCATATCATTGAACGTCCTGGCCAAACTTCCGATTTCGTCCCGCCCGCTCAGCCCGTCAAGCCGCACGGACAGGTTTCCGCGCTGAACCGCGGACATCGCGTCGATCAAACGCCGTATCGGCTTCAAAATATTCCTTCTAAAAAAAAGAAATCCGGCAAAGCTCGCCAGCGAAACGATTGCGACCGTCGCCAACACGCTTCGGAACACAAGCGCTCGCGCCAACTGCTGGGTGCGCTCAAGCGAGAAACGAAGGTAGATGGCCCCTAGGAACTTCGTCTCACGGTCCTCCTCCCGGTCGGTTTGCTCCGAAAGCATGTCCGCGATGTCGCTTTCCTTTTGCCTCGTAATGATCAGAGGAGCCGAGACGTAGATGTATTCGGAATCCCGCCACACCTTAAACGCCCCAGGGACCGCCTCTTTTGGGATAGGGGCCGGGTCCCCCTCCTGAAATTCCGCTCCGCCATCGCGGTTTAAGAGCGCCACGGTCACAACATCCTGTATGGCTTGAGCACGGGAGAGAATGAATTTAAGCGCTTTAGTGTCGCCGAGCAAATAGGGAAGGCTGCAGGCGCCTGACAGGCTCTGGCCCAACAGAATGCTTCGCTGTTCCATTTCATCCAGTATGACCCGGCGCTGCTGCAGCGCGGCGTTCCAAATAAGGAGAACGCTCAAAAATATTCCGATCCCCACCAAGTTGAAAATCTGCCGGGCGCCCAGGCTGACGAACCACGGGGACGCTGGCGTTTTTTTCATGGACGGTTCGCCCGGCTTATTCATAAATATGGTCCGCTTTCTTGAGGATGTTGGCGGAAACCGTTACGCCCAAAATGCGGGCAACCTTCAAATTGATCCCAATCTCGCCCCTGTTGGGGTAAGACAACCCCGCTGTCAGTTTCTCCCCATTAAGGAAACGACCAACTAATTCCGCGGTCTGGCGTCCAACCTCCGTGTAGTCCGCCTCATAGGCCAAAACGCCACCGCTTTTCAGCAGCGCCTTGGACGGGACCATCAGGGCCAAACGGTTCGTGATTGAAAAGTCGACAAGGTAGCGGAAAATCTCAGGGTTCATGATGAGCGGGTCATAGGTCATCAAAAAGATTTCCGCCCCGCTTTCCTTCAACAATTGCAGCGCCCGCCCGACCTCCTTCTCCTTTTCGATGGGATACGCATAGACCTTCAGGCCGAGTTCCCGCGCCGCGCGCTCGGAGTCCGCCGCGAAATTCGTGCTCTGGGAAGAATCGAACAGGAGACCGACGTGGCGGATGCCCGGTACGGCGTCGCGGATCAGACGGAGATAGAACTGCAGAGGGAAGTCCAGGGAAACGCCCGCCAAGCCCTGGAATTTGCGGGAATTGTATTGCGACATCACCCCGCACGCCACGATGGGGATTTTGGCGATTTTCGTCCTGGCCCAAAGTGCCGCTGCGTCGCCGACCGCGATGATGACTTGGGGCTCGAAATGGCCTATGGATTCCAGCGACTTCTCGTTCCCGTCGCTTAGAACGATCTCCAGCATCCTCGCGTCGAGCTTCTCTTCCAGGCCCTTCGAGATCAGCTCGTAGATCTTCACCTTGGCGCTCATAACGATAGCGACGCGATTTGACTCCTGTGCGCCGAAGGCGTGGGCAGACAGAAGACAAGCCATCCCGAAACCGGCAATGACGCGGAAGACGCGCGATGTCATGAGAAATCATATTAGCTTTTACTGCTGCCGAGAGGCAACGTGCCGATGCTCCGGACAAGGATCGAATTGATTCAATTGGCGATGCGTTCATGGAACGAAGCGGCACAGGGAGGATAGTGCTGGGCGGGAATAAATCGGGTTACTCGAAAATCAGATCAACCGGAAACCGGTCCCGATGCGTCCTGGCGGTAGTAGACGAGCTTTAAATTGGCAACTTCGATCAGGTCTCCCTCCTGGAGCATGACTTGATCGTCCACGATCTGCCCGTTCACCCTGACGCTTTTTTCCTTGATGACCTTCAAATAATAACCTTCGGGTTTGCGCGCGACGCAGGCGGCCAGGTCCGGCGAGAAAAGCCCCTTGGTCCGGATGACAGCCTGTTCGGATTTGCCGATGTATGTCGTGAGCCCGGTCAGGCTGAACTGGGAAGCCGTGGTCTCGCCAGTGACCACCCGGAGCCCGCCGAGCGTTTCCGGCGCTTTCTTTTCCGGCTTGCCCTCTGCCGGCGCCTGGGGCGCCATTACCATGGTCGCGTCGGACGACATGGGCGCGGAGGGTGGCGGCGGGGGAGCGGCGGCTTCTTCCTCGTTGATGAACACGATCATGTGCTTGGCGACGCCCACTTCGTCCTTGTGGTGCAGGTTCGCCTTCAAGATGCGCCGCTCCTGCATGAAGGTACCGTTGGTGCTGTTCAAATCCTCCACCACCCAGGCGCCCGCCTGGTGAACGATGCGCGCATGGTGCCCCGATACCGCGGGATTGTCCACCACCACGTCGTTGTCGGGTTTACGGCCGATGGTGATCTCGTCCTTTTCGACAGGAATTTCTTTGATCACCGCAGCGTTGAATTTTAAAAGAAGCTTAGGCATAGCGTTACCCTCTCGTGGATTTCCGGTTGAACAAACCGGCTATTTGTTCCCGCAGTCCCGACCGTTCCACCTGCGCGATGACGACGGTGACGTTGTCCTTGCCTCCGCGTTCGTTTGCCATTTTTATCAAATCGCGGCTCATGTCCAAGGGCGGACGGGGCTTTTTCAATACTTCCTCGATCACGCTGTCTTCCATCATGCGGCAAAGCCCGTCCGTGCACAACAACAAAATGTCTCCTGGATTCAAAGAGCTCTCATCCACGTCCACCTGGACGTCCGGCCCGACGCCCAGCGCGCGGGTCAGAACATTTTTCATCTCGGATTGTTCCGCCTGCTCCGCCGTCATCAGCCCCTTGACCACCTGCTCGGCCACCAGGGAATGGTCTCGCGTCACCTGCCGGAGCTTTCCGTCACGGAAGAGATACAGGCGGCTATCGCCCACATGCGCCACCGCGAAGTTCTTCTTGCCGAGAAGCACGGCCACGACGGTGGTCCCCATGCCCTTCCGTTCCGCTTTTTCCTGCGCCGTGGCGTACACCACTTCGTTGGCCATCCGCACCGTTGAATAGAGGAGATGCGCGCGGTCCGAGAGGTGCATGGGCAGTTCGCCCATCGACGGGATTTGTCCGGTCTTCAATCCGTTCGAGACCTGCTCGCGGATGATGTCCACCGCCATCTGGCTGGCGACCTCCCCGGCCGCGTGCCCGCCCATCCCGTCCGCGACGATGAGAAGGCCGTTTTCCTGGTCGACCCAATAATTGTCCTCGTTGTTCTTGCGGACCTGTCCGGGATCCGTCAAACCCACCGCTTGGAATTTCATTCGGGTCTCCTGGGCATGGATGTCAGGGCTCTTTTTTAAATGGTTCGTCCGGACCCTGCGCTTCGGGTTTCGGCGGCATGCGGATGGTATCGGACGCGGACGGCGGCAGCTTCATCGTTTCATTCGAAGGAGAAAAGCGCACGGTGTCCGTCGGCGAGGCCGGAAGCCGGACCGTATCCGTCGGCGGCGCCACGTCAGGCATTTTGACCGTATCACCGGCGGGCGGAGGCGGTTTTACCGCCGGCGGCGCGGTCTTCTCAAAAGCCGGCGCCAGGGTCGAGACCGCGGGCGGCGGCGGTATAGTGCGTTCTACGACGGGAGCCGGAGTCGGCGGTGGCGTGGGCAGAGGGACAACCGGCGCAGTAGCGGACGCCGCGGCCGGAGCAGAACTCCCCGCCACAGCGGGAACCGCGTTCGAATTCTTAAGGCATTCGCGGATGTCGCTGGCCATGTCGCGGCCGCGCTGATAACGGTTCGCGGGGTCCTTCTGCAGGGCCTTGTCGATGATCAGTTTGACGCCGGCCGTCACGCGGTCCCCGTATTTCAAGCGAGGGTCCGGATGGGGCTCGTTGGAAATCCGGAAGAGCAGGGTGGCGATGCTGTCGCCGTCGAAGGGTTTTTCGCCGGCCAGCATCTCATAGAGCATGACGCCGAGTGAAAACAGATCGGCGCGGCCGTCCACTTTCTTGCCCGCGATCTGTTCCGGGGACATGTAGCTCGGAGTGCCCATGACCGTGCCGGTCTGCGTCTTGGAGGAAGCCGTGATGCGCGCGATACCGAAGTCCGTGACGCGGAGCGTGCCGTCCTTCAGCAACATGATGTTCGCGGGCTTGATGTCCCGGTGCACGACGCCGTTCGAGTGGGCGTAGTCCAACGCGTCCGCGGTCAAGGCCACGTATTCCAGGACCTTTTCCGGCGGCAGGAGGTTCGCCTTCTCGCCGTACTTTTTCAAGTCTTCGCCATTCAGCAGCTCCATGGCGATATAGGAAATCTCGTTGTCTTCGCCCGCATCGAAGATCCGGATGATGTTCGGGTGATTTAGCGTCCCGGCGGATTCGGCTTCGCGGAAGAAGCGTTCCTTCACTTGCTTGGCCGTCTCCGCATCCACGTCGTCGTCGAACCGCACGGTCTTGATGGCCACGGGCCGGTTGATCTTCGGGTCCTTCCCCAAATAAACGATGCCCATGGCGCCGCGGCCCAGTTCCTTTTCGATCTCGTAACGGCCGAGGGTCGGCTTCACGGACGCGCCTTCGATCACCATCGTGCCTTCGCGCTTCCCGCCGCCCAAGCCCGGACCGGCGATCATCGTTTCCCCCGCCGTCTTCGTGGATTTCTGGCGTTCCTTGATGTCTTTATAACCCGCGTCCACCTTTGAAATATGTTCGTACACGACGGAGGCCTTGGAGAACTGACGTTTTCTTTCGAAGTCCAGCGCCAAATTGTAAAGGAGCTCTTTCATGGCGTCATCGATGGGACATTTACGGAACTTCTCAAAGGCCAGGTCCAACATCCCCTGCCCCTGGAACGAAAGGCCGAGCATCTTGTTGGTCTCGATGCTTTCCGCCTCCACCAATTCCTTGCGGCGCTCGGTGAAGAAAAACCGCCGCAGCGTGACCGCCACATAGGCCGATATCAACAGCGCCAGCGGATAAAAAATCTTGACCCAGAAGCCCATCTTCACGAAAACGTAGGCCCCCGCGCCGCCGATTCCCGCGAGCAGGACGAGAGCGACCAAGGCGCCCCATTTCGCCTTCAAATGAGGGAGGATGAGCGCCACGAACAAACCGACCAGCAGCAGGCTGCCCATCTCCGCCTGAAACGCCCAGGGCGGACGCCGCAGGAAGTTGCCGCCAAGAATGTTCTGCAGCACCGTCACCACGACGCCGTTGTCCGGAAAATTCGATTCCACGGGCACGACGAAGAGCGTGCCGAGCCCTGTGGCGCGGGTTCCGATCAAGACGATCTTGTCCTTGAACGCCTCGGCCTGGATTTTGTCCGCCAGGATTTCCACGGCCGAAACGGTTTTCAAGCTGGCGTAGGGCCCCTGATAATTGATCAGCATCGTGTTGTCTTCGAGCAGCGGGATTCGCTTGTCTCCCAGCGCGACTTCCTTGCCCAGCGTCACCTTCACCTGGCCCGGCTCAAGACCAAGCGCCACCCGTGCCATCTCCAGCGCCATGGATGAAAAATACTTATTGCGGTATTGGATAAGGAGCGTCTCCCGCCGGACCGAGCCGTCCACGTCCTTGAAAATATTGCTTTGGCCCATGCCCGAAGCGCCCGAGGCGAACTGTGGCAGAGGGAGAAGTGGTTCATATCCTTCCACCACGGAAATCGGCCCGCCGGACGCCTCAATCTGCGACAGGGCAAAGTCCTTCATCCGGTCAAGCGCTTCGTTCGACTCTTCGGCCAGAGGCTTGTCCACGGAGAAAAACATCGGCAGAACGACGTTGGGCGTTTCGCTGAGGACCTGGGCCAACTGGCTGTCGTTGTCCAGGGAACCTTCGGCCTCCGAAAACAAATCCAGGACCGATTCGAAGGGCTCAAAAACGTTGGACGGCTTTTTCTTTTGGCGGGACTGCTGGCGGGACAGCGCGGCTTTCTGGTTTTCCAGGACTTCCTGATACTGCTGCTTGAGCTGCCGGACGGTTTCCAGCCCCTGGTTCTGGTCCTGGTCCACGTAGAGGATATTGACGCCGATGACCTTGGGGTCGCCGGCCGCGATCTGCTGGATGATTTGTCCCACGTAACCGCGGGGCCAGGGCCAGCGGCCGACGGAAGCGATGCTGTTGTCATCGATGGCCACGAAAAGGATTTGGTCCGACAGGGGCGCCTTGGGCGCAAACTTCAGGCGGAGATCATACAACCGGTTCTCCAATGTTTCGGTGAACGGGACTCGAAAATAGGCGGCGGACCCGACGCCGACGGCCAGAATCAAACCCAGGAGAGAATCGATCAGCCAACTTTTTTTCACGCGTCACCGCCCTTTTCGCGCCGGATCATGTCGCCGGCTTCGGCGCGGCCGAGTCTCTTTGTTTCTTTCGGGCCGCGATCTTTTCGCGCAATGCCGTTTCCAAAAGCGGGGATTGCTTCAACAAAAGCTGAAAACTCTCGTGGGGGATGCTCAGTATCTCGGTATCGTCTTCCAGGGCCTTGATCGTGGCCGTCGCGGCGGTGGGTTCGAGCAACGACATCTCCCCGAAAAAATCCCCGGCCTTCAGTTCGGCCAGGAGCACCGGATCCCTGTCTTTGGCGGGCTTCGCCATCACCGATACCCGGCCTTTCTTGATGATGTGAAACGCCTGGCCGACTTCCCCCTGGAAGAGAATCGTCTGGCCCTTCCGGTAATTGTCCCGTTCGATGACGGCCGCCACCTTCCGCAATTGCTCGTCCGTGAAAAACGAGAGCACGTCCACGTTCTTCCTGATGAAAATCGTATCGTCAAATGGCATAAAGCAATCCTCCGCTCAAAACGATTTCCCGTTGAATTGACAACGGGAAATTTTCGCGCCGTCGCGACAACAGGACAATTATGCGGAGAATTCGCCTAATTATCAAGACCTTAAATTTTTTTAATACTGCGGGGAACGGACCGACTTATGGCGAGGAAATAAGGAAGCGGTGACCTAGACGGGGACGGAATTATCCTTTAAAAGATGCGCCAGAACCTGGTCCAGGGGAACGTCTTCCGCGTTGGCGGCGGCGCGGGATTTTATCTCCACGAGGTTTTGGGCCAGCTTCTTTTCCCCCACGGTGACGCGCCAGGGAATGCCGAGCAAGTCGGCGTCCTTGAACTTCTCGCCGGCGCGTTTGTCGCGGTCGTCCAACAGCACGTCCACGCCCTTGGCGCGGAGCGCGTCGTAAATCTTCTCCGCTTCCGCGAGGATCTTGGGCTCCGAGATATTGAGGGGAAGCACGATGACCTGGAACGGCGCGAGGCTGGCGGGCCAGAAGATGCCGTTCTCGTCATGGCATTGTTCGATGGCGGCGGCCACCACGCGGCTGACGCCGATGCCGTAGCAGCCCATGAGGAAAGGCGATTTGCCGCCCTTCTCGGTCAGGAAGCCGGCCTTCATGCCTTCGGAATAACGCGTGCCGAGCTTGAAGGTGTGCCCGACTTCGATGCCCTTATAAAACTTCAGGCGCCCGCCCTGCCGGCCGCACCGCGGGCAGAGATCTCCCTCGCGCACCGCGCGGATGTCCATCAGTTCGGCTTTGTAGTCCCGGTTGAAATTAATATTGAGCGTGTGCTTGTCGGTCTTGTTGGACCCGGACACGCCGTTCACGAGCGTTCCCAGGAGATGGTCCGCCACGATCCGGTCGACTTTCAAGCCCACGGGGCCCGCGAACCCGGGTTCGCATCCCGAGGCCTGGCGGTAAACCTCGTCCGACGCCTTGAAAACCAATTTGGCGCCCAGGACGGCCTGGAGCTTTGCTTCGTTCAGATCCGTATCACCGCGAACCAGCGCCGCGACCGGTTTTCCGTCCGCCACGAAGATCAGCGTCTTGATGAATTTATCCGCCGGCTTGTTCAAAAACTTGGCCACGTCCTGGACGGCGCCGACCTTCGGGGTATCGACTTCCTGCATCGGAAGCGGATCCTCCTTCGTCGCTCCACCCTCCGCGGTCACGGCTTCCGCGCGTTCAATGTTGGCCGCATAGCCGCAGCTGTCGCAGGCGGCAATGGTTTCTTCGCCGGTGTCGGCGAGCACCATGAACTCGTGCGAGAACTTTCCGCCGATGGCGCCGGTCTGGGCTTCCACGGGCCGGAACTTCAGGCCGCAGCGCTCAAAAATCCGTTTGTAAGCCTCGAAGACTTCCTTATAGGTTTGATCGAGGCTGGCTTCGTCCGCGTGGAACGAGTAGGCGTCCTTCATGTAGAACTCGCGGGCGCGCATCACGCCGAAGCGGGGACGGACCTCGTCACGAAACTTGGTGCCGAACTGGTAGAGCAGGAGCGGCAGCTCGCGGTAGGAACGGACCTCGCGGCGGACCAGGTCCGTGATGACTTCCTCCGCCGTGGGCGCGAGGCAGAACTCGGTGTCTTTCCGGTCCTTCAACCGCATCAATTCCCGGCCGTAGACCTGCCAGCGGCCCGTTTCTTCCCACAGACTCTTGGGCTGGAGGACAGGCAGCCAGACCTCCTGCCCGTACACCCGGTTCATTTCTTCCCGCACGATGTTTTCCACCTTCCGCAAAACGCGCAACCCGAAGGGCAGCCACTCATAGAGGCCGGCGGCGACCTTGCGGATCAAGCCCGCGCGCACCATCAGCTGGGCGGAAATGTTGTCCGCGTCGGATGGGAGTTCGCGAAGGGTCGGGAGGAGGTAGCGGGACAATCGCATGGGATTATGGACGGATGTCCGCCGCCTCGGAGGAGGCTTTGGCCGGACGAATGCGCTGGATGTCGCTGTAGGTCGCGAAGAGCAGGATGCCCAACAGCAGCGTGAGGCCGACGGTGTTGGCCGCGGACATCACCCGCCGCGTAACGGGTTTCCGCGTGATGCCTTCCCACAGATAAAAGACCAGGTGCCCGCCGTCCAGCAACGGGATGGGAAAGAAGTTGAAAAGACCGATGCCGACGGAGATCAGGGCCACCAGATACAACAGGTCCTGGATGCCGGACTTGGTCGCCTTGGCCACGACCGACGCGATGCCGATGGGCCCGGAGAGTTCGGGTTTCTCGCGACGGACGATTTTCTCCCCCAGATATTTCAGGGTGAAAACGCTCCAGCCCACGACCTGCTGCCCGCCTCGCCCGAGCGAATCGATGAAGCCGACCTTCTTATGGATGGTGGACGGCGCGATGCCGATCAGGCCGCGCTTTTCATCGCTCGGATCGCGCCGGGGCGTGATCTGAACGGACTGCGTTTCGGTTCCGCGCTGGTACTGCAAAGCGACGTTCTGTTCCGGAAACTGGTGTATCTTCGCGGCCAGGTCCTGCCAGCCCATCACGGGCTGTCCGGCGATGGACAAGATGCGGTCCCCGGATTTCAAGCCCGCCCGCTCGGCCGGCAACCCCTGCATGACGTCCCCGATCACCGCATCCGGAGACAACTGCGGCTCGCCCCACACGAAGGCCACGAGCGCGAAAATAAAAAACGCCAGGACATAGTTCATGATGGGACCGGCGACGACGATGGGGATGCGCCGGTACCAGGGAAGGGCGAAAAATTCGCGCGGGTCCTTCACACGCGGCGTTTCATCGCCTTCCTCGTATTCCATCTCTCCCGACATCCGCACTTCGCCGCCGAGAGGGATCCAGGCCAGGCAATAGCGCGTCTCCCCCCACTGAAAACCGAATATCTCCGGCCCGAGGCCGAAGGAAAACCGTTCCACTTTGACGCCGGTCTTCTTCGCCACGATGAAATGGCCGAACTCGTGGACGAAAATCACCAGGCCGAAAACGCCGGCGATGGCCAGCGTATTGATCAATACAGACATCATTGTCGCCTCCCTGTCCGAGAAAACAAACGCGCTTGGAAACGGTTCCCTAAGCCTTGTCGCATAAAGCCGCGGCCCTGTCCCTTGCCCAACGGTCGGCCTGAAGGATTTCCTCCAGGCCCGCCGCATTCGATCTGTTCGGCCGGTAATCGCTCAATACGCGGCGAATGACTTTCGGTATATCCAAAAATGAAATCTTTTCATCCATGAAAGCCCGCACCGCCACTTCGTTGGAGCCGTTCAGGACGGAGGGCCAGGTGCCGCCGCGGCGGCCTGCTTCCAGGGCCAAACCCAAACAGGGAAACCGGCGGAAATCCGGCTTCAAGAATTCCAACATCCTGATCTCGTGCAACTCCAGCGTCTTCAGCGGCGTTGGCAAACGGTCCGGATGGGTCAGCGCGTACTGGATCGGCAAACGCATGTCCGGATGGGAAAGCTGAGCCAGCATCGCCCCGTCGGAAAATTCCACCAGCGAATGGACGATGGACTGCGGGTGGACAACGATCTCGATCCGGTCCATGGGCACGCCGAAAAGGTGGTGCGCCTCGATGGCCTCCAGGCCTTTGTTCATCAGCGTGGCGCAATCGATGGTGATCTTGTTCCCCATCTTCCACGTCGGATGCTTGAGCGCCTCTTGGACCGTGACGCTGTCCAGGGAGCCTTGCCGCCGGTAGAAGGCGCCGCCGGAGGCCGTGAGAATGATGCGGCGGATCTGCCGCGCGGGAACGGACTGGATGCACTGATAGATGGCGGAATGTTCGCTGTCCACCGGGATCAGTTCCGCGCCGTGCTTCTTGGCTTCGCCCGTGATGAGATCACCGGCCACGATGAAGGCTTCCTTGTTGGCGACGGCGACCTTCCGTCCGGCGCGGACCGCGGCAAGCAGCGGAAGCAATCCGACGGAACCGACCACGCTCGTGAGCAACACGTCCGACTTCTTCTCGGCGAGGCGTTCCAGTCCGGCCACGCCATCCCACACCTGGAGTTTCGGTTGGTGGCGTTTGGCCCAGCTTTTCAGATCGACGGCCGACCGGCCGTCCGACACGACCACGGCATCGGGCCGGAATTCGCGGATCTGTTCTTTCAAAGGATCTATGTTCCGCTGGGCGGAGAGTCCCACCACGCGATAGGAGTTGCCGCCGCGCTGCTTGTTGAGCCGGCGGACCACGTCCAAAGCGTTCACGCCGATGGAACCGGTCGAGCCGAGGATGGAGATTTCTTTGACGTTGTTCATCCGACTTTTCCCGTGGTGATCAGATAAAAATACAGGAACGGCGCCGTGAAAAGGAAAGAATCAAAACGGTCCAATACGCCGCCATGTCCGGGCAAAAGTTGGGAGGAATCCTTCACGTCGAAACAGCGTTTGATCAACGATTCCGCCAAATCCGAAATCTGCGCCAGGACGTCGAGAGCGGCTCCGAGCAGGATCGCTTCGCCGCGGGAGAGAACGTTCGGCAAGAGGACTTCACGGGCGAGCAAAGCCACGATCATGGCTGAGACCAACCCGGCGGCCGCGCCTTCCCAGGATTTCTTGGGGCTGATCTGCAGGGCGAGGCGGTGTTTGCCGAAGGCCATGCCCGCGGCCCAGGCCCCGATGTCCTGGGCCCAGATCAGGAACACGAGGAAGAAGGTGATGTTCCGACCCAACTGAAAGGAGACGTCCTGCGCGCCGCGCAAATCCCTCAATAGAATCAAATGTCCCAAAGGCCAGGCGATCAGGAAAATCCCCATCAGGGAAGTGCCGATGCGCAGCATCGACAGGCTTTTGTCCCTCCGGGCCATCTCCCGCACGACGCAGAGAAAAATCACCAGGACGAGCGCGAACCCCGGCGCCTGCATTTGAAAGGCGAGGGCGGGCCTGATCCCCGGAAAAACGAGGGAGACCGCCAGCAGCATTCCGCCGGCCAATCCCCACCAGGACTGGGTCGCGTAGCCGCCGCGCTCCGCCATGCCGAAAAACTCCCACAACGCCAAAAAGATCAACATCAGCATCAGCAGCAGGAAGGGAAGGCTGCCGAGATAAAGGGCCCATAGGAACAGCGGCGCCGCCGCCAGCGCGGTGATGATGCGTGGAAGGACCATTTAGACGCCGCCGAAGCGGCGCTCCCGGGACTGATAATTCAATACCGCTTCGTAGATATGGCGCCGGCGAAAATCGGGCCAGAAGGTGTCGGTGATATAAATTTCGGTGTAAGCGCATTGCCAGAGGAGGAAATTGGAGAGTCGGTATTCCCCGGAAGTGCGGATCAGAAGGTCCGGGTCCGGGAGGCCCGCGGTGTAGAGGTGCCGGCTGATGGCGGCTTCATCCACGGTCTTGTCGCCGCGGTCCATCAACGCCTGCACCGCTTCCACGATTTCCTGGCGTCCGCCGTAATTGAGGGCCAGGTTCAGGATCAATCCGGAGTTGTCTTTGAGCGCCGCGATGCCGCGCTTCAGTTCGGCCTGGACTTCCGGCGGCAGCTTGGCCAAACCGCCGATGGCGCGGAGCCGCACGTTGTTCTTGTCGAGCTTCGGGATTTCACTGCGCAGCGTGCGGACCAGCAGGCTCATCAACCCCTTGACCTCGGAGGCGGGGCGCAGCCAGTTCTCCGTCGAGAACGCGTAGAGGGTCAACACTTCCACCCCGAGTTCGCCGCACACCTTCGTGGCTTCGCGGACGCTCTCGGTGCCGGCCTTGTGGCCGAGGAGGCGGGGCCAACCGCGCTTCTTCGCCCAACGTCCGTTGCCGTCCATGATGACGGCGATGTGCCGCGGCATGCGGTTTCTGTCGATTTGACGGAGGAGTTCTTCTTCTTTGGAGGACAACTTGACAGTGGAGGGCAAGGCGGCGATGGAGCTCACTAGACTTCCATCAGCTCCTTTTCCTTCGAAGCCATGGCTTCGTCCACTTTCTTGACGTAGAGATCGGTCTGCTTCTGAAGAAAGTCTTCGGCGGCCTTGCGCTGGTCTTCGGTAAGGATTTTGTCCTTCTCCGCCTTCTTGATCTTATCCATGGCTTCGCGCCGGTCGTTGCGGATGGAAACGCGGAAGTCTTCGGAAATTTTCTTCACCACTTTGGCGATTTCCCGGCGCCGCTCTTCGGTCATCATGGGAATGGAAAGGCGGATCAACTTGCCGTCGTTGTTGGGCGTGAGGCCCAGGTCCGAGGCGTGGATGGCCTTTTCGATGGCCTGCAGTTGCGATACATCCCACGGTTTGATCTCCAACGTACGGCCGTCCGGCGCGCTGACCGCGGCCACCTGCTTGAGCGGCACGACGGAACCGTAGGCGTCCACGCGGATATTGTCCAGCAAAGAAGCCGTGGCGCGGCCCGTGCGCAGGGTGGAAAAATCCTGGCGCATGCGGTCCAGCGCTTTCTTCATTTTTTCTTCGGCTTGTTGAATGATGGCTTGGGTTTCGGGAGCGAGAGACATGGAACGTCCTTTCTGATGGAACTAGTCCGGCGTGATCAGGGTCCCCACGTTTTGGCCGTCGATGGCCCGGCGGATGTTGCCCGGCTTGTGCATGTCGAACACGCGGACCGGGATGCGGTTCTCCAAGCAGAGCGAAAGGGCCGTGGCGTCCATGATCCCGAGACGGTCCCGCAGCGCCTGCATGAAGGAAAGGGTCTTATATCTTTTGGCTTTGTCGTTTTTTTTGGGATCGCTGTCGTATACCCCGTCCACCTGCGTGGCTTTCAGAATGCAGTTGGCCTCGATCTCGGACGCGCGCAAAGCCGCGGCCGTGTCCGTCGAAAAATAAGGATTGCCCGTGCCCGCCGCGAAGATGACGACCCGGCCCTTTTCCAGATGCCGGATGGCCCGGCGACGGATATACGGCTCCGCAACTTTGGAAACCTCAATGGCTGAAAGAACCCGGGTGGGGACGCCGACCTGCTCAAGGGCGTCCTGCAAAGCCAGGGCGTTGATCACCGTGGCCAACATCCCCATGTTGTCGGAAATCATGCGGTCCAACTGCTTGCCCTGGCCGCGCGCTCCGCGCCAGATATTCCCCCCGCCCACAACGACGGCGATCTGGTGCTTCGCCCGCGATACCTTCAATTCGTTCGCGAACCGGAAAAGCGATTCGACGTCGATGCCGGATTGCGCCCGGCCCATGAGGGCCTCGCCCGACAGCTTCAGTACGACCCGGTTTACGTTGGGGTTCGGCATTCTAGGATTATTCTTCTTCGCCGACTTTATAACGCGCGAACCGCTTCACGGCGAGGGCGCCGCCGACCTTGGCGGAAACCTGTTCGAGGACGGTTTTGATCAACGTCTTGCCGGCGCTGTCTTTAATGAAGGGCTGTTCCAACAGGCAGAACTGCTGGTAGAATTGCTGCAGTTTTCCATCGACGATCTTGTCCCATATCTTCTCGGGCTTGTTTTCCCGCTTGGCCTGCTCGCGGCCGATGGCTTTTTCCTGCTCGACGATTTCCGCCGACACGTTCTCACGGCTCACCCAGCGGGGCGACGCCGCGGCCACTTGCATGGCCAACTCGCGCGCCAGGTTCTTCGTCTCTTCGGCGGAGGCGGCCTTTTCGTTCGTGGCGGAGAGTTCGATCAGCACGCCGATCTTCCCGGTATTCCCGGTGGGATGGATGTAGACGGCGAACAAGCCCGACGGTTCACGGTCGAAGCGGACGAAGCGGCGGAGGTTGATGTTTTCTCCCAACTTCGCGACCATCTCCTGGATGCGTCCCTGCGGGACGTCCGCCGGGGTCTTCCAGTTCGACGTCGCCGCGCCCTTGGCCAGGTCGCCGATGAGGGAAAGGAAATCATCCGTGCGCGCCACGAAGTCCGTTTCGCAATTCAGTTCCAAAAGGACGGCCGTCTTTCCTTCGACATGGGAGGTGACCAAACCGTCCGCGGTGCTGCGGCCCGCGCGCTTGGCGGCCGAGGCCGCGCCTTTTTCGCGCAGGATTTTGATGGCCTGGTCGATGTCGCCGGAAGCGGTTTCCAGCGCGCGCTTGCATTCCATCATGCCGGCGCCGGTCTTGCTGCGGAGTTGCTGAACGAGATCGCTTGAGATTGTGGGCATCGGATTCTCCTAGTTGGCCGGCGCTGGCGTGGCCGGGATGTTCTCCGCCGGAGCCTCTACCGCGGCAGCGCCTTCCGCCACGGGCTCATCGCCAGACGCGGCTGTTTCGGCTTGCTTCTGCCCCGCCTGTTTCCCTTCCAGCACGCTGTCCGCGATCAGTTTGCAAAAGAAACGGACGGCGCGTATGGCGTCGTCATTGCCCGGGATCGGGTAATCGATCAAATCGGGGTCGCAGTTGGTGTCGCAGATCGCAACGACGGGGATTTCCATGCGGCGGGACTCCAAAACGGAGGTCATTTCCTGCACCGGATCCACGATAAAGATCGCGCCCGGCAAAGATTCCATGTTCTTGATGCCGTCCAAGGACTTGCCCAGGCGCTTCATGTCTTTCTCGCGCCGCATGGCTTCTTTCTTGGACATGGCCGCGAAAAGGCCGCTTTGCTTCATCCGTTCCAATTCCGACAAACGTTTGGCGGACCGGCGGACGGTTTCGAAGTTCGTGAGGGTGCCGCCCAGCCAGCGGTCGCGGACGTAAGGGCTGCCGCAGCGCTGGGATTCCTGGGCCACGGCTTCCTGGGCCTGTTTCTTGGTTCCGACGAAAAGGATTTGTTCTCCCGCGGCGGAAAGGTCGCGTACGTAGGTGAGAGCTTTCTTGAGCTCCTTCACGGTCTTCTGCAGGTCGATGATGTGGATGTTGTTGCGGCTTCCGAAAATATATTTCGCCATCTTCGGATTCCAGCGGCGCGTTTGGTGTCCGAAGTGGACCCCCGCTTCCAGCAATGCCTTCATTGAGATCGATGCCATTTGATTCTCCTCACTATTGTCCCGATGGACCGAGTCGCCGGATCGTAAAAAAAGCGGCCGCCCGGGCGGCCGCTTCAAGCGAAAGCTTCGCGAGATGGCGCTACTAAGGCGGTTCCGCGTTTCGCGGAGCCGGAAGACTCTTTTGGTTTTTATGCCGCCCGTCGCCAGGCGTGCCCTCCACCTTCTTCGTTTCCCTCGTCCTTGGCTGATGACCCAGCCTCGGCCCGGCCCCCGCATCGCGCGAGGGACCCCGGTCAGGATCGGAAGGTGTGTGAATTCACTTCAACTTCTTGCGTACGGATTCTAGCGAAATCCAGGGGGTTTGGCAAGCCCGAGCGGGCGGTATATTCAACTTAATCTTTTCGAATCCTTGACGCTATACCTTTCATTTGATAAATTAAATTCGTGACCTGTTTCACAAACATCCTGAAGGGAGATTTAAATGGCAGCGATTGATCCAGATTTCATGACCAATTTAAAACAGACCGGCGAGCACGCGGGGCACGCCATATGGGGCACGGAAGAAAAACCCACCAAGCTCGGCATTCACGGCACATGGGTGGCGGTTGATTTCGACCTCTGCACCGCCGACGGCGCCTGCATCGACGCTTGCCCGGAAAACGTGTTCGAATGGCTCGATACCCCCGGCCATCCGGCCTCCGGAAAGAAAGCCGACCCGGCCAAGGAAGCGGCCTGCATTTTCTGCATGGCCTGCGAAAGCGTCTGCCCCCCCGTCGCCATCAAAATCACCCCGAAATAATCTACTTCTAAAAAACGAAACCGGCGGGCCATAAACGGTCCGCCGGTTTTTTTTGTGTCCAGATCCTCATTCCTTGAATTACGCCTGATCCTTCGGCTCCACCCACGCCGCCACCCAAACGGATATTTCAAACAACAAATAAGTCGGAACCGCCATCAGCAGCTGGGAGACCATGTCCGGACCGGGCGTCAGGATGGCGGCCAATATCAGAATGGCGACGACCGCGTGGCGGCGGTACAATCTCAATGTCGCCGCCCGCAGGAAACCCCAGCGAGCCAGCGCGGCGATCACAACAGGAAGCTGAAAAACGATTCCCATCCCCAAGGACATCCAAAAAACAAACTCTAAGCAAGACTGGACCGAAATCAAGGGGCGTAGGTCCTGGCTTCCGAAACTCACCAGGAACCTCAAACCCGCCGGCGTGACGACCAGGCACGAAAGGGCGACCCCAGCCATGAACAAAAGGTAGGAAAAAGGCAGGGCGCCCAGAACGATCCGCCGCTCGCTGACGGTCAAAGCCACTCCGATGTAACGCCACAGGTGGTAAATCAAAAACGGCATGGACAACAGCGTCCCGAGCATAAAAGCCAATTTCAACTTCGTCAAGATGGCTTCCGTCGGGCTCAGGAACACCATGGGGCCGACTAGCCGGGCCATCTGATGAATGAGGTAATCGGTGAAATAATAGGACGCGAAAGAAGCCGCCGCCACGGTTATGACGCTCCAGAAAAGGCGGCGCCGGAGCTCTTCCAGATGGTCCGTCAGGGGACGGGCCTGGTCATCCGGCGTATCGGTGGGCTGTGATGGTTCAGAGTTCACGGGGTAAGGGATCGAAGGGGTTTTGTTCGAGTCAGAGAGGATTGAATTCTATCGATTATCTTCGTTCAGGGTTTCTTTCCCTGATCGCCGTCTGAAGGCTTGCCTTCCTCGTCCTCGCCGCGCTTCAATCCTTCTTTAAAAGCGGAGATGGAACGGCCCAGGCTGCGGCCGACCTCCGGAAGACGTTTGGCTCCGAAAAGCAACAGAGCGATGACCAAAATAACGATCAACTCCTGCATACCCATACCAAACATGATTTCCTCCTAAATTGTCCGACAAACGCAAGGGAAGTATATCAAATTTGCCTTGGGGTGACGGATCAAGGAGGAATGCGGGGAGGTGCGGCTGGATTACCGCACGATCATCAATTTGCCGGTCTTCTTCTGTTGGTCGTTTTGGATGAGGTAAAGGTAAACGTCGCTGGCCACGGGTTCGCCGCTGCTGTTCGTCACGTCCCAATACAGGATCCCCTGATTGGACGCCGATATGGGCAACTCGCGCACCAATTCCCCATTGATCGTATAGACCCTTATGACGCCGACGTCCGACAGGTTCTTGAACCCTATTTGCCGATGGCCCAAGGACGGCTTGAACGGCACCGGGAACGCGTAGGCGTTGGATAAATCCATGGAAGGCGTCCCGATGATTCCGTAAACGCTGAAGTGGCGTATGGGCGTGGTAATGGTCTTGGCTTTCACATCCACCACGCTGCCCGGCACCCGCACCCAAATTCCCGTCTCTTCATCCAGCCAGGAAAGGACAAGCGCATTGGCGCGCACGGGGGGATTGGTGTCGTCCACGATTCCGTCGTCATTCGCGTCAGGATAGGGCATAACGAGCGTGACATCTGTATTGAAGACGCCGGAAACGCGCTGGCCCGCCGCGTTGTACAGGTTGAATTCTTTGATGGCGATCGGCTGGGCGAATTCCCCGGCGATCCGGCGCGCCGTGTCGTTGGCGTTGACGATGATGTTCGGAAGCGCCGGCGCGGCCATTGGTGAGTCGAGCGGATTGGAATTGATGGCGTTCCCCGCCGGCCAAGGGCCCCAGGCGTTCTGCGGGAAAAGGACTTTTGTGCCGCTGCCGTCATCATCGACGTGGCAGTTATCCGTATTGGGATCCATGAGGGTCCAGAATTTCTTCTGTACCTGCTCATACAGCGGGTTGCCCGCCTCGTCTATAACCTTGGTACTCGATACCAGCTCATAATGATAGCCGTCCTCCAAGACTGCCTGTGGAGCCATGTCGGCCGTGCGTGTGAGCGTAGAGTACGTTATCGTCAAAGGAATTTGGTGGGAGATAGGATTGCACGACTTATCCATCGTGCCTTGCAGGTAGAAGCCGTCCGCTTCCATGGTGGGGCCATGCATCCGCTTAGAGAACTGGACGTTGATGAGGGGCGTGGTGCTGACGGCCACACCCGCGCCCGACGAGGGGACAAGAACCCCTCCGTAGGCCACGTTCAGCACGCGCGGGAATTCCGTATCGGGCCGGGGCATATAAATGAACGTGACGGGATCGCTCCAGTTTCCGGCCTGGTCCTTGGCGGAAACCTTAAAGAAGTATGTATTTCCGTAGACGGCCGGCGTAGTGATTTCCACCGAAGCCGTGTAGGCGAATTGGGATTGGGCCGTGAAGGAAACGCTCGGATCGACCGTTCCCGTCGATGGGTTGACGGAAGGATCCGTGGATAAGCTGTAATTGTATCCGACGATAGGACTGGTATAGCTTGCGGAAGTCCCCACCGTGTTGATGGTGTTCCATTTAAAGAAAGGCATTTTGGCCGGCGTCGCCACTCCCGAGAAAATCGGCACCGAGACAGTGGACGTGAATTGCGCCGTAATATCCTGCACCGCAGGTTTTTGCAGATCGACGTAGAACTCGAAGGGCGTCCCTTTATTAAGCGGCCCGTTTGAATGCTGGTTCGGTGGCAAACCGAACTGGGCGGAGAAAGGATAGTCATCTCCCAGTATGTTCAAGTAATACTCTCCTTCGCCTGGAACACGGAAACCGATCACGCCGCCGTTATAATCCGCATCCGAGACCTCATCCGCATACATCGTTCCAGCCTGAATAGTGCCGTGCCAGCCGGGGTGACTTATGGTCATCCCGGACTGATTATAAACGGTCCCGAGTTGGAAATGATAGTGATAGGCTCCGGTCGCGGTGAACGATGTCACCAATGTATTAACCCACACCTGCGCGCTTTGTGAAGCGTCCGCCGTTATGTCCCCCAAAAGAACAACCGGGGTTCCGGAATATGTATATCCCTGCTGGCTCACGCTGGGTGAGGTCGGGATCCTGGGCTCACTGCCGTTGTCGCCGTTCCGCGCATAGACCGCATAGAAAATGTTCGTACCGGGGTTAAGTCCCGTCGCGACAAAAACGCCGTTTTGCCACTCCGAATATGTGCCCCAGTTTGACGAATCCGCGATATTTGTGGAGGCGGAGACGGCGTGTATATTGGCGCCGTCCGAAACCACCGGACTGATGAAATGGTTCGTTATGTTTTGGGCGGCAACGCCGTACCCGTCGTATATGATCTGAATGGCGAACTGCGTCCGTCCGCCGGGGCTGCCAAGAGGATTGGTGCCCTGTGAGAACGACATTATGAGGGAATTCGGCGTGTCCAAAACGGGCAAGGATGGCTGGGGCGGCGTGGCGGCCAAGGTCCAGGTGGAACCCAGGACGGCCCAAGCGGTAGGAACCCCGCTTTTGTTAACAGCGCGAATCGAGAAAGTGTAAGGTGTGTTTACGCTTAAGCCGGCATCCGTCCAGCTTGTACCAACGATATTGTTGTTGGTGTGGACGAGCGATCCGTCCGCCACGAGGCTGCTCGTCGTTTGATAAACGGTGGTCGGTGAGTTGCTGTTGGGGTTCCATGAAACGGTGATCGATGTGATTCCCACGACGAACGAAGTGAAGATCGGCAAATTGGCCAACGTAACGATGTTGCCCAAATCCAGATCCGCCGTTTCGCGGCCGATTCGGTTGACCGCCGACACGCGAACCCAATAGGTCGTGTCGGACAACAATCCCGTAAGCACCGTGCTGGTCGTCGCCACTACATCCTGAGTAAACAAAGATGAAACGAAATTGTCCGTGGAGTATTTCACCCGGAATGTCGTATCCGACGGGTTCGTATTCAATCCCCACTGGACGGAGATGGTATTCGAGCTGACCGCTGTAAAGGTCGACGCGGCGAACGCGGGAATGTCCGCCAATGTGGAAGTCGTCACTTGAACGTAAGCCGGCTCGGGCCAATTGCCGTTGGGGGTCGTGTGGATGCGGAAATTGTACGTCGTGTTCGTGGCCAAGGCGACGTTAAAGGCCTCGGCGAACGTCGTGTTCGTCAGATATGTCGTTGACGTCGCAAGCTGAAAGCCGTCGCGCAGGAGCTCAACTTCATATTCGGTCGTCAACCCGTTAGTGGTTTCCCAAAACAACGTGGCGGACGTTAAATCCACGGCAAAGGAAGGATTGGTAACGCTTGTCGGTCTCGTGACCGTCGAAACCGTCAACCAATCGCTGTCGGTGTTGTTGACAACCGACCGTCCTTTGGCGCGCACGCTGACGAAATAGGTCGTATTGGCGAAAAGGTTTTGATCAAAGACATGAGTTTGGGGATCCGTTGATTTTGTAATCACGTAATCAACGGCTGGCGCGTCGGCATCGGCCCCCGTCGTGACTTTTACCTCATACTGCGTGCCATTGGAACCGCCGACGGGGTTGTCAGGAGCGACGGCATTCTCGAACCAACTGACCAGGAATTGGGTAAAGGAAACGCTTTGGAAATTAATGCCATCCGGGACGACCGGGTCCGTCGCGCGCGGACCTCCCGCGGCATTGATGAAATAACTGGTCGTGGGGTTTCCAATGCCATTCAAAGCCATGACGCGATAGTAATACGTGGTATTGGGAATCAATACGGTCGACGTAGAGGAGTAGGGCGCAGCATGCGGGAAAGAGGCCGACGAAAGGATCGTCGAAGATGTGAACAAGGGCGTGAAATTGGATCGGGTCGAAATTTCAACCCGGTATGAAATAGGAAGATTGTTTTGGTTGAATCCATCAGTCCAAGTGAAGGACGCGCTGGTTTTATTGATGGTATAACCGGTTGGCGTCACGGCGTTGACCGCCGTCATCGTGAAATTGGAATCGCCGTACGCCGTGGCTTGTCCGTTCACGCTCCCCTGCACCCGATACCAGTATGTGGTGTTATGATTCAACCCCGTAAAAGTCGCCGAGGGAGTGGTCCCGGTCATTTTAATGTCTTTGGGAATTCCAATAAAATCAGGGTTCTCCCACTCTTCCACGGAATAAATCGCTCCGGACAAGGGCGCCCAGAACGCCGTCAGTGAGGTGATCGTGATGTCTCTGAAGAACGGCATCCCGGGCGTTCCCAAAGACGTACTGGTAGAACTTGAATAAGCCCAAACGGAGGGGGCGTTGACGCGGTTGAAAGACCGCACGCGCATGTAATAGGAAGTTCCGGAAGTAAGCCCGCTGAATGTCGTTCCGGTGCTGAATTGAACGGTGGAATTGAAAATATTAAAGCTTGTGATCGAACTAAAATCGGGCACATCCGTAATCTGCGCTTCATACTTCACAGGCGTTCCCGGATAGGGGTTGTCCGACTGCCACTGAATTCTGATGTACGTCTGCGAACTTTCAAGCACAAAAACAAATCCAGGGATTGGTGACAACGTCACGACCGGAACGGTCGACGCTCCCACGGACAAATACGCCTGGTTTTGATCCCTGTCCTGTGCTTCGATGGCGACGTAATAACTGGTATTGGCGATAAGGCCGGTCAAGGTAAGGCTTTCCTGCGATCCCGGCGCCGTGGGATCAATGGATTGATCATAAGTAGTGGTGGCGGCAAAAACGGCTTGTGTGGAAATTGGTCCAGAAGCGTATTTAATGATATAGAGAGTTGATTCCTGATTCATAAGTACTTCCGCCGCCGGCGCCGTCCATCGCAAATCCAATTCGCCGGAATTCGCGCTCAAGACGCTCCTTGTCGAAAGCTGCACATCGACAATGGTTCCGGGATAGTCCTGTACGGCTTCAAATCCGGATTTAATTTGCGTCACGTCGGCAGCGCTGACGGATTCAATACCGCTGACGGATCCGTTTAACAGATACGTCCCGCCGGCTTGGAAGAGTCCCCCGGCGTTAACATCATCCCGCGTCACGCGATAAACACCGCCGGTCATTTCGTAGGCACCTACAGTGGAAGCCGCCGCCAATAGACCCAAAACGAAGAACGCCTTGACCGTTGGATTGCTTCCCCCCGGTTCTCGGATGTTTTTTGGGGCTATCAGCCTCTCAACCATGAATCCACCTCGAGACACACGATTCCATCGACTATTTCGACGCCTGGTATAATTCATACCACTTCAATGCAACACAATTGCCGTTCCTCGCCGGCGTACCTTACAAATATGCCGTGATTTCCGCATAATTTCAATACATATAAAAAACTGTTTTTGATTTGATTTTACGATGTGCTTTGTGGGTTAAATGCCTAATTCCGATATCTTTTTTAAAAGCGTCTGGGGGTCGATCCCAAGGGCTGCCGCGGTCTTCTCCTTGTCCCCTTGAAAACGCTGTAAAGCTTGGCTGATATGCTCGCGTTCCACCCTTTTAATGACATCCGATAACGCCTCAGCGCTCTTTTCCGGCGTCACAGAAGCGGTGCCCATGGCGGTCTGAATGCTCATAGGAAGGTGTTCCGGCAAGACCACACCGTCAGAGAGGAGAGCTGCGCTCCGAAGCGCATTCTGAAGTTCACGAATGTTTCCCGGCCAGCGGTATGATTTTAAGATATGGAACGTCTCCGGAGCGATACGCAAATCCGTTTTATTGAACTGTTCCATCAAACCCTTCAGGAAATATTCCGTCAAGCTCTGAAGCTCGGCTTCCCCCCTCTGGCGCAAGGGCGGCAACTGGAGAAGGAAAACCTTTAGGCGATGATAAAGGTCTTCCCGGAAAGTGCCCTGCAAAATCCCCTTTTCGAGATTGGAATTCGTCGCGGCGACGACCCGCACATCGATCCTTATAGGGCCTTTGCGGGCGCCCAACCGCTCCACCGTCGGTTCCTGCAAAAACCGCAAAAGCTTGGCTTGAATGTTGAGCGGGAGATTTCCTATTTCATCCAGGAAAAGCGTCCCGCCGTTGGCGGACTCGAATTTCCCCGGCTTGGATACGTCGGCGCCCGTGAACGCGCCCTTCTCATATCCGAAAAGCTCGCTTTCAATCAACGATTCCGGAAGGGCCGCGCAATCCACAACCACGAAAGGGCCCTTGCTGCGCGCGCTCTTCATATGAATGGCCCTTGCCACCAATTCCTTGCCGGTGCCGCTTTCGCCGAGAATGAGCACCGTTAAATTCGTGGGCGCCACTTTGGTCACGTGGGACAGGATCTGCCGCATCTCTTCTCCCGTCGCGACCATGTTCTGCGAGGTTTCCGACGGGGCCTCCGGCTTCCGCTCCGCCGCCTGGGTTTTTTCAAACATCGTCTGGATGTCGAGGGCTTGTTTTACGAAAGCCTTGATCTTGTCCGTATCCAACGGTTTCACCAAATAGTCGAAGGCGCCCAGCTTCATGCTTTCGATCGCGGACGTGATGGTCTTGTAGGCCGTCATGACGATGACAGGCAGGCTGGGGTGCGTTTCCCGGATGCGCCGCAAGGTCTCAATCCCGTCTATCCCGGGCATGCGCACATCGAGAAAAACCAAATGGGGACTCTGCTTCCGGATGCTTCGAAGGCACTCCTCGCCGTTGGACGCGGAAATGACCTCATATCCTTCCTGAGACAATATCCTGTGGAAAATCATCCCCACGTTGGGCTCATCGTCCACGACCAGAATTTGAAGCGGTTTTTTTGCGGGAGGCATCAGGCTTTACCTTCCTCTTCCAACGGGAGCTCGATGCGCACGGTGGTCTGCGCGCCGGAATGAATGGAGATGCGGCCTCCGTGGCTTTCCACGACGCGCTGGGCGATGGCCAATCCCAGGCCCGTGCCGCGCTCCTTCGTCGTAAAAAACGGTTCGAACACTTTTTCCACTAAATCCGGCGTGATGGGCGTCCCGCTGTTGGATATTTCCAGGACGGCATTGGGCTTATCGATGATGGTGCGCAAAGTCAGCGTGCCGGCACCGTCCATGGCGGCCAAGGCGTTGTCCAGGATGTTGCTGAGGACTTCTTCCATGAGGCTCCTGTCCAAGGGAACTTTCAGAGGTCCGGGAGCGAACTCCTTGTGAACGGTCACACCTTGAATGCGCGTATGGGACGAAAAATGCCCCAATAAATCATCGAGGAGAGAATGCAAATCCTCAAGGCGCAGGACGGGCTGGTAGGAACGTGAAAATTCGATGAAATCCCGGATCATCTTCTCCATGACCCGTCCTTTGTCTTCAATGGCCAGAGCCACTTCCCGCTTTTCGTCCTCCGGCGGCAGCTGTCCCTTCAAATACTGGGAACACATCAAAATGACGTTCAACGGATTGCGCATGCGGTGGGCCAGCCACCCCGCCATGGCGCCGAGCGCCGCCAGTTTCTCTTTCTTGATCAGTTCCCCCTGGGCCTGGCGAAGGTCCGTCGAGAGGCGCTGCTTTTCCAGGCAACGCCTGATCGTGGCCAGTAACACGTCCTGGGAAAAGGGCTTGGTAATGTAGTCGTAGGCGCCGAAACGCATGGCTTCCACGGCGGACTGAAGGCCGCCGAAGGCGGTCATCAAAATGAACTCCGTATCAGGGTATTGCGGCTTCGCGCTCTTCAGCAACTCGATCCCATCGAGGACCGGCATATTGATGTCCGATATGACCAGGTGATACTCTTTTTTCTTCAACTGGTCGAGAGCCAACTGTCCGTTGGAGGCTTTGTCGATCTCGAAATTTTGATTTTCAAGGATATCGCCGCAGAGATCGACGAAAGCTTCCTCGTCGTCCACGATCAAGAGGCGGGGCCCCGTAGCTGTCATGGGAGGGTCGGCGGGACGGAAGGCTACCCGTCGAAACGATACCCAAAACCAAGGATTGTTTTTATTTTATCACCGTGTGAGCCAAGCTTCCGGCGAAGATGGCGAATATGAACGTCGATGGTGCCCGTTGTGCCGGGAGCGTCGTAGCCCCAGACAGCCGTCAGCAAGTTCTGCCGGTTCAAGGCTTTCCGCCGGTTTTGAATGAGCGTGGCCAGCAAATCGAACTCCTTCGGCGTCATCGCAATCGACTTATTCTTGATTTTCACAACATGCATGTCCATATCCAGAGTAAGCTCGCCCGACTGAAGCATCTTGGCCTGCGACAGATGCCGATCCACGCGGCGGATCAACGCTTTTATTCGCGCCAGAAGCTCCCGCTGGCCGAAAGGCTTTGTCATGTAATCATCGGCGCCCATTTCGAGGCCCATGACTTTGTCCATCTCTTTGTCCTGCACGGTGAGCATGATGATGGGGATATGCCGGCTCTGCTCGTCCAAACGGACCTGGCGGCAAAACTCAAGGCCGCCGATCGAGGGAAGCCAAACATCCAAGACGATCAAATCCGGACGCTCCTCATAAAGCTTCTTGAATCCCTCATCAGTGCTATGGGCAGCGATGGGGACATATCCGTGCTCCTCTAAAATGTCGGAGGTCAGCTGGCAGAGTTGGACGTCGTCGTCCACGACGAGAATTTTCTTTTTGGCGGCCATTAGAGGGTCCTCGGTAGCCGTTCGTTCGGCGCTTTCCTTCGTTCCATCACGTAAGCACTTTTTCCAAAGGACTTTGCCCGCACCTTCAATTCACTGGCCAGGGCGCTGATCTCCGCCGGGTGGTTGAATTCCCTGTCTCCGGACCGCACAACCACCATCGCGATGCCCATGATGGGAAATTCCATCTGCTGTCCCTGCCGCGATTTGCCCAATATCCCCCCGCGCATGCGGTCCTCTTCGTCATAAAGATTGGGGACCTTGCCGTCGAAAAATGTGACCATGTCCTGGCAAACTTTTTCCGCCATGTCGGGATGCACGATGGCCACGAAATCATCGCCGCCGATATGTCCCACGAAAGCCGGCTTCATGTCTCCCCGCGCCTCGACGGCCGAAACCAGGCACTGGGCCGCCAGCTTGATGGCCTGGTCCCCGCGCAGAAAGCCATACCGGTCGTTAAAGCTTTTGAAATTGTTCAAATCGCCGTATATGACGGCAAAAGGCTCTCCGCTTTCCAGGGATCGCTCCAGCTCCTGGGCGATGCTCGTGTTCCCGGGCAGGTGCGTCAACGGGCTGGCGTCCAATTCGCGGATATTGCGGTGGATGGCGGAATTCAGCCGCGCCAGGAGGCGCGCCGTGTCGATGGGTTTCGTGAGATAGTCATCGGCTCCGGCCTTCAACCCTATGAGTTCGTGCTGTTGATCGTTCATCACAGTGAGCATAAGGATCGGCTTGTTCCTCAACGAACTTTTCTGTCTCATTTCGCGGCACACCGCATAGCCGGACATGTCCGGCAGCTCGACGTCCAGAAGAATCACATCGGGCAACGACTCCGCCGCCATCGTCAATCCCTCCCGCCCGGTATGGGCCAACTTAACATGGAACCCGTTCTCTTCGAGAAAATCCTTTATGAAGTTGGCGATCCCGACTTCATCATCCACCACGAGTACGGAAGGGGTCGGCATGGTATCCCTTTACGAGAAAATATTCGCCTGCGTGGTTTCGCTGGTGCCACCTTTGGGTAAAGTGAAGCGAAACTGGCTTCCTTTGCCCAGTTCGCTCTCCACCCATATCTTGCCCCCATGAGCTTCCACGATCCCCTTGGCAATGGCCAGTCCTAAGCCGGTGCCTTTAGGGCCTCCGATTTTGTCGCGGGTGCCGGGGACCTGCTTGAACCGCTCAAAAATCAACCCCACATGGTCTTTCGCTATACCGATCCCCGTATCGACGACGCTCACTGTCACCATGTCGGCATTCTGCTCTCCGGCGATGGTGATGGTCCCGTTCTCCGGCGTGAATTTAAGCGCGTTCGAAAGCAGGTTCGTTATGACTTGCCGCAACTTTTCCTCGTCCGCCTGGAGGATCGGAATGCTGGCATCGATTTTGGTCAACGGTTTGATTTTCTTTTTATCGAATATCGGCGCATAGAGGCTCAATATTTCATCGGCCGCCGACTGGAGGTTGAACGGACCCTTGCGGATCTCCACGCGCCCGGACTTCAGCTTGGCCAAATCCAAAATGTCGTTTATGAATTGAGTGAGGCGCGTCGTGCTTTCCTGGATGATATTGAAGGCCTTCGTCCGCTTTTCAGGAAGCATTTGGTCAAGGGGCTTGCTCATGAGCAGTTCGACGTAGCCTGAAATCGCGGAAAGGGGCGAGCGAAGTTCATGGGAAACGCTGGACACGAAGTCGTCCTTCAGCTGGTCCAATTCCTTCAGCTTGACGGCCATGATATTGAACTCCTTGGCCAACAGCCCGATCTCATCATTGCGCTCAAATTTGATTTGTGTGTCGAGGTTGCCGTCGCCCAGGGACTTGGCTCCCTCCGCCAACAGATGGATGGGGCGCGTCAACTGCGTCGCCATCCACAGAGACCCCAGGAAACCGACGATGAACGCGATGATCGACACCATCAACACGATGCGCCGAACGCGCTTCACCTGGTCTTCCACGTTCGATTCAATCACGCTTTGAAGGATTCCCACCCGCGCGACGCCCGCATCGATATTGTTGTCCCGCAGGACGTGGACGGCCACGTCAAGGATGGCCCCCCCCTTCGTGGCGGAAAACGACGACAGCAGCGGTTCGGAGCCTTCCCCGGTCTTGAATTGCGCGGCGCGCGTAACGTCCGGAAATAAAGCCGTGAAAGTTTCGTTGTTCCCGATGATGAACTGACGCTCAGTATCGACAAATGCGGCATAGACCAAGCCGGGAACGGTTTTCTTCAGGGAAGTGATGTAGTTGAAGAGGAGCACATCGTCGTGGGTGATCAGGGCTTCTTCGCAAACTTTCCGGAAGTTGTTTAAGAGAGTTTTCTGATTGGCTTGGTTTTCGGCGAGAAGCAGCTTGCGCAACCAAAACATGGTCGACACGCTCGTTCCCATGATGACGAGGGACATGATCAATATGGTGAAAAGGCTGAGCCGCGCGCGAAGCTTCATAGTTATGCTTGAACCTCAAAAGTTGTCATTTCTAGACTGAGACCGTCCCTCCGGACGCCACCCGATGCGATGAGCGGTGCCTCTATCGCGCGGCCCTACGTCGGAACAGGCTGAAAACAGGCGACGAAGTGCGTTGCGCCCTATTATCATATAGCCGATTGCCGAGGCCTGCAAGGTGTTTATGAATTTTAGAGGAGAGGGTCAAACGAGCAGCGCTCGCTGAAATGATTTATTTCTGCACTTCGATGATTTTGACGGGCATGCCCGCCTTCAGCTCCTGGGGTTTTTGCGTGACCACCAACTCGCCCGGAGACAAGCCGCTAAGTATCTGCGTGAACTGGCTGGAGATGTATCCAACGGTCACGTTCCGCGCTTCGGCTTTATTATCTTTGGTCACCGTGAAAACGCGATAAGAACCTTCCGGAGTCTTGTCAACGGAATCGTTGGGAACGACCAAGGCGCTGGCCTCCTCAAACACGGCGATCTTCGTGCGCGCGAACATACCGGGCAAAAGGAGTCCGCCTTCGTTATCCAACCGCGCCTCCACCGTGAGGGTCTTGCTGGTGCCTTGGACCAACGGGGAGATATTCTCGACCTTGCCGGAAAATTCCACGCCGGGATAGGTGTCGACGCTCAGCACGACTTTCTGCCCCGGAAAAACCTTGTCGATCTCCTTTTCGATGATTCCGACCCGCACGATCACCGAATCAATGCTCACGAGGGTCGCGATCTTTTTGTTCGGCGTCACGAACTCGCCCGGCTCCGCGTCCTTGTCTCCCAGGATGCCCTCCCTTGGGGCGCGCATGATCGTTTTTTCCATATCGGAATGGGCCAGATCCACGGCCAATCGGGCTTCCTCCAAACGCGCCCTCACCACGCCGCCGATGGCGTAGAGTTTCTCGTACTGGTCGAGCTCCAACTCCGCCCGCTTCATCTTGAGATAGACGTCCCGCTGGTTCAAACGGGCGATGATCTCGCCGCGCCGGACCTTGTCGCCCTCGCGGAAATCAAATGTTTGGATGGCGCCTTCCACTTCGAAGCGGAGCGGGATTTCGGCGCCGCCGGCGATGGTTCCCACGGCCATGAGCGTGTCCTGGAAGGGCTCCAGTTTCGTTTCCATGACATTGACCGCCACGGCCTCCGTGCCCCGGCCGACTTTTTCCTTCTCTTCGGCTTTTTTCGATGTGAAGTGGTTGTAGACCCGCATCGTGCCCCACATGCCGGCGCCAACAATGGCGAACAGTATCCCCATGGTCAGGAATTTGTTCTTTTTGAAAGCCTTGGTTCCCGCCGCCGCGACCTTGGTCTTTACGATGGCGGGGTTAGGGATCGGAATGGGTTTCGCGGCCGGCGCCTGCGGTTTGGCATTCTCCGGTTTCTTGGGCGCTTCAGGCGTTTTTAGGGTAGAGGGGTCTGCCGCCGGCGTTGGTGGCGGTTTCTGCGGCGTCTGAGCGGCTTTCTCCGATCCGGAAGCGGATACCGGGGGAGTTAGGTCGGGATTCTGAGAGGAAGGCTCGGGTTTTTCTTCCACGAAAATTATGGCCTTGGTGAAACAAGCTCACGGGATTGCATTGAAAGGTTTATACCAAAAATCCAAGAGGCCGTAAACGTTTGGATCATGCCTTCTTTTTTGGCGCGCTCCGAAGGTCGGACAGAGCTCTTCGGTACGTATTGACGGTCCTGCGGGGAACCGATATCCCGAGCCGCCCCCGGACGGCCTCCTGCAGTTCGATATCCGTCCGCTTCTCGAAATCGCCGTCCGTCGATTCCACCGCATCCAGCGCGTCCAGGCACAAAGTCTTCCTGGAGCAAAACAACTCATCCAATAGCCGTTCCTCCCCCCAGGGAAGGACGAGGCTGCGGCCCGAGATCGCCCGGCTCACGGTGGAGGGCGACACGCTCAGCCTCCTGGCCAACTGCCGCTGCGTTATAGGCTTGCGCTTCAAAGTGTCCCGTGTGGTCAAATAGTCACGCTGCGTGAAGGTCAAAAAATCAAGCATGCGGAACAAATTGTTTTGCCGCCAGTTCATCAATTCGAGCCGGCGGATAAGCGCCTTTAGATGCCTTCTCTCCTCCGGAGAAATCTCCGGATTCGCGATCAAATCCTTCAAACGGTCGTAGTGGATGTCGTAACGGCCGCGGGCCAGGTGGGGCGACACGACCTCGAAAACGATTTCCCCATCGGAGGAAAGCCCCAAGCGCCCCAGGCAGGTAATGGAGCGTCCGCGAGAACCGGTGAGCGTCGACGGCGAAAAGACATCGGCCTTGATCGAATAGGATAAAAGGAAGGACTTGATCTTCTCGGCTTGTTTCACCGTAACGCCGCAGGCGGCCGCGGCCTCTTCGATCCCCAACGCTTGATCCACCATCAGGAAGTACTTCTCGAACTTCTCCGCCCCGATCTTCCTTATCGCCTCGATGGCTTCCCGGTTTTCGTCCAGGAATCCGCCCACTTCCGAGGAGGCCCCTTCCGGCAGGGTCTGCTCGTTCATTTCATAGAACGAACCGGACAGGCGCGTTCGCGCGTTGGCCTGGAAACGGATCACCTTCCAACGGGTGTCGGAGGTGTACAGGAGTTTTTGAAAGAGCGGGTCGGCTTCTATGTCCTTGAGGAGGTTGGCGACTTCCGGCTCCGACATCTTCAGCAGTTGAACGCTTTGGATCCGGGCCAAAAGCTGTGCGCGCAACTTAAGGTCGGGGCGCTGGGAGAGATTGAGGCGTGGTTTAGGCTGGTCGGTCATGAGCCGTCTTAAAGAAGGCGTTATTTGAAAGAAAATGAATCACTGCAAAAATGGAGCGGGCGATGGGACTCGAACCCACAACCTTCTCGTTGGCAACGAGACGTTCTACCACTGAACTACGCCCGCGCCATCAGAACGCCTGCCGCTCCTCCGCGTGACGGAGAGACGCCATTATAGCGCAAAAACCGGGAAAAGGAAAATACCGGGGCGCCGCGCCCGGGCGCGGGTTACTTGGGCGGTCCCTCCGCGCTCCCCCCCTCGTCCTCGAGCTCGAAGATGCCCATCTGCATCTTCACCTCGTCGCTGGCCATGGTGCGGGGGTTCCACGGGGGGATCCACACCAGGTCCAGGTTCACGTCGCTCAC
>CAYZXT010000018.1:0-49497 GCA_964482515.1 uncultured Elusimicrobia bacterium | reverse complement strand
CGCCAATGATGGGGGGAACCAAAATGAACGGAACCAGAAAAATGAGATTAAACTTTCCCTCCTGCGGCCTCCGATTCATTGAAATAAGCAGAACCCAGCTTGCGGCCAAAAAACCGGACACTATCCAGAGGAAGTTATTGCCAAACTCGTTCATCAAGTTGGAGTAATAGGTTCCACGATAGCCGAGCACGAACGCGACGGTCGAGAACGTGCTTTCGGAAAACCACATAAACAGCTTGCCGATGAAAGGCCCAAGCCACAGGAGGGAAATCGCCAGGCAGGCGAAATTGAACAAATAAAATGGAGGGGAAAGTTTCCTCTTCCGCACCAAATGACCCCAAAACCACAACCACGACGCGAGTAGAGCCGCGCCCACGACCAATATCCAGCTCGGATTGCGGACGGGATCGAGCGGCGGGTCGGACAGCGTTTGAATTCTAAAATAGATGAAAATCAGCACCAAGGGAGGGAGAGTCATCTCAACATCGAGAGCCCGGATCTTGCGCAACATAAGGGCGCGAAATATGAAAATCAGCCCCGGCAAAGCGAAATTGCCGACAGCCAGAAATGGCTGAGCAACAATGGACATCCCCATCGCGATCCCCAGAAGAAGGGAATTCCTTTTCGACCCGAAATAATCGCACTTTGATAAGAAATAGAGCGCCGCCACCGTTGCCGCCAAAAGCAACGCCTCACAGGTGAACATGGTCGCGCTTAAAATAATCCACGGGAGCGTGCCGATGAACCAAGTTGCGACGACTGACATGAAATGGGACAAGAAAAGCCTAATGAACTTGTGAAGGAATATTAGGAAAACGAGAAAAATGGCGATGTTGACCAACGCCACGGAAAACATGATATTTCCGCCGGTGAGAACCAGCGCCGGGAAGAGCAGGACGGGATGAAAAACAGGTTTCCAACCCCGAAGCCAATACATTTCCGAAAGTGCGGAAAGGATGCCGGATGTCTCGATGAGCTTATAGGCCGAAACGATCGGTTGCGCGTAAGCGGCGGAATCCAGCCGTGGGTAGACCCGCGACACGGCGAACCAATATACGACCAACAGCAATGGGACGCCCACGGCCAGCGTGCCCCACATCCAGGCCTTCAGTCGGTCGTTATCACCGCGGTTTGCCAACGCGGCCCTGGTCGATAATCCTGTTTCATTCATAATGTGACCTATAATTTGCTCGTTTGTAAAAGCTAGACGATACTTTATTTGCCGGTTTTAATCATAGGGAACTTTGCCGTCATTCTATTTCGCGACAAATAATCGAAAACAGCCTCGGCGCAGACCGCATTCCCATACGGGGAAAGGTGCCTGAGGGGATCCTGATCCTCCGTCAAGACGAGCCGTTCGACCATGTCTGCACCGCCACCAGTGCGCTCCCTCACGGCGTCGTTCAAGTTCAAATGGCGGTCAAAAAACTTTGGGAAGCCGGAATAGAACGCAACCGTCACCGGGTCCGTGTCAGTCAATTCCCAAAGGCTGGCCATTCGAAGCACCAACACCGGGACCCCCAGCGCTTCGACCTCCTTCACCATCATATTTATTTTTTCCGCCGAGGCCGCGTTTGAAGGACGCTCCAACCAATGCACCGGGTCGACATATTCCAGGGAAGACGCCGCAAGATTCAATAAGAGGCTGCCTCTCAGAAATTCGGGCGCCTTCTTCTGGATCAAACCCTGTAAATATATCCCGTTGGTCCATCCAGGGATGCGGATCAATTTATCTCCCATGCGGAAATGCAAAGACCTGTATCTCATGTCGAGGGTGTCGTTGAAATGAACGCCCCAAATTACCAGGGCCGGATCAAAACGGGGAATTATGTGGTCCCGCAGAGCAATGAACTCCTGACCGGGTGAGTAACCCGGAACACCGGCGTTGATGACCGCCACGTCATAACCGGCGCCGCGCAGCAGCCTGTGAAGATTCGCCGGAATCGATTGGTTTCCATCCACCCCGTGGCCGAAAACATTGGAATCGCCGATAAAGCAGATTTTGGGGCAATTCATCTGAGCCGGCGACCCCTCGCTCCCGATGCGGAGGCCATTCCCGTCCGTACGCATTTCCCAATGGTCGGATTTATAGTTTGCGCGAAGCGACCATATTCGCCTGCCGTCCAGGGACGTCAATCCGTCGTCCGAGGTCCATGACCAAGGCAACGGCCTCATTGTGTAACCGAAGAGACGAAGCGACGCCTCTCCCATTAAAAGGACGAGGCAGCAGAGCAGAACATTGATTAAAACTATAAAAACTGGTTTTCTCATTTGCCCCAAACCTCCGCCGCCACCGATGCTGAGAGTGATCACGAGTCATTCCGAAGCTATCAAATGCTATTATAGCGTGCCGTCGAGGACATAGAAACAAGGAAGGATCCCCAACATGAGCAACGTTGCCCCATCGACCGCCTGCAGCAAATCCTACTTTATATTCGTCCTGGCGATCCTGTCCATCTCCTCCCTGTTGTCCGGCCTATCGTGGGGAACGCGCGTCAATTCCCTCGAGAACAATGGCGACTGGATCCCCACAAAGTGTACCCTCTCGCGCTACGTCATGTGTTCGGAGGGATATTTAAAAGGGCCACAGCCCCTGCACGCCTGGCGGCTCAACCTGGGTGCTTGGCACGGCTTCCAAGAAGTCATCCATAAACGGCGAACCAGTCCGGCCGAGGTTCAATTTAAATTCTTGATGCCGAAGTCGTCCTACTTTTATTTTATTTTCAACAAGGACGACTCCGGCTTTTCCGGGATAAGGATCAACGCCGGCGGTTCGAATGAAGGCATTTTTTTCAATGCGCTGGACAACGGGAAATTCACACGGGTCGAGTCTTATCCAAACGGAAACGTCAAAGCCGGCGCGTGGAACGATTGCCTGGTAGAATTCTCGACCGCGGGCGTCGCCCTGCGCATCAACGGGCGTTTCGTTCAATCCTTCGATGACCATCCGAAGGAGACCCAGTCCCTTGGGTTTCGGGGGTCCTCGGCCAACGTCCTGATTGACGATGTTAAAATATTCACCGCGGACAATTCCGGCCCTATAAAGGAATCCTTTTGCAACCTAAGGCAAATCACTACCGCCGCCCTCAGCGTGTTTCTCGCCGCCATATTGGGGACCGTTCTTTTGGCCCTGTTCCCATATCTAAAGAACCCCCGAGCGACATGTTTCGCCGTGACACTTTTTCACCTCAACTTCCTCGTTTTCTCCCTGCTTTTCTTCGCCGCGAATTTCTACCTGACCGGAAGATATCCCCAAGAGAACAGCTTCCTGTATCAGCAACTCCACCGCAGCAGCAGTCGCGACTGGATAGAAAAGACCGTTGAAGAGATCAATGAACATATTCCGAACATGCCGAAGGAAAAAGCCGTTCAAGCAACGAAACGGGTCATCCTTCTTGGATCGTCGCAGGCGTGGGGTTCCGGGGCGAAGACGGAGGAAGAAACCATCGCACGAAGACTCGAACACTTCTTGAACGAGAAAGGCGGGGGTGAAATGCGGTATGAATGCACCAACGCGGGAATCTCGAGCGTGGAATCGACTTTCCTGCTGGAGCGCTACAAGAGTTCATGGACGTCTCCGGCGCCGTACGCCGCGGTCATCATACTCTCGAACAACGACAAAAAGAACGTCGAACAGTTTCGGACAAACCTGCGGAAGTTCGCTGACATCAATAAAAGCCTTTCAATCAAGACGGTTTTTGTTTTGGAAGCGTCTTCCCCGGAATACCCCAACGATGAACTTGCATCCGCGCATATCGCGATGGAACAGGTAGGGAACGAGAACGGCATCTTGACGCTGGACGCCCACGCGCACCTTAAAGCGAAGCAAAATGAGGGAATCCTTTGGTGGGACTACATCCACCTGACGGCTTTCGGCCAAGACCTTCTGGCACGATACATTCACGATCACGCCTTCGGCGATTGACCGTTACTCTTTCCGCGGACCGCGCTCCAAACTCCACTCAGCGGACATGGCCCGTCCGATGGACGTCGCGATGTTATTCATCAGTATTCTGTTCCCGAGCGCGTTATAGTGGCAGCAATAATCCCCGTAAACCGTGCGCGGCTCGTCGCGGAATATTCCAGTCAAGTCGAAGAAGTTGACCTTTTCAGCCCTTAAGCGGGGGCCCTCTTGGACCATGAGGGGATATCCCGCCTTGACGGCTTCCTCTATGTCGTCGAGCCAGGAATCCAGCGCGACGTCGCCGAAACGCGGACGCTTCTCCTCCTTCGTCAAAGATCGCGATCCCGGCATATACTGGTTCGGACTGAGAAAATGGAAATAAGCGATTCCATTTTGCGCGCATAAACGGGCCATCTGTATTGAGGAGTCCCTCCAAAGCGCGACCGAATCCCTGACGACGCCCTCCCGGTCCAGGGTGGTGGTCTTTCCGCCGGTCCCAACGCCATTGAGCTCCGAGTTCCTCCGCCGGTCAAGGACCAGTTGCGCGGCGGCGACCTTTCCATGCAATTCCTGATCCGCAATATCCGCCGCCAGCAGAAAAGTGTTGCTGTATTTCCAGGGGCTCCTCGTTCGGTATCCCGCGAGGCGACGCCGAATGTCCTGCAGGCTGGCCAAGCGTCCAAGCAAGACCGCGTCCTCAACCGGCACCGCCTTGCGTGCAAACAAACCCCACGAACGCGGGTAATGGACCGGGTCTCCCCGTTTGGCATTTTCCGCCCAGGGCAAAGCCGCCTCGTTGATCCCGTCCAGGTTGATGACCACGTCGAATTTCGCGTTCAGACTTAGCAAATAGGCCAACGCCAACAACTGCTGAGGCTGCTTGTATCCTTGTAACCCAAAGGAAAGAATCTCGATTGGACGGGATTTAAATGCGGGTAATTCTTCCAGCATGCTTTTAAACTCGTCTTTGTAGGAATAGAGAAATTGCGAAACTGAGCCGCCGGTTATTCCGACGCGGATCACATTGTCGGGTTTTGCCGACGTCGCGTCCGGACCGAGAAAACCAAAATCGTTGGTCCCCGGATTCAAAGAAGGGTCGAGTGTATAGCCGAGATAGGGATGGAGACTTGTTTTGGGGGCCATGCCCGCGAAGAGATCTTCTTCCGCGCCTCGAATAGGAATACCGCGGTCGACAATCGGCGCTTCCGCGTCCGCTAAGGGGGCTCGCTTCCGCAAAAGAATGGCCGCGGTCAATTCGAGCGCCGCGACCCCGATCCCAAAAACAAGCAGTACAGACAGTATCGGCAGGAATTTATTTTTCATCGAGTTGTTAATCTCCTCGGCGCGTACCCGCGTTATTTTAACCTCACGCCTTCGGCATCCGCCGAAACACGTTGAATATAGAACAGTTTAGCGTTTGGAAATTCTTCGGCAGAAACGATCTCCCATCCGTCTTGGGCCTTCCCAAGGAACGCGTTGATGCTCTCATGCGGCACGGGGACCGCGACCATCCCGGCGCCCGCCGCCGCTAAGCCGCCGATGTGCCCCGGAATAGACTCGGCCAAGTCCCAATCCATAACGCCCTTGTCCCCGCGCGTCATATGAAACGCCAAACTGAGGCTGTCTCCTTTCGGCAAATTTCCCGTCCATACGTTTCCGGCCGGGGACGCAAGAATATGTCCGCCCATGTCTTTCCAGCCGGCCTTCTTCCAATCGCCGAAGAAATAGAGCGAAAGGACATAAAGCGAAATGGCCGCCCAGGCGAATTTCATCAGGCGGCCGGCGTTTTTGCGCTCCGCCGATAAACCGGCGGCGATGATCCAAAGAAAGGATGGGAGGCAGAGTATGACATAGCGATGAGACAGGTAAACGGGCTTGACGAAAACAGAAAAAATGATCGCGAAGGCCAGGGGCAAAACCACCCCGGCCGCCAAATGACGCACCGACAGGCGACGGCTATCCGCCCGAAAAAAAGCCGACAGGCACGCGGCAACCGGAAGGATAGTGACCATGACTTGGATGGGCCGGCTGGCCGCGGCGGGCAGATGCCAATGGATCAAGGGGCCGCCCGACGGCGAAAACGACAGGACCGTGTCCCACAGGTCACGCCAGGAGGGCTGGACGAGAAAATTGAGAGTATGATGATACAACTGGTGGCCGATGAGCCATGGGACCCAGGGCGCGTAGGCCGCTCCGACCAACAACAGGGCCAAGGTGAATTTCTTGGCGCCCTTGTTCCGAAAGAAAATCTCCACATATCCCCAGACAATCTGACCGCCGACCAAAAAAACAAACCAGTTGTGCGTGTAAAGGCCGGCAACGCTGGCCAAGGCGTATCCGACCCAATCCCGCCGGCGGTCATCCTCCAAGGAACGCTGCCAGAATTGCATGGACAGGAAAGATTCCAGGGCCAGGAGACTGTACATTCGCATCTCCTGGGAATACCAAAGATGAAATGGGGAAACCGTCAAAATCACCGCCCCCCAAAAAGCGGTCCGCCGGTTGAAGGAACGCTCTAGGGCCAGGTAGAAAAGAGGAACCAACGCGACACCGAAAACGGCCGCCGGCACTCGCAGCCAGAACAGGTCTCTTCCCGCGAACGCATAAACGGGATGCACGATGTAATGATACAGGGGCGGGCTCGAAACGACTTCGCTCCAAATTTTCAGGAAGGGCTGGCTCACGTCCCGCGCGCAGGTGACCTCATCCAGCCAGAAACTCTGAGATCCTAAACGGAAAAACCGAAGAACGCCGGCAAAAACCGTCAGGAACGCCGCGTCCCTCCAGAGGCCGGCCTTTTTAACGTGGTTGACAAGCATGATATCGAAGTCCTCCGCCCGCCTTGCCAAAATCCTTCGCGCATTTTACTAATATCAGACCTCCCTGAGACAAGGACGTGGGTGAAATTATATAGTTTCCTCCGATGAACCATAAACATTCTGTTTTCAAAGCGTTGCTCGCGTTGATGGGGATACTGACGGCGTTCCTAGTGGTCGAACTCGGCTTTCGCGCCGCCGGCGGATTATTTCTAACTGCCCGCGAGATCCAAAACCGCCGAGGGTTCACCAAGGAAGGGACCTACCGGATCCTCTGCCTGGGGGAATCGACCACTCAGGGACAATGGCCCCCTTTGCTCGAGGAGGAACTGAACAAGGAGAGCAGGGGCGTCCGTTTTAAAGTGATCGACAAGGGAAGGGCGGGGGCGAGCTCGGAAACCATCCTTTTGCGGTTGGACGGCCAGTTGAACGCTTTCACCCCGCACATGGTGGTGGTGATGATGGGGATCAACGACGGCGAATGGGTGTGGAAAAGCCCGGAAAAGAACGCCGGTCCTCTTCCGGCCGGCCTCGTCCTCTGGTTGAAGGACACGCGGTTGAACAAACTGGCGACGTTTATTGCGGACGGCCTCAAGGCCAAAATCACCAATAGGGTTCCCGCAGACCATCCCCAAACGGACGAACCGGCCGGCAGCGAAAGCCCGGAGGAACTCATTGAGCGGGGAGATCAATATCTGGAAAATGGGGACTATGGTTCCGCGGAACGGTTTTTCGCCTCGGCAATGAAACTTGATCCGGAAAACCTGCACGCCTACAGCGCCTTGGGAAATTTCTACCGTGCAAAAGGAGACTTTAAGAAGGCGAAGAACGTGTTTGAGGCGGGGATTAAGAAGCATGGCCGGAACCCGTGGTTGTACAACGACCTGGGGTATCTCCATCGCGTGGACGGGGAACCGGAAAAAGCGGAACGCATGCATCTGGCCGCGATCAGCCTCGACCCCGAAAACCGGCAAGCCTTGATGTATTTGGGCGACCTGTATCGCCTGAACGAAAACCATGAAAAAGCCGAAGGGATTTTCAAAAGACTGATAACCCTCGACCCGGAAAATTCCGGCGCCTACGTTGGATTGGGGGGCCTGTATCGCGACGACGGGAAAGTCGCGGAAGCCGAGAAGATGTATGAAACGGCGATCAAGATCGGCCCGAAGGATCCCCAGGCTTATATCGAGCTGGGAAAACTTCGCGCACAACAGGGGAATTATCAGTTGGCGGAGGAACTCTATGAAGCGGCGATAAGGCTGAATCCGAAGGATCCGTGGATATACGACGACATGAAGATTCTTTATCGCGCCAAGGGGGAGCATGGAAAAGCGGAGAATCTGTATGAAGCGGCAATAGAAGCCAACCCCGTCAACACGCAGGCCTACGTCGAACTGGCCAAATTATACGCTGAGAAGGGGGATTACACAAAAGCGAAGGAGATCCTTTCCCGTGGACAGAGGGCCATCGGATCCAGCTCCAAGTTGAGGAACGCCTTATCCGTGTTCGACATTCAAGCGGACGGGAAGGAGTCGTGGCAAGGGCAGGAACGCACTTCGTCTCTTCCGCCGTCCGCCGCCCGCAATTACAGGAAATTGCGGGACCGCGTCCTAAAAAGGGGCATCAAGCTGTTGTGCATGCAATACCCGATGCGGGACGGCGCGGCGCTCGAAGAAATACTGGGGACGGGTAATGGGCTCATTTACGTTGAAAATAAGAACAACTTCGCCGAAGCCATTCATACGCATAAACTGGCGGACCTCTTCGTTGATATGTTCGCCGGAGACTTCGGGCACTGCACTGAACTGGGGAACCGATTGATCGCAAAAAACCTTTCCAACGCAATCCTGGCCGAAGTATTCGGCGCGCCCCTGAAAACGGGCCCGAATGATTAAGAAATCGGTGTTGATGATTCTGGGGATTTCCATGGCCCTTCTGCTGGCTGAGTTGGGCCTCAGGACGGCGGGCGGCGTGATGTCGCTGGGGAGGGAGATCAAAAATCGCCGGGGAATCTTTGAGGAAGGGGCCTATCGAATCCTTTGTCTGGGAGAATCCACCACGCAAGGTCAATGGCCGCCCTTTCTGCAGGAGGAACTAAATATGCGAAGCCGGGGAATTCACTTCAGTGTGATCGATAAAGGGCGCGCCGGAACCTTTACAGGCGCCCTCCTGGCGCGATCGGAAGAATACATGGATGCGTTCAAGCCCCATATGGTGGTGGCAATGATGGGGATCAATGACGGGGAATGGGTGTGGGAAAACCCTTTTGAATATGAGGACACTCTATCAGTCAAGCTCTCCTTATTTTTCAAAAATATGCGGTTGAACAAGCTCGCGAAATACGTCATGGAGGGGTTGAAGACACCGCCGGCGGAAAGAATAGAAAACGATGCTCATCGCGCGACCAACCCATCGCCGAAGGATGAGATTCCGGAGGGGATTAGAACCCCCCTTCAATATGTAGAAGAGGGCAACCGTTATCGCGAGAACGGTGACTATGAAAATGCGGAAAAGGTCTACCGGGTCGCCATACAGCTTGATCCAAAAAATCCCCTGGCCTACAGCGAGTTGGGGAATATGTATCGCAAGAGCGGCCAGAGAGAAATGCAGGAAGAAATCTATCGAGTGCGGATAAAAATTGATCCTAAAAACATTTGGGCATATATGGATTTGGGCTATTTATACCGAGAAATCGGGGACAACGCAAAAGCGAAGGATATCTTTGAAGCGGGGATAAAAGCCAACCCCAAAAATTCTTACGCTTACCTGGAATTGGGAAAACTGTATCGCGCGGAACACGATAATATGCAAGCCGTGCGCATGTACGAAGCGGGGATTAGGGCTGATCCGAAAAATCCGGGGGCATACGCCGAGTTGGGCAATTTATATCGCGATACCGGCAGGCAGGACCGTGCGGAGAAGCTCTACGAAGCCGCAATAAATGTCGCCCCGGACAACGCCCACGCCTATTTGGAACTGGGAAAACTACACCTCATGAACGGGCGGAACGAGAAGGCGGAGGAAATTTTCTCCAAAGCCTACGCGGCGCTGGGAGGCATTCCGAAAATGGCCGGTGCGCTCTCGACCCTCTATTTCCAGCAAGGCGTCCAGGAGTTAAACCAAAAGTTCCGACGAACATCGTACTTGCCCCTTACGGCGAGCCGAAATTACCAAAGACTGCGCGACCTGACGTTGAAAAGGAACGTTAAGCTGGTGTGCATGCAGTACCCCATGCGCGACATAAAAGCGTTAAAAGACATCCTGGGAACAAACAGTGGAATCCTCTTTGTCGAAAACCGTAAAAACTTCGAAGAAGCCCTCAAAACCAGGAAACTTTTTGAGCTGTTCATCGACATGTTCGGAGGGGATTTCGGGCACTGCACGGATTTGGGGAACCAATTGATCGCCAAGAACCTGAGCAAGGTCATTTTACAGGAAGTGTATAAGGGTGAACCGGAAGGTGCCGTCAAAAGATGATCAAAAAAATATCCGCCAGATTGGGGCTGATCCTTCTCGGAGTTATCCTTGCGTTCCTCGTCGTGGAAACGTGCTTCCGGTTGGCCGGGTTTCTTCTAACTGCGCGGCAGGAAGCAAAAAACCGCGCGGCATTGACCAAGGAAGGGGTTTATCGGATCCTCTGCCTGGGTGAGTCGACCACGCAAAAACAATGGCCCCCGTTCCTGGAGGAAGAATTAAACAACCGTAGCGGCGCACTCACCTTTAAAGTCATTGATAAGGGAAGAGGGGGGGCTTCCAGCGGGATAATACTCTCTCAATTGGAACAGCAACTCGACCTGTTCCATCCGAACATGGTCGTTGTAATGATGGGAATTAACGACGGAGAGTGGGTCTGGGAGGTCCCGGTGCAATATGAGAACAACCTCTCGGTCAGGATGGAGTTGTTTCTTAAGAGCACGCGAGGGAATAAACTTCTGAGGTATATATCGGACGGACTAAAAAACATCGCCACCCCGCAGAAAAGAATTGATTCATTTATTCCCGAAACATCGACACAGACTCCGGTCAACGCCGCTTGGACCTATCTGAATGCAGGCAACAGATATCGCGAGGATGGCGAACTGGAAAAGGCGAAAGAGCTGTACAAAGCTGCTATGAAAGCCGACCCCAAGAACGTATGGTCATATGTCGGTCTGGCGGAAATTCATCGTCAAAACGGGTTTGATAAAATGGCGGAGCAGCTTTTTGATATGGCTCTCAAGGTGGATCCGCACCAGCCTCGTATCTATCTCGGCTATGGAAGCCTCTGCCGCGAAAACGGTGAAATGCATAAAGCGAGGAAGCTTTATGAGGCAGGGATAAAGGCCAATCCCACCGACTCATGGCTTTATCTCGCGCTTGGACAATTGCATCGTGATATGGAGGATTTCCCGGCAGCCATTAAGTACTATGAAGCCGGGCTGAAGGCGGATCCCAAGCACAGTTGGATTTACTGGGAATACGGGAACACCTGCAAAAAAATCGGTGATTACGAGAAGGCAAATAGATTGTACGAGCTTGGAACTAGAATAGACCCAAAAAATTCATGGCTTTATTTTGCGCTCGGCCAATCGTTCCTGGAGAAAAATGCGCCCGACGAAGCCGCGAAAATGTTTGAGTCCGCGATTAACGCTGATCCAACCAACCATTGGGTTTATCTTGAACTCGCGAGAATTTACGAAGATCGGGGTGAACGGGAGAAGCGGCACGAGCTACTTTCCAGAGGATACGCGACCTTCAAAGGCAATCCGACCATGTCGGGAGCTATGTCTCTGTCTTATCTTAAAGACGGAAATGAAATGTTAATGGAGGAATACAGAAAATCATCCTACCTGCCTCTAAAAACAGGCCGGAACTACATCAACCTGAGGGACATTGTCTTGAAGAGAGGAATCAAACTCGTCTGCATGCAATACCCCATGAGAGATGTCAGGGGATTAAAGGCGTTGTTGGGCAATGATTCAAGAATAGTTTTTGTTGAAAACAGAAAAAATTTTGAAGCTGCACTCAGAACCAATAAATTGACGGAAATATTTTCGGATATGTTCGGAGGGGATTTCGGGCATTGCACGGAGTTGGGGAACAGATTGATTGCCGAAAACCTGTCCAACGCAATCTTGACCGAAGTATTCGGCAAGTACCAGGAAGATGGCCGCAAATGATCAAGAATCTGTCCGTGAAAATGGGTTTGGTCATTTTAGGAGTATTTCTCTCCCTGTTTATGGTGGAAATTGGTTTTCGGGTGGCGGGAGGCCTGCTATCGGCGGGCCGGGAAATACGCAACCGCCAGGGCCTGCTGAAGGATGGGACCTACCGGATCCTCTGCCTGGGGGAGTCCACCACCCAAGGACAATGGCCTCCCTTCTTGGAGGAGGCGCTCAACAAGCGGGGAAAGGGCCTGGCCTTTAAAGTGATAGACAAAGGGAAAGTCGGGGCCTACAGCGGGGTCATATTATCAGAACTGGAGCATAACATAGAAGCCTTCAATCCCCACATGATCGTGGTGATGATGGGGATCAACGACGGCGAATGGGTGTGGCGTAACCCCACGGAATATGAAGACAGTTTGCCTGCCAAGACCCTATTGTTTTTTAAAAACACCCGCTTGAATAAGTTGGCTCGGTACCTCGTTGACGCTCTCAAAAACAGGCGACCACCTCTTGAAACAGCGGGCCCTCTCAGCGAAAGCGCCTACGAAGAAGCGGAGAAAATGCACCTGGCGGAAATAGCGAGTGCCCCCGGCAGCTCGCGGGGATATATCGAGCTGGGGAAGCTCTATCGTGAAAATGGGGCCTATGATAAGGCGAAAAAAGCATTCGACGCGGGAATAGCGGTTGATGCAAATGACCCGGCCATTTACCTTGAATTCGGGAATATGTATTACAAAATGGAGGACTTCGACAGGGCCGGCGAGATGTACGCGGCAGGGATACGGGCCGACCCAAAGTACCCTTTGCCCTACGGGGCCATGGGGAATGTCTATCGTATGAGGCGTGATTGGAAGCGCGCGAAGGAAGCATACGAGTCGGGAATAAAAGTCGACCCCAAAAGCTCTTGGCTCTATTACGAACTCGGCACATTGTATCGTGAAATGGGCCATAGTGATGAGGCCGCCCGGATGTACGAGACCGCGATAAAGATCAACCCCAAGGACGCCTGGAATTATATCGAGCTTGAAAATCTTTACCTCAAAGCGGGTGAAATTGAAAAGCTGGCGGCCCTCCTCGCCAAGGGATCCGAGGAAACGAACGGCGACCCAAGATTGATGGGGGCGCTGTCATTATTGCATCTCCAGCAGGGCAAGCAGGGTTTGCCGGTCAAGCGGGGGATGACGCCATTTCCGCCGCCGGCGACGGTCCAGAACTACCAAAAGCTTAGGGACGTCGTTTTAAAGAGCGGGAAAAAACTGGTGTGCATGCAGTACCCCATGCGCGACGTTGCGGTGCTTGAGAGCATCCTCGGACCGGACAAAAGGATATTGTTCGTTGAGAACAAGTCTAATTTTGAGGAAACCCTGCGCACGCGTAAACTGGCGGAAATTTTTAACGACACCTTCGCGGGGGATTTTGGTCATTGCACGGATTTAGGCAACAGGATGATCGCGAGCAACCTTGCCGCGGCAATCGGGCGGGAAGTGATGGGGAGCGCCTGGGAGAAATGATCCGGAACCCGCTGTCTAAACCGGCTCTGGCCATTATCGGGATCGCGCTTGCTCTTGTTTTAGTGGAAACGGGCTTGCGGACGGCCGGCGGGCTCTTGAGTCTTGGTCGGGAGATGCGAAACCGGAGGGGCCTGGACAAAGATGGCGTCTATCGGATCCTCTGCCTGGGAGAGTCGACCACGCAGAATCAATGGCCGCCCCTTCTCGAAGAAGAGCTGAACAAGCAACAGAATGCCATCAGGTTCAAGGCGATAGACCTCGGTTTGAGCGGTACTTCATCGGGGCAAATACTGTCCCAATTGGAAAAATCTTTCGACACGTTCAAGCCGCACATGGTCGTGGTCATGATGGGTATCAACGACGGAGAATGGGTTTGGAAAAACCCGACGGAATACGATGACACGGCAGGAGCGAGGTGGATCCTGTTTTTTAAAAACACGCGCTTGAACAAGTTGGCCACCTACATTTACGAGGGGTTAAAGAACAGCCTGGCGGGAGCTTCTAACCCCTCCAAGCTGGGGCAAATCTACCGTGAAAGGGGAGATTTCGGAAGGGCTGAAAACGCCTACGAGGCGGCGATCAAGACCGATCCAAACGACTACGCGGCTCACCTCGAGCTGGGAAATTTGTATTTTGAAAAGGGGATGTATGAAAAAGCGGAGGAAGCTTTCAAGATTGGGGCGAAAATCAACCCGCGAACATCCGAACCCTACATCGCCCTGGCAAATCTATACCGCGAAATCGGCTCGCATGAAATGGCGGTACGGACATACGAAGCCGCGATCAAAATCGATCCAACCAATCCCTGGCTCTACAACAATCTGGGAAACCTTTGCCGGGACAAAGGGGATCGCGCCAAAGCCGAGAGAATGTATGAAACCGCGATCACAATCGACCCCGGCATTTCATGGATACACATCGTCCTGGGATACTCCTACTTTGAACGAGGCGCCTATGAATTGGCGGAAAGGACATACAAGGCCGCGATAAAAGCAGGCCCGGACAACCCGACCGCCTACCGTGAATTGGCGAAATTCTATCGCCGCCGGGGCGATCATAAAGCGATTGAAAAGATGTATGCGGATGTCATTAAAGCCGATCCCCATAAACCCTGGGCGTATCTTGAAATGGCTAAGATATTCAATGAGCGGGGCGATACCGAAAAAGAGGAACGTTTCCTCTTGGACGGGTTTGCCGCGGCGGACGGAACCCCTCAAATGTCCGGCGCCTTAACAGTCTTTTACCTCCGGAATGGCAAAAAGGAATTGGCAGACAAATACCGGAGAGCATCCTACCTCCCGCCGGAAACGATCCTCAACTATCAGAAACTCAGGGACCGCGTCCTCAAACGAGGCGCAAAGCTGGTGTGCATGCAATACCCCTTGAGAGAGGCTTCTTCGCTGGAGGACATTTTGGGGACTGATCAAGGAATCGTTTTCGTCGAAAACAAAATGAATTTTGAAGTCGCCCTTAAAACGCATCCGATAGGCGACATATTCGTTGATATGTTCGGAGGCGACTTCGGCCATTGCACGGAGCTGGGGAACAGGCTGATCGCCGAAAATCTTTCCAGGACCATCCTGAGAGAAGCAATCGGTCGGGAGAACTAGTGTTCAAGAAGAAACCGGATTCCATTCCGCTTGTTAGGCTAATATCCAACTCAATCCTTTTCCTCGTCTCCCAAGCGCCGGCGGCCCTCTGCGCAGTTTGGTTTTCGCTCAACAAGCGATATCCGACCGGGGACGATGCCGCCCTGCAGCTTTTTTCCGGCATCAAGGCCTATCACAGCTGGCAGCGCGACGGCATTTTCGCGGCGCTCCACGATCTGTATTTCATTCGCGAATTTAAACCCATCCTGAACCCGATCTTCGCTTTTCCCGCGCTGATCTTAACGAAAGGGGACATCCGCGCCACGGTCGCCGTCGTCAACGTGGTCCTGCTGTCCACGTTCCTCCTGTTCCTTTACAAGTTTCTTCGCCTATATCTGGCCAGAACCCAAGCCTCCATCGGAACCTGTCTGATCGGCCTCCTCCCCTGGGTCCTAAGGTCCTCGATCATTTATAGCATTGAGTTGCCTCTCATGACGGCTTGCATGGCAAGCGTCTATTTTTTATTAAGGTGCGACTATTTCACATCGGGGCGCCATTGTCTCTTTCTTGGGCTATCATTGGGGACCGCCCTCTGTATTCACCCCATCGTCGTCACCATGGGCTTTGGCCCGGCCCTTCTCTCCCTTGCCATCCTGTCGATACTCTCAGGAAAGCTGAAAACAAAGGATCTCCTAATGGCGGTTTCATCGGGCCTGATCTTTATTCTAACGATGACACTGACGTGCTTCGCGAACAAGGACCTGCTCTTTATCAAACCGCATGAAGAGATCCGCGTGGCCATTGCTTCGATCCCGGTTGTTTCGGCGTGGACCATATTCTGGTGGGCCGGGGCGATGCGGGGAAAAATGTCAAAGGGGTTTTTCTTCGCCATATCGACCGCCATCCTCATGATGCATGCTTGGTATTTCCCGTTTTTTAACCAACTATTTGGCTGGATTGAAGCGGGCGCTTTTTCATCAAACCTGAAATATTGCGGGGAATTAAGAGGTAAAACCTACCAGACCATTTATATGGACTTTGGAAGACAAATCCTTCTGCTCACGGCCTTGATGATCCTTTGGCGCAGCCTCCAATTTTTACGCGGCCAAGGAAAGAACAATCCCTTCATGCGGCCGACCTTGGCGACGCTGTTGCCGCTCGTCGCTGGCCCGCCTCTCATCGGGCTTTTTTCAGTGAACGCCGACGTGAGATACTATTTTTTCTATTTCACCATGATGTACGCCATGGGAATTATTGTCATAAGCGTCAGGGAACGAAGCGGGTTATTCCTGAAATTTCTGGGAACAGCTTATTTTGTTTTAGGGCTCACGAACGCGCTGATCGTCTCTCAGATCATTTTTCAGTGGAACATCCCCAGCCTTCGAAAAACAGGCGAAATAATGGGTTATCGTACATATAACGACAGATATCTGGGGATCGTCCCCTTCACGACGGCGGAGCCCGCCTTGTCCATCGCCCGCCAGGTATCCGATATACTCGACCCAAGGGAACCAGTCGTGGTCGGATATGCGGCCTATGAGGACATGAACCACTATGAGCTTCGTTTGATCTGCATGGAGGGCGGCAAAGATATAACTTTCAACGCCATTTGGTTGATGGACGTAGAAGGCATGGAGGATCAAATTGCCAACGTGTGCGAATCCTACCAATACGTCTTCTTCGGACCCTGCAATTGGCTTTCCCCTACAAAATTGGATCCGCCATGGAACCAAAGGCTTTATGATTTCGCCTTGGAGTTGAACAATCGACATAAGAGCGGGACATTGGAATCCTCCGGATTTCATGTCATGCGGGAAGTTTGGACATATGATCGCCGCTCCAATTTCCTGCTTCTGCAAAGCAAGCGGGCGGCGACCTGATGAAAAAAAACCATCACCCCCTTTTATGATCGATCGGATTCGGAAATTGGGCCTCGCTCTCATTCCCCTGTTCCCAGTGGCCCTCTGCGCGGCGTGGTTTTCAATCAACGAAAGATATCCGACCGGCGACGACGCTGCCCTGCAGCTTTTTTCCGGCGTCAGGGCGTACCACAGCTGGCGGCTTGAAGGCGTTCTCTCCGCGCTCCATGACCTTTATTTTCTTCGCGAGCCGAAACCCGTCCTGACCCCGGTGTTCGCGTTTCCCGCGCTGGTATTGACCGGCGGTGATATCCGCGCCGCCGTGGCCGTCGTCAACATAGTCCTGCTGTCCACTTTCCTCCTGATCCTGTACAACTTCCTTCGCCTGTATCTGACCAAAGCCCAGGCCTCCATCGGGACCTGTCTGATCGGCCTCCTGCCCTGGGTCATGAGGTCCTCAGTCATTTACGGAAACGAATTGCCGGTCATGACGGCCAGCATGGCGAGCGTGTATTTCCTGTTGCAGTGCGGCCATTTCACCTCGAAATCGAATTGTCTCTATCTCGGACTGTCATTGGGTTTTGCTCTCTGTTTCCGGCCCCTCGTGGTCGCCATGGGCTTCGGCCCGGCCATACTCGTCCTTTCGTTCCTGTCGATACGGTGCGGGACGCTGAAGTCAAGGGACGTCTTGATGATCGTCCCCGTGGTCGTCGTCTTTATTATGGCTGCGGTTTTCTCCCATATCGCGAACAGGGGCCAACCTTTCATCACTCCCCACGAAAAAAAAGCGATTGCCGGCGCCGCCGTTTCGCTGGCGTCGGTTTGGCTCCTGGCATGGGGGATCATGGCGGCGCGACGGAAATTGTCCACACATTTTTTTCTCGTAATTTTACCCGCGGCCCTGATGGCTTTTCTTTGGTTTTTTCCGTTTTTCGACAAACTCTATCAATGGATCGAAACAGGCGCGTTTTCAGTCCATCTGAAATCCTACGTTGAATCATCGCGTGGAAAAGCCTACCAGAACATTTTCACGGATTTTGGAAAATATATCCTTCTGCTTACATCCGTGGTCATCCTATGGCGCGGCCTGCGCATTGCCCAAAACAGCGGTGAGGGCAACCGTTTCGCGCGGCATTCCCTGAAGCTGTTGGTGCCAACCGCTTTCATACCGCCAATCGTGGGGCTCTTTTTGAACACCCCCGGCGTGGAATACTTTTATTTCTACTTCACGATCCTATATTCCTTGGCGGTCATCGTCATCTTCGGCGCAGGACATGGGGAAAAATTTCCGGGCTACTTGCGAAAGGGCTACGTCCTCCTGGGGCTAGTGAACGCGCTCATCGTCGCGCAGATCATTTTTCAATGGGACATCCCCGCGCTCGACAAAATCAAAGGATCGATGGGATATCAAACCTACAACAGCAGGTATTCGGGACTCATACCCACAAAATCAGCTGAACCCGCTTTGTCCATCGCCCACCAGGTGTCTAACATAATCAATCATGATCAACCTGTCGTCGTCGGATATGCTGCCTATGTGGATATGGATCACTTTGAACTTCGTTTGATATGCCTAGAGAGCGGCAAGAATATTTCGTTTGAAGCCATATGGTTGATGGACGTGGAAGACATAGAAGCGCAAATTTCCTATGTGAAACAATCTTACCAATACGTCCTGTTTGGGCCATGCAACCGGCTTTCCGCAAAAAAAATGGTCCCCGTTTGGAATCAGAGGCTTTATGACTTCGCCCTAGAGTTAAATGAGCGATACAAAGCTGGAACGCTGGAAGCTTCGGGGTTCGAGGTCATAGAAGAACTCTGGACGCCCAGCCGTCGATCCAATTTACTGCTTCTGCAGGTAGTAAAGGGGAATTCGGAGGAGCATAGGAACGGACTCCCCTCCGAACCCACATTCCGACAAAACGGCATCCGGGTGAAGATGCTGGCAATGCATCTTCTTGACGGGTTGCGAAATTTCAGGCGAACGCATGAGGGCAAGAAGAGGATTGTCAGAAACGCATGGCCGCACATAGAGCGGGGAAACCAATACCGAAAGGCCGGCGAATACGGCAAGGCCAAGCGAATGTTTGAATACGCCATAAAATGCGATCCTTACAACGCATGGGCTTATATCGACCACGGACACATGTATTTTGAAATGGGCGACTACAAAAAAGCCGGTGAAATGTTCAACGCGGCCAGGCGGATCGATCCCGAAAATGCGCAGGCTTATTACGAATTAGGAAAGCTTCAACTCATGGAAGGCCACTTCAGCAACGCGAAAATACTGTTTGATTCTGCGATCAGATTCAACCCGAGTCATGCGCCAACGTATATTGAGCTTGGGAACTATTTCCGCGGCAAGGGCGATTATGAAGCTGCGCAGCGATTCTACGAAGCCGGGATCAAAGCCAATCCGAAATATCGAGACACATATGTTCACTCCGGAAATCTTTATTTCAAAATGGGGGAACATTCCAAGGCTCAGCAGGTCTATGAGCTCGCCATCTCCGTTGACCCGTTGAACACGAAAGCCTACGTTGGTCTTGGCGGACTTTACGGTTGGAGGGGCGATATTAAATCCAAGGAGATGCAATATCTTTCGGGAATCAAAGCAGGCGTGAAGGAACAAGAAATCTATGTATATTTGGGGACCCTTTATGAAGGTCAGGGCAGATGGCAAAAAGCGGAAAACGCTTACAGAGCCGGCATCGAGGCCGACCCCGGCGGCACCGAAGCTTACGTCCGGTTGGACGAATTGCTCCGGAAGCAGGTACGCAGCCCCGAGAAGAAAAAGCACGGTGAGACGAAATGAGCGGATCGGACATCCTCAAAAAATCGGGGCTAGTGATATTCGGGACTGTCGCGGCGCTTTTGTTCGTGGAGATCGCGCTTCGAACCTCCGGCGGCTTGATTTCCATGGCCAGAGAGATCCGGAACAGGCGCGTCATATCCCAGGAGGGCGCATACCGGATCCTTTGCCTGGGGGAATCCACGACGGAAGGGCAATACACTCCGATCCTTGAGGAGCTGCTGAACAAGTCGAACCTTGGGATCGCCTTCGAAGTGATCGATGAGGGCCGGGGAGGAACGTCGACGGCCGTCATCCTATCGATATTGGAGCGAAGCCTGAAAGAATACGATCCCCATATGGTCGTGATCATGATGGGGATCAACGATGGGGAATGGGTTTGGACGAATCCGGTGGAATATGAAAACAAACTTTCGGTCAAACTGATCCTATGGCTGAAGGGAATGCGGCTGAACAAACTGGCGACCTACATCCGGGACGGCCTGCGGAACCGAGGCCGAATAGAGCGATCTCCAGGTGAAATCCGGAAAGCATCCACCCCCAACGACGAAACTGTCCCGAACCGGCAGCCATATGTATACGGAAAATACGAGCCTGACGAATACGAAAACCTGAAAAGTTACTTTGAGAACGCGATTTCCACTGCCCCCAAGAATCCCCATCGCTACGTAAATTTAGGCGACTTATATCTGATAAGGGGGCGGGAAGATGAAGCCGAATCGCTCTATAAAAAAGCTATAGACGCTGATCCGGATGAGCCGCACGGATACAGCGCCTTGGGAACACTGTATTGCCGGCAAGGCCGATATGTGGAAGCCGAGAAGACATACAAATCCGGCATCAGAGCTGATGGAATGACCCAGTGGCTTTACAACGATTTAGCGGACCTGTACCGCCAAACGGGAGAGCGCCGCAAGGAGGAAGCGGTGCTCCGATCTTCCATAGCCGCCGACCCAAAATCGCCCTGGGCCTATTATAAATTGGCCAGCCTCTACGCCGCCGACAAAAATCACGCCGCGTTGGAACAGCTTTACAAAGACGCCATTCAGGCCGATCGTCTCAACACGTGGATGTATCACGAATTGGGAAAGTTTTACATAGAAGTGGGGAAAGAAGACAAGGCGGCGGAAATCCTCGCCCAGGGGAAAGCCGCGGCGGCCGGCCTAGACCGCGCGGGAGCACCTTTGGATCTATTGCCCGGAAAACGGGAATTGGGCGGGCTGGAGCGCCGTCCGGGGCAATACCCCAAAATCGAAACTATCCGGAATTATCGAAAGCTCCGTGACGCCGTTTTGAATCACGGCGCGAAGCTGGTGTGCATGCAATACCCGATGCGCGACATTGAACCGCTTAGGCAAATTTTGGGACGCGTGAAGAACATTATATACGTTGAAAACAGGGACAACTTCCGTGCGGCAGTCCGATCGCGCCCGGCCACCGACATATTCGTCGACATGTTCGGCGGCGATTTCGGCCATTGCACGATGGCGGGAAACACGCTCATCGCCCAGAACTTGGCAAAAACAATTCTGGAGGAAGTCTCCAGCGAAACGAGAGACGCGGAGGCCGGCGAATGACGGCGGATACGCGGTCCCGCTTATGGGAGTGGTCCGTCGTGGTTGCCGTCGTTTCGCTTTATCTTTTTCTGGCCCTTCTGCGATGGGAATCTCCCGGCTTCATTTGCGACTGGCTTTATTCGGAACAGGCCGCCCTCGACATCATCGCCCGACTTGAAAAAGGCATGTCTCCCCTGGCCGTATTTCTTGAAGGCAACAGCCGCGTAGATGCCTATCATGGCACGCTCATAGGAACGCTGCTGGCGCCATTGTTCATGATATTCGGCCACGGATGGTTCCTGGCCAGGCTCTACCCCATCGCCTTCGGGGCTCTGACGCTCGTTTTGACCTACCGTTTTTGCCGGGAATTTTTCGGCCGCGCCGCCGCGTTTCTGGCGATCTTCCTTCTCTCGATACACGCGCCCTACATCCTGGAGACAAAATTGGGCTCTTGGTTTGAAAACCATACCCAATCCTTCACCGTGGGATCGCTGCTGCTTCTGGCCCTTTGGCGGTCCCGGAAAAAATGGCGGTATTTCGTCGCCGGCATGACGGTGATCGGGTTGGGGTTCGGGACGAGGGTTTGGTGGATATGGTTTCCCTCGGCCCTGCTGGCATATGGGCTGCTGTATTCTCTGCGATTTCTTCAACGCCACGACGCAACCATCGACTGGGGACGCGCCATGAAAGCGTGCCTGATCGGTGGCCTGGCGTTTTGGGCGGGGCATTGGCTCGGCTCACGGGATATGACGCCCCATGCATGGAACGATTATTTAGGAACGGCAGTCGCGGAACTGTTTTCGCCGTCCAACCGGAACGGGATATTCCATTATGGGGAGACGTTGCAGCGGACCATCCAACAATTCAATTCGATGCTGAGCGGGAATGCCTTTGTAAACGCGCTCAGCGCGGACGGCTACCCTTTTTTCAATCCATGGGCCGTACTCATTTTTTGGACCGTACTCATATTGGCGACGGCCACCCTTTTCCGCCAAAATGAAAGCGGGCGCGAGCGGTGGATGTTCGTGGTTTTCCTATTTCTTGCCATGTTCTGCATCAGCCCCCTAAACGCCGGCTGGCATTCGGGCATTCATTTGGAACCTCTCATTTTCCTCTATCCCTTTCCTCAAATCCTGGAGGCCGCTGGGTTCGTTTCCCTTTGGTCTCATCATAAATCGCGCGTTTGGCGTTCCGCCCTTCTGCTTGGACTGGGTATCTTGATCGCCTCCGAAGTAAGGAGCATCACGACGGCGGACGCGTATTTAAGGGAGACCGGCGGAAGGAGAAACTATTCCCGAAGCATCTATGATTTGGCCGACTGGGCGAAGGACCAACGCGCCGCTGAAGCCAATTTTCTGGTCTTCTATCATAATTTAAGCCACCATCTCTTCCTGCTGACTTCCGACCCCTACTTCCGACTCGTTTTCAGCTACGACAACACGGGACAAACCGGCGATAAGTGCTGGATCGTCCAAAACGGGGAGCCCACCTGGTTTTCGAACACAGCCGCGCTTGTACTGTCCCGCATCAATGGGGAAGTTTTCGTCATTGACTCCCTTTTCACGCTCATGCCGGGCAAATTCGGCGCGTTCAAGGAAATGGCAGTCGGTCAGGGCTTCAGTCTATCGCTGGAAAAGCAATTCAAGGACGACGACGGCGTCGCGGTTTTTAACGTTCATCGGATGAAAAAGGTATAGTTTCTTTCGCATGAAGGTTACAATGTCGTCCCATCGAGAAATTTCATCAAACCGCCGCATCTGGGAATGGGCCGCCGTGGCGGCCGTCGTGTTGCTGTATCTGTTCCTCGCGCTGCGGCAATGGAAAGCGCCCGGGTTCGTCTGCGACTGGCTGTATTCGGAACAGACCGCGCTGGACATCATGGCCCGCCTGGACAGGGGAATGTCGCCCCTGGCGGTTTTTCTGGAAGGGAACAGGCGCGTCGACCCCTACCACGGCACGCTGACCGGCACCCTCCTCGCTCCGCTGTTCATCCTTTTCGGCCCCAGCTGGTTTTTGGCCCGCCTCTACCCCGTCGCTTTCGGAGCGCTGACGTTGGTACTCACCTACCGCTTCTGCCGCGAGCTCTTCGGGTTCGCCGTCGCGATCCTGGCCGTCTTTCTGCTCTCGATACACAACCCCTTTCTCCTGGGAACGAAATTGGGGGATTGGTTCGTCAACCACGCCCAGGCTTTTTCCATGGGCTCCCTGTTGCTTCTGTCTTTGTGGCGAAGCGGGAACAAACCCGCCTATCTCGCCGCGGGGATGGCCGTGATGGGCCTGGGGTTCGGGACGAGGATGTGGTACGTCTGGTTTCCGGCCGCGCTCCTGGCCCTCGGAACGCTCTATTCGATCGGGGTCCTTCGTCGGCGGGAAGAGATCCGGCCCCGGGCCTCCACCCTCAAATCCGTCTTGATCGGAGGGGCCGGTCTTTACGCCGGTTATTGGCTGGGGTCAAGGGACCCGTCCGCGTCTTCTTCGAACAACTACCTCTATCAAGCCGTGCTGGGATGCTTCTCCCGCGACAACTCGAGCGGGTTCTTTCATTACCCGGAAAACATCAGCCGGACCCTCCAACTGTTCAATTCCATGCTGAGCGGGGAGTTTTTTCAAACCCTGCTGGCGGCGAAAGATTATCCCTTTTTGAACCCGGTGGTTTCGACGATCTTCTGGGGAATACTGCCGCTTTCGGCCCTGGTGCTGCTCTCCCGGAAAGCGGAGGACCGGGGAAAGTGGGGGTTTGTGGCGGCGCTGTTTTTGCTCATGCTTTGCATCAGCCCCCTGAACACGAGCGGCAAAGAGATACACGTTGAGCCGCTTTTCTTCCTTTATCCCTTTCCGCAAATCCTCCTGGCGGCGGGGTTCATCCTCGCGTGGAAAAACGGGGCCTCGCGCTTTTTGCGCGCTTCCATCGCACTCCTCATGGCCCTGTTGATCGGCGCCGAAATACGAAGCGTCATGGTGGCGGATGCCTATTTAAGGGAGACCGGCGGGAGGAGGCATTATTCGGGGACCATCTACGATTTGGCCGATTGGGTGAAAGGCCAACGCGCGCTCGGCCGCGAGTTCCTGCTTTTCTATTTTAATCTGAGCGAGCACCTTCACCTGATCACCTCAGACCCCTACTTTCGCCTCCCGGCGCCGGGGACGAGGCAAACCAACCATATATTCTTCAGCTATGATTTCGCCGGTCAAACGGGGGAAAAATGCTGGATCATCCAAAACGGCGATCCGATGTGGTTAAGCGACACGTGCGCCCTGGTGCTGCCGCGCATCGAGCGGGAAGTTTTCGTCATTGAGTCCGTTTTCACCGACATGCCGAACCGTTTCGGGATCTTCGCCGAACAGGCGGCGCGCTTCGGGATGGAAACAACAAAGGTGAAACAATTCGCCGACGACACGGGAACAGCCGTCTTCAACGTGTACTTATTGAATAAACTCCCCGTTCCCGCTACACGGCAAAAAAGTCCATAACCGCTATGGAAGCTAGTGCCGCCGTATCAAACCGCCGCATCTGGGAATGGGCCGCCGTGGCGGCCGTCGTGTTGCTCTATCTGTTCCTCGCGCTGCGGCAATGGAAAGCGCCCGGGTTCGTCTGCGACTGGCTGTATTCGGAACAGACCGCGCTGGACATCATGGCCCGCCTGGACAGGGGAATGTCGCCCCTGGCGGTTTTTCTGGAAGGGAACAGGCGCGTCGACCCCTACCACGGCACGCTGACCGGCACCCTCCTCGCTCCGCTGTTCATCCTTTTCGGCCCCAGCTGGTTTTTGGCCCGCCTCTACCCCGTCGCTTTCGGAGCGCTGACGTTGGTACTCACCTACCGCTTCTGCCGCGAGCTCTTCGGGTTCGCCGTCGCGATCCTGGCCGTCTTTCTGCTCTCGATACACAACCCCTTTCTCCTGGGAACGAAATTGGGGGATTGGTTCGTCAACCACGCCCAGGCTTTTTCCATGGGCTCCCTGTTGCTTCTGTCTTTGTGGCGAAGCGGGAACAAACCCGCCTATCTCGCCGCGGGGATGGCCGTGATGGGCCTGGGGTTCGGGACGAGGATGTGGTACGTCTGGTTTCCGGCCGCGCTCCTGGCCCTCGGAACGCTCTATTCGATCGGGGTCCTTCGTCGGCGGGAAGAGATCCGGCCCCGGGCCTCCACCCTCAAATCCGTCTTGATCGGAGGGGCCGGTCTTTACGCCGGTTATTGGCTGGGGTCAAGGGACCCGTCCGCGTCTTCTTCGAACAACTACCTCTATCAAGCCGTGCTGGGATGCTTCTCCCGCGACAACTCGAGCGGGTTCTTTCATTACCCGGAAAACATCAGCCGGACCCTCCAACTGTTCAATTCCATGCTGAGCGGGGAGTTTTTTCAAACCCTGCTGGCGGCGAAAGATTATCCCTTTTTGAACCCGGTGGTTTCGACGATCTTCTGGGGAATACTGCCGCTTTCGGCCCTGGTGCTGCTCTCCCGGAAAGCGGAGGACCGGGGAAAGTGGGGGTTTGTGGCGGCGCTGTTTTTGCTCATGCTTTGCATCAGCCCCCTGAACACGAGCGGCAAAGAGATACACGTTGAGCCGCTTTTCTTCCTTTATCCCTTTCCGCAAATCCTCCTGGCGGCGGGGTTCATCCTCGCGTGGAAAAACGGGGCCTCGCGCTTTTTGCGCGCTTCCATCGCACTCCTCATGGCCCTGTTGATCGGCGCCGAAATACGAAGCGTCATGGTGGCGGATGCCTATTTAAGGGAGACCGGCGGGAGGAGGCATTATTCGGGGACCATCTACGATTTGGCCGATTGGGTGAAAGGCCAACGCGCGCTCGGCCGCGAGTTCCTGCTTTTCTATTTTAATCTGAGCGAGCACCTTCACCTGATCACCTCAGACCCCTACTTTCGCCTCCCGGCGCCGGGGACGAGGCAAACCAACCATATATTCTTCAGCTATGATTTCGCCGGTCAAACGGGGGAAAAATGCTGGATCATCCAAAACGGCGATCCGATGTGGTTAAGCGACACGTGCGCCCTGGTGCTGCCGCGCATCGAGCGGGAAGTTTTCGTCATTGAGTCCGTTTTCACCGACATGCCGAACCGTTTCGGGATCTTCGCCGAACAGGCGGCGCGCTTCGGGATGGAAACAACAAAGGTGAAACAATTCGCCGACGACACGGGAACGGCCGTCTTCAACGTGTATCGCATGACCAAGAAAAGAGCTTCCTCAGCAGAGGTCAGTCCAACGACCAGTAGGCCGAAAGTTGCGGCGGCATCAGGTCCGCCTTCAACAGCCACACGCGCCTGTCTTTAAAATAATCGACCAACGCCCTGTCCTCCTCCGGCCCCATTTCCCGCGCCCATACGACTCTGGACCTGTCGATGTCAGCCTCGTTGAAGACCCATTCCTCATGGGGATTGTGATCCGGCTGATAGCGAACGAACACGAGATGGGACCCCGGCTCGGCCTGAAGTCGTGAGACAATACCGCTCCTGAAGAGGTTGACGGGCGTGGTGAAGAATTGATCCGTCAACCAGCATGCCACGGAAACAGCCAAGAGCGAGACCGTCGACAAGACCAGGGATCGGACCGCCCATAGCCCCGGACGACGCCCCTTGTAGGAAACATGCCGCAAGCGGCGCATTCCTTCCAACATTAAAACAAATAAGACCGGCGTGAGCGGCGCGTAGTAATGCGGATACCACCCATGAAGCAAAACCAGGCCCAGGATGAAAAATAACCCTGTCGCCGAAGCAAATCGAGTCCAGCCGTCGCCCATAGCCCAGGGCAGAAGGAGAAATGGCAACAGCAGGAGGGGTCCGAAATGAAATGAGCCCATGACCCGTAAATGCCTTCCCACAGACAGGACAATACCCTTCAGTGAATTGAATTCGCGTGAATAGCTTTCGGCCCAGCCGCGATAATGGCTCCGCATGACCTCATGCCGATAGAGGGGTTCCCTGACCTCGGACCCGAGAAAAACAGGGGTCGAGTTGTAAACACGTTCATATTCCTGGTGAGGAAAACGGGAAGGGTCGCCCGTCACGCGCCAATTATAATAGCCCATGGCGGATAGGGTTAGCCCCAATACTAACAGCAACGGCAACAGTACGCGCGCCTTTTCCTTCCGGGCGATGCCGTCCCTACGGAAAAGCCAATACCCGAAAGCCATGCTCGCGGGAATAGCAATGAGTAATCCTTCGTAGGGACGACTGTTCGCCAGAACCGCCAGGCCTAAGCCAAGCAACCAACCGTAACGCGGGAGCGGCCGGTGCCAAAGACGCCGCAGTGAACCGAAAACCAGGGCACCGCCCGTCGCGGCCACGGCCCCGCCCCAGTAACTTTGGCTCCAATAACCGATGTTCTGTCCCGGCAGCCAATAGGACCAGCGCGCGATGAAACCTAGACGCAGCGCCGCCAGAACCGCGCCCAACAGCGCCCAACCCGGGGGGAACCATCCCTGAAACATCCATAACAGCGCCGCGCATAATAAACCGAAGCTCAACCAAACCCCCGCGATCGGGCGCCCGGTGAACCTTTGTCCGGCCGCCAAAAAAAGTCCTTGAGCCGGGGGGAATTTCGAGGCGTAAGTCGGCCTTTGAAGAACATGAAAGGTTTCGAAATGCTCCCACATCGGATGGGTCGGGTTGGCGACGCGTCCTTGAGAAAATGTGTCCCCGGCAAGCAGATAGCTGAACTCGTCGTGCACGAAAGGTTCGGGATGGCTTAGGAATATCGAAACCGCGGCGGCCCCGCCGAACGAAAGCGCGAAAACGACGACGGCGGACAATGTCTTCCGCTTTGCCAGAACCCGCAACTTGGATTCGAACCAGGCGATCCTCAAAATCAGCTTTTTCATCCCTCCGAATAGGATAAAAATAACCGGCTCCGGTTTTCGCCGGACATTCAAGGAAGCATGGTCATCGGGGCGGTCCCGGGGAAACAGGACGTAGAGGAGAGCGGCCAGAACGATCGCGAGGAGGAGCAGGAGCTCGAAAGGAATCAATCGGATCAAATAGATATGCGTGGGCATGACGTTTTCGGATGATATCAATAAATAATGGGCTGTTGATGTGAAAATACTAATAAATCAACGGCCCATTTGCTAACCGAATGGACGGTTGATAGAGCCCGCGGGCATGCGCCCCGCTTTTAGTGATAAAATGAGTGAAACGATCCGGAGAGGAGCCGCGCCCTGAACGAAGGAACAGATTCACCAAGCATCGTGCTTTTGACCGGAGACGGATACGAACATCGTTACGTGTCGCGCGTCCTTTACAGCGCCTTCGGCGATTCCCTGCGCGGCGTTATCGTGGCGAAACCCCGAAGTGCTACGGTTCTTAGACGAATCGCGCGTTACCCGCGACGCTACTCGCTTCAACAGATCAGCGCGCGGGCCCTGGCAAAAACCTGGGCGGTACTGGTCAGGAAATCGGCTCGCCGCGCCGCCGCGCTGGAAAAAATGTTGTTCCCTGGCGGGGACTCGGCAATTCTTCCGGCAACGCGCGCCCGGCACGTCGTCCCAACACATAACGGGCCGGAATGTGCGGCGCGACTCGCTGAATTGCGTCCGGATATAATCGCCGTTTATGGGACCTCCATTATCCAACCCCGAATATTTTGCATGGCGCGCCGCGCGGCGCTGAACATGCACACCGGTATTTCTCCACGCTACCGCGGCGCGGATTGCGTGTTCTGGGCGCTCCACAACCAAGAGCCTGAATGGATTGGAACGACCATCCATCTATTGGACGAAGGGATTGATTCCGGACCAATCGTGGCAGCGGTACGACCGGAATGGGGCCCTAACGACGACGAGGATACTCTTTTTGGGAAATGCGTCATGGCCGGCGCGAAACTATATTGTGAAAGCATTCGGCGGGCATTGTCTGGAGACGTTATGGGGGAAACGCAGCGCCTGTCCGAAGGACGCGAATATCTGTCGATCGAGCGAACGTTGCGCGCGGAATTGCGGGTAAACCGGCTAATCAGGGAAGGTCTTCTTCAGCGGCCCACCGACAACGCCTGAACTCCGTGCCATTTCCCAAGCATAACCAAGGAGGTTGGCCCCCTGCCATGCTCCTAACAAAGCGAGAAAGCATAGAATTTCCCAGATGTTTTTGCCTTTAAAACTCTTCCCAAAAAAGCGAACAGCATCGTCGACGCTGAGATCGAATTCCCTCGGCAGCGGCGCATGTTTGAGGAGCTCCCGCCTGAAGTGGTAGGCCCCTCGTCCATAACGAAAAAACTGTCGAAGGAAACCATCGAAACCAAGTCGCTGCCAATGAATAACCGCGGCGTCCGGATTGAAGGACAATTCGGCGCCGCGGTGATATAGTCGACGGCAGAATTCCCGGTCCTCCGCGACCCTGAAGCGCGGGTCGAACCCTCCGTAACGATGGAACAGGTCCTTTCGGAGAGAAATATTCGCCGCAGGCAACAGCAAAGCCTTCCCAGGGACGCGATTGTGGTAATGGAGAACCCAGCCGAGTATCAACTGCTCCGCCCTTGAACAGGCGCTGTCTTTAAAACCGCCGTCAACGCCTCCGCCCAGGACCGCGTCGGGGGATGCCCTAAAAAAACCCTCGAGAACCCGGAGCCATTGAGGGGGCACGGTGCAATCATCATCCAGAAACGCCAGATATTCCGCTTTCGCGCGCGCCGCGCCGGCATTGCGCGCCGCGGCGGCACCGTTATTATCCTGAGAAACATAATCGACATTCAAGCAAGCCTTGAATTTACTAACCACGAATTGAGCGGGCAGGGAACCGCCGTCGTCAACGACAATCACCTCTGTAAGCGCAGGGGGGTAGTCCAGGGAAGCGATCGATAAGAGACAATCAAACAACGGGCCGGGCCTGTTTCGAGTCGGAACTATAATGGAAAAAGCAATACTCATCGGCGGGGGAAATAACTATAATGAGCTTTCATTTATTGTCCTTCGATTTTATATTTTTTTACCTCAGGATAGAAATCAATTTCCCTATGAATATCGTTCTGTACGACGTAAACGGACGAAAGAGCCGAAGCGCCAGTAAGGATTTCGCCGGGAATTACGGCACGGCCTTAGGGCATAAAACCCCGCTGGCCCGATTTCGCGCCGCCGCCCGGAAGGCGGGCGTCTACCTTCCGTTAACGGCGTTCGGCTCTCTGTCCGGTATCTTAAAACAAGAGGGGCACGCAGTCAGTTATATGACGGCGGGACTTCCGGGCCCGTCAACGGACTGGGTTATAATTCACTCCTCCCTCGTCGATCACAGGGACGAAGTGCGGTTGGCGAGGGAAATCCGGACGAGACTGGGCTGCGCCACGACTTTCATAGGCCCGGCGGCGGCGTTTTCAGAGGCATTCGACGACGCCGCGGATTCCATTATTGCGCACGAACCGGAGCAAATCGTTTGGGACGTTGCCCGCGGAAAGAGGTCGATTCCGAAAGGCCGGGAATCCAGCCCGGAAATCCAGAATTTGGATGATCTCCCCTTCCCCGATTGGTCCATTTACCCGGCCTGGAACCGATTTCGTTATTTGCCCTCATTGAAAGTCTGGCCCGTTTTTCCAGTTCTATCCAGCCGAGGCTGCGCGTATAAATGCCAATACTGTCCCTACATCGCGCACTTCGACGCCTGGCGCTACCGCTCCCCTGAAAACGTCGTGGACGAACTGGAGTGGCTGGTGAAACGCTTCGGCGCGCGCGGAATCCTGTTCCGCGATCCGCTCTTCAGCTCCCCTCGAGAGAGGGCATTGCGCATCGCCCGTCTGATCGTGCAAAAAAGGATCAATATCCGCTTCGCCTGTGAGACCCGAATCGATTGCCTTGATCCCGATCTTATCGACGCTTTGTATGCGGCCGGCCTGCGAACAATTAAAGTCGGAATCGAAAGCCCCAACATCGCGTTGCTGAACGCATATAGTCGAGGACAAATCTCAGCGGACCGGCAAAAGGAAATTATCCATTACTGCCGCAAAAAGGGAGTCAACGTCACGGCCTTTTACATATTGGGGTTCCCGGAAGACACGAAGGACGATATTGAAAAAACCATTCGGTATTCACAGATCCTAAATTCGAATGTAGCGACGTTCTCGCTTTTCACCCCCTACCCGGGCATGCCGGGTGAAGGCAAAGTGAAAAAGTCGGTGTACGCGACCGATTTGTCACTTTTTGACACAAACCACGCGACCTATCATCACCCCCATCTTACCGCGAGCGAGCTGGAAAAAGCAAAAGACAGAGCCTACTTCAAATACTATTTCCGTTCCGGATATATCGGCCAATTCTTACGTCTGGCGATGCAATGACGACAAAAATTCCCGTCATCGTCATCGGAGCGGGGCCGGCCGGACTTGCGGCCGCCCACGAACTGGCCGTCCGCGGCGTGCCTTGCGCAGTCGTGGAAAAATCCGACAAGGTCGGCGGTCTCGCCCGGACGGAAATATACAAGGGATACCGTTTCGACATCGGCGGCCACCGATTTTACACGAAGGTCGCTGAAGTCCAGAAAATTTGGAGGAACATGCTGGGCGAGGATTTAGTAAGGGTGCCCCGTCTCTCGCGGATATATTTTCAAGGATGCTTCATAAATTATCCTTTGGATTTTTTCGACGCGCTTTCAAAAGTCGGCCTGTTTGAGGGCTTGTTCATGCTGATGAGCTATTTCAAAGCGCGGATCCTCCCCCACGCGGACGAGCGGACTTTTGAAGATTGGATCGTGAACCGCTTCGGCCGCCGCCTCTACAAAAAATTTTTCAAGACCTACACCGAGAAAGTGTGGGGTGTTTCCTGCCAAAGCATCCGGGCCGATTGGGCCGCGCAGCGGATCAGCGGCCTCTCCCTGAAATCCGCCCTCGTCAACGCCCTTTTAGGAAAGAGCGGGGTCAAATCGCTGATCAAGGAGTTCCACTACCCCCTGCTCGGTCCCGGAATGATGTGGGAACGCTTTAGAGACGTCATCGAGTCAAAAGGCGGACGCGTGTTCACGCGCTCATCCATCGTCCGTTTTAAGAGAAGCGATAATCGGATCACCGGCGTTACGGTGCGGCGCGGGGAACAAACCCAGGAAATGGAGGGGGAGCAATTCATCTCAAGCTGTCCTCTCAGCACCCTGGTCTTCAGACTGGACCCGCCACCGCCAGACGTCGTATTGACCGCCGCCCGGAAATTGAACTACAGGGCCTTCATTTTGGTGGGACTGATCGTCGACCGTGCGAACCTTTTCCCCGACAATTGGATTTACATTCACGAACCAGGCGTGCGCGTGGGCCGGATCCAGAATTTCAAAAACTGGAGCGCGGCCATGGTCCCCGATCCCAACAAATCAAGCTTGGGGATGGAATATTTCTGCAATGAACTGGACGATCTATGGTCCCTTTCCGATGACGAGCTTCGTTCCCTGGCCGCCCGGGAGGCCGTACGGCTGAAACTGGTGGAAGCCGATGAAGTGGAGGACGGCGTGGTTTTCCGTCAATCCAAAGCCTACCCACTTTACGACGACGAGTATCTCGCCAACGTGAACGTCATACAGGAATATTTGTCGCGCTTTTCCAATTTACAGACCATCGGGCGGAACGGAATGCACCGTTACAACAACCAGGACCATTCCATGCTGACGGGCATTCTCGCCGTGGAAAACATTTTTGGGGGAAAGCACAATCTCTGGAAAATCAACACCGAACGTTCACATTACGAAGAGTTTGCGGTGACCAAATAAACGAAACATGTGTCAAATTACAATATCCGTCATAGTACCCGCTTACAATGCCGAGAAAACGTTGGCGGACTGCCTTTCCGCCATCCGCGCCTCCGATTGGAAAGACTACGAACTCATCGTCATAGATGACGGAAGTTCGGACGGCACAAACGAAATCGCCTCCCGGTTCGCGGACAGGGTTGTGCGCCACCCGGTCAACCAGGGGAGGCCCCGCGTACGGAACGCGGCTTCCGCAATCGGGCGGGGGGAAATCATCGTCAACATCGATTCCGACGTCATCATTCGGCCGGACGCCCTCGCCAGGATCAATGAACTGTTTCAAAACGACAAGGATATCGCCGCCGCGACGGGGCTTTTGGCAAAACAGCATCCGCATTTCAACTTCTCAAGCCAGTACAAAAACCTTTACATGCACCACATGTTCAGGAGGCTTCCCCGGAACGTGTCGTTCCTATACGGATCGATTTTCGCGATCCGCAGCGGCGTGTCGGATAAATGCTGTCTCGACCTGCCCTTTGCGGAAGACACCGAATTCGGCCAGCGGCTCGCTGGGGCGGGATGCAAGATCGTCCTTGACCAAAACCTGCAGGTCGTCCACCTCAAAAAATACTCGTTGGCGACCCTCATTAAAAACGACTTCCGCATCCCGTTTTATTGGGCGCAATTGTTTTTAAAAAACCGCGGTTGGAGGCAATGGAAAAATAACGGCGCCGGCTTCGCCCACGCCAGCCGCTCCCAGCTCCTGAGCCTATTGGTCGTTTCCGCGCTGATAGGCGACCGGATCATCGGGTACTTTGCGTTTTTTCCGGTTCCCGTCGCGCTCTACGCAACGGCCGCAGCCGCATGGCTGGCGCTCAATGCCGGACTGTTCCGGTTCCTTTACGAGGAAAGGGGAGCGCTCTTCGCTCTGAAATCCATCGCCTACACATTGCTCGACAACTGCGTCATGGTCGCCGGTATCGTTTCCGGGAGCCTCCGTTTTTTTTATTCCCATCTCAGGACGGACATATCGCCTTCCGCGCCTCTCCCGGACATCAACGCGGAACAGCCGAACTATGAATAACCCTCTCCGAACGTCCGTGTCATATATGGAAGTCCGGAGGCCCTCCGTCAAATTTTCCGTCATCGTTCCCGCCTACAACAGCCAGGAGACGCTTCCCGCATGCCTTTCGGCGATCCGCGCCTCGGACTTTAAGGACTTCGAATTGATCGTCGTCGATGACGGAAGCCTGGACCGGACCGCCCTTGCCGCCGCGGACCTCGCCGATCAGGTAATTCAATTTTCGGAGAACCGCGGCGTCGCCCACGCGTGGGCCATGGCCGACCAATTCGTCCAGGGGGAAATAATCGTCAACATCGATTCGGACGTCGTCATCGAACCGGGAACCCTCGGGCGGATCGCAAAGGCCTTCGAAGGGGACGCGTCCGTCGCCGCGGTCACCGGCCTTCTTTCGAAAGAACATCCGCATGCAAATTTCTCAAGCCAGTACAAAAACCTGTATATGCATTACATGTTCCGGAATTTGCCGAGGAACGTGACGTTTTTATACGGATCGGTCTTCGCGGTCCGGCGCGATGAATGGAAAAAATACCGGCTGAGCGCCCCGGCGGTCAAGCAAGCGAACGATACGGAATTCGGCCAGCTCCTGAATCAACTGGGACACAGGATCGTTTTCGACAACGGCCTACAGGTAGTCCATCTAAAACAATATTCGCTTTTGACTTTGATTAAGAATGATTTTAGAGTGCCTTTCATATGGGCGCAGTTGTTCCTCCGGTATAAGGGCTGGCGCCAGCTGGGTGAGAACAACACGGGGTATGCGCATTCAAGCCGGTCGCAGCTTTTGAGCGTGGCCATCGCGCCTTTGAATTTGGCGACGTCCATGCTGGTTCTGTTCGATCAGCGGGCGATTCCGGTTCTTCTGGCGGGTATGGCCGCTTGGTTCGGCCTGAATTTCGGTTTGCTGAAGTTCATGTACGAGGAAAAGAAATCGTCCTTCGCGTTCCGCTCCGCCGCGTTCACATTCCTGGACGGCAACGTCATGTTCATCGGGATTGTCTGCGGGGCCGCCTATTCATTCTTTCGCCGTCTCTTTCGACGGTCTCCGGCCCTTTCCTGAAACGCGCGCCGCCCAGACAATCCTGAGAAGGTCGGCCAGCATGCGGAAACCGTCGGGGAAAAGGTCAAGCCGCGTATCCGGATTGTTGCTCCACGCCACCGGGACCTCAACAACTTCGTAACCGGCCCTCTTCGCCACCAGCAGGACCTCCACGTCGAATGAAAAGCCGTCCGTTTGGACGGAGGGGAAAATCCTCCGCGCGGCGTCCCGCGTGAACAATTTGAAGCCGCATTGCGAGTCCTTGACGCCGGGCAGCGCAAGCCAACGAACCAGAAGGCTGAACAATTTACCCAACCATCGCCGGTAGACGGGTTGGCGAAGCCTTACATCGGATGCCGGAAGATTTCGTGAGCCGATGACGATCGAATGTCCCGCTTTTATCTGGGCGAGGAGTTTATCCAAATCGTCGATGGGGGTGGCCAGGTCGGCGTCCGTGACGAGGATGAGCTCGTGCTCGGCGGCGAGGACTCCTTTTTTCACCGCGGCCCCCTTGCCCTCGTTGACCGCGGAATCCAGGACGGACACTCCCGGCCGCCGGCCGGCGTGTTCCAAACACACGCCCAATGAGTTGTCCGTGGACCCGTCATTGACTATAATGACTTGTTGCTTGAACCCTCTGTTTTCGAGATGATCGATGATTTGGTTGAGCGTCCAGGCGATACGTTTCTCTTCGTTGTAGACGGGGATGACGACGGATAAGTGCGGGGGATTAAGCATCGCTTCTCGTTATTCCAGACATTGGGAACAAAAGGACGATAGACCTCTTGAACCGGTCGATGAAGGTTTTAACGGCGTTGACGGGACTTGCGCTCGCTGCGGCATTTTTCTTCGTTAAAAATAACCCTCCGTTCTGCGATGAATATCTTCATTATATACAATCCCTTTGTTATATCAACAAACCCAAAGCCCTCCAAATTCTGGCCGCCGATCCAAACTTCCGGCTGGTCGATCCGGCGGTCGAAGTCATGGCTGTCGGCGGTAATGGCGTCTTGAATTTTATCCCGCGCAACAGAGTTAAAGAACACCAAGGCGACGCCGAAATCCGTCCCATCGACACGAAGGCCCTTTATTACGATTACGGCAATGGTTTAAGGATGGCGGACACGAAGAGCGTAAACGACGTCATGGCCCGTTTCGTCCCAGTCCGGCTCCTCGAGAAGGATTTCCTCGTCCTTCCGAACTTGACCACGCTTCCGGGATACAACATGGTGCTGGGGTACACGGCGCGGTTGTTCGGATCCGATTCCATTTCGGCATTTCGTGGGATCACGTTCGGTTTGTCATTACTGGCGATGGCGGCTTTCGGCTACTTATGCCGGCTTGAAGGCGGCGACGGCGCAACCATGCGATGGCTCCATTTCGTCTGGCTGCCGATCATATTTCCATTCTTCCCGCTGGTGTACACCGACGTTTTTTCCATGACGTTTTTTTTCGTGTCACTCGCCCTGGTCCGTCACAGATATTATGACGCGGCGGGAATGGTGGCCTTCGCAAGCCTGACCGTCCGCCAGACGAACATCGTGTGGATGCTGTTTTTATCGGCATTGATTTATGTGGAAGAAAACCGCTGGGAACTCGATTCACGGAAGTTCAAGAGTTGGCTCTGGAAGTGCCGCACGTTTTGGGCGGGGACCGCAACCTTCGCGGCATTCGTTGTCTGGAACGGAGGTGTCGCCTTGGGAGATAAGGCGATGCACCCGACATTTTCCTTTCACCTGGGGAATGTTTACTTCTGTCTATTTTTGCACTTTTTTCTTTTCCTGCCGCTCCACCTTTCAAACCTCGGTAATATTCCGGCATTTATGCGAGAGCGCAAATGGGTCTTACCCCTGCTCGGGGCATTCTTTATGCTGTATTGGACGATGTTCCGCATCGACCATCCCTACAATTACGCCCCTTATGTCTCTGTTTTTTTACGAAGCCGAGCCCTGCAGTTTTTCACATCGCGCCCGGAGTTTCGCCCCCTCTTCTTCATCCCGGTAGCCTTGGCCGCGATGTCCCTTTGCGTCACGCGACTGAAGCGTCCGTCGTTCTACTTGGTATATCCCTTCACGGCGCTCTCGCTCCTGCCCATATGGTTGATTGAGCAACGCTATTACATGCTCCCCTTTTCACTCTTCATACTCTTCAAAGAAAAATCGTCCGCTCGGACGGACTACGCAACGCTAACCTACTACGTTCTCATCTCTGCCGTCCTATTTTACGGGATCCAGAAGCAATACTTTTTTCTGTGATGGACGACAACCTATGCCTCCGCAACCCCCTTTGACCCTCGTTGAGCTCATAAGCTGGGACGTAAGGCAGACGGGCGGAGCTGAGGGGCTTCTACGGGAGCTGAATGAATCGTTATTCCGGCTCACGCCCGTCCCGCTGCGCGTTCACCTTATATACCGGGGCGATCGCGAAGGCCGCGTTTATCAACAATCGTTTTCAAACGGCGTATTGGTTTACCATGAACTCCCGTGGAGAAATAGAACGAGCGTGTTTGCCGTTCCCCGCCGTATTATGGACTTTCAGCGTGAACTGCGAAGGATAACGAATGAGGAACACGTCGATGTCCTCCACCTGCACGACTTGGTGGGCGTCGACGCCAAACCCGTCGCTTGGTGGACGTGCCGCCGGCTCGGCATCCCCTGGGTCGCGTCATCCGAGTGGACCATGAGTTGGAACCCGCTGTCGCCCAAGGTCTTCATTGAAACCGCGACGGCATGGCTATTCACCCGCGGAGCGAAAGGGATCATCGGTCTCACCGAGGGGGCCCTGCGCGGTCTGGGCGGGCCGAAGCTATTCTGCGCGTGCGGGATTAACGCGGACTTTTTTCACCCCGAGAAAGGGAACAGCTCAGCGTTCCGCCACCGCCACAACGTTCCCGACAAGAGCGCCCTGCTGTTTTATCCAGCCCGTTTCGAACGCCGAAAAGGACAAACGATTTTGGTCGGCGTGGCGGAAGCCCTGCGCCGCGTCCCGGGAATGGCCGATTTTATTTTCATCCTCATGGGCAGGATTGGCGAACCTGGTTATTTCAATCGTTTGGAAAAGCTCGTTCGGAAGCGGAGCTTGGGGAATTATTTTCGGTTTCTGCCGCCCGGCGGAGCGGAAGAAGTCCGCGACGGGTTGGCTGCGGCCGACCTGATGGTCTTCCCCAGTTTCCGGGAAGGGCTCGGCATCATCGCCTTGGAGGCGATGTCCATGAGGAAGCCCGTGGTTTACAGCGACATCCCGGGGCTCAATGAAGTCATGCGGCCGGGCGTGACCGGCATTAACATTCCGCCCGGAAACGCAGAGCGGATGGCGGAAGGAATCGTGAAGCTCCTAAAGGACCCGGACCTGAGAGAATCGATGGGGAGGGCAGGACGGTTATGCGTCGAGAAAAATTGGCGCGCCCAGGAAACGGTCCTCAAGCATTTGACCCTGTATCAGAGCCTGGTGGGGAAGGCAATAGCGCGATGACAGGCCTGTTGAACCGATTGCCGGCAACAGCGGCGGCACTGACCGTCGTCGCGATCACAGCGGCGTTTTTTATCGTTCGAGACAATCTCCCGTTCTGCGACGAAAACGCGCATTATTTACAAGCGCTTCGCTTCGCCAATAAGCAAAAAGCCCTTGATATACTGGGGGGGGATCCCGCCATTAGGCTCATTGATCCGCGGGTGGACGCGATGGCCGTTCATGGCGACGGAACGGTAGCTTTCGTCAGCAAGGTCGGTCCGGAAGCGCTCAGTGAGAAATCCGAAATCCGGCCGGTCGAGTCAAATTCGATTTTTTACTACGCCGTGGACGGGCTACGGCCGGTGCCGAGGGAACGGTACTCGGAAACGATCGGAGCCCACCCAACCATCAGGACAGTGTCTACGGATTTTTTCACCCTTCCCAGTCTCACAACACTTCCAGGCTACAACGCTGCGGTGGGACTCACGGGGCGCCTTTTCGGTGTGGAATCCATTCCTTCCCTTAGGACGATTTCTTTCATTCTATCGCTTTTGACCCTCGTTTCGTTCGCCTTGCTGTGCCATAAGCTCGGCGCCGAAAGCGCCTCGGTCAAATGGATGCAATTCGCCTGGCTGCCCGTGATCTTTCCATTTTTTCCGTTGTTCTACACCGATGTTTTCTCCATGGGCTTCTTTTTCCTGGCGCTTTATTTCGTTGTCCGGGATAAATACGTTTTGTCAGGGATTGTTATCTCCTCCTCGCTCATCGTCCGGCAAACGAACATCGTGTGGCTGTTTTTCCTAAGCGTTTTCATTTATATCGAAACTTTCGGCCTGCGCGCGATAAACGCGCGGGAGTTGAAAGAATGGCTTTGGAAGTGTCGCACGCTCTGGATCGGCGGCCTTGGTTTCATGGTTTTCGCGTACATCAACGGCGGAATCGCCATCGGCGACAAATACATGCATCCGCCCGCGGGTTTCCACCTGGGTAACGTCTATTTCTGCCTGTTCCTGCATTTCTTCCTATTCCTGCCCCTGCACCTATCGAACACCCGCAAAATCCTCCTGTCGGCAAAATCGCGCCCCAGCACCCTGACAGTCCTGCCCTTGCTTTTTCTCCTTTACTGGTTTACGTTTAACGTCGACCACCCCTATAATTACGGCGCGCTGACGACGCATTTTCTGCGAAATAAAATTCTGTTGTTCTTCACCTCCGACCTATCCCTGCGCGCCCTATTTTTCATTCCGGTCTCCTTCACGGTGATGTCGCTTATGGTTACGCGGTTGAGGCGTCCGTCCTTCTATCTCCTGTACCCGTTCACCGTGCTTTCCCTCGTTCCCTGCTGGCTGATTGAACAGCGCTACTACATGCTGCCGTTCTCGTTATTCATTCTTTTCAAAGAGGAAACGTCGTTGCGGGACGAACTCATCACCCTGGCCTATTACGTCGCGGGATCGTTGCTCCTGTTTAACGGGATCGCCAAGCAGACGTTCTTCCTCTAGTTTCAAAAACTCCCCGACTGTGCTACAATCACATCTCGTCAGCTTTTAATCACCGTCAATACTCCAGCACACGAACGAACTGCAAAAGATTTTACGGGGCGCACGTTGCCGACAGCGCAAGTGCTGCCCAAGTTACTAAATGAATTTACGGGGCGTAGCGTAGTGGTAGCGCACTCGCTTGGGGTGCGAGAGGTCGTGGGTTCAATCCCCACCGCCCCGATTTTTTTAACATTCGATGGAATCAAAAGGCGACCTTACTTCATCCAACCCGTGAGCATTACCAAACGCTGCCTTTTCCTGTACATCTCCATCTCCAGCGGACATCAGCGCGCGGCGGAAGCGGTGATGAGCGCTTTAAGAGAATTGAATCCCCGGATAGACCTGCAGGGCTTGGACTCATTTTCCCTGGCTTTCCCGGTGGTCGGCAGGCTGGTCGCGCGCATGTATTTGGAGATGATAGAGCATACGCCGCAGATCTGGAGTTATCTGTACGACAACCCGACCGTCGAGGAAGCCACCCGGGAAATCCGCCAGCTCCTCAACGTCTTCAATACGAAAAAAATCTACAAGCTGCTTAAGCGCTATCGCCCCCGCTGCCTGGTCTGCACCCAAGCGGTGCCGGCGATGATCCTGTCGTCTTTGAAGCAGAAGGGGAAAATACGGATCCCCCTGGTGGGGATCGTCACGGACTTCGGCGTCCACAGCTATTGGCTTTCAAAATCCATGGATCTTTATTTGGTCGGAACGGAAGAGATGAAACGGGAGATGGTGAAGCGCGGGATCCGCGATAACAGGATCCACGTCACCGGCATTCCCGTGGACCCTCATTTCACGACGAGGGGGAACAAGACCTCCGAGCGGCTGCGCCTGGGTTTGCATCCGAACATACCGACGGCCCTGATCATGGGCGGCAGCAAAGGCCTGGGGCCGGTCGAGGACATGGTGGAAAACCTGCGGAAAATTCCGTCACCCCTGCAAATCCTGGTCGTCTGCGGGCAGAACCGGAGCACTCAGAAAAAACTGCACAAGCGGTTCGGCGGCGACCACAGCGTGCGCATCTTCGGCTTCACGAAAAACATTTCCCGGCTCATGGACGCGTCGGACCTGCTGATTTCAAAACCCGGCGGAATGACCTGCGCGGAATCCCTGGCCAAAGGCCTGCCGATGCTCATGATCAAGCCGATCCCGGGACAGGAAGAACGGAACGCCCGTTACCTTCTCAAGCACAATGCGGCCGAGCGCGTGGATTCGATCCAGGACCTGCCGGCCATCGTGCAGAAATTGTTGCAGCAAAAAGACCGGCTGCGCCGTCTGCAGGAAAACGCTTCCGCTCTGGCGCGGCCCTATGCGGCCTATGAAGCGGCGGAAATCATCCTGCGCTTCATGAAGGAACCCATTTTGACGTACCCTCGAAACAGCGGCGTTTCCGAACCTTCCAACAGCGTTGAACGGGATTTCTCCTTCCGTTCCCTGACGGTTTAATTTGCGAGCGCTTGAGGCCATTCTGGCCGGAGCATTCGGCGCCGCTAACCTGGCCACTCAATGGATGGGTGACCACCGCCGTCATCGCACCGCCAAGCGATGCAGCCGTTTGATGCGGATATTGACGCTGCCGAAATGGCGGGCCGTGCAGGACAATCTGGACGTCATCAATAAATGGGCCGGAACGCATTACACTCCGGACCAGGTCTTTGAAAACTTCGCGGTCACGCTGTCTGATTTCCTGTCCGGGGCTAAAGTCTCGATTGAAGTGGAAGGGCGGGAAAAAGCCGAAGAAGCCCGCAGGCAAGGGCGAGGCGTCATATTTCTGACTTCCCATCTCGGCCACTGGGAATTGGGCGGGCGGGTGCTCGCGGACTGGCAATGGCCCGCGACCGCCGTTTATAAGCCCTATGGCTCCGCGCTGATGCAACGGTTCATTCAGCGCCGCCGCGCCCCGGGGCTGAAATACCTCGCGGTCGGAAAAGGCGCCGCCTTCGGCGTGACCCGGGCGCTGAACCACCGCGAGACCGTCGCCTTCTTGGGCGACCGCCCCTTTGGGGAAGACGGCGCGACCGTCACGATGTGCGGGCGAAAAGCGCGGCTCCCCCGTGGCCCCTTCCTGTTCGCCATCAGGCACCGGGCCCCGGTAATTCCGGGGTTTGTGATCCGGGAGAAACTTGGATATTATCGCGCCATCGTCGAAGAACCTCTTTGGCCGACGGGAGATGGCCCGGAAGCGGTTGAAGACCTGTTGCGCAGGACGGCAAAAGTATTAGAGAATTACCTGTCGCGATACGGCGACCAGTGGTATTGTTTTGAACCCGCATGGGAAACGGACGGCGGGCACGATTCTCCTTGAGGATCCCGGGGTGTAGCGCAGCTGGTAGCGCGCTTGGTTCGGGACCAAGAGGTCCGGGGTTCAAGTCCCCGCACCCCGAGACCCTTAAGGAGGGCGTGGCCGTCGAATGAAAAACCGAAATTCGTCCAGATCTTTTCATCGTTCGTTGTTCAAACCGAGCCTTTGCCTGTTGCTGCTGGCGGTCGCGCTCGCGTCCGCCACGGCGGTTTGCGCCGATGATGATTTTGATCTGACCGCTCAAAGCCTGCGCGGTCCGACCGGAAACATCGTGGCGATCTCCGGAAAAACACTGGAGTACAAAACAGGAAGCATCGGCCTCCATCGGTTCATACTCGGTTTGTCGTATGCTTGGCCGCGAAACGTGGAGTTCGGAACTTCCTTCGATTTGCGGGACGCGACGCCCATCACGCCGTTCACGCGCAAAACGTATCGAGAGCGGGCGCCGCACATCAATCTGCATGCCAAGTATCAATTCCTCCATGCGGAGAAAGCGTGGGTGGACGGTGCTGTGGGCGTTATCCGGCACACATATTACCTGGCAATCTCGCCGCGGGAATTGGGCGGCTTCAGGCTGGACGGCGGTCCGCAACATGCGCGCCTCAGCAACGGTGATCGCACGGTGGGGTTCTTTTCTTCGGTCAGCTATTCGTTCACCGTGCAGAAATTAATGGTCGACTATGATTCGCTGGACAAACGCGCGGCCGCGGGCTGGCGGTATCTCTTGTCCGACGCCATTCGCCTCGACTTGTTCCTGACCAAAATTGGCGAGCCCATGAATTTCTTCGATCGAATTTTCTTCGGCATCACGATCTCGGGATGACGGCGCCCCGCGCGGCCCGCGTCCGGCAACGCATCCGTGTTTTCGGCCGCGTGCAAGGTGTCGGTTTCCGTTATTTTTGCCTGCAGACCGCCCAAGAGTTCGGGCTGCGCGGATGGGTAAGGAACCTTCCGGACGGGTCGGTTGAAATGGAGGCCGAAGGCGACGAAGCGATCCTGCAGGAGTTCCTCGCGCATGTCGGCAAGGGAAGCTCCTGGGCGCGCGTCGAGCGGACCGAAAGCTTCCCGGTCTCGGCGCTGAACGACCCGGCAGAGGATTTTTCGATAGTTTGATTTTAGCTCGATGATTCCGCACCACGGATTACTTTAAGGAGAGGATTGAATGAGAGACAGCTTGGATCCGGTCACCCTATACTTCCGCGGAATTAAGCGTTTGCAGGAAGTCACCAAGGAAGAGTTGGTCGAGCTTTGGAAGCGCTCAAAGAAAGGCGACAAAAAAGCATCCCTCCGCCTCGTGGAAGCCAACCTCCGGCTGGTCATCCCCATCGCCAAAAAATATTACCGCGTCGGAGTGGACTTCCTCGACCTCATCGAAGAGGGGAACCTTGGCCTCATGCATGCGGTGGAAAAATTCGACCCCGAGCGCGGTTTCCGTTTCTCGACCTACGCCGCCTACTGGATCGAACAGGCCGTGCGCCGCGCGCTGGACGAGCAATCCAAAACGATCCGCATTCCGCCCCACGCCTGGGAAGCGCTCCGTAAATGGATGAAGGAGTGGGACCGGATGCACAGCTCCCTCGGGCGAGATCCGACGCTGAAGGAGATGGCCACGAAACTGAACCTTTCGGCCCGCCAGGTGAAAGGCGTCCTGGACGCCCATGAAGCCTCCAAGGGCGTCGGCAGCCTGGACACGCCGCTGGACGAAGAGGAGAATCTTTTCATACGCGACATCGTATCGAACAAAGCGGAGCAGGGGCCCGACGAAATGCTGACAGTCCTCCGCACGCAGGACGAGTTGGGTAAAGCGCTCGACAGCATAGGAGATCGCGAACGGAAGATTTTGGAAATGCGTTTCGGCCTAAACGGCAAGGACCGCATGACCTTGGAGGAAGTGGGGAAAAAGCTTCGTTTGTCCCGCGAGCGCGTGCGCCAATTGGAAGAACGCGGGCTTCTGCGGCTGCGCCGCCTAGCGCAGAGAACAGGGATGGTCTGATCACATTCACACACAAAACGTCGTGCCCGCCAAAAATACGAACTTAAAAAGCTTGATCCGAGATGTTCCCGACTTCCCAAAAAAGGGGATCGTCTTCAAAGATATAACGCCTCTCTTGGCCGACTCTCAATCCTTCCACCAAGCCGTCACACAATTGATCGAACCGTTCCGCGGCCGCTCCATCAATAAAGTCGTCGCCATCGAATCGCGCGGTTTCATCTTCGGCGGCGCGATAGCGACGGCGCTGGGCGCGGGATTCATCCCTGTGCGAAAAAAGGGGAAACTTCCGTATCGGACCCGCGCCGCGACGTACCAGCTGGAGTATGGCGCCGATATATTGGAGATGCATGTGGACGCCCTGGGCGCCGGCGACAAGGTTTTGATCGTGGACGATGTCCTGGCCACTGGCGGAACGGCGCAGGCTGCGGCGGAACTCGTCGAAGGCTGCGGTGCCGACGTGACCGCCATGGCATTTTTGATCGAACTCCTCTTTCTCGGCGGACGGAAAAAGGTTTCCAAGTGGGAGATCCATTCTCTGATTCAATATTGATTCCGAGCGCAATTGCTCTCATTTGACCGATGTGATAGGATGGCTTTCAGTTGCGTCCGCCGGACGGATTTAACGCTCTCGCCCCCGTAGCTCAACTGGATAGAGCTGCTCCGTCCTAAGGAGAAGGTTGGTGGTTCAACTCCGCCCGGGGGCGTGAGGGTTAAATCGACCCTTTAGATCAACGAGGTTTTCATGGCCACTTTGGCACCCGAACAACACAAGGACTTCGCCCATAACCAGAGAATGAGCCGCAGCGCTCTCTGGATCGCCGACCATTGGCAGCAGGTTGGGTTGGCTCTCGCGGTGGCTGTCGTGGCCGGCGCCTTGGGCGCCTTCGTCATCGTCAATTTGAACAAGCTCAAAGGGCGCGCCTGGGAACAGCTTTCCTACGCGTCTTCGCTCGCCAACCGGGGCCAGCAAACCGAAGCGCTGCAGACCATCGACCAGATCACCGCATCCAATCGGTCCGGCGCATTGATCGCGCAGACCTATATGTTGCAGGGCGATATTTTCTCCGCCCAAGGAAAAGCGACGGAATCCATCGCTGCCTACCAGACCGCCGTCCGCCAATCACCTTCCAAGGAACTGCGCGCCCTGGCCCAGATAGATTTGGCGCAGGCCCAAGAACAATTCCAGAAATGGGACGACGCGTTGGCCTCCTACGGCCAATTCCTCAAAGATTTCCCGGACCACTTTTCGGCTCCGCGGGCCCATGAAGCCACGGGACGCATCCAGATGGTCCAACAGAAATGGTCCGACGCCCAAAACACCTTCGAGCGGCTCGTCACGCTTTATCCGGACAGCCCTTGGGCCAAGGCTGCGCAAGACTACATCCTCCAAATCAAATTCCAGCAAGAAAAACAGGGCCAGGTAAAAAAATAATTCCTCTTCGGTTGACTTTCCTCTTGGGGCGATGTTAGAATCCTGACTATATGAATAAACTCCAACCGTTTCATCCATCCTTTATTCGTTATCGAGCAGCGACCAATCCATAAAAGAAAAGGGGAACCTTCAAAGATGAAGAAATACCTAGTGATTCTGTCGATGACATTGCTCATCGGCTCCCAATCAGGATGGGCCGAAATGTGGGGTCTTTTTCAAAACGTTTCGGCGGATGGCTCCGTGGAAGCGGCCGGCCAACAGGCGGCCAACGAGTCCGACATTAACGACGGAATCAACGACCATCGCGGCGCCGTCAACTCGCGCGTCCGCCTCGGACTGAACGCCGAAGTGACCGACGGCGTGAACGGCCGCATTGAAATGGCCCGGACCTCCGTGAGCGCGGGGGCGGGCACAAGCGTCACGCCGAACCAGGCGGGAAGCGGCGCGGACACCATAACCGCTGAAGCCGGGATCATAGGCATCGTCAACCTTTATCTCGACCTCAATGATTTCTTATATATCGATCAAGTCCGCGGAGGCCGCCAGTTCGTCGGACGCCCCGGGGATTTTCTCGTGTACGCCGGACCGTATAACGACGACAACCTTTCGGTGAACTTTCTGGACGCGGTATCCTTAACGAAGAAAATCGGCCTGGTCCATGTCACCGGCGTGACCGGAAAACCGCGCGAAGGCCATCCCGTCGCGGTGACCGATGCGGCCGGAACCGGAGACATCAACGTCAGCTGGATCACTGCCCGATCCTCCGAGCTGATCACCAGCCCGGACGTCACTGTTCCACTGGAGATCGGCCTTTATCAAGGAACGAACAGCAACGGCCCCACGGTCTCCGATAACAACACATTGACGATCTTGGACTTTCGCGCCGGGGTCAACCTCATGGACGAAGCCGTCCGCCTGGGACTTGAATATGCCCGCAACGGCGGTCAGCAGAATACCGCTGGAGGGAAAACGAAGCATAAGGGCAGCGCCCTGTTGCTTCATGCCCTTTATGATGACGCGGCCAACGGTTTCGGCGGTCATTTGAAATACGCGAGCGCCTCCGGCGACGCCAACGCAGACTCCAACGACAAAGCCTTCCATGACTTCCGCAACATCGGCTTTGCCGCCTCCGATTACCGGTACGGCGAAATTCTCAGCAACAGCAACGCGTTCGCGGTCGGCACGGGCCTTCCCGGCGCGGGACTAGACACGGGGACCGGCAGCGCCGGTCTCACCATCATCAACCTCGGCGGTTATTTCGTTCTTCCGCCCGCGCCCAAAGTCACGCTGAACGCGGACTATTACATCGCCAAGTTCAGCAAAGTGCCGGCCGGGTTCAGCAAGAACCTCGGCAACGAGATCGACCTTTCGATCGGCTACATCCATACCAACAACATTCGCATGTCCTTGGGTTATGCCATGCTGAATGCCGGAAAAGGATTGGCTCAATGGGTCGGCGGGGCCGCCAGCACAAAATCGGACTCTCTGGATAAGTTCTTCGCCAGACTTGCGATTAAATTCGGCCCGACGTCCGGGATGGCTCCCGAGCAAGCGATGCCGGCCGCTTCGTCAACGCCTGCTCCCAGGACAACGCCGAAAAGAACTCGTTAGCGGATAGAGAAGGCGTTCTTTTCAACCCCCTCCCCTAATTGCCCTTGGGGAGGGGGTTTCTTTTTTCTTGCTCCCCACAACCTCGGATGCTAAAATGAACCGGTCATGACGATTTATCATCGTGCCCACCCGTCGTTTTCTTCCCGTCGATATTCCCTTATCATCGGTTTGCTCGGCCTTTTGGCGGCACCGCACTCCGTCTCCGCCGATTTCTCTTCCCTGAACATGGGAATGGATTACCGACTCAAGGGCGTTTCCATCGATAACAATGACCTCGACAACGCCACAAACGACTCGCTCAATTATTACTCTCAAGATGCGCATTTCTACATGACCAGCTGGCTCAACCAGGACGTGGAAGCCGGACTGCGTTTACGGTCCATCAATATATGGGGACTGGAAGGCAGCACCACGCCCCTGACCCGCTATCCGAGCGCAGACGGAAGGCCCTTTGTTGAAGAAGCCTATGTCCACCTGCCGAATATCGCCTGGAAACGCGTTAATCTGTTCATCGGACGCCAGCACATCATCATCGGCGACGGGATGCTGGTATCCGACGATGAATTGGGTTTCAACGCGCTGCGCGCCCAAGTCGACCTGCCCTGGAAATTTGATCTGGATTTATTCACGGCCAAAATCGCCGAGTCCCTTGCCGGGCACAGCGATTCCGACTTGAACGGCGCGGTCCTCGGCACAAGCCGCGAGCACAACCGCTGGGAACTGAGTTGGATACAGGAAAACAACAAAACCGGCAGCATTTATATCCTTCCGACTTCAACAACCACCGCCGGAAAGGTTGTCCGCCAATATTATGACCTAAGGCTGTTTGGAAACCTCAAGGACGCTTACTATAAATTGGAATATGCCATGCAGACGGGAGAGGCGACACTCGCCCCGGGAAACCCGATCACAAAAATGAAGTTGGCCGGGCACGGGGAAAAACTGGAGTTGGGGGCTCAGACCGACAACATGAAGTGGGGGAGATTCGGCGTGAGGGCGATTTACGCCATGGGAACGGGAGACGATGCCGGCACCAGGAGTCGGGACGAGGCTTTTCGACCCAGTTTTGCGCGACGTTGGGATGGATTGCAGCGGGCAGGATACGGATCTCTTTTCGCGGCGACCCTATCGGACGCGTATGATAGAAGCGCTCCATTTTCTCCAGCAGGGACGGGTCTCCCGATCGGAATTTCAGGGATTAAAACCATGGGGTTGGGGATTTACAGCACCCAGGGAGTCATCTGGACGTCGTCCATCGACTATTTCATCTACAACTCTTTGACCAAACCCACGGGGAAAAACGATCTCGGGGCGGAACTTGATGGGAGCGTAGTTTACCGTTATACCGGGTTCGTCACGTTCCGGTTGGGAGTCGCCTACTTCTTTCCCGGTCAGGTGTACGGTAATCTTGCCTCGAGAGCCTCTGAATACACTCTTGAGGCCCACGTACACTTCTAGCTCATCATAACAACTAAATCATCCCGCCTTCTCTTTAATCCAAAGCAAGTACTCACAAAACCGCCGCACCATAAGCCGATCAGCAGCGTTCAAAGCTCCTATATCCAAGATTTCGGAAGAATTACCCTCCAAAAGATAATCGATCGATACCTTTAAGGCCCTCGATAAACCCGGCAATAACCCTAAAGAGGGGGAACGAACCCCGGATTCAATCTGCGCAACGGCGCCCTGTGTCACGCCAAGCGCATCCGCCAGAGCCTTTTGATTCATACCTAATAGTACCCGTCTATCTTTTATTCTTTGAGAAAGTGACATCTTTATGGCCTCCCAGCTGTTCTTGTAATACATTATTACCATAAGTAATTAAACAAGAGTAGGCCCATTGTGGACAAAAGAAGGCGGCGACCAGGGGATTGGACTGTGGGCAACGAAAAGGCGCACCAACACCAAAGACGAACCCCGACTAAACCTTGCGAATCACCAGATTCTGAATAAGATGTTCACAAACGGCACCAATCGGTGCACACCAAACCCCATCACCACAACACCCAACAGACACCAAACGGACGCAAACCAATCACACAAAACCCGGGATCCAGAACCGGACCACAATCAAGACTTAAAAACAAAAGACACAGAAAGCACAGACCCAACACAAAACCCAATCAATCGACAACACCTATAGCTTCCGATAACATATATTATGTTAAATATACACCGCAACAAGCCCAGCTTTAATT
>CAYZXT010000017.1:0-53265 GCA_964482515.1 uncultured Elusimicrobia bacterium | reverse complement strand
GACGTCGAGCTGGCCCGCTCCGTCCTGAAGCTGGAAGAGGAGCAGGACCAGCTCAAGGCCGAGGCGCTGCATAGCATGATCAGCCTCATCGGCCGGGACCCCGTCCACAGCAAGCAATTCGTGGACATCATCCTCATCTCCAAAAACCTCGAACGCATCGGCGACCACGCCACCAACATCGCCGAGGACGCCATCTTCATGGTGCTCGGTAAGGACATCCGCCACTCCTCCCTCGCCGCTTCATCCTCCGGCAGTTAACACATTAAAACATACAACTCATAGTATCAGGATTCGTCCTCTCTTCGGACACCTCCCCGCCCCCCAGCCCCCATTTTCAATGGGGGTTGGTTGGCGTCTTCAGAGAGACGAATCCTTCATTAGATTAAGACAGGGCCTGATGCTGCTATTTTGGGATATTGTTGGTTTTATGCTTGAACTTTTAGGTAAGCGGCCCGGCGCGCGGCGTCGTTCACGTCCGCTTGGATGCGCACGATCTGGCCCAGGGTGTTGAAGAGGAACAGGACGATGTCTTCCGCGGACATCCCGGTGAAGTCCCAGACCGCACCGTCATCGGTATATAGGTTGATCTTCGGGGCGAACAGGAGTTTGCCGTTCGTCCGGCGGATGCGGTCGGAAAGCTTTCGGGCGCTCAGGCGCCCGCCGTCCGCCACCTCGTCGAAGGTGAACAGTGCCACGCGGGACCAGGTCGCGTCCGAAACTTCAGGGAATTGGGTCCGCAGGAATTCCGCTGCGGCTTGCCGGTCGTCTTCGGGGGCCGGGACGAACAATGCGAGGGAGCCGCGGTCCTCCTCCGGAAGGCCGATGAGTCGCGACCGGATCTCATTGATGAGCGAATTGGCGCGTGGGTCGTCGGCGCCGATCCGGTCCCACGCGGCCGACGTCATTCCGCGGGCGTCGCGTTTCATGACGACGGGCGCTTTGTAAACGCTCACCGTCGACCGAAGTCCCATCCAACCGAGCAACTTCCGTCCGGCGTCCGCCAGGGCGACCGTCATGCGGCGCGGGAACGACATGTCGAAGGAACGGATCGCGTTGTTCTGCGAGGCCTCAAGGAGCCCGCGAACATCGTTATAGTGGGAGTCGATCCGGCGGACGATCGTTTCCATTTCGTCCGTTTCGCCGGTGCGGAGCAGTGTGACCAGGGATTTCAGATCGTCGCCGATGAAAGAGGGTTCGCCCAGCGACGCATTGAAGGAAGTTCCTTTGGCGTGGACCGCGGCGACAGATTCAATCAGCCGGTCCAGCGCGGCGTCGAATCCCGCTTCGTTCCGTTCGCGGTCCGTCAGGTAGGGGGCCAGCCGCCCGGCGGTTTCGGCGAAGTTGAGGAGCGCTTCGTATTGTTGGGCGGACATGGACTCGGGCCGACCCGCGGTGGGCCATGATTTCGCCGTTATCAGGATCCGTTTCAAAGCCGAGCGTTGTTCCTTGGCCAGGCGGGACGGCGTGACGGGCATGAGGCGGATCGTGATGGCGCTGACGTTGGGATGGCGGAGCGGCATCTCGTTGAGTATCCGGACGATCTCCGCGTTGGGGGAGGGGAGCGAGGGCCGGTGCAGTTGGCTGCGGACCTGAAAAGTTTCAATGTAGGCCGGCAGGAGGCGGAGTTGACCGGCGCGCTGGTCGGCCAACGTTCCCAGAGAGTCCGCAAGTTCCGGGGTTCCGGTCATCGCCGTGAGGATGGTCTTGAGCCTGAGGTTCCCGTGGGCCGCCGCCAGTCGGAGGGCCAACAGCTGGCGCGGCAGGTCCGGCACTTTAGCCGCATCCATCCCCTGCGCATCAAGATGATCCCGCAGCCGTGTCTCCACGAGCTCCATCATCCGCGCGAGCAGGACGTTGTGCACCGCCGGTGGCGACCAGGACGCGTCCGGATCAGCGGTCGGAAAGGAGCGGCGTTCCAACGCGGCGGGTAAGTCAAGCCCGAACGCGGCGGAATCGAAGGGCCAGCCGAATATCTCGTTGAACCACAGAACGAAGTCATCGCGCTGCTCGTGCGTCAACGTGGAGAACCAATCCGCCAGGATCCGCTCGGCTTCCGCCAGCCCCGGCGCGTCCGGCGTAAAGCGGGCGACCGCGTCGGCGATCGTCCGGGAGACGTTGATGATCTCCGGCGTGACGCCGATCCTTTCCGCCAGCAAAAGGCGGTCCGCCGCGGAAAGGCCCTCGCGGGCGACGGGCTCCGGGAAGACGTTCGGGTCCACGAACAGGGACAGGATCGCGGGCGACGCGTCAAATGACAGGGGGAGGAGGACGGCCAGGGCGACCGCCTGCCAGGGTAGCTGCAGCCCGATGGCCAGGAACAACGGCACGATGTAGAACGCGAGACGGGGCAGCGCGTTCAGCCGTCCGACAAGCGCGTCCGGGAGGCGGTCGACGATCCGGAAGGGAAAGAACGGCGATCGTTGCGCCGCGGCGGGCCGTCCGACAAGCACGGCCTCGAGTCGTTTGACGGTCAAGAAGGAGAAGAGCGGTGCCCGGGGTTCAGCTGCGCGGTCGGAGAAGACGGTCGCGTCGACGCTATTGTTGCGCCGGGCGCGGCGCACGTTGCCGTACTCCACGGCGATGGCGGCGATAAAGTCGCGGATGAGGATGGCGCGGCGCGTGAGGAAGCGGAGGATGGTTTCCAGGCCGCCCGACACGGTCGAGTGGGACGCTTTCGCCCCTGCGCCGATCCCGGAAAATTTCTGTTCGGGCGGGGCATCGCCTGGAACGTCCGTTACGAACTCGAGGAACTTTCCGTTCCTTCCGCGCCGGAAAAATCCGACCGTCACGAGCGAGAACAACCCGAGGAAAAAAGCGGAGGACTGAGTGACCGGGCGGACGTCGCTTTGGAGGACGTACTTGCCGTTGTAATTCAGGCCGCCGGCGGAGAAGGAGACGATGTACCAGGACCGGCCACCGGCCTCCACCGTTCCTGTGATGGTGAGGAGGTGCCCGCCCGCCAAGCGACCCACCACGTTGCTGTTGTCCGCGGGAACGCTGGGATCCTGGTAAACGGTCACGCGGTCCGTGGCGTCGCCCGCGGCCACGGCCGGCTGGAATTCGATCACCGGAAGCGGCGGCGCTTCGCCCAGGGTGACGTCGCTTTGGAGCACGTATTTATCGTTGTAATGCAACTCGCCCATGTCGAAATCGACTACGTACCAATCGTGCCCGCCGAAAGACGTTGTTCCGACCACCGTCAGCGAGTAGCGGCCCGCCAGGCGGTTGACGCGGTTGTGGTTGTCCGCGTAAATGGTCGGATCCTGATAAACGGAGATGCGGTCATCGGTCGTGCCGTTGGTGTAGGCGGCGGTCGGTGAGCGCGTGGCGATGACCGGCGCGCTGGGCGCGGTGGACTCGGCCGTCGGCTCCAGCGTGGGCACGTGTGTGGCATCTTCCATCGCTATTTCCGTGGCGGTGAGAGTTGCTTCCGCCGTGGCGTCTTCCGTCCCTACTTCCGTGGCGTCTTCCGTCGATACCTCCGTGGCAGTAAGGGTCGCTTCCGCCGTGACCTCTTCCGTCGATTCGACCGTGGGGGCGGTGAGGGTGGGAGCGATCGGCGTTGCTCCTCCCCCGGTCGCCACGGCGGTCGGAAGCGGCGCCGTCAGCGTCGCGGTGCCAGTGGGTGTAGCGTTCGGCCGCACAGTGGTCCCCGTCGGCGAAGCTGTCATCGTGGGCGTCAACGTGAACGTGGGACTGGGCGTGAACGTGGGAGAAGCCGTGAAGGTTTGCGTGATGGCGGTGGGCGTGCGCGTGGGCGTCATCCCGGGTGAGGGGTTTGAAATGATCGCAAGGCCGAGGACGGTCAGCATGACGACCGTCATGGTGATCCCCGCCGTTTTCCAGGTGATCCAAGAGCGGACTTTATTGAGATACCCCATCCGATGCGCCCAAAGGAGGAAAAATCCCACGGGGACGATGATCAGGAGCAAAAGAAGTGCCGGAGGGAACAGGCCCAGAAGCGGCTTTCCACCCCTGCTGGTTCTTTCCGCCTCCACTTGCTGCGCGATCTCGGCCCGGACCAATTTTTTGACGAAGAGGGCGAAGAGGATGAACGCGCACACGATGCCCAGCCCGAACCCGCAGATCGTCGAGACGTTGAAGAAGGAAAAAAGGGCGGGGGAACTTTGGGCCAGCGTCTGCCCGAGAAGGCCGAAGGCGAAGGCGGGTGCGCCGACGGCGGCGCCGATTCGCGCCAGTTCGGGCGACACCTTCGAGCCGGGAGATTCGACGTAATTGGCAAGGCGCACGAGCCATTCGGCCGCCGAGTCAAAGACGAAGCCGAGTCCCGTAATTCCGCCCTTCTTCGGGGACGTCGTCCCGGGGTCCTCGGCGGTTTCGCCGGCGGCGCTAAGAGGATGAACGCCGCTAGCGGCCTGGTTGGATGACAGGTTTTCCATCGTGATTTCGGAATCCGGGGAAGAAGGCTCCACCTCCGGGACCTCGACGAATTGGGAAGCGAGGATATAGCCGGTCCAATTCTCCAGGCCTTCGGAATATCCGACGCGATACCAAATTTGATCCGGCGTCATGCCGGTGACCCTCACCGTCGCTCCGGCGGGAACGGTGGTGACGACCTTGGCGTCCACGTCAGGCCGTTGGGCGAGGATGTTCAACTTTCCAATCACGGTCCTGGCCTCGTCCAGTGGCTGAAGGACGACGGCGTCATCTTCCCCGACCTCTTCGGCGGGAGTCTCGGAGAGTTGGGAGAGGTCCATAAACCCGGTCCAGACCCGGTCGCCTTCCCTGTATTCGATCTGAACCCGCGCCGCGCCAGGCGTTTGGGCGATCACCTGGACGGGCGTGTCGCGGGGGACGAAATAGACGGTTTCGGAGCCCGCGTCCTTTTCATAAATCATGTTGGGAAACCCAGTAGTGACCATCCAACGCTGCTGGGTTACGACTAACGGGCGGGTCTGCTCAAGGCGCTGGGTTGTGGCAGCCGGTTCGGTTTCATCGGCTGTTGTCGGCCGGAAGAGCCGGGGGACGGCGACCGCCGCCACGGCGAGCGCTATCCCGATCCAGGCGAAGACTTCCACGAAAAAGACGAGGGCCAAGACGATGCCGGCGGCGGATATCAGCGCGGCCGCGAGCAGGCCGTTGGGGCCGCGCAGGAAAGCAAAGGCCGGGGCCAACCGCTGTGCTACGTCGAACACGGGACGAACGACCGCCTCCGGTTGGACCGCTTTTTCGCGTGGAGCCTCGACCCGGGCAACCTTTAAATCCGTTGCGTCGGGCGGCAAGGTTATGAAGGTGCCGGAAGCCGAGGAGACCACGCCGCGCAGGCGATTGGGGGTCATGATGCTGACCATGGTGAAGAACGAGAACAGGCGATTGATGTCGCCGATTTGCCTCGCCAGGTTTCGGGCCGTGAACCCCTCGTAGGTCCCCTGCTTGCGTTCCATCAGCACGCGGAAAATGTTGGCGAGCACGTCGCGGTCGAACTTCAGTGAGGTCTCGTCGACTTCCGCGAGGCTGAGGATGCGGGATAGGAAGCTTGGAACGCGGGAATCGCCGGGGTAACCGATACGGATCAGGCCCGTGCTGGCCGGGAGCGTTTGGGCGCCGCCGGCGATGCCGTGGCCCTTTATTTCGGAGGAAATAAGTTCGTTGTAATTTCCGCGGCCCTGGGGCGCGATGAAGCCGACCACGTTGTTGCGGTGGTCGCGGACGACCACGGGCGACCGGCTGTTGACGATTTGGTCGCGATGGGCCTGGACCGTGACAATGTCCAATACGGTTCCCTCCTGCAGGGGAGGGATGACCCCGGCGAAGGGTTGACCCAGGTCCAGGAAAATGGCGCTGCCTCTCGGGGACAGCGAATTCAACGGACGTTGGACGGCTTGCGCGGCGCGCGCTAGCCCGCGTTCCAGCAGCGTTTCCGGCCGGTTTAGAACCTCCCGCAGAACGGGCATGAGCGGGCCTTCTGCTCCCTCCAAAGGTTGGCTCCGGGCGGAATGGTCCAAAATGAAGGCCACGTCGATTTTTTCCAAGGGCAGGCGGCCGTCGGCGTCGCGGTAGCCGTCCATCGGGATTCCGGCCAGCTCCTCGGCCAACGCGAAGAGGTCGGGCTGGCGCATAAGGGTGATGGCCGCTTCCAGGAGATATTCCGCGCCGTCGGACCGTTTCTTCTGAAAATAATCGTAGGCCGGCTGGTCCAATAGGGCCAGTTCGGTCATCAGCGTACCGATATACCTCCCCCTCTGTTGGGCGGACTCGGGTTGCGCTGTTTTGTCGACCCCGTCCGATTCCGACAGCGCGCGGATGGCGGCGGCGAACTCGGCGTCCTTTATTTTTTCCCGCAACTCCCGGATGTCCGCGAGGGTCGAACGGGCGATGGCGGCTAGGATGTTGTAGGCGTCCAGATAAGCCATACCGTTTTCCTGAGCGGTGGTCATGATGAGGAAGGGGCGGTCAGCGTCCCAGAGCGGTGAATCCCGCAGCGCTTTACGAAGAGCTTCGACTTCGTTTGGCGCCACCGGTCGGCGCATGATGAAGACATGCAAAGCAGGCCGGCCCTGCGGCGCCTTGGCCCGTTCCATGATGTCGGCGTAATGGGCCTTCAGGTTGGCCGCTGTGATGCCGGAGGCTTCAGCGACCCCTCGGGGAGAGAAGAACACGGCGGACAGGTTCCGTTCGAGACGCCAGATGTAGCGCAGCCGCAGGCGGGTGAGGAATTTTTCATACAGGATGCCGCTGACGAAAATGAAAAACCAATGGAGGGTGATGGTCAGGCCCGCGCCCAGCACGACATCGTACAGAAGGCTCTGGAGCACATTGGCGAGACTCGGCGCTCCGGCGGCCGAAGCGATGACGCTCGTGCCGGCGAGGGCGGTGGTGGAGAGAAGCAGGGCGGGGGCCAGGACGCCGTAGGTCTTCACCAGCGTGATGACGCTCGTGTAGAAGCGTATTCCCATCCTCCGCCCGCTGTGCCAGGCGGCGTCCGCCGCGAAGGGGGATTTCGTCTCGCGTCGCCGTTCGCGGATGCTTGCGGCTTCCTCGGCGATCTTGGCGACGAAGGTTTCGACCTGCAGAGGATCCTCCTGGCCGTTCAACCGCGCCAAGGCATTGTGCACATGCGCGAAGCGTGCGACGGAAACATGAATGGACCGCATTCCCGTTTTGGTGGCGGCCCGCATGCCCAGCGCCGAGAGGGTGAAATATTCCATGGCGATGCTGAAACCCTTGGTCCAGGGCTTGAAGGAGAAATAATACCCGCTGAAGCGGCGCACCGTGGCGATGTCCCCCAGGGCCTCGAAAAGGTATTCGGCCTCCAGGGCCACCAACCGCAGGACCACCGCCTGCTCCTCGATGCGCCGCAGGGCCGTCAACGCGGCGTCTATCTCCGCCGCCATGGGGTCGTTTTCCTTGAGGAACCCTCTGAGGATATCCAAAGTGTCGACCGAGAGAGGGTCCCGTTGGGAGCTCCAGCCGCGCAGCGTCCACCGCTGGTTATTGCTCAGCGGTTCCTCGTTCTCCTTTCGTTGAAGGGCCTTGTCGACCAGGGCCCGGATCCGCCCGTCCGCTTCCGTCACCAGCCGTTGTTCGAGTTCGGTGGTCATGTCCAAAAGGGCTTGCGCGCCGAAACTCAGGTTGAAGAAAGCGGAGTCCCCCATGATGTGCGGGCTGACGTCCTCCGTGCGGAGTTCGGCGTAGAGGCGGGCCGCCGCGATTTGCTCCATGGCCAGGTCGAAGACCGCCGCGGCCGAGACGGGCCTGTCGAGGATCTGTCTCAGCGCAGCCAGGTGGTTATAAAGGTTTTTGAGGCGTTCTTCTTGGGAAGAGGACCGAGGGGCTTTTTCCATGACCGCGACGCTTCTCGTCATCGCGGGCATTGTCATGGTGGCGCCGTGGCCGTTCACCCGCGCCGGCAAGGGCATCCCCATATTTTCGGCCATCGCCTCCAGGGCGTTGCTGGTACCGCGCCGGGTCATGAATTCAGCGACGCCGTCCAGCGCGCGCTGGAGGACCTTGTTGAGGGCCTTGGCGAGGAAGCTGAGGATGAAGACCGCGGGGACGCCGACGACAATAAGCAGGGTGAACGCCGTACCGATAAAAGGCTGGAGAACGAGGCCGATTATGGCTGCGGACTTGGTCAGGCCGCCCTGGAACAACGCGAGGTCCAAGGTTACGATGAACGCGGACCCGGCGACGGACAGAAGGGCGACGGCCGCGGCCGTGCGGAACGAAAAAGAGCGCGGCGCCTTTTCCGGGAGCATCGATGGGACGATGGGCGTGTCCGTGCGGGGCATGGTTTTGGGTCGCATTGCTTTGCGGGAAAGCAGGACAATGAACGCAGACGAGAAGAACAACACCGTGAAGAGCACGGCGGGGGAGATCACGGGTGTCAGCGCTTGGTTGGCCCACAGGCCGGCGGCCAGGACCCAGTCTTTCAAGATGACATACAAGACGAGGATCGCGCCGCCGATCACGGCCAGGAGCTCCGTTTTTTCGACCGTTTTCCAGACGGTGTTCTTCACCGTTTCGCTCCGGTGGTCGAACCATTCTGCGAAGCGGTAATAGACCCCGATCATTTTCTTGATGAGCCAATAACCGAGACGTCCCATCACCACCACGGCGACGATGACGCCCAGATACGGGTAAGCGGACCCCATGGTGGGCGTGAGACTGAACCATTCCGTCAGGTAATGCCACGCCGTGCCGGCGAGGCCGGGAATGAGAGTCCCGCCCTGGGTGAATTCATGAGCCCCTATGACGACCAGGGAAACCGCCCAAGCGACCGCCAATGCGCGCTTGGGGTGGTCCCGCAGGCCTCCGAGGAAATTCTTCGCCCTCTCGATGACTTGCGGAGGAAGGAAGAGGAACGTCATGCCCAAGACGGGCAAGGACTGAAGGCCGTCATTCATGCGCGGCGGCGCGGAGGAATGGAGGATAAGTCCGGAGACTGAGGCCAAGATCAGAACGGCCGCCACGGCCCAGGGGGCGGCTTGGCGGATCCATGATAGACGCGGCGCGGCCCTGCGCGACGCAATGGGCGCCGCGATCGCCAGGTAAAGGCCGTCACATATCCCTTCCATCAATGTTTCGCCGGACTGACGCAGGGCATCCTGTTGCCGCCGCGCGGCGGGAGAGTCCTTCGCGTCGGCGCGCACGGCCAGAAGGGTGACTTCCGTGGTTTTTCCGCCATTTTTCAACTCCGCCATGGTCACGCGGGGCGACGCCAGTTCCTCCATGGAGGGGAGCTTCCCTTTCCAACGGATCAGCGGCATGCCGAATTTTCTCAAAGACGCTTCTATCTCTTCCATCGCCGTGCCGTGGGCGGCCATGTCCTGGGCGCCGCCCAGGGCGACGATCCCATTCACGCCGCGCTGGAAGGATTCAAAGCCGGGCGCGGGGTCCACGACGGCGGTGAAGCGCGGGGACTTTAGCGTGATCGTTTCCGCGGCGAACAGTTTTTCGAGCGGCAGTTTCTCGCCCGACAGCGCGTCCAGGGAGTGGACGTCGGCGTCGATTTCATTGATCTTGGGCGTGACGACGGCGTAGGAGACGCGTTTTTCCCTGAGCAGGTCCGTCAGGCCCTCGCTGTGGAAGCCGCCAGCCACCAGGACGGCGGATGTTTGCCCGGAGGATTCCATTTTCGCCAGCAGGTTGCCGACTAGGACGCCATTCCGTTCCAGGGCGCGGGCGCAAAAGTTTTCGAAAGGCGCCAGGTCTGCCTGCAGGGGCCGGCCGTCGTCCTCGCGCCAGAAGAAATTCGCCCGGCGGGACAGCGCCTTGATACGTTCGGCTATATTCGCGATCTCCGGACGGCGGTCCCCGTAGGACTTCCAGTCTTCCGGCGACATGGCGAAGTCCGACAGGCGGTCGACCAGGGACACATCTTCGGACAACTCAAAGAGATCTCGTTGGTCGCGCCCAATCAGCCAGCGCCCGCGGGCCGCGCCCTCTAACCCGGCGAGCTCCTGCAGGATCTCGCCTCCGCGGAGGCGGTCGGAGATGAGGGCATAGCGGATGTAACGGCTCATCTGCTGATAGAGGTCCAGGTCGATCCCGCTCCGACCGCAGAGGAACGCCAGGAAAGAGTGGAAACCTCCGTAGCTCAGCCGCCCCATGCGGTAGAGGACGCTTTTGTTTAGAAGGTCGGTCATCTGCGGCTGGGAAAGGGTTTGGGACAGGCGTTGGAGGAGCACGAGCCGCTCTTTCTCCACTTGTGCGAAATTCAGATCGTCTTCCAAGTCGAGCGCTTGCAGGAAGAGGTTGATGTGGGGGAACCGGACGCCGAGGCGATCGGCCTGTTCCGCGGGAAGCGCCTGCGCCAGGGAGCGGACGTAGTCAGCTATGGGGAGCTTGCCGCTCCGCTGTTCCGCGCGGCGGCGGTCGTGCTCCCGCATTTCCGCCGAATATAGATGGAACTTCAGTAGGTCCAGCTGGCTTTGCCAGACGCGCAGGCGGCCCTTCAGCTCCGCTTGGCGGGGAAGGCCCTCCTTGAACGCCTGGATGTTCGCCAGGTAGGGGCCCGTGTCTTCCACGCCCCAGAGCGTCGGCTCCTTTTCCGAGGTCCAGCCCGCGTATTCCGGACCGGCGATGAGGTTGGACCTCAGAAGGTTTTCCGCCGCGTCGCGGATGAACTGCGGCCGGGGGAAATTCCGGTAGGGGGCGAGGTTGAACCCGCCGGTGGCGCCTTCCACGCCCACGAGGGCAATGCCGGCCCCGGCCTGAAGGCTCTCGATCAAACGGGCGATGTTTTTCTGGGCGTCGTATTGGTCGTGGGCGTCCTGGATGTGGATGATGAGAGGCCGGTCCTTGGCGCCGGGCGCCAGGTGGACTTCCGCCACATCGCCGTACGCGGTGGCCAAGGATGAAATCCATTCGGGAAGGTCTTCCGCCTCGCGGCTTTGAGGGGAGACGGCGGCGACGCTCTGGGTGATGAAGGGGCCCATCGGAAGGGTCCGGCTCACTTCGGGCAGGGCGGCGGGGAGTTGGGCGTAAAGCGGGGACCGGGGATCTTCTCCAACAGGCAATATGTCGCGGCTGGATTGAAGGGTTTTGGCGGCGCGTTGGCGTTCCTGCCAAAAATTGGCCTCACATTGGGGCGTACCCCATGCCGTATAGGCCGTCACCACGGCCAAAAAAACCGCCATCCCTCTTTTGAATCGGTTCACAACTTACGTCCCCTAGGAATTTTTCCCGCCCGGTTCCGGGTCGGTGCGTCTATTTTCGCATGGTTGCCGGGGGCAATCCATCGACGGGGAGTAAAATCCTTATGACTATTGCGTGACGGGCTCCATATTGCCGTTAGTAATCATTGAAAAGCCCCGTCGGGTTTTCTAGAATAGGCCATCGCCTCGATAAGCAATCCCGCCTTTTTCCGGCATCCGCTGCCGAACCAAACAACTGTTTCTCTAAAGGGGAGAACCGGCATGAAGACAACAGCATGTATGGCGGCCTTGATGGCCCTCGCCCTTTCCGCGCATGCGGCGGAAAAGTCGATCACCATCAAGGGGTCGGACACCATGGTGATATTGAACCAGCGGTGGGCCGAAGCCTATATGTCCAATAATAAAAGCGCCATCATACAGGTGACGGGCGGCGGTTCCGGCACGGGGGTCTCGGCCCTGATCAGCGGCGGAACCGACATCTGCGCCGCGTCCCGGTCCATCAACAACAAGGAAAAAGACCTGATCGTCAAAAAATACGGCGCTCCCCCCATGGAAATGCCCGTGGCGCGGGACGGCGTGGCCATCTACGTGAACGAAGCCAATCCCATCCGGGAACTCACCCTGGACCAAATCAGGGCCATTTACCGGGGGAAGATCACGAACTGGAAAGAGGTCGGCGGACAGGACGCGCGGATCATCCTCTATTCCCGCGAAAACAATTCCGGAACATACGAGTTCTTCAAAGAGCATGTGTTGCAAAAAAAAGACTTCAGCCCCCTGGCGCAGAGCCTGCCGGGGACGGCCGCCGTGGTGAACGCGATCACGCGGGACAAAAAAGGCATCGGCTACGGCGGATCGGCCTACGCCAAAGGGTTGAAATTTTGCGCGGTGAAGGCGACCGAGAACGATACGGCCTACGAACCGACGGAGGAAAACATCATTTCCGGCAAGTATCCGGTCAGCCGGGACCTCTATTACTACACGCGCGGCGCACCGTCCGGCGCGATCAAGGGGTTCATCGACTGGGTCAGAAGTTCCGAGGGGCAGAAGATCGTCATGTCGGTCGGCTATTTCCCGATCAAGTTGATTAAATAAGCAAGAGGCGGCGGAAAACCAGTGACAGGAAAACCGGTCAGCGAACGCATCATCGAAGGGATCATCCGCGCCAGCGCGGCCATCGCCATCGTCGGCCTCATCCTCATCTTTATTTTCATCGGCCGGGAAGCCCTGCCCGTCCTCACGTCGCATGAAGTGCGGGAAGAGGCCGGGGTTTCCCGGCTGTTCCTTCCCCAGAGTCCGGAACCGGGCGAGCCCAAGGAATTCGCCTGGCAGCCCGTGTCCCAGGTGCCGAAATACTCCCTCCTCCCTCTTTTCGTCGGAACCATCAAGGTCACATTGGTCGCGCTGCTCTTCGCCATCCCGCTTTCCCTGGCCGCCGCGCTTTTCACCTCCGAGTTCGCGCCGCCGGCCCTGCGCGAAGTCATAAAGCCCGTCATTGAACTGCTCGCCGGCATACCCTCCGTCGTCCTCGGGTTCTTCGCGTTGATCGTTATGGCGACCTATGTCCAGGATATGCTCCATCTCGATTTCCGCCTGAACGCCATCACCGCGGGCATCGCCCTCGGGTTGGCCGTGATCCCCATCGTCTACACCGTGGCGGAAGACGCTTTCTCCTCGGTGCCGCAAAGTTTCCGCGAGGGATCGATCGCGCTCGGCGCGACTCCGTGGCAGACGGCCTGGCGGGTGGTGCTTCCCGCGGCGTTTCCCGGGATCTTCGCGGCCTGCGTGCTGGGCCTGGGCCGCGCCATCGGGGAAACGATGATCGTGCTGATGGCCTCCGGCAACGCGGCCTACCTGTCCTGGGACCCGACGTTCCCGTTCCGCAGTTTGTCCGCCACCATCGCCGCGGAGATGGGCGAAGTGGTCCGCGGCGGAGCCCATTACCACGCGCTCTTCTTCGTCGGCGTATTGCTCTTTGTCTTCACGTTCATCATCAATTACCTGGGACAGCTTTTCGTGGACCGCCTGAAGACCAAGATCTCCGGGGGGAAATCGTGAGCCGCCGCTGGATCAATCTGATCAGCGGATTTTTCACCGCCATGACGGCCTTGGCCTGCGCCGCGCTCATCCTGTCGGTGGCTTTGATCCTGGGCAACATCACCTTGAACGGCTGGCGGCATATTTCCTGGGAATTCCTGTCGCAGGCGCCGTCCGCGGGCATGACCCAGGGAGGGATCTTCCCCGCCATCTTCGGCACGGTGTTCCTGGTCCTGCTGATGACGCTCGCGGTGGTTCCGCTCGGCGTTTGCACGGCGATCTATCTGCAGGAATACGCGCCCGCCGGGTCGCGCTGGGTGAAGCTGGTCCGGATGGCGATCCAAAACCTGGCGGGGGTTCCGGCCATCGTCTTCGGCCTGTTCGGGCTGGGTTTTTTCATCGAGTTCGTGGGCGGCAACCTGGACAGGTTTTTCTTCGGCGGGGAGCTCTACTTCGGCCAGCCCGCCATCCTTTGGGCGTCTTTGACCTTGGCGCTCCTGACGCTGCCGACCATGGTGGTGTCGACGGAGGAAGCTTTGAGGGTGATTCCGAAGGGCCACCGGCAGGTGGCCTATTCTCTGGGCGCCACGCGCTGGCAGATGGTCCGCCGCGTGCTCCTTCCGCAAGCCACCGGAGGTATTTTGACGGGAACCATCCTGGCCGTCAGCCGCGGCGCCGGCGAGGTCGCCCCGATCCTTTTCACCGGCGCGGCCTATTATCTTCCCTACCTGCCGACGCGACTCAACCACCAATTCATGGTCCTGGATTATCACGTCTACGTCATGGCCACGCAGTCGCCGGACATCGACGCGACGCTTCCGATCCTTTACGCGACTGTGCTGGTGCTTTTGATTCTGACTTTCAGCCTGAATTTCACGGCCATCATCATCCGCTCGCGCATCCGGCGGCGGATGCAGGCGGGGAAATAGATGACGACGACCGCGATCCGCGAGAAGATCCGCGTCGAAAACCTGTCGGTGCGCGCGGGCAAAGAACCGATCCTCAAAAACGTTTCCCTGAGCGTGCGGGAAAACGAGATCCTGGCGGCCATCGGCCCGGCGGGGAGCGGTAAGACCACTTTCCTGCGCTGCCTCAACCGGATGACGGACCTGGAAGAAGGGCTGACCGTGGAGGGAAAAATCTTTCTAGGCGATGAGGATATTTTTCGTTCGGCCGCCAACGTCACCAGCCTGCGCCGCCGCGTCGGGACGGTCTTTGCGGTGCCGACGCCGCTGCCCATGACGATCAAGGAGAATTTGTCCCTGGGCCTGCGTTTTCAGGGAGCGACGGCTGGCGACGCCCGGCTCATGGAAGACATCGAGCGTTCGCTCCGGGCCGCGTTCCTCTGGGATGAGGTGAAGGACCGCCTGAATGAATCCGCTTTGAAGTTGTCCGGCGGCCAGCAGCAGCGGCTTTGCCTGGCGCGCAGCCTGATGGTGCGGCCCGAGGTCCTCCTCTTGGACGAGCCCTGCTCCGGCCTCGATCCCATCTCCACGGCCAAGATCGAGGAGGCGATGCAGGGGTTGAAAAGTGAGATGACCATCATTCTGGTGACGAACAACGTGAAGCAGGCGTCACGGAGCTCGGACCGCACGGCTTTCCTCCTGATGGGGGAATTGATCGAGTTGGACGAGACTTCCCATCTGTTCACGTCGCCGAAAGACACGAGGACCAGCGATTATGTCTCAGGCCGCTTTGGCTGAACCGCAAACGCCCTTAACGTCGCCGCCCGCGGAAACGCCTCTTCCCAAGATCGAGGCGCGGACGCTGGACCTTTATTATGGGAAGTTCCACGCCCTTAAGAACGTGAACGTGCGCATCCCTGCGAACAAGATCAACGCCTTCATCGGGCCGTCGGGTTGCGGCAAGTCCACGCTGCTCCGCGTCTTCAACAGGATGAACGACCTGATCCGCGGCGTCCGCATCACGGGCCAGTCGCTCCTGGATGGCGAGGAAATCTACGCCCGCGACACGGACCTGATCTCCCTGCGCAAGCGCGTCGGCATGGTTTTCCAGAAACCCAACCCGTTTCCCATTTCCGTTTTCGAAAACGTGGCCTATGGCCCACGCATACACGGCATGAACCTCGACCGGGAGCAGCTCGCGCAAGTCGTGGAGAAATGCCTGACCTCCACGGGTCTATGGGAAGACGTGAAGGACAAGTTGGCGGCGCCTGCGCTCTCCCTGTCTCCGGAAGAACAGCAACGGCTTTGCATCTCGCGCCTCCTGGCCGTGGAGCCGGAGGTCCTCCTCATGGACGAACCCTGCTCCGCCCTGGACCCCATCGCCACCGCCCGCATCGAAGAGCTCCTTATGGAGCTCAAGAAGGACTACACGATCGTCATCGTCACCCACAACATGCAGCAGGCGGCCCGGGTTTCCGAGACGACATCTTTCTTTCTTTTGGGAGAATTGGTAGAGTTTGGCCTTACATCGCAGATTTTCACGGCGCCGCGGGACTCAAGGACGGAACAATATATAACGGGAAGGTTCGGATAACCATGGAAAGACATTTCGACGAAGACTTAAAGGCGCTGAAGGAACGCCTGCTCCGGATGGGGAGCATTGCGGAGGAAATGATCCAGAAGGCGACCAAGGCCGTGATGGAACGGAACTCGGTTTTGGCGGAAGAGGTCTTCGAATTGGAGAAGACCGTCAACCTGATGCACATCGAGGTGGATGACCGCTGCATCAAGCTGATTGCCTTGCACCAGCCCATGGCCGTGGATCTGCGGCTCATCACCGCCGCCATGAAGATCAACTCGGACCTGGAGCGCGTCGCCGACCAGGCTGTCAACGTCTGCCAGACGGCTTACTACCATTTGCTGAAGGAAACGCCCGTGCCGCAGATGAACATCCTGCCGCGGATGGCGCAGATCGCCCAGAAGATGCTGAAGGACGCGCTGGACGCTTTCTCCACCAAGAACGTGGAGCTGGCCCAGAACGTGCTCTCGCAGGACGAGGAAGAGGACCGGCTGAAAAGCGAGACCATGAACGGTATGATCGAGCTCATCCGCAAGGAGCCGGCGCACTGCAAGCAGTTCGTGGACATCATTTTGCTGTCGAAGAACTACGAGCGCATCGGCGACCATTGCACCAACATCGCCGAGGACGTCATCTTCATGGTGCTCGGCAAAGACATCCGCCACCACGCCCAGCAGGAGCAACAGGAGCAGGCGCCCGCGAGCTGACATAAATCAGTTTCGATGCCATCCGACAAACTGGCACGTTATCTAGCGACAACGACCCCGCCTTTCAAAGGGCGGGGTTTTTATTTTGGGGGTGTGAAGGATTATTTAACGCCGAAGCGGTACTGCAGCCGGGCGTATCCGCCGCTGGCGCGCGTCTCCTGGCGGTTCCACGAGATGACGGCTCCCCGGGTCCCCGGGACCGACAGTCGCCGGTCGCCCTGGCTGAGGATGAACCAATATTGCCACATGTATCCGCCTTCGACGGAAAGCCGCGGGGAAAGCTTCATACCCAGCCCGCTTTCCCATTGGAAGATATGCCCGGCGGAGGCGTCGGTCTTGGCGTCCCACAACTGCACGTAGTAATGGGCCATGACTTTCCATCGGGCGTAAAGGCGGTCCCCGTGTTTTCCCGCGAGCCCGAATCCGAACCCTTCCGCGGAGATTTCGTTCACGTCGTCGAGCCCCGTCGGACGCGCGTCCACGCCGTCCACGATGAATTCCTTCCGCTTGAAAATCTCCCGCACGACGGAGGCGCCGAACAGGGCCTCCACGGGCCAGTCCTTCAGCGACCGGTGATAGGTGACGAAGAGGTTGGTGAAGCCCACGTTCAGCTTATTGATCTGGTAGGTCCCGCCCGTGGGATTGTCGTGTATCCGTTCCTCCGAATATTCTCCGCCGCCGAAGACGCCGGTGTGCCAGAGAGAGAGGCTCCAGTATCCCCGCGGATCGAAGGGTTGCGCGGCTTCCAGGCGGTAGAGCGGCGCCGAGTTCCCGCCGAAGCGGTTGACGTAGCTTTGCGGGAGGACCTTTCCCTCGCCGCGATAGCGGATGGCGGCGCTGGGCGCGACGGTCACGTCCCAGGTGAGGTCGGCGAAGGCGGGGGTGCTGAGGAGGCACAAGCCGAAAAGGGCGAGAGCGCGGAGATTAATATTCATAGTTCACCGTTACGAAGGGACTAGCGAAATCGAACTTGTTGATGGGCAGCGACGCCGCCGCGCCGGTGGGCAGCGCCTTTCCGCCGGGGACCGTGATCTCCAGCATCTGCTTCGCGTAGCCGACGCCGAGGCCCCAGTTCCCGCGACGCCAGCCGCCTTCGATGCGGAAGTTATAGGAATAGCCGCCGCGATGGATGGAGCCGCCGTCGGTCTTCTGAGTGTTCTGCGTCCAGAAGAAATGCCCGAGGGTCAATTCCCAGTCCCAATAAAAAACTTTTGAGCTGCCGCCGTCCCGTTCCACAAGCCGGGACGGTGCGTAGCCGCTACCGTGGAACCCGATGTAGGGCCCGAGGGCCGACAGGGTTTCGCGAGGGGAGCCGCTTTCGGACGCGAGGTTGAAGACGATGCTCTTCCGCCGCAGGGAGACATGGGCGCCCTGCATGCCGCCCACCGCTTCTATGGCCGAGTCGAAAAGGGGTCGTCGCAGGTCGACGAAAAAATTATTTAGCGCCAGCTTCGTCTGTCCCGTCTGCCGCATCGGTCCGCCTTGCGTGTTGCCGTCCTCAGAAAAGAATGTGGGATCGTTCCGCCAATGGGAAATCTGCAGGGCCAGAGAGTCGGAGAATTCATGGCGCCAGCGCAGTCCCTGGCCGGTCTTCAGGGGCTTTGTTTTCAGTTCCCATCCTGAATCGACTTGGCGGTACCCGGTCCCTTCGTATTCCACGCGCGCGGTCGGCGAATAGTAAAGCGAGAGCTGCCCGGCCCGCAGCGGGATTCCGATCGACGCGATCGCGGCGATCAGAAAAAGCGATTTACGGGACGATGGGTTATTCATCGCCGTACCGTTTGATGAACCAGGTTTTTACTTTGTGGGCCGTGACCATGTAGGCGCCGACGATCAGGACGAGGGCGATGAAGAAATGCCAGGGCGGGCGCACGAACCCCAGTCCCTGGGCGACGGGAGAGAACGGCAGGACCAGCCCTACCATTACGATCACCAGGGAGGAGAGGACCAAAAAGACGCTCGGCTTACTTTGGACGAAGGGGATCTTCCCGGTGCGGATCACGTGGATGATGAGCGTCTGGGTGATCATGGACTCCAGGAACCAGCCGGTGTGGAAAAGGGGTTCCGCCGCGCGGAAGACGAAGAGGAGTACGCCGAAGGTCAGAAAATCGAAGAAGGAGCTGACCGGCCCCATGACGAACATGAATTTTTTGATGTAGCCGACATTCCATGGCCGCGGCCGCGTCAGCAGTTCGTCGTCCACGTTGTCCGTGGGGATGGCGACCTGGGAAAGGTCATATAGGAAATTGTTCAACAGTATCTGGACGGGCAGCATCGGCAGGAACGGGAGGAGGATGCTGGCGCCCGTCATGCTGACCATGTTCCCGAAGCTGGAGCTGGACCCCATCTTGATGTATTTGACGATGTTGGAGAAGGTCCGCCGGCCCTCCACCACGCCGTCCTCCAGCACCATGAGGCTCTTCTTCAGCAGGATCATGTCGGCGGACTCCTTGGCGATGTCCACCGCGTTCTCGACGGAAATGCCTACGTCGGAGGCTTTCAGCGCGGGTGCGTCGTTGATGCCGTCGCCCAGGTAGCCGACGATGCGCTTCTGTTCGTGCAGGATGTGGATGATCTTTTCCTTTTGAAGCGGCGAGAGGCGGGCGAAGACGGTGGTGTGCATGACGGCCTTGCGCAGCTGTTCGTCCGTCATCTTGTCCAGCTGGTCGCCCGTCACGATGTTCTTGACGTCCAGTCCCACGTCGCCGCAGATCTTCTTCGTCACCAGTTCGTTGTCGCCGGTCAGGACCTTGCAGTCGATGCCGAGTTTCGCCAGCGCGTCGATGGCGCGTTTGGCGGACGGTTTGGGCGGATCGAGGAACGCGAGGTAGCCCTTCAGGACCAGGTTCTTTTCGTCGTCGCGGGAATAGACCTGTTTTTTCTCCGCGATGTCGCGGTAGGCGATCGCCAGGACGCGGTACCCGTCGCGGCTGAGGTTGTCGTACTCCTCTTTCAGGTCGGAGATGATCAGGTCTTCCATCTCCAGGATCTCGCCGTCGAGCTCGTAGTGGCTGCAGCGGCGGAAGATTTCTTCCGGCGCGCCCTTGGATATGATTTGGTGAAGGTCGTTTTTTTCCACCACGACGGACATGATGCGGCGGGAGAAATCGAAAGGGATCTCATCGACCTTTTTGTAGGTTTCGACGATCAGTTTGCTGTGCTTCAGGATGGCGCGGTCCAGGAGATTCTTCAGTCCCGTCTGGTAATAACTGTTCACGTAGGCGCAGCGCAGTACATCCTGGTCTCCGCGCTGGATGACGTCGCAATGTTTTTCCAGAACGACCTGGTCCATGGTCAGCGTCCCGGTCTTGTCTGTGCAGAGAACGTCCATGGCGCCCAGGTTCTGGATGGAGTTCAGGCGTTTGACGATCACTTTCTTCTTGGCCATGGCCATGGCGCCCTTGGACAGGTTGATGGCCACCAGCATGGGCAGCATTTCCGGCGTCAGCCCCACGGCCACCGCGAGGGAGAACAGGAGGGCTTCCACCAAATGCCCCTTTAAAAGGAAGTTGACGGCGAAGATGACCGTGATGAGGACCAGCATGGCGCGGATCATGAACCAGACGAAACTTTTGACGCCCTTGTCGAAGCCCGTCTCCACCCGCATGACGGCCAGCCGCCGCGAGAGCTCGCCGAACTGGGTCGAGATGCCGGTTTTCACAACCAGCCCGAGCGCCGTCCCGCTCACCACGCTCGAGCCCATGAAGGCGATGTTCCTGAGGTCGCTGGCCGAAGTGCCGCCGACTTGCATCGGCGTGGAAATCTTTTCGATCGGAAGGGATTCCCCGGTGAGGGATGCCTGGTTGATGAAGAGGTCCTTGCAGGAAATGATCCGGATGTCGGCGGGGATCATGTCCCCGGCGTAGAGGTCCACCACGTCGCCGGGCGCGATCTCCCTCATCTTGATTTCCTTGGCGCGCCCGTTGCGGAAGACCGTGGCCGTGGCGCGCACCATCTCGCTCAGCTTCTCCGCCTCCTTGCCGGCCCGGTATTCCTGGGCGAAGGAGAGGAACACGCTGATGACGGCCATGAGCGAAACCATGATCGCGCTGACTTCTTCGCCGAAGTAATAGGAAAAAGCGCCGATGACCAGGAGCACGAGGACGAGGGGGTTGAGGAACTTGGAAACGACCTGGAAGATCATGCCGCGCTTTTTTTTGCGGGCGGGCTCGTTGAAGCCGTACTGCTTGATCCGGGCCTGGGCCTCGGCTTCGGTCAGGCCCTGCTGGGACGTTTGAAGTTTCTCGAACAGGTTTTCCACGGGCAGGGCCGCGATCTCCGCGTGGGTGAGGTTGTTGCTTTTAAAGTGGGTGATGTATTGCTTAAGGGACATGGGGGAGTTCGGCGGTCAGCGCGGCCCGGCGATCAGACTTTCGTAAAGCCGGACGGTTTTGTCCACCATGGCTTCGACCGAGTAGAGGCGGCGGACTTTTTCGCCCGCGGCGGCGGCGAAGGCTTCCGCCTGCGCCCGGTCTTTCAGCAGGCGGCCGATGGCGCGGGCCATCGCGGCGGCGTCGCGGGGCGGGACGATCAGGCCGGTCTTTCCCTCCAGAACCAGCTCCCGGTTGCCGCCCACATCGGTGGCGACGACCGGCACGTTCATGGCCATGGACTCGCGGAGCACGCCGGAAAACCCTTCCCCGGCGAGGGACGACAGCACGCTGATGGACAGGAGCGAAAGCACTTCAGGCATGTCCGTCCGGAACCCGGCCAGGGTCACGTACTTTTCAATGCCCAGCTCCGAGACTTTGGCGCGGGCTGCGGGACCGTCCGTGTCCTTCCCGACCAATAGGAAATGAGCGTTCAATCCCGCCTTCAACACCTCGGCGGCCGCTTCCAGAAAAAACGTCTGTCCCTTCCACCAGCTGAAATGGGTGAGGCTGCCCACCACGGGTTTGTCCGCGGGCAGTTGGAGCGCGGCGCGCAGTTTTTCTACCGGCGGGCGCGGGGTAAATTTTTCCACGTCCACGCCGCTGTGGATCACGTCGATCTTCTCCGCAGGCACTCCGCCCGCGGCCAGCACGCGCCTGATGTCGTCCGAGACCGCCACGAACCGGTGGACCCGGGGCGTGCGGTATTTCCATTGGCTGAACAAGTTCCATTTATTGAGAGGGAAAGAGACGCGGCGTGAAACCACGAGGCGGGGGATGGGGGTAAAAAAACTGGCGGCCAGGGTCAGGGCGTGGGCCCGCGGGTGATGGGCGTGGACCACGTCGGGTTGAAAGCGGCGGATGGCCGCGGCGAGCGCGCGGGCGGCGGTGATGTCGTAGTCCTGCCGCATCCGGCAGACCGAGAGGTCGACCCCGCTTCCTCCGGCGTGCTTGAGCAGCTCCGCCTCGGGGGGGCAGAACAGGGCCACGCCGTGTCCGGCGTTTTTCAGGGCTTCGCAAAGCTTCCAAAGTTGTACCGTGCCGCCGCTCCAGCTGCGGCTCTCAGTGACGTGCAAAATTTTCATGGGGAATGTCCTGCCGGGGCTCAGTGAGCGAAAATCTCGTCCAACGGCTGAATTTTGCCATTTTTCCGAATAAAATAAAAGCAGGGGAGTTTTATACAAACTCTTGACAGAAGTGGTTTTTTGATTTATAAAACTGAATCAGAGGCCTTGTGGCGTATTTTCAAATCGAATCTTCATTGCTCGCGTGTCGGCCGAAGGCGCGCGATATCAATAATCGGCCGATGGTATGACAGTCCTGGGAGGAAAAATGAAATTCCTGCGCGTTGTCGGTTTTATGGTTTTGGGTGCCTCCTTGGCCCAGGCCAATTCTTGGACGGATGAACAGGCGAAGAAGGCCGACAGAACGGCGTCCGCTCCCGCTTCATCCGCCGGGGCCGCCCCTGTTGAGAAACAAACGCCGGCGCCGGCCCAAACCGCCGCTCCCGACGACTCCGCCGCCCACGTGGTGGTCAAGGGCGAAACGCTTTGGGGAATGGCCGGCAGTTTTTACAATAACCCCTATGATTGGAAGAGAATATGGGACGCGAACAAGAACCAGATCGATAATCCGGACCTGATCTTCCCTGACCAGAAATTCGTCATCCCAGGCAAAACCGCTTCCTCCGCGCCCGCAGCAAAGGCGGAAGAGCCCGCTGAGGAAGAGCCGGCCGAGGCCCCCGCCGCAGAGCAGGAATCCGCCGCCGCGACGACCCCGGAACCGGCGAAAGCCGAAGCCCCCGCCGCGACGGAGGAGAAAGTAGAGGAAGCGGAAGCCGAGCCCGTCCAGGAAGAGGCCGTTCCTCCGGCAATCGTCAAAAAGACGGCAAAAGCACGCGGGGCCTATAAAACCGGAACGTTCCTCACGGAAGAAGACTGGGAAGGCTCCGGCAAGATCGTGGGCGACCAGGACCATAAAATACTTTTGGGCCAGGGCGACGTCGTGTATTTGAACATCGGCGCGGCCAACGGCGTGAAGGCCAAGATGCGCGGCACCGTTTACCGCCGTGGACGCCTGATCCGTGACCCGCACACGGGAGACAAAATGGGATACGCGATCAACCGGCTTGGCTTGTTGGAGATCACTCAGGAAGTGACGGACAATACGGCCACGGCGGTGATCATGAACTCCGAGGGCCCTGTCCGCGTGGGAGACTTTGTCAGCCTCGACGAGTAGTTCTCTATGAGCCGTACGCTGCTCTTTTTTTTGGCGATTGTCGTGTTCGTTTTCTGGTTGAATGACTTCGTGTCGACCGGCAGGTTCCTGGCGATGACGGACGCCCATCCCGGCCGGAGGGGGACGGCCACCGCCTTGTTCTATCTTGGGCGCGCCAACGAAATCCTCAACGATGACAAGGACGCTTTGGAATATTACCGGCGGGTGGCGGACCGCTATCCCAAATCCCGCTACGGGCTGGAGGCTCAGTACGGCGTGGCCTCCTCCTACGAGCGCATGAAGCTTTATCGCCAATCCATGGACGAATATGTGAAGTTTTTGGAGAAGTATCCCAACAGCCATTACGATACTTCCGTCCGGAACAACGTAGAGATGTTGAAGGCGCGTTAGGTTTTCCGCAAACGATCCACCCCCGCTCCCGCGTGCACGCGCGGGACGTTTTTTTCTCAAGAGATTCTGTTCAAGGGGGGATCCATGAAGGCCATTTCGACGGATGAGCGTCACGCGCGCGTTCTTTTAAACATGGTGTCGGAGGTTGGGCCGGTACGCTTCAAGAAGATCATGGACCGGTTCGGAAGCGCGGCCGCCGCGGTGAAGGCGTCGCCCGTGGATTGGGAGACCGTTCAGGGCCTGACGCGGGAGATGCGCGGTCGGATTTGCGACGGTCTCCGCGCCGCCGGGGAACACCTGGAAAAAGAACTCGTGCTGTTGGAGCGTTACGGCGCGCGGACCCTCGTTCAAGAGGACGAGGAATACCCCGAATCTTTGAAAATACTGGCGGACCCTCCCTTCCTCCTATATATTAGGGGAAGTCTTTCGCCCAGGGACGCTCTTTCGGTGGCGATCGTTGGCGCCCGCGGGGCCACGGCCTACGGACGCGCCGTGGCGGAAAGCGTCGCGCGGGACCTGGCCAAGAGCGGTATCACTGTCGTCAGCGGGCTTGCCCGGGGGATCGATACGGCGGCCCACGTTTCCGCCCTTAAGAACAAAGGCCGGACCATCGGGATTTTGGGCAGCGGGTTCGACGAGTTTTACCCGAACGAGAACCGCCCGCTCTTTGAGAAAATCGGCGATAACGGCGCGGTCATCAGCGAGTATCCGATGACGCGGGCCCCGGAGGCGGGGAACTTTCCGAGGCGCAACCGCCTTATATCCGGGATGTCGTTGGCCGTGGTCGTAGCCGAAGCCCAGGAGGCCTCGGGCGCCTTGATCACAGCCCGCCTGGCCGCGGAGCAGGGGCGCGAGGTCTTCGCCGTGCCCGGTCCCATCTTTTCCCAGGGGAGCCGCGGGCCCCACCGGCTGCTGAAGCAAGGGGCGAGGCTCCTGGAAAGCGTGGAAGACCTTTTCGAAGAGCTGTCCGTCTTCAAGAACTTGACGGGAAAAACCCGCCCCGCGGTCCGGAAACGGCCGCCGGCGCTGAGCGCGGAAGAAAAGAAAGTTTTGTCGTTGTTGAGCCTGGAGCCGACGCACGCGGACGATTTGACGGCTCAGTTGGGTTTGGAGACGGGGACCGTCGCCGCGGCTTTGCTGAATTTGGAGTTGAAGGGACTGACCCGTTTGACGCCGGGAAACGCGTACATAAAAAACGTTTGATTTTTTCGCATCTCAAGGGGAGTCAACATGGCTAAAATATTGCTCATCGTGGAGTCGCCGACGAAGGAGAAAACCATCGGCAAAATGCTCGGGAGGGACTACGTCATCAAAAGTTCCTTCGGACACATCCGCGACCTGCCCGCCAAGGAACTGGGCGTGGACGTGGACCACGATTTCGACCCCAAATACCTTCCCCTGCCGAAGGCGAAAAAAATCCTACCCGAATTGACTCGTTTGGCCAAACAGGCGGACGTCGTCTACCTCGCCACGGACTATGACCGCGAGGGGGAAGCCATCGCCTGGCATCTGTCCGAGCTGTTGAACCTCAGTAAGAAGGCCAAGCGCATCACTTTCCATGAAATCACCAAGTCCGCCATCAAGGACGCCATGGCCCATCCCCGCGACATCGACGACGCCTTGGTGAACGCCCAGACGGCACGCCGCGTTCTGGACCGGTTGGTGGGTTATAAGCTTTCGCCGTTGCTTTGGAAAAAAGTCCGCCGCGGGCTGTCCGCGGGCCGCGTGCAGTCCGTGGCTGTGCACCTCATCTGCCAGCGGGAGGCGGAGATCCTGAAATTCATTCCCGAAGAATATTGGACGCTGACCGCGCTGCTCGACAAAAAGGGCCAATCCTTCGAGGCGGCACTCTTCGCCGAAGGCGAAAAAAAGTTCGATAAGTTCGCGTTTCGCGCCAAGGACCCGGTGGACCAGGTCCTCAAGAAACTGGAGAAGGCGACCTACCGGGTCAAGACAGTCGATCCGAAGGAACGCCGCCGTTCCCCCGCGCCGCCTTTCACCACCGCCTCTCTGCAGCAGGATTCCTCCCGCCGTTTGCACTTCTCCGCGTCGCGCACCATGATGGTGGCGCAGCAGCTGTACGAAGGCGTGGACGTCGGCGGCGACGGCGCCGTGGGTCTCATCACCTACATGCGTACCGATTCCGTCCAGGTGGCCAAGGAAGCCCAGGACGAGGCCGTGGAATGGGTGAAGAAAACCTACGGCAAGGACCATCTCCCGGCGCACCCCCGCGTCTACAAGACCAAGAGCAAGCGCGCCCAGGAAGCTCACGAGGCGATCCGGCCCACGCAGCCGTCCCGCACGCCGGAATCGATCAAGGAATTTCTCTCGCCCGAGCAATTCAAGCTTTATGAGCTGATCTGGCAGCGCTTCATGGGCAGCCAGATGGCGGACGCGATCTATGACACCATGACTGTGGATATTTCCGCCTCTTCCTATGTGTTCCGCGCTACCGGCCGCACGCTCAAGTTCGCCGGTTACCTGGCGGTTTACGGCGAGGTGGCCGAGGAGAACGGCGCCAAGGGCGAAGACGACGATAACGCCGCCGTGTTGCCGCCCCTTAAGGTGGGCGACATCCTTGATTTGAAGAAGCTTTCGCCGGACCAACATTTCACGGAGCCGCCGCCGCGTTTCAACGAGGCGAGCCTGGTGAAATCGCTGGAAGAGCACGGCATCGGCCGGCCCTCCACCTACGCGCCCATCATCCAGACGATTCTGGAGCGGGGCTACGTGCGGCTGGAGGAGCGGCGCTTTTTCCCGACGGAACTCGGGAAGGTCGTGGACGAGCAATTGAGCGTGCATTTTCCCGAGATCGTGGACACGAACTTCACGGCCAAGATGGAAGACACTCTGGACGCCGTGGCCGAGGACACCCAGGACTGGCGAGCCGTTCTCAAGGATTTTTACGGACCATTCTCCAAGGAACTGGCGAGGGCGGAAAAAGCCATGAAGTTGGTGGAAGTGAAGCCGCAGCCCACCAGTGAGATCTGCGCGAAGTGCGGAAAGCCGATGGTGCTGCGCGAGAACCGCTTCGGCCGCTACCTGGCTTGCTCCACCTACCCGCTCTGCCGCACCACCATCGCCATCAACAAAGACGGCGAGAAGGTCGTCCCCCAGGAAACCTCCGAGATATGCACCCGTTGCGGGAAGCCCATGGTGATGAAGGTCCGCGGCCGCACGCGCTTCCTCGCCTGCACGGGTTATCCGGCTTGCAAGACGACGTTTTCCGTGGATCGGGAAGGCCATAAGATCGTCCGGCCCGACCCGGAATTGACGGACGTGAAATGCGAAAAATGCGGGCGTCCCTTCCTGAAGCGCGTGGGAAAGCGCGGGCCGTTCCTCGCCTGCCCGGGTTTTCCCCGCTGCCGCAACATCAAGAAATTCCCCGAGGGATTGAAGACGGTCTCCCTCGGCGATGACTGGCGCGCGACCTTGGCGACAAAGCTTATCCCCTTCGCGTCCGCTTCAAAAAGCAAAGGCAAAAAGAGGTCCAAGAAAATGAACCCCGAGGCAGACGCCTCCGCGGCCTAGACGTTTTTGGATATCGCTGAAGCCGTACAACGCTTTCTCATGTATCTGCGGGGGGAGCGAAACGCTTCCCGGGAAACCCTGCGGGCTTACGTCTCCGACCTGAACGCCTTCGCCGACTACCTCAAAAAAAAGCATCCCGCCGTTTCCATTCAGAATTGCGACCGGCTCCTGCTCCGATCCTATTTAGCGCACCTCCAGGAACTCTATCCGGAACGCTCAACCCTGATTCGCAAACATGCCTCTCTCCGCTCCCTGTTCCATTTCCTCCAGCGCGAGAAGTTCATTACCGTAAACCCGTTCCTGACCCTGAGCGTTCCCAAGCGGGAGAAGAAAGTCCCCGCGTTCCTGTCGGAGAGCGACATCGAGAAGCTGATGTCCACGCCGGCTCTGGGGCAGAAGCCTCTGCCCGCGGCGCGCGACCGCGCGGTCCTGGAACTGCTCTACTCGGCGGGCCTGCGGGTGGGGGAGCTGGCGGTCTTGAACAAGGACGACGTGGATTTTTGGAACGGTTTGGTGAAGGTGATGGGGAAAGGCGGGAAGGAGCGGCTGATCCCGGCGGGAGAGGGCGCTTTGTCGGCATTGCGCGATTATTTAAAACTGCGCGGCGAGGACCCCTTCGCGCGGCCCGGCGGCTCGGCTCGGCCCCTCTTCGTCAATCCGCGCGGCGGACGGTTGACGGTCCGTTCGGTCTGGAACATCTTCAACGCCTGGGCCCGGCGCGCGGCCCTGACTCACCACGTGCACCCCCACATGCTGCGGCATTCCTTCGCGACTCACCTGTTGAACCGGGGCTGCGACCTGCGCTCCGTCCAGGAGATGCTCGGCCACAAAAATTTATCCACCACGCAAATCTATACCCACGTTACCGTCGAGCAGCTTCGCAAGGTCTACGAAAAATCCCACCCCAGGGCTTGAAAGCCGGACGCGCCTCCGCCGAGCGGGGGGCGGTTTCTTTTGCTAAAATGTGCCCCTATTTCAAAACCCCATGACGCCCAACCGCGAAGCAATCATTCAGGATAAAATCCATCTGCTCATGGAAGAGACCGGCTGCGACCAGGGGCAGGCGGAACTCGCCATGACGTCCGCCGGCTACGACCTGGAAAAGGCCATCCGCACCATTGGCACCCTGCTGCGCAACATCGTGGTGGTGCGCGGGAAGTTCTCTATCCCCGAAAAAAACCTCTACGGGCTGCTCATCTTGATCGCGGACGTGAAGCGGCGAGCGCTTTTCCGCGGGCGGGCGGTGGTCTCCTACAACCCGGCGATCTTCGAGACGCCGCTGAGCCTGGACTGGTACGATTTCGAGCGCCGCCTCTATACCTTCCGCCTCTGGGAAGGGACGCTTCAGCAGATGACGCAGGATTTGGAACGGTCGATGGTGGACCGCTTGGAGAAAACCGACGGCGACGGTTTCTTCGACGACCTCCGCCCCGGCGATGAATCCAAGTTGCGAGAACGCTTGAATGCCGCGCTGGAGAACCTTTTTTCCGGTCAACGCATTTCCCTGGAGACGTCCCTGCAGGAATTGAATTTGGACCAGTTTAAGAGGTTGCCGACGGCGGGAGGGGGGCCGGCCCCGTCCTCCGGGTCGGATCTACTGAACGAACAGGGACAGGGCGGAAGCGTCAGCCTTCGCGTGGATTTGGAGGAAAACGCGGCGGGAGTCCCGGCGTCGGACGTTCAGGTGGGCGATTCCGTTTTCGCGATGATCACGGACGAGCGGGACATCGCCCAGTACCTCTCGAAGCTTCTGGGCGGAAGGCAGGGGGAAGGATTGAAGTCCCTGCCCGCGCCTGTGGAGGAATGCCGTTCGGAAGGCGATATGCTTTCGTTCCAGGTCAGGCTTTCTTCCGGCATCTTGGGCCTGGCCCGGATGAAATCCACCGATCGCCTGCGGGTCCAGAAATTGGATTCGCCTTCGTGGTGGAAAAAAATCTGGAACGGGTTTTAATGCGCGTAAGCCTTGTTGATCCAATCCAAAACCTGCTCTTCCATCTTCCCGTCGAATAGCTGGACGCCGTGGGCGCCCTGCGGCCCGGCCCTATCGGAAATCCAAATGGTGAGCTTGTCCTTCGCCGGGCTCGCTTCTTGCAATAATTTCACCGACTGGGCCGCGTAGGCGTCCGGCCGGGACGCGATGAGAAGCGCCGGGCCGCGCCACTGTTTCATGGCGGGCACGGTGGATATCCCCGCATAGACATATCCCGGCGAAAGCAGGACGATCGACGGGATTTTCCGCATCGCGACGGCCGCGCTCAATGATATATTGGCGCCCACGCTGGCGCCCACCAGCACCAAACGCGTTGGTTCGATCCCCTTGTTGTTCTCCAGCCATTTCGCCGCTTCGACCGTGTCCCCGATCATTCCCTGCCAGAATTTCGCGTCCTGCGCATGCTGTGGGTTCTTGTAATAGACCGTCTCCGCCCCCTTCCTCTGGCTTTCGCCGTGCCCGCGCAAATCGATGCCGATGGATCCCCATCCGCGTCGGGAGGCCGCTTCCGCGAGAGACCGCCATTCCCCGTGGCTGCTCCCCAGGCCGTGCAGCATCATAAGCACCGGCGCGGATTTCTTTTTCGGCTCGCGATATTCGCCGAAGAGAGCCAGGCCGTCGGAAAGTTTGATGCGGACGGGTTCCGAGGGGGAAATATTCAATGTGTTGGTTTTCGGCGAGGGGGCGGCGCCGGCGTGGCGCGCGATCGACGGCGCCAGAGCGCAGAAAAGGACAAACGTTAAAGCGCGGGCATTTCTCATGGGCGGTTATGGTTTGTAGGGTTTGGTGATCAGTTCCTTGGCTTGGTCGTGCAGCTGCCAGACGTCGCGCCGTTTCAGGACGGCGCGATAATCCGCCAACGCTTTGTCGCGATCGCCCAGCGCGTCGTGGGCCTTTCCGCGGTTTAGGTACGTCAGGCTGATCCAGCGGTCCTCGAAATTGAATTCGGCGAGGATGCGGTCATAGGTGTCCAACGCCTTCGCCGCTTCGCCCTGGCCCAGCAGGCTGTTGCCGAGGAGGAAATAACCGCGGTGGAGGTAGGTTTTCCGGTAGGAGGGTTCGCCCCGCTCGATGCGGGCGACGTAGTCCCGGGCCGCGGAGTTGAGCGCGGGCCAGTCCCTGTCGCTGTCCAACGTCATCATCTCCAAAAGGTGGAAGAAGGAGCTGTGGGGAAACTCCCTTCGCGCTTCTTGCAGGAGTTCCCGCGCCGCCGCGAAGTCTTTTTCGTTGTTCACGTAGATGCCGATCAGGAACAGCTTGGCCGGGGTGCGGGAGAAATGTCCCTTGTTCATGGCCAGCTTGATCTCCCGGAGGCCCCGTTCCTTGTCGCCCCGGGCGATCATCAACCGCGCCAGGAGCTTGATGACCGACGGCAGCGTGGCCGTGTAGTAATGGAAAATCCCCACGCCGAGGTAGGCGTCGTACATCTCCGGGTTGATCTCGATGGCCTTCGCCTGGGCGTTGTAGGCCGTTTTCCCGTCGCGGTAGGCCTTGAACCAGTGTCCCTGGATGGCCTCCCACCGGCTTTTCAGCCCGAGCGCGCCGCCGAGGCAAAGGTGGGCTTCTCCCGACGGGTCGCCTTTCTTGATGGCGGCCCGAGCCGCCTGGGCCGTTCGGTCGGCGGCCGTTATGAAATCCTTTTCCAGGTCCGGGTTTTTCTCGTCGTACTCGTTGGTCAGTTCCCACCAAGTCGTGGTGGTGAGGGCGTAGGGGCCTATGGGGTTGTCGGGATCTTTGTCCACGACGGCCTGAAAGTGCCGTCGGGAGCTGTCGTAGTCCAGGTTATAGAGCGCGCGCAGACCGGCCTGCAGTTCGTCCTCCACCTGCTTGTCGGCGGTGATGCCGGCGGGCGTTTCTCCGGCGCGGGCCGGGCCGTGGATGGACGATAGGAGCGTCGCGATCGCTATCGTGACGGACAGGGCGGCGCGGGTGAAGCTTCCCCGAATTGGTTTCACGGGAGGGTCCTCACGACGAGGCCAGGGCCTGGCGCGCGATGGATTGGATTTGAAGGTTGGCGTCGTTGGCGATGCGGGCGAGGATTTCCCTCGACGGTTTTCCGGGGATCTGGGAGAGCGCCCAGGCCGCGCGGACGCGGACGGTTTCCTCCGGCGCGGCTTTGCGTTTGAAGAGCCCCGAAGACTTGGGTTCCAGGATGTCGGCGAGGCCGGGGACGGCGCGCTCGTCGCCGATCTGGCCCAGGGCCAGGCAGGTCTCTTCCAGCCGGCGCGTGGAGCCCTCGCGCAAAAAGTCCGCGAGTTTCTGGACAGCTTCGCGGTTCTTTCCCTCTCCCGCGGCGCGGATCGCTTCAAGTTGGATGGATTCGTCCGGGTCGTCCAGGAAACGCAGCGCCACGGGCGCGCCGGCGCCGGGGATCTTCGCGAGCAGCTGGACCATGCGGCGGCGCACCGCCACGTCCGGGAAATGGGCCATAGCTTCGAAGCGGGACGCCAGTTCCGGAGATAGGAAATCGTCGAGCACGCTCAGGACGCGGAGCAGGGAATCCGTGGAATTGCCGACGTGGACTTCCGCGACCACCCATTTCTTGGCGGGCTCTCCGATGAGCTTGAGGATGTCCGCGGCCTGGCGCCGCTGGCGCGGGTTCTCGGAGCGCTTTAAAACGCGGACGAGGCAGGGTGCGGCGCCTTCCTCCAGCAACGACAGTATCTTTTGCGCGGATTCCTTGAGCACCGGTTCATCGGACATGAGGAATTCCATGAGGACGTCGGCGGTGATGTCCGCGATCTTTTCAAGCGCCTGTCGGGCCTGGGCCGTCCGCTTCGGTGCCAGTTCGTTCTGTTCGTTGGCGTGGCGGCGGATGAGCCCCAGGATCTGAGCGGCCTCGGGGAAACGTTCGTTGAGGATGAAATGCCCCACGATGGTGGTCAGGGCGTCGACGGCCTCCTGGTACACGTCCGCCAGCCTCTCGTTTTCGGCGAGGCGCAGCGTCGCGGAGAGCAGCAGGCTGCCGCCGGCTTCGTTGCGGTTCGTCCAGAGGATGTCCATCAGCTGCCGGGACGTCTTCACGGCCACCTGCCTGACGAGCGGCGTGCCTTCCTGGAAATTCTCCACGAGCTTTTTGAGGAGTTTGCTGGCCATGTCGTCCAAGCCGACGGCGCTCAGTTTCTTCAGCAGCGCGGGGAGCTGCTCGCGCAGCGGCTGCTCCAGCAGGGAGGACGCCGGTCCCTCCAGCATGTGGTCGACGTGGTGGGCCAGCGATTCACCGTCGGATTTTTTTTCGATGTCGGGGGGGATTTCATCCAGGAGGCCGTTCTGGAGGAGCTCCTCGTAGAGGGCGAAGGGGACTTTCTTGCTGTTGGCGCTGCTGAGCAGTTTGTTGAGGAAAGACTTGAGCTTGCCCAGGTTTTCCACGGCCTCCATCTCCGAGCCGCTTTGTGAGCGGATCTGCCGGTACCAGTTGCCGATTTCGCTGAAGATGTCCTGGATTTTCTCCTGGGAAAGGGTATTGGTCACCATGGCCTTGAGGCCGGACTCCTCGACCTGCTTGGGCAGTTCGTTTTCGAAAAGGTCGCGGATAACGTCGGGCTGGAGCGTGGCCACTTTGCGGGCCATGTGCTCCTTCACTTCGCTGCGCTCCCGCTCGTCCGGCATCTTCTCCATCATGGAGAACGCCTCGCGCAGCGAGCTGGACAGGCCGGTGAAGCTGGTGATCCCGTCGAAAAGCTGGTCCACGCGCTTGATCACCATCTCGCCTTCCATGATCTCCACGAAAGTGGATTTCTCCAGGGTGATGTGGACGACTTTCTGGGCCTGCAGCCAATCCCGGGGATCGCCCTCCGCCAGTTTCTTTTTGCTGAGGAGGAGGATGAGCTGGCCGATCTCCGCCGTGGAAACCTCCGGCAATATGGAAAGGCTTTGCATCCCGTGTTCCTCAAAATAGGAGCAGAGGCTGTCGCCTTCCGGGGTTTCGTTCCCGTTCACGAGCATCCTGCCCTGGCGCGCCGTGATGGTGATTTTCCCGGCGGGGCCGAAAAGGGGTTTGAGCGCGTCCATGATTTGGGCGACGGAGCGTTCCACGATGGGGCTTCCCGGCGGATAGATGCGTTGGTTGACGACGGCCGCGCGGATGGTGAGGGGAAGTTTGGCTTCGCTCATGGCGTTATCCTCTATCGATCAACTTTTGGGCCGGAAGAGGCCGAAGCAGCTGGTATAGCCGTGCAGATAGGTGGTGCCCGACACCGGGCCGATCTCGCCGTTGCAGAAAAAGCCGCCCAGCGGCACGGCGCCGACCGCCGACTGGAAGAGGCGCGAATCGTGGTCCGGCCGGCCGTAGAGATATTCGCCCCGCCCCATGCAGGAAAAAAGCAGGGCTCCCCGCGCCTTGTCTTTCATGGGTTCGTAGCGGCCAAGCAGGTGGCGCAGGTCGTCTTCCGAGGTCTTGGCGTCCCGGAGGTGGAACTGCATGGTTTGCCCGCGTCGCAGCAGTGCGCCGATGGCCAGGATTCCCTTCTGTCCGTCCGCGCCGACGATGTTGCGGATCAGGAAATCGCCGCGCTCTTGTTTCTCCTTATGCGGGTCCATGGCGAGGCCGATGAAAAGGGAATGGGGCACGAGCTCGCGGTCCGAGTCCGGCAGTTCGTCCACGATGGCCTGCAACATGTGGAGCGGCGGCTTCCCGTTCACGCCCAGCAGGATGTTCTGTTCGCAGTCCGTGATCGTGAGCGGCGGGCCGATGGGCCGGCAGCCCTGGGCCACGATGGTGTCCACCGCCACGTCGCCCAGCAGCGCCAACCCGACCAGTCCCGACCGCAGGCAAAGGTTATCCAAAAAGAGCGCGTTGTCTCCGGGGGCCTGGGCGCCCGAGGCGAGGCCTCCCACCTTTACGGCCTTGGGAAAGGCGTAGTCCAGGCCGACGATGAAGCTGTCCGCGCGGAATGAATAGGGATCGGTCAGCAGGATGAACTGGGGGCTCTCCATGGCTTTCACGCCGACGATGGTTTCCCACGCGCGGGGCGAAGCGTCCATGTCGGGGAGATCCTCGTCCTGGACGACGAAAGGTTTGATGTCGACGCCGGGAAGGACGGCGGCCGTCAGGCTGAGGGCCGGACGGTTTTCCACTTCGCGGCCCGCGCCGATGACGCCGCCGGCGGAGCAGCCGATGAAGGTCTTGGCGGGGAGCTCCGCCCGGATGAGCTCGGCGGCTTCCTTATAGCGCTCGGCGAAAGACTGGGAGATGAACGCGCACAGCATGTCCGGCTCCGCGCCGGCCAGGCTTTTTTTGATGGCTGAGGCGCATTCCTTGACGGCTTTCTCGAGCGACGTCTGTTCCGATAAACTGGCGGCCCATTTCATGATTTTCTCCCGTGACGATGAAAAATTTTACTAAATAAATCATAAGCGCATTGAAACTCTTCGCTTCTGCAGATAAGATTTAAGCGTAGAGGATCCGGGGGAGCATGGTGAATAATCGCTGGTGTTTTTTTATCGCCGCATTGGTCGTCATCCCGTCCGCTTCGCCGGCGGAATCCAACCTTCAGGCCCTTTCGAGGGCCTCCCGCACCGTCATACGGAACGCGCCGCATCCCTCGGCTAAAACCATGGGCCACATGCCGAAGGACGTGCCCATCGCCGTCCTCCAGCAAAGCTCCTTCACCACCAAGGTCGGCCGCGTCCGGGACGATTGGTACCAGATCGCCGCGCCGGGGGGGATGGCCGGCTGGGTGTTCGGGGGAAACTTGGAGGTGACCGTCAAGCCGGAAATCGAGGCGCGGTTGAAAAAAGGGTTTGTCGGGATTAAGTCGCCGCCTTTTCCCAAGGGGACGGAATATTTCGGCGGTCAGGTTTTGAGGCATTATCCGAATTTCGGGCTGGACCATATCGTCTGGCACGGGAACGTCCTGATGGTTTGGCTCAACGAGATCGTCGGCCGGCTGCCGAAATTACAGTCCAAGTCGCGCGACGTCCTGGTGATCCCGCCGTTCCACTACATGCAGCGCGATATGCTCTCCGGATGCATTTCCGCGGAGCATCCCTTTGACGATCTCTACGTCATCGTACAGGAGATGGACGAGAAGGGCGAGGTCCTCAAGCCGTTGAAGGCCTGGAGGATCGATACGGTCAAGAAAGCGTTCATAGAGATATCCGTGAAGGGCGTCGAATGTCATCAGTAGATTTTAGAAGGTGGGGGTGCCGTAAAAAGTATTTTTCGAATAAATATGTATAATGGAGATGACCTCTATGACCGTTAAAAACTTCGTTCTCGACACCAACGTCATTCTCTACGATCCCAACGCCATCTTCAATTTCCAGGACAACACCGTCGTCATCCCCATCTGGGTCATCGAAGAAATCGACGATTTCAAGAAGGACATGGGCGATACGGGCCGCAACGCCCGCGAGCTCTCCCGCCATCTGGACAAGCTGCGCCACCAGGGAGACTTGACCAAGGGGGTCAAGCTGGACAACGGTGGACGGATCCTGGTTTGGACGGAAACCAACCACACCACGGGCCTGCCCGGTTACCTCAAGAAAGAAAGCTACGACAATTTGATCCTCTCCACCGCCTACTACATATTCAAGAAGGGTGATCCCGTCGTCTTCATCACCAAGGACGTCAATCTGCGCATCAAGGCCAACGCCCTGGGCATCACGGCGGAGGACTACGAGACGCACCGGGTCGAGGTGGAGGGGCTTTATAAAGGCTGGCGAAGCTGCGCGGTGCAGGAGTCGCTCATCCAGACTCTTTATCAGGAAAAGAAAATAAAGCCTTCGGACCTGCCGAAGAACAGCCTGCAGGAAAACGAATTTGTCCACCTGACGTCCGAAACCAATCCCTCCCAGAGCGCTCTGGGGATCCATAAACGCGGCGACGTCCATTTGCTGCCGCCGCTTCCGCCTGCCGTCTGGGGGATCCGCCCGCGCAACCTGGAACAACAGTTCGCCCTGCACCTCCTGCTGGACGACACGATCCCGCTGGTGACGCTCTCCGGCAAGGCGGGCACCGGGAAGACGCTCCTGGCGTTGGCCGCGGGGCTGGCCAAGACCCTCGACGAGTCGCGCTATCAGCGGCTGCTCGTTTCCCGTCCCATCTTTCCCATCGGGCGGGACATCGGCTTCCTTCCCGGCGAGATCAAGGAAAAACTTCGGCCGTGGATGGCGCCGATCTTCGACAATTTGGAATTCCTGCTGCACACCACGAAGGGCGAACGGAACGAGCGCAAAGGACCGAAATACGAGGCGCTTGTGGAACAGGGCCTGATGGAGATTGAAGCCCTGACCTATATCCGGGGCCGCAGCATCCCCAACCAGTTCTTCCTCGTGGACGAAGCCCAGAACCTCACGCCGCATGAGGCCAAGACCATCATCACCCGCGTGGGCGAAGGCACCAAGATCATATTCACGGGCGACATCTACCAAATCGACAACTTCTACAACGACGCGTCCCACAACGGCCTCTCGTCCATCATCGAAAGCATCAAGTCCGAGCCGCTGGCCGGCCACATGACGCTGAGCAAGGGCGAACGTTCCGCGCTGGCGGAGTTGGCGACCAACCGCCTGTAACTTTAATCCTTCACGGACCCAAAAAAACGCCCGCCACCGGTCAGGTTGCGGGCGTCTTCGTTTTAAAGGGGGAAGGCTATTCGCCGAGGTGTTTTTTGACTTTTTGGATGAGGCGCTGCGTGTCGAACGGTTTGGTAATATAGTCGACGGCCCCGGCCGCGAAGGCTTTTTCGATGTCGCTCATCTGGCTCAGCGACGTCAGCATCACGATGGGGATGCTCTTGATGGAAGAATCTTCCTTGATGAGCTGGCAGGTGTCGATGCCGTTCAGCTTCGGCATCATGATGTCCAGGAGGATGAGGTTGGGTTTCTTGTCCCGGGCTTCGGTCACGCCGGCCCGACCGTCGAACGCCATGATCGTCTCATAGCCGCTCAAGCTGAGCAGGGTCTGGAGATATTCGGCGATATTGTGTTCGTCATCGACGATGAGGATTTTTTTCTTCTGGGCCATAGCGGTCTCATGATACAACGTTCGGAAGCGGTTCGCAATCGCCGCGTTGCCGTCTGAACGGCATTATAGGGGTGGGGATATGAAAGGAACGGCAATTTGAAAAGACCCGCGGTCGCGTTTTTCCTCCTGTTGGCTGTTTCATTTTCCGCTTGGGCTGTCTGGTTCTTTTGGCCGCCGGACGTGAAGGCGCTCAAGACCTTCAACCCGGCGCGGACCCGCATGATGGAAATCCGGATGATGCAGGCCAAGGCGGCCGGCCGTCCCTATAAAATCCACCAAACCTGGGTCCCCCTGGAGCGGATTTCGCCGCACCTCCGCCACGCGGTCCTTGTGTCGGAGGACGCCCGGTTCCATCAGCACCGCGGGGTGGATTGGACTTCGCTCCGGAATTCCGTCCGGCAGAACATCCTCCGCCGGAGGTTCGCCTTCGGCGGCAGCACCATCACGCAGCAGGTCGCGAAGAACCTCTACCTCACGCCGCGCAAGACCCCTCTCCGCAAGCTGAAGGAGATTGAAATCGCGCTTTTGATGGAGCGGAGTCTGAGCAAGAGGCGGATCATGGAGATCTATTTGAACGTGATCGAGTGGGGGGACGGCATCTTCGGCGCGGAGGCGGCGTCCTGGGCTTTTTTCGGCAAGCCCGCCGCGGATTTGTCGCCGGAGGAAGCGGCTTCGCTGGCCGCGGTCGTGCCCAGTCCCCGGCGACATTCGCCCACGGGCGGCAGCCGGTTCGCCCTGCGCCGCAAGGAGTGGGTCCTCAAGTGGATGGGCCGATCCGGCTACTTGCCGGTCCCCGAGCCCGAGGTCCCGGTCGCGCCTCCCGTTCCCGCCGATTGGTTTGATGCGAGCCGCGAGGAAGAACCGAGGGAAGAGGAAGGCGATCCGGAAGAAATTCCCGTGGAGCAAGTTCCGGTCGAACCGGAAGCGGAGAAGACCGGGATCGCTGAACCTTCAAAGCCTTCCGTTCAGGACGAATTCGCTCCCGAACCGGACACCGCGACGATTTCAGCCCCGGTACAATAAAAACTTATTTCGTTCGGCGCCGAATTTTTTCAGCCCGGCCCGCCATCCTTTTTCGCGCTTCGTAATGTCCAACCCGCGCTCAATGTCCCGCCGCAATCCGTCCGTCCCGCAGAGGATGTCCATCGGAAGTTTTTTCAGCTCGTATTCGTAGGGCGGCTGTTTCCAGCGGAATTGCCCGGGCCAAAGCGTCCGGACGGTCTGGATGAAAACCAGTCCCGTGATAAACGATCTAAAAACGCGGCGGTCGGTCACGTGCAGCTGGACGCCACGGCACTCCTTTCCGGCCCATTTGTTGAATGTTGGTTGGAAGGCGCAGGGCCGGAACGCCGCGCCCGGAAGCTTTTTCCGGTTGAGTTCCCGCGCGAGTTCTTCGGCGTCGATGAACGGCGCGCCCAACAGCTCGAAGGGCCGCGTGGTGCCGCGCCCCTCGGAAATGTTCGTCGCTTCCAGCAGGCACATGCCGGCGTAGACCGCGGCGGCGTCCAGTGTCGGCATGTTGGGCGAAGGAAGCACCCACGGCAGGCCGGTTCCGTCGAACCACATCCTCCGTTTCCACCCGCGCATCGGAACCACGACCAAATCGCAATCAAACCCGAACCGGCCGTTGAAATAGCGGGCCAGCTCGCCGGCGGTCATGCCGTGCCGCACGGGCAAAGGGTGAAGTCCGACGAAGGAGGCGAACCGCGGATCGGGAATGTTCCCTTCCAGGTCCACGCCGCCGAGCGGGTTGGGGCGGTCCAGGACGACGAAGGCTTTGTCCTCCTGCGCCGCGGCCTTCATGGCCAGGGCCATGGTCCAGATGAAAGTGTAATAACGGACGCCGATGTCCTGCAGGTCGAAAACAAGCGTGTCCACGTTCTTCAGCATGGCGGAGGTGGGTTCCCGCCGGTCCCCGTACAAACTGAAGACGGGAAGTCCGTCCGAATGCTTGAGCGTACGGTTCACCGGCACCTGGTCCTGCAGGGTCCCGGCCAGGCCGTGCTCCGGCGCGAAGAGTGCGGTCACGTTGAGTTTCAGACGGCGAAAAACATCCAGCGCGGGTTCGATCCGGGAATTGACGGACGCCTGGTGCAGGATCAATCCCAGACGCTGGCCTTTGAGGATCTTTCCGCCGTCTTCCTCCAAAACATCCAAGCCTGTTTTGACGCGCGCCATGGTCATTGTCCGCCCTCGCGCTGCCGGTGCGCTTCGAACAGCATGATCCCCGCGGCCACGGAAACGTTCAGGGACTCCACGGGTTTTTTCATCGGGATGTGGAGCGGCGCCGGAGAGAACGCGGGATCAATGCCGGCGAGTCCGGGACCCTCGGCGCCGAGGAGAAGGGCGGTCCCGCGCTTCCAGTCCCACTCCCGGAAAGAGGACCCGCCATGGGAATCGGCGGTGACGACGGAGACGCCCGCGGTTTGGCAGGCTTTGAAGATTTCTTCCCGCGCCAGAGCGGGAAGGATCGGCAGGCGGAAGGCGCTTCCGGCGGAGGCCCTGAGGGTCTTGGGGCCATAGAGGTCGCAGGTCCCGGTGGTGGACAGGATGCCCTGGACGCCGGCGGCTTCGGCCGTCCGCATCACCGCGCCCGCGTTATTGGGCAGCTGCAGCCCGTCGAGTATGACGAGGAGCGGCTTTTCTTGGTCGAGCAGGGACTTCAGTTCCCATCGTGGGCGTTCGGCCAACACGATCAGACCGGGAGGCGACTGCGTGTCCGAGACGAATTCCATCACGTCGTCCGAAACCGCATGCCCCGGAATGGTTTTCTCCCGAAGGCGGGCGAGCAAAGCGGCGGCCTTCGGCGATTCGGCCCAGGCCGATGTGTGAAAAAAACGAAGAGATTTGAGGGGCGAGGCGAGGAGCTCTTCCGCGATCTTGGATCCCTCGACGAACAGCTCCGCGTTAATTTCGCGGCCGTCGCGGATATCCCTCAATTGTTTTACGAGAGGGTGGCTACGGGAGCGGATCGGTTCGGCGGGTCTCAATGTGGGGGGACTGTAAGTCGGCCGGTTTGTCGGGGTGTGCCCGGTGGTACTGTGTCTGATAGATTTTGACGAACGCCAGCACGGTCGCGATCATGAGCGGCCCGACCAGAAGGCCGATGAAGCCGTATGTTTGCAGTCCGCCCAGTATGCCCAGGAAGAGCAGCAGGATCGGGAGCTTCGCCTTATCGCTGATCAGGATCGGCCGGAGGAAATTGTCCACCATGCTGACCACCAATCCGCCCCAGACCAAAAGGATGATGCCCTTGGTCACGGAGACTTTGAAAAGCATGTACAGCGACACCGGCAGCCATATCCCGGCCGCGCCCGCGAAGGGGATCAGCGCCATGAAGGCGGTCGCAAAGGTGAGCAGGACGGGGAAACGTACACCCAGCACCCAGAAGGCCAGCCCCGCCAGCGCGGCCTGCGTCATGGCCGTGATGAACAACCCGCGCACCACGGCGCTGATGGTTCGGTTGAGGACGTCGATGATGAAATTCTTGTTTTCCCGTTCCATCGGGATTATGTCCACTATCCATTGCACGGTGCGGACGCCGTCCCGCAGGAAAAAGAAGAGGGTGAAAGTCATCACTACGACGTCGAAGGCGATGAAGACGATGTTCTTCGCCACTTTGGCGCCGAAGGCCGTTATCCCCGTCCCCACCCGGTTCAAATTGTTCAGGATGATGCCCTGCAGGTCGACCTGCCAGGTCGAGGTCACGCTTTCCACGCGCAGCCAGAGAGAATTCAGCGGCGCGGGCAATGTGGTGGCGAAGGGAGTGTCCGACATGTGCTTCGCGCTCTCCAGCCAGCTTTTGGCCGTGGGGAAAAGGTCCGCCGCCTCTTTGACGAGGTACCAGACGAGGAAGAGCACCGGGAGTACGACGATCATGGCGATAAGTAGCGTTGAAACGAAAGCTGCGGCGTTCCTGTTGTTGACGCGTTTCGTAATCCACAGATGGAGCGGGTAAAATACGATCGTCAGGGTGGCGGCGAACATGACGGGGGTGAAAAATGGAAGGAACAGCCGGGTGAGGGAGACGAGAAGGACGAAGAAAACGCCGAAGAAAAACAAGCGGAAGAAAAGTTTCCGGTCGGTTGGATTCAATGAGTCAGCGATGGTATCGGGCATGAAGGGTCAAGCCTCCGGAACGGGTTCCGTCCACTTGCCGTGGGTTCGGATCAGTTGCACCAGCCGTTGATCGGCTTCTTCCATGGGAATGCCTTTTTCCACGCATTCCTTGCCGACGTAAAGATTGATCTTGCCCGGGCCGCCGCCCACGTAGCCGAAATCCGCGTCCGCCATTTCGCCCGGCCCGTTCACGATACAGCCCATGATGGCGATCTTCACGTTCTTTAAATGGTTGGTTTGCTTCTTGATGCGCTCCGTGGTCGTCTGCAGGTTGAAGAGCGTTCGTCCGCAGGAAGGGCAGGAAACGTATTCCGTCTTGGTGATGCGCACCCCCGCGCCCTGCAAAATATTAGACGCTAATTCCAAATCGCGTTTCAGATCCGAGCCTTGTTCAATCTGGACAGAATCGCCGAGGCCGTCGGACAGGAGCGACCCGACGAGGATCGACGTCTGCAGCAGGCTTTCTTCCGACGCATCGAGTGTCGGCGCCTGGAGGTGGAAGGCGAAGCCGGCGTCCTTCACCCATCCCTGCGCGGCGATGTATCGCCATTGGTGGATGAGTTTCGAAACGTCGGCCGGTTGAAGGGTCAGAACGACAATGTGCGCGGCGGATTTAAGCGCGTTGGCCCATTCCAAAAGTTCCTCGGCGTCGGCGGCTTCCAGGAACAGCGGTTTTCCCGCGGCTTCCGTTGTTTTCGCCGCGGACTGCAGTTTTTGGGTGAACGCGGACCGGTTCCCGTTGGCGGCGTTCTCCGGCGGAGCCAGGACGAAGGCGTCGGCCGCGTCGCGCGCGGCGGCCAACAATTCCAGCGGGCCGTGGATCCGCGCCAGGTATCCCACGCGCGTGGTTTCCTTCTGCAGCGAACGGCGGAAATTCATCAGCGCGTCCGCGTCGGCCTGCGAACGGACGTCCCATTCCAAAATCTCCGGCGGGATGTTCTTCGAGGATTTTAGCTGTTGTTCCAAAACGGCCAGGAGATTTTCCGGCGACAGGCCCAATCGTGAAACGTTGTTGACGACGCGGATTGTTTCTTCGCCGCCCAGTTTGATCGCGCCGACCTGGACCGTTTTCGTCGCGCGCCGCGCGTAGTGATAAAAATTATCGGCGTGGACCAAATCTTCACAGGGTTCCACTGGGGCGTGGAAGAACGTTGTGGCCCGGCGGCCGTTGTAATAGGCGGCGAGCTTTCGCGCCACGGGGAGCTCCAGCTCCGGTTCTTCCGTCAGGGAAACGCGGATCGTGTCGCCGATGCCGTCCTCCAGCAAGCTGCCGATGCCGATGGCGGACTTGATGCGGCCGTCCTCGCCGTCGCCCGCTTCGGTGACGCCGAGGTGAAAGGGATAGTCCATGTTCTCTTGGGCCATGCGCGCGGCCAGGAGGCGATAAGCGGCGATCATGATCTTCGGGTTGGAGGCCTTCATCGACAGGATGATGTCGCGGTAGCCGTTCTTCTCGCAGATGCGGACGAACTCCAGCGCCGATTCCACCATGCCTTCCGGAGAATCGCCGTAGCGGTTCATGATGCGGTCGGAAAGCGAGCCGTGGTTGGTGCCGATGCGCATGGCGCGGCCGAGGCGCTTCATCTTCAGGACGAGGGGCGTGAAGCGTTCTTCGATGCGTTCCAGCTCTTCCCGGTATTGCCGGTCGGAATACTCGATGATCTTGAAAGCTTTGAAGTCCGCAAAGTTGCCCGGGTTGATGCGGACCTTCTCGACGTGCTCGGCGGCTTCCATGGCGGCTTCCGGCCGGAAGTGGATGTCCGCCACGAGGGGGACTTTTATTCCCTTGGCGCGCAGCGCGGCTTTGATATTCTTGAGGTTGCGCGCGTCGATTTCGGACGGCGCGGTGATGCGGACGATTTCGCAGCCCGAATTCACCAGCCGGACGGCCTGGGCGACCGTGGCGTCGGTGTCCTGGGTGCGCGTCGTGGTCATGGACTGCAGGCGAAGCGGATTGTCGCCGCCCACGGCCACGTCGCCCACCATCACCACGCGGGTCTTGCGTCGACGATAGGCGAAAAGGTTTTCGCAGAAAGGAATTCGGGGATCGATGGTTTTGGACGCTTGTTCCATAAAGCGGAATTATATCATTTGCCGGGGAGAGTTCGGACGGGGTTCGGTTATTCGTTCTTGCGGCGGGGCGAAAATCCGCGGTGCAGAAAAGGCATCACTTTGTGCAAGAGTGTGTCTCTTTTGGCGAGGAATTCCAGAATGGGGCCGGACATCGGCGCCGGGCCCATGAGGCGGCGCATCCAAAATCCCAATTTAAAGCGCGCTTTATAGGATTCCCGCCACAGCCGGGCGTACTCCCGCCTGAAAATATCGTCGGACGCGCGGGCCCCTGATTTCTCCAGCGCCTGGAAGATCATGGGGCCGGCGCCGAGCGCGCGGCCGATGCCTTCGCCCATGAAAGGGTCGCCCACCGCGGCCGCGTCGCCCGCCAGGATCGGCCCGCCGCCGGAAAGTTTCCTCCGGCCGAAGGGCAGCGGGCCCACGCCGCGCCATTCGGACACGCGCCGGGCGTCTTTCAGCAGATCCTCCAGGTTCGGTTGTCGCTCCATGGCGTCCGCGAAGACATCGTTCCATCCGCCATGATCGCCGTTCCGTCGATGGCGCAGGCCGCAGACGTTGCTGGTCCCGTCGCGGAAAGTGAGGACGCCCACGTAGCCGCCGGGATAGAAATGCATGGACATCTCCCCGGGTTCCTGGGGCACGTCTTCGAAAAGGGCGTTCCAGCCGTACCATCCCGCGCGTTTCCCGATCGGTTGGCCCGACATCGGATTGAATCGCCCGTTGGACAAAACCAGGTGTTTCGCCCGGAACGCGGTCGTTCCCTCCAGTTCCCGCGCCAGCACGACCCAGTCGTCGCCGTCTTTTTGATAGGAGATCACGCGCGTGCCGATTTTGACGAGTCCGCCCGACCGGACGACGGATTTTATCAGGATTTCCTCGAGCTGCTGCCTGGGCAACCCCCAGCCGGTATCGGTCAATTGCTCGGTGTTGAGGCGCAAAACGGTCCGGCGCGCGGTGGTCAGGACGCTGGTGGGCACCCTGGTGGCGCCGGCGGAAACCATGTCGTCGAAGACGTTCAGCCAGCGAAGGTGCTGCACGGCCTCCGCGTCCAGGAACGCTCCGCAGACGCGGCCCAGCCAGTGGTTTCGCTGTTCGAGCAGCGTGACATCGTATCCGGCGCGTAAAAAACCCAGCGCCGCGCTGGCCCCGGCGGGCCCGCCGCCCACGACGACAACTTTTTCGTTCACGGGCGTTCCCCGGCCAGGCTGACGCGATACCAGGGTTCGCGCCGCGCCCGCAAATAGGACAATCCCAGGGCCTCAGCCATGCTTTGCAGTTCCTCCGGACAGAAGGCCCGCCGGATGGAGAGCGGCCCGTCGTTCCGCACCACGCGGTTCCCGGCGAGATAGCTCAGCAGCGTCACCGCCGCGTAGCTCCCGCGGGAGCGATAGAGGTCGCCGGCGATCACGCCGCGCCGGCCGAGCGCGTCGAAGACTTTCAAGGCGCGGGGCGTGTCGTCTGCGGAGCAATGGTGCAGAAAAAGCGAGGCGGTCACGTAATCGAATTTATTCTCCAACGGCAGGGAGAACAGGTCTTGGTTCAAAACCTCAATTTCCGGGTAGTCGCGGACCTGACGCCGGGCCAGTTCGGCGATTTCCGGCATGAGGTCGATGGCCATGATTTGGATCTTCCAGCCGCGCTTGCGCGCCCACCGGGCCACGGCCAGAGGGATGTCCGCCAGCCCCGTCCCGACGTCGAGCAGCCGGATCGTTTCGCCCGGAGACCAACGGACGCTCCATTCTTCCAGATGGTTCAGGATGATTTGGTTGCCGCCGAAGCGGCGGTTCGTGAGGTGAAGGAAATCCAACGTCCGCTTCACGACGGCCGGCGGGAAGGTCTGCGTGTCCATGAGTTCCGGCAGGTGGATGCGTTCGGAAAGGTCGATCATTCGTCGGGTGCGTCCGCGGGCTTAGAATTCGATGAGCGCGGCGTGGGCGCTGAATCCCGCGCCGAAGGAAGCGATCATTCCCCAGCGGCGTTGAGACGGCGGCTTCCGGCGCATTTCTTCGGCCAAAACGAAAAGCACCGTGGGCGACGACAGGTTGCCGAAATCGCGGAGAACGGCGCGTGAGGATTGGAGAGCCTCCGTCGGCAGGGTGAGACGCGTTTCGATCTCGTCCAGGATCTTTTCACCGCCCGCGTGGAATATCCAATGCCCGACGTCCTCCTTTGCCAGGCCGTGCCGCGTCAGAATGTCAAAGGAAAGTTTTTCCAGGGCCTCGGCGGCCTGGCGGGGAACGTCCTTGCCGAGCACGTTGCGGAGATAGCCGTCCTGGGTCTTGAACCGCAGCGATTCGCGCCAGGCCGGGAGGGTGAGGGAGGCGAAACCCCGGAGCGCGGGCCGGGGTGCGCGATGGTTCCCCGGATCGCGGGATTCCTTCCCGTCCGCCTGCAGGACCACCGCGGCGGCGCCGTCTCCGAAAAGCGCGTTGGAAATCACCAGGTCCGCCGCGTCATCCGAATACATGGCCGCGCTGCAAATCTCCACGCTCACGACGGCCGCCGCTAGGGGCCGCCCCGGTTTGTCGGACGGGGCGGCGGCTGTTCCACCGTGATGGGCCGAAAGGAAATTGTGCGCCTGTTCCAGGGCCGGGATCGCGGCGCCACAGCCCATCCCCACAATGTCCACGGCGCGGAGGTCCGGACGAAGGCCCGTCCGTTCCGCGAGGTGGGAGCTGATCCCCGGGCAAATGTAGCCCGTGCAGGTGGTGACGGCCAAAAAATCCAGATCGGCCGGGTCCACCCGCGCGTTCCGCAACGCCTGTTCCAGGGCCTCAGCGCCGAGCCGCGCCGACCAGCGCTCGAAGCGCGCGTTGATCTTGTCCCGGTCGGTTTCCAGCACATCTTCCAGCCGATCCAGGGCGAAGTGCCGCGATTGCACGGACGGATTGCGGAACACCCGGCGATAGAGCGCCTTGGTGGAATCCTTCACGTCGAAATGGTCCAACGCGAATTGGAGGCTCTCGGCTTGGGTCAGACGCATGGGCGGAAGGGACGTCCCCACGGAAACTAAACGGACGGTTTTCGTGAGCCGGTCCTCTGCGGGTTGAGGGATGACGGAGGGGAAATCAAGCGGGGCCATGGGTGGATTGTATCAACTCTCCTTGAAACATATAAGTCCCCATGCAATCTGTTATAATTACATCAACATGACGAACGCCGCGAAATTAAAACCCTCGCCCCAACTGTTGGAGATCCGCAAATACGGCGATCCCGTGCTTCGCAAGAAGGCGACGCCGGTGAAAGAGATCACCGCCGATCTGAAGCAGACCATCCAAGCCATGTTCCGAACCATGTACGCGGAGCCGGGCGTGGGCTTGGCCGCTCCGCAGGTGGGCATATCCCAACGCCTGATGGTCGTCGACGTGGCTCCCAACGGAAAGAGCCTCCCCCTGGTGTTCATCAACCCTGTGATCGAAGAAAAAAAGGGCCGGCTCCGGATGGAGGAGGGATGCCTTTCGTTTCCCGGGATCGCCGCGACCATCGTGCGCGCGGAATGGGTCAAGGTTTCGGCCGTCAATGAGCAGGGATTGCCCTTCACCGTTTCCGGCGGAGGTTTGCTGGCCCGCTGCATTTTGCACGAGATCGATCATTTGGACGGCGTGTTGATGCTGGACCGCATGTCCTTGGCGGCGCGTCTGAAAGCGCAGTGGGAAATCCGGCGGCGCAAAAAAGCCGGAACGTGGTAACATCCCGCTTGCCTTGCTGAAAACCCTCTTCTTCGGCACTCCCCAAGTCGCCGTCCCCTTCCTCGAAACCCTTCGCCGGATTTCCAACGTCGTCGGCGTCGTCACCGCGCCGGACAAGCCCGCCGGACGCGGATACGAACTGTCCATGCCGGCCGTGAAAAAGGCCGCCGTCGCCGCCGGGATCCCCGTCCTGCAGCCCGCCTCGCTGCGGAAAGAACCCGTTCTGGAGCAAATCCGAAAATGGGGGCCTGCGGACCTGGGCGTGGTCGTCGCCTACGGGAAGATCATTCCTCCCGAGATTTTCAACGATCCGCGGCTTGGCTTGATGAACGTGCATTTTTCGCTCCTTCCAAAGTACCGCGGCGCGGCGCCGGTGCAATGGGCCCTGCTCAACGGGGAAACGGCCACGGGCGTGACGCTCTTCCGCCTCGAGGAGGGACTGGATACCGGGCCCGTCTATTTGCAGCGCGAGGAGCCGATCCATCCGGACGACAACAGCTGGACCCTGCGCGAACGGTTGGCCTCCATCGGACAGGACCTGCTGGAAGAATCGATCATCGGATTTGAGAGCGGTTCGTTGTCCGCCCATCCGCAGACGGGTCCCGCGACGCTGGCGCCGATCCTTAAAAAAGAGGACGGCCGGGTGGATTGGGCGTCCATGGACGCGGCCCAGGTGGCGAACTTGGCGCGGGGAATTTACGAATGGCCGGGCGCGTTCTGCCAATGGAAGGGGCAAACGCTGAAATTAAGGATGGTGGAAGCGCATCTCTGGCAGGAAGGCCGTCCGGGCGAAGTGGTCCACATCGAAAAAGGCCTTGGTTTTTATGTAAAATGTCAGTCGGATGCGGTGGTGGTTTTGTCCGTCCAGCCCGAAGGAAAACGGGAGATGGACGGCTGGAGTTTCTGCAACGGCGCCCGCCTCAAAGTCGGAGACATGCTGGAATAAATTTCTTGTTGAATTTGGTGCGGAGGCAACTGATCATGCAAAATGGAATGAACTATTTTAAAACGGCTATTCTTCTGGGCGGTTTGACCGGTCTTTTCCTCATTGTCGGCCGGATGCTGGGCGGGCAGCAGGGAATGGTCATGGCTTTTTTCATGGCCGTGGTGATGAACATGGCGTCCTACTGGTTCTCGGACAAGATCGTCCTCGCCATGTACCGCGCCAAGCCGGCGACGGAATCGGACTACCCGCAGATTCACAGCATCGTCCGCAATCTGACGCAGAAGGCGGACCTGCCCATGCCGAGGATCTACATCATCCCGACGGAAACGCCCAACGCCTTCGCCACGGGCCGGAACCCGGAGCACGCGGTGGTGGCGGTCACGGAAGGCATCCTGCGCATCCTGGACGACCGCGAACTGGCGGGCGTTCTGGGTCATGAGCTGGGCCACGTGAAGAACCGCGACATTCTGATTTCCAGCGTTGCGGCCACGGTGGCAGGAGCCATCATGATGCTGGCCAACATGGCCCGCTGGGCCGCCATGTTCGGCGGCGGCGGACGCGGACGCGACGACCGCGGCGGCAACGCCCTCGGCATCGTTGGGCTTTTGGCCACGGCCATCTTGGCTCCCTTGGCGGCCATGCTGATCCAGGCGGCGATTTCCCGTTCGCGGGAATTGGCTGCGGACAACACGGGCGCCAGGACCTGCGGCGATCCCCTGGCGCTGGCGAGCGCGCTTCAAAAGCTGGAAGCCGGGAGCCGGATGGCGCCCATGCGGGGGGCGAGCCCCACGACGGCGCACCTGTTCATCGTCAACCCGCTGAACGCCCAGACGCTTTTCAGCCTTTTCTCCACGCATCCGCCCGTCGCCGAACGCGTGGCGCGCCTTCAGGCCATGGTCGGGCGGGTATAATTTCCGCCTCCGGTTTTCGTAAACGGGCTCTTCCCGGCAAGGAAGGGCCCGTTTCTTTATGATGCCTAACGCCCGCAGGGCCGCCGCGGAGATTTTGCGGAAGATGGAAAAGGATTCCCTATCGGTCCGCGGCACGATGGAGGATTATTTTCAGCGCCATCCCGATCTGCCGGAAGCGGAACGCGCCTTTGCCAGAGACCTGATCAACGGCGCGCTCCGCCGTTTGAACGCGCTGGATTGGGCCTTGGACCTTTTCGCGAAACCGTCTTTGGTCAAGCTGGACCCGGACGTACGGGCTGTCCTCCGTTTGGGCGCCTATCAGATTCTGTATTTGCGGGAGCGCGTTCCCGGTTACGCCGCGGTGCACGAGACCGTTGATCTTTTAAAGGGCAAGGGACACTCCGGGCGGCTGTCCTTCGCGAACGCCGTTCTGCGCAGGCTCGAACGCGAGCGCGAAAAGCTTCCCTGGCCGTCGGAGGAAAAAGACCCCGCGGCCGCGCTGGCGCTGAAGCATTCCCATCCCGAGTGGATGGTCCGCCGCTGGCTCGCGCGTTTGGGGCGGATCGAAACCGCCGCGCTCCTGGAAGCCGACAACGCGACCGCGCCGCTCTGTTTGCGGGCGAACACGCTGCGCATCACGCGCGTCGGGTTATCGCAAACCCTCGCCCAGGAAAGCGTGAAGGCGACGCCGTCCGCCTGGAGTCCCGATGGCGTCCGCGTCGAAGGGATGTCTTCGCTGGCGGATTCGAAGGCTTTTCGGGAGGGATTGTTTTTGGTGCAGGACGAGGCGTCGCAGCTCGCGTCGGCGGTCCTGGCGCCCGAACCCGGGCAGACCGTTTTGGACGTTTGCGCCGCGCCCGGGGGGAAAACCACCCACATCGCGCAGCTGATGAAGAACAAGGGCCGCGTGATCGCCCTCGACATCAGCCCGGAGAAATTAAAACTCGTGGAGGAAAATTCTTCCCGTCTCGGGATCCGGATCATAGAGGTCCAAGCCATGGCCGCGCGCTGGGCCGGAAAGCACTTCGCGAACCTGGCGGACCGCGTGTTAGTGGACGCGCCTTGTTCCAGCCTGGGCGTCATCCGGCGCCATCCCGAAATCCGCTGGAACAAAACCATCGAACATGTGACGAAAACGCTCCCGCCCCTGCAGCGGGAAGCGCTGGAGAGCGCGGCGAAATGCTTGAAGGCGGGCGGTGTTTTGGTCTACTCCACCTGCACCACGGAGCCCGAAGAAACCGAAGACAACATCTCCGCGTTCCTCGCGGGCCATCCCGAGTTCTCCAGGGAATGGCCGCAGGCGTTGAAAGATTCTTTGCCAAAAGACGCAATAACGCCTGCGGGCGATTTGATGTTGCTGCCCAGCCGCCACGGCACCGACGGTTTTTTCATCGCGCGGCTGAAAAAAGAAACGAAGCCATCCTAAACGAAGCGAAGAGAATTGTTTTATGAAAAAGAACATAAACCATTTTGAACCCGGCTCACTCCTCGACGTTCCCTTCGGCGAATGGGGACGCGTCTTGGACATTCCGGAAAGCGAAAATTACCGCGTCCGCCAGATCCAGGACTGGGTCTTCACCCGCCGCGCCAAGTCTTTCGGCGAGATGACCAACCTTCCCGCGGCGCTGCGCAACCGGCTGGACAAGGAAATCCCGCTGCGCGTTTTGACTTTGACGAAGACGGAGGTTTCGGAGCGGGACGGCACCATGCGGCTTTTCTTCGAGACGTTGGACAAAAAACCGGTGTCCGCCGTGTTCCTCCCCTCCCGGGGCGGCGATGACGATTCGCGCCATTCGCTCTGTTTGTCCTCCCAGGTCGGCTGTGCCTGGGGCTGCGTGTTCTGTGCCTCCGGACGCGTCCGGCACGAGCGCAACCTCTTTCCATCGGAGATGATGGAGCAGGTCCTTTGGGCCGAGGAAGCCACGGGCAAGAAGCTGGACAGCATCCTCTTCATGGGGATGGGCGAACCGCTGGCCAATTACAACAATCTGCTTTGGACGCTCCGGTGTTTCCGCTCCCCGATGGGTTTCAATTATGGTTCGCGGCACATAACGGTGTCGACCTGCGGGTTGGTGCCGCAGATCCTCAAGCTCTCCGAAGAAGCGCCCAAGGTCAACCTGGCCATCAGCCTGCACGCGGCGGACGATGAGGTGCGCGCGAAGATACTGCCGAAATCCTCCAACTGGTCCATCAAGGATTTGCTGAAGGCTTCGTGGGCCTTCCAAAATAAAATGGGCAACGTGCGCGTCACCTTCGAATACATCCTTTTGAAGGGCATCAACGATTCCCTGCGCACCGCCCAGCGGCTGTCGAACCTTCTCCGCGGCAAACGCGCCTGGGTGAATTTGATCGTCTACAACCCAGTGGAGGGTTTGCCCTACGAGCGGCCTTCGCCGGAGACGGTGGAGAACTTCGAGAAGGTCCTGACGGGGCGGGGGATTTTCGTGCGCGTGCGCAAGCCCCAGGGCGTGGACATCTCGGCGGGCTGCGGCCAGTTGGGCGAACCGCAGCGGCTGTCCAAATTTCCGCCGCAGGAACGGCTGAAAAAGCCGATCCCCTGGAACCCGTCGAAAAAGGACGGGGCCAAGTAGCCGTTCGACAATCTCTTGCTTAGAGCCGCACAAAATAAAATAATACGGAAGATCAAACCCTATGGAACAACAACCAGACGCTCCCATTCCAGATAAACCCGCCGGACAGGTTTCCACCGACAGGCTCGCTGCCCTTGCTCAACGCGTCGGGCCGTCTTTCGACGCCCACCGGCTGAAGCGCTGGAGCGTTTGGCTGCTGGTTTTTCTCGTCATGCTGGGCGGGGCGATGGCCGGTTTCCTGATCGTCCTGCAGGCCGTCATACACGCCAAAAAAGAGCTGGTCGTTCCGGACTTGCGGGGGAAGAACGTCACCCAGGCTCTGGATATCCTCTCGGGCCAGGACCTTTCCATCGCGAAGGATTCGGTGGAAGTGAACGAATCCGTTCCGGCCGGGAGCATTCTGAAGCAATCGCCGGAGCCGGGCCTCACGGTGCGGGAAGGCAAGGTGATCCGCATCACCCTCTCCAGCGGCGGCCAATCCATCTTCGTGCCCGACCTGGTGACCAAGAACCTCCCCGAAGCCCAGACCCTGATCCGTTCCAGCGGTCTCAATATCGGCTCGGTGGCGGAATCCTATTCGCAAAAATACGAGGCGGGCATCGTGATGGGTCAGGACCCCTCGGCCAACGCCGTGGCGCCGCGGGGCCAGATGGTCGATTTGACGGTCTCGAAGGGCGTTCCGCCGGAGGGCACCGTGCTCATGCCGGACTTCGTCAACCAACCGATGAACAAAGCTCTGGAATGGGCCAGGGGCCAGAACCTCCAGCCGCGCGTGAGCGAAGAGCTCAACGCCGAAGCCCTGCCGGGGTTGGTGCTATCGCAGTCGCCGGCGCCCGACGAAACGATCACGCCGCAGTCCGATGTGAAATTCACGGTGAGCAAATCGACCGGCGCTTCCGTCGGCAACGTTCAGGTCATCCGCTACCGGGTGCCGGCCGGGACCGGACAGGTCCAACTCCGCATCGTGGTGCGGGACGAGCGGGGGGAGCGTGAAGTCCTTCAGGCGGCCAAAGACGCTGGGACCGACGTCCAGGTCCCGGTGTCCATCGTCGGCCCGGCGCGGGCGCGGATCTTCGTGAACGGCGTCCTGATCGAAGAAAGGCCCATGGAATGAGCGCTTCGCCGATCATGAAAACTTTGATCGCCCCGTCGATCCTTTCGGCGGACTTCGCCCGCTTGGGCGAGGAAATACAGCGGGTAGAGAAGGCCGGGGCCGACTGGGTCCACGTCGACGTGATGGACGGACATTTCGTCCCGAACATCACCGTCGGACCTGTCGTCGTGAAATGGATCAAGAAGCACACGAGCATTCCGCAGGACGTCCACCTCATGATCGAGAATCCGGAAAAATACATCCCGGAATTTGCCAAGATGGGCGCCTGGTCCATTACGGTCCATTGGGAAGCGTGCAAGGATCCCGCGGAGACCGTCCGCCTGATCAAGAACAACGGCTGCCGCGCGGGGATGTCCGTCCGCCCCAAAACCCCCATTGAAAATATCGAACCGGTCCTGTCCGATCTGGATCTGGTCCTGGTGATGACGGTCGAGCCCGGCTTCGGCGGGCAATCGTTCATGCCGGACATGCTGCCGAAAGTGGAGTGGCTGAGGCGGAAGTCCCGGGAGCTCGGCAAGGATTTTTGGATCGAAGTGGACGGCGGGATCAATACGGAGACGGCGCCTTTGACGGTGAAGGCGGGCGCCAACGTCCTGGTGGCGGGAAACGCGATTTTCGGCGCGCCCGACCCGGGGCGGGCTCTCCAGCGGCTGCGGGAAACGGTTGCACCTTCGGCGGCGTAATTGACCAACGCGTTTTCAAACTACACCATCCTCATCGCTGAGGACCACGAGGACACCCGGTCCCTGCTCCGCATGATGATCGAGCACGTCGGTTTCAGGGTCCTGGAAGCCGGCGACGGCAAGATGGCCCTGGACATGGTCCGTTCAAGAAGACCGGATCTTCTGGTGGTCGACATCATGATGCCGGAGTTCCACGGCCTGACCGTCTGCCACCAGGTGAAAACCGACCCCGCCACTCAAAACATCAAAGTCATCGTCGTGTCGGTCAAGAACTATCCGGCGGACCAGGAGCAGGCCTACCAG